>NZ_DAIRVK010000013.1:0-1299 GCF_036802865.1 Sulfurospirillum sp. | reverse complement strand
TACCATGCTTTTAAGGTACCATTGACTTTACCATTTTTAAACGCATCTGCGAGTGTATCTGATGCAGCATATGCGTGACCGCCAAGCCCTAGAACTGCAATTGCAACCATACTTAATTTAGCAAGTTTCATATTATCTCCTTTTTTTTAAGAGTTCAATGCTTTACAAGTAAACCATTGAACTCCATTTATAGCGTTATACAACTTCTTTAATTATTTCTTCAAATCTTCGGCTAATTTTTTCTCAGCCTCTTCTTTTTTCTTATCTAACTTACCTTTGTAAAACTCATACTCAGGTTTGTAGTAGTTGAGCATACTTCTAAGCCCTTTATGCCCCACTTCTGCATGGCACGAAGCACATCCAATCTCATTCTTAGTACCTTCAAGGCTTGCATAATGCTCATGCATTTTACGACCTTGTTCACTAATAGATTCATTGGTTCTGTAGTTCGTATGACAGCCAAAACACGCTTCATCTTTGACAAAGTGTTGTCTGTTGGCACGATTTGCTTGCCAATCAATTTTATCTGGGTTACCAAAGAAGTGAATCGCTCCTTCAACAACGCCATTTCTCGCTTTTGTTGCAATGTAAGCAATAACATTTTCATGTGGTAAATGGCATGTTGCACAGGTGACTTTGATACCTGTTTTACCAGCTCCGCCATGTACATCATTTTCATACGCTGCAACCATTGGTTTCATCTCATGACACACGACACAAAACTTATCTCCACTCGTTCTGTGAAGTCCTTCATAAAGAATCCATGAACTGAGTAACCCTACCAAAACACCTACTAATGCCGTTAGCAAAATATTGCTTTTTATGATGAGAAATATTTTTTTGATCATGGTGTCGGCCTCATCCAAATCTTAACGTCATTGCTGTGACAGCTTAAACACATATTTTCTGACTTTTTGTGTTCAAAATGACACTCATCACAATAAAGTTTCGGACCATCGTGAATAGAGTTATGTGGATTAACATGTAATGCATCCATAAATTTAAGTCTGTCTGCCAAATACTGTTTTGTTTTATGGCACGACAAACAGCCTTTGTCGTCTATCGCTTTAAAATTTTCAGGGTCATCCCCTTGTCCTTCATGACAGTCAACACATTTAAATGCCAACTTCTCATGGTGAGGCTTCATGGGAAATTTTTCTTTGAGTTCAGGAGTGATCTTCAGCTGAGGAGATGAAGCTTTCACTTCACTCCCCACCAAAGACATCACACCGAGAATCAGAAAAAACCCTAGAGCTAAAAGAGTTTTTTTGCTACCCATGATTAGATGTTTTCTCCTGC
>NZ_DAIRVK010000012.1:0-1624 GCF_036802865.1 Sulfurospirillum sp. | reverse complement strand
TTCTGCCTCGGAAGAGGCAAGCTTCAGTGCCTAGTGTAACGTAGCTTTTCAAGCTTGGCTTGGAAAGCGTATAAAAATCAAAACTTACCCTGATCCTTAAGCTTCTTATACCACGTGCTGTGAAGGATCTTGACCTCTTCTTCTTCAACATAGCCTGTGATAATACTATGAACGGCTCCTTTAATAGCAAACATGGACATATAGACATGGGTGATAAAGAGTGCTAAGACTGCAAAGCCCATGACATTATGGATAATCGCTGCAGCTCTTAACATATCGATTTGACTCATACCTGTTAAGTTATGCAACATTTGCATTTTAAAGTCTAGGAAGTACATAAAGGCACCACTTAAGATCATCGTGATTCCTCCAAGTATGGCTACCCAGTACCACATCTTTTGTCCTGCATTAAACTTCCCTGCCAAGATAGGTTTTTTCTCTTTAGAGAGATAACCACCTAGGATCATAAACCATTTCACATCATCCATATTAAAGAGGGCTTCTTTAAGCCACATGAGTGCCATAGGAATGACAACAATGGTAAAAGGTATGGTAAAGATGCCATGAAGGTTCTTTGCCATTCTTACTAAGGTTCCACCACCAAAGAAGTCACCGAAGACGATAATGAATCCTGTAGGGATAATAACCAAGAAGCTCACTGCGGCTACTTGGTGGATAATTCTATTATAGAGGTTAAAGGCGTAGTATTTCTTTTCACTGTGTGGAAACACTTTGGGGCCTATAATCTTATAATGGATAAAGAAGGCTCCTGGAACACCTATTAATACTCCTAGGAATATCCATGCAAAATATTGATGTTGGAGCATGGTGAACAAGGGTCCTAATTTCAAGGATTCTTCTTGTCCGTATCCTAGGATATTTTGGATGCGCATTTCACCCCAGATTTGGCTCTCAGCGGCGTATGCCACTGATGCCAAACAAAGAGCTGCAATGAACATTAGTATGTATTTTCTCATTGCTGCTCCTTTCATTGGTTTTTATATGCCTTATCCCATCCATAAGGAGAGTTTGCGCCTTTTCCACCACGAGCCATAACACGTGCTCTAAAGACATTCGATACGGATTCAGCGTCACCGACAAGAAGAGCTTTAGTAGAACACATTGCTGCGCACACAGGTACTTTTCCTTCAGCGATACGGTTTTGACCGTAAAGTTCTCGCTCATGAACAGAGTTTGTCTCTAATGGACCACCTGCACACATCGTACATTTATCCATAGCTCCCTTAGCGCCAAACGCGCCATCTCTTGGGAACTGAGGAGCACCAAACGGACAAGCGTACAAGCAGTAACCACAACCGATACATTTATTTTTATCATGTAAAACGATGCCATCTTCACGAATGTAAAAACAATCCACTGGGCATACTTGTTGGCATGGAGCGTCAGTACAGTGCATACATGCAATGGATGTACTCATCTCTTTGCCAGGGATGCCTTCATTGATTGTCACTACTTTACGTCTACTGATACCTACGGGTAGCTCATGTGCTTCTGCACATGCTACGCTACAGCCATCACACTCTATACATCTGCTCTCATCGCAGTAAAATTTCATTCTTGCATAATCCATCTCTCACCCCCCCTACGCTTTTTCGATGCGGCA
>NZ_DAIRVK010000011.1:0-1637 GCF_036802865.1 Sulfurospirillum sp. | reverse complement strand
GGGAGTGTTAGAAATTCCGTGTCAACTTGGTAAAATAATATTAAGGATTGACAATGGAAGAACAATTAAGTTTTGATTTCAATGAAATATTGGAACAATACAAAAGAGGAAAAAGACTTACAGGTAAAGATGGACTTTTAGCTCCACTTATTAAACAACTCACAGAAGCAGCACTTGAAGCAGAGGTAGAATCACATATTGCCAATGATATTCTAAGTGGGAAATCTAACCGAAGAAATGGTTTTAATAAGAAAACAATCAAAGGAACCAGTGATGGTTCCTTTGAACTTGAAACCCCTCGCGATAGAAATGGAACCTTTGAGCCTCAAATCGTTAAAAAACATCAAACAACTATTTCAGATGAAATTGAAGAAAAAATACTTTCAATGTATGGTCTTGGGATGAGCTATACAGATATATCATCCCACATTGAAGACATTTATCAAGTATCAATTTCCACAGCAACCATCAGTGCCATTACCGATAAAATCATTGATAAAGTAAAACAGTGGCAAGCTCGCCCACTGGATAGTATGTATCCTTTTGTATGGCTTGATGCCATACACTATAAAATCAAAGATGGTGGTAAATATATCTCTAAGGCAGTCTATACCATCCTTGGTGTTGGAATGGATGGTAAAAAAGAGATACTTGGACTTTATCTATCAGAAAATGAAGGGGCAAATTTTTGGCTCTCGGTCTTGACTGATTTAAATAACCGAGGTCTCAAAGATATACTCATTGCTTCTGTTGACGGACTAAAAGGCTTCCCTGAAGCCATTAAGACCATTTTCCCAAAAACAGAAGTGCAACTATGCATTATCCATCAAATACGCAATTCAATGCGTTATGTAGCTTCTAAAAACCATAAAGAATTTATGAAAGATCTCAAATGTGTTTATCAAGCAACAACCAAAGAATTAGCAGAAGATGAACTTGTAAAATTAGATGAAAAATGGGGTAAAAAATATCCTATCGTGATTCAATCTTGGCAAAATAAATGGGAAAACTTATCTGTCTATTTTAAGTACCCGCCAGAGATTCGAAAAGTCATATATACCACCAATATTATTGAGTCAGTGCATCGCCAATTTCGTAAACTCACCAAAACAAAAGGAGCATTCCCTAATGAAAATTCACTTCTGAAATTACTTTATATGGGTATTAAAAATGCAGAGAAAAAATGGACTATGCCAGTGTGGAATTGGAGTTTAACCCTTTCCCAATTGGCAATATTCTTTGAAGGGAGGCTTAATAATGAGCTTAAAATTTAAGTGATGATATAATATGATAGAAACATTTAAAGGACTTTTGATATGACAAATTGGTTAGAAGCTAATGATTCAGAGTTTGTGTGCTATTGCATAGAAGTTGATAAAAAAACTATTGTAGATGCTATAAAAAATGGAAATGATACTTTATCAAAAATCAAAGAATCAACTAAAGCTTGTACTGGAAGTAGTTGTAAAGAGCTAAATCCGTCCGGTAAATGTTGTTCAAAAGATATTAAAAGCTTAATCAAGCTCTACGCTGATAAAGATAGTGAAGAAAAATGCTCTTGCTGTTGCAATAGCTAAACTGGTGCGATAGGATTTCTCTTATCAGAATTATTTTGACACGAAATATTTAACGGTCTC
>NZ_DAIRVK010000010.1:0-3835 GCF_036802865.1 Sulfurospirillum sp. | reverse complement strand
CACTCGCAGATGCGTTTAAAAATGGTAAAGTCAATGGTACCTTAAAAGCATGGTACTGGGACAGAGATGACGCAGGTAACTTTGGTCCAAAAGCGGATCATCAAAGTATTTTAAACGTGGGTGTAGAACTTGGTTATGTAACCGATACTTTATATGGTTTAAGACTTGGTGTTACTTACCAAGGTAGTTCTACTCCATTTGCAACAGATGATGCAAAAAAACTTTTCAATAAAGAAGAAGCTGGACAAGGTTCTGTTCTCTCAGAAGCCTATTTAGGTTATCAAATTGGCAAAACGGATGTTAAAGTTGGTCGTCAGTACATTACAACACCTCTTGTTTCAGGTAATCCAACACGTTTCTTTAGAGAGTCTTTTGAGGGTGCAACAATTACCAATATGGATTTACCTCAAACAACACTTTATGCAAACTATGTTGGTAAATTCCAAGGTAGAACAGGTGATGTCTTTAATGGTAACTTTTTAACACCTACAGGAGCTAATAATTTTACCTATGATGCGCCAGAATTTACAAAACAAATTATTATCGCAGGTGCTGGTCCAACTACATTTGGATTTGATGGCGCATACTCATTAGGTGCTATTAATAAATCTGTTCCAAATCTTACTTTATCAGCACAATTTGCGCAAGCAAATGATGTTGTTATGAATGGTATTAATGGGAAAGGCCCTTATGGTGGTACCTTTGCAAGTACAACGGATGACATCTCATTCTATTATACTGAAGCAAACTACGTGCTTCCTATGAGCAATTATAAACTTCTTTTTGATGCAAACTACAGAGGATCTAGAACAGGTAGCGCATTAGATTTTATGAATGCTAATGGTGATATGCTAGGTCTTCGTGCTGGTTTCTCTGAACTTTATGGCTTTGGTGGAACGATTGCATATACGACTGTAAGTAATGGTGATGATGCACTACTTGGTTTAGGTAATGGACCATCATGTTATACCATGCTTTCCATCCGTGGACCTTTGGTATTTAATGGCTTTGCTGGTATGGATACCTATAGATTTGGCGCAACCTATAATTTCTCACAAGTGGGCATTACAGGGCTTACGTCTGAGTTAGCGTATGTTACGGCAAAACAAGATACTCAATCTACAGCAACTATTACAACTGCAGCCAATGCGAAAGCAGAGATTGAAGGCTATTCAGCAAGACTTACGTACGCAGTTCCTGCACTTAAAGGGTTAACAACCGAAGTAACTTATGTAACATTTGACAAAGATTACTTTGTTTCTGGTGCAAAAACAAAATCTTTAGAAACAGATGAATTGTGGTTTAACGTAAACTATAAATTCTAAGTTATCCTAAATTTTAGGGCTTTACGATCGATGTAAAGCCCTATTTTATGATGATAGATTCCAAAAATTTGAAGAATTGATCGAAAGATGAGTTAAAATGAAAATTTTTTTTCTTGATTCAGATATAAATTTACAAAATGAGATCGATAGATGTCTCAATAAATGTCGCTTTAAAATAGACGTCAAAAAAACACAAAATGAACATGATATTTTTGATGAAATTTCAACATTAGAGAGTTATTCTCTCTTTATCCTTAATCTTCAAAATCCAGCAGATACGAAAATACTAGACTTTATACGAACAAATGCAAAGGTAGTACCTATTTTACTGATATTAGAGTCAGATATGTCTCCACAAATATTTCAAACACTCTCTTCTTATTCTTACAATGATATTATCATCAAGAAGTTCTCTGTTGAAGAGATCGTTTATCGAATTTATAAGTTGTGTCATATTTGGAACAATAATGTCTTTTATCCTTGTAAGGGTATATGTTTTGATTTTAAAAAGAGAATGTTTATCTTTAAAGATAATCATACTGTTCTTGGCAAAAAAGAAGCATTGTTACTAAAATATCTATTTTTAAAATCTCACGGGGTCATTACTTGTGCAGAGATCGTCTCTTTTGTCTATGAAAATGAGATAGTGAGCAATGATAGAATTAGAGCACTTGTCAAACAACTTAGAGATAAGCTTCCATGCGATTTGATTAGGACACTGCATGGAAAAGGGTATCAAATTATAAACTTTCATTGAAATAACTAAATAACTGCTTCTATTCCTCAACAGATGGTAAACACTCAATTTCTGAAATATTTCTTAAATAAAAAACTAACAATATATATCACAGCTTGTTGATATAATTTACTCCGAAGTAAGAAAATCATCTTAATCTTAAGGAGTTATACAATGAGTCAAGAGAGAATGTCACGAAGAGATGCTCTAAAGCTAGGTATGGTTGGAGCTGGTGCAGCAATGTTAACTGCAGCAAATGCAATGGCAGCAGCCCCAACTGAAAAAGATGTTAAGTTTGATGAAGAGTACGATGTTATCGTAATTGGTACAGGTTTTGCAGGTCTTGCTGCTGCTGCTAAAGCAGCTGAGCGTGGTTATAAAGTATTGATTCTTGAGAAAATGGGACGTGTTGGTGGTAACTCTGTTATCAACGGTGGTGGTATGGCTGTTCCAAACAGTTCATGGCAAAAAAAATACGGCATTGAAGATTCTGGTGAAAAATTTATTGCAGATTGTTTAAAAGCAGGTCTTGGTATTAACCATGTTGACTTACTTGAGACAATTGTTAAACGTTCACAAGACGCTTTAGACTTCTCTATCAAATGTGGTGCAAAATGGCAAGATGTTAAACCAGCATGGTTTGGTGGACACTCAGCACCAAGATCTTTAGTAACTGAAAATATGAGTGGTTCGGGTGTTATTAAACCGATGCATGAGTTTGTTGAGAAACTTCCTGGTTGTAAAATCTTAACACGTGCAAAAATGGATGATTTTGTTATGAGCGCTGATGGCACAAGCGTTGTAGGTGTAACTGCAAGAATCAATTATAAATTTGATCCAAAACTTCTCAGCGATGATATGGAAAACAAATCTGGTGAGAAGAAAGTTTATAAAGCGAAAAAAGGTGTTGTTTTAGCATCAGGTGGTTTCTCTATGGATAAAGTCTTTAGAAAAATTCAAGATCCACGTTTGACAGATGATATGGACGCTACAAACCATGATGGTGCAACAGCAGGTGCACTTTTAAAAGCATTCCAAATCGGAGCACTTCCAGTGCATATTGACTGGATTCAACAAGGACCATGGGCAAGCCCAGATGAGAGAGGTTTTGGTGTAGCACCACTTCTTACTCAACAAGGTTTATTTGTGCTGGGTGCTGCAGTTGACGTTAGAAATGGTAAACGTTTCATGAATGAAATGGCAGATAGAAAAACAAGAGCGGACGCTGAGTATGTTATCTTAAGAGAAGCACCTAAAGCATACCCTGTCGTCATTGGAACCTATAACACCTTTGATAAGCAAGTCTACCCAATTATAGAGAAAGGCTTAACTGGTGGCGTTATGAAAAAATTTGACACACTCGATGCTTTGGCTGCAAATTATAAAATTCCAGCAGATGCGCTTAAAGAGACTATCAAAAAGTACAATGAAGATGCAAAAAATGGCGTTGAAGACCAGTTCAAAAAACAAACACTCAAAGATATGAAAGACAAAGAAGCCATTGAGATGAAAGGACCATTCTACGCTATTCGTTTGGTACCAAAACCTCACCATACCATGGGTGGTTTACAAATCAATACTAAAGCACAAGTAATTTCTGGCAATACAAACAAACCAATCCCTGGTTTATTTGCAGCGGGTGAAGTAACAGGTGGAACACACGGTGCGAGTCGTTTAGGAACTGTTGCAGTCACAGATTGTTTAACCTTTGGTATGATCGCAGGAGAAAACATCTAATCATGGGTAGCAAAAAAACTCTTTTAGCTCTAGGGTT
>NZ_DAIRVK010000009.1:0-4323 GCF_036802865.1 Sulfurospirillum sp. | reverse complement strand
AGCTTGAAAAGCTACGTTACACTAGGCACTGAAGCTTGCCTCTTCCGAGGCAGAAAAAAAGTAGTTCAGAGAGCTTTAATGTTCTCTGAACTATACTTCTCTCATCCGCTTTAACTCTCAGAGCAATATGCATAAATAGCATATTTAAGCTAGCTTTAAGTTTTTAAACTACTCTTTTTAACCCATTCTCACCTAAGCAAATCTGTGGTAAATTTTCTCATAATCGGTAAAGAACTGTTTACTGATGGTATATAACGAGTCAAAAAAAAGGGTGAAATTTTTGAGAAATTTTCATCAAAAGCCCTTAAATCAGACCTTTTGCGATTCAATTATCTCAAAGATTGAAACAGGTCTAATTTTATTGACTAGGTCAAGATGAGGAACAAAAAAATGATAAATAAAGAATCCGTTAATAAAGCAAGGTCACTCTACTATGGTTTCTTGAGTAAAATATTTGTTTTTACAACAAATAGTGAACGTTATAAAGGTGTTATTGAAGCACTTGATGTGATGATCGAAAATCCAATCGATGAGAATTCAGGTGAAGCGCTTAAAGAGATTAAAGCTTTTTTAATGGAGAAAGGTGAAAATGCCCTTATTCAAGAGTATGACGACATTTTCCATAACCCAGCTTATCCTGTTGTGCGCAATACCGCTTCGTATTATGACGAAGGGGTTGAAAGTGGACATCAACGACTTGCTGTTAAAAACTTTTTAGCTAAAACAAAAATCAGACGTGACGAAAATAATTTTAAAGAGAATGAAGACAGCGTGGGCTTTATCTTCACGTTTATGCACGAACTCATTGAACTGATTATGCAAGATCAAAAAGTGTATGACAATTTGCAACATTGCCTTTTTACTGAAGTGATTAACCCTTTTATGGATGAATTTGTGATTAATGTTTACGAGCATCCAATGTCTAAAACGTACAAATCTGTTGCCATTGTTTTAAATGCTTTTATGGCATTTGAGCGGATGTATTTTGAAGTGGCAAAACCACCTCTTAAAGAGAAAGTGCGTGTTGAAAAACCTGTCGAAGTCATCTCTGGTGCAGAGGCAAGGAGACGTGCAGAAAACAAAGCCAAAAAAGAGGCTGATAAAGCTAAGAAAACGGTCGAAGTGTAGCAACCAAAGAGGTTGCTCAAGGCTGTTTAGCAGTTTTGAGCAATCTCTTATCGCGTAAGAGATTTAGATTATCAAGGAGGCGCTCAATGAACGAAAGCAGACGTGGCTTTGTTAAAAAAGTTGCACTTGCTGGCGCTGTTGCTACCGTTGGTGTAGTGAGTGTACAAGCAGGTACTTCTGGTTCAAAAGGTACAAATGGCGTTGTTTTAGGCAAATCTAAAAAGAAAGAGATTACCTATACAAAAACACAAACATGGGAAGATTATTATAAATCTGCCCTATAAAAGAGGAGGCATAACGTTATGGAAAAAACAACAGAACGTGCTCTAAGTACGACTGTCGGTCGTCGTTCTTTCCTCAAAATGGCAGCTGTTGCTGGTGCATTCGGTGCCACTTCAGCATTTGCTAGTGAGAAAGTAACACGCGCCGCAACAGAGGAAGAGGTTAAAAACCCATTTCCTGGAAGCAAAAAAGTTAAAACTATCTGTACTTCGTGTTCCGTCGGTTGTGGCGTGATCGCAGAAGTTCAAAATGGTGTATGGGTTCGTCAAGAAGTGGCTGGGGATCACCCAATAAGCCTTGGTGGACACTGCTGTAAAGGTGCAGATATGATCGATATGGTCAGATCTGAAGTACGCCTCAAATACCCAATGGTCAAAGAAAATGGTCAGTGGAAACGTCTTTCTTGGGATGATGCACTAAACCGCATCTCAAAAAAATTAGCAGAGTTGAAGAAAAATGATGGTCCTGATGCCGTTCAATTCTTAGGCTCAGCAAAAATGAGTAATGAGCAAGCGTACTACTTTAGAAAGTTCGCTGCATTCTTTGGAACTAATAACACAGATCATCAAGCTAGAATCTGACACTCTTCCACAGTCGCCGGTGTGGCGAATACATTTGGATATGGTGCTATGACGAACTCCCTTGGAGATATTCAAAAGTCTAAAGCAATTATTATTTTTGGCGCTAATCCTGCGGTAAACCATCCAGTTGGTTTCCAACATTTCTTAAAAGCAAAAGAGCGCAATAACTCTCAATTGATCGTTATTGATCCTCGTTTTACAAAAACAGCTGCAAAAGCAGATATTTTTGCGCAAATTCGTCCTGGTACAGACATTGCGTTTATGTACGGTATGCTTCACCTCATTTTTAAAAATGGTTGGGAAGATAAAGAGTACATTCATGACCGTGTGTATGGTATGGATGAAATTAGAACAGAAGCGCTCAAATGGACACCTGAAGTTACTTCAGATGTGACAGGCGTCAGTGTAGAAACACTCATCCAAATTACAACACTGTATGCAAAAAATCGTCCTGGTACATTGATTTGGGCTATGGGACTCACACAACATACGATTGGAACAAGCAATACACGTCTTGCACCGATTCTTCAACTTGCTCTTGGCAACATGGGAAAAGCGGGTGGCGGTACAAACATCCTCAGAGGCCATGACAACGTTCAAGGTGCTACAGATATGGGATGTTTAGCAGACTCACTTCCAGGTTACTATGGCCTAGCTGAAGGCTCTTGGAAATACTTTGCAAAACAATGGGGTGTTGATTTTGACTACATCAAATCACAATTCAAAGAAGCCGTATGGATGAACAAACCTGGCTTTACATTAGCTCGTTGGTGGGCAGGTGTTGCTGGTGTTAAAAGTGATGATAAAATTGAAAATGCAGGCACAACACTTAAAGCTCTCGTTGTTTTGGGTAATGGTATCACTTCCATTGCACAACAAGCGAAAGTGAAAGAGGGTCTTGATAACTTAGAGATGATCGTTCTTGCTGATCCATTTGTGAACGAAGCAGCGATTCTCACCGATAAAAAAGACAACGTGTTTATTCTTCCTGCTGCAACACAATTTGAGACAAGTGGTCTTGTTGTTGCAACGAACAGAAGTGCACAATGGCGTTATAAAGTCGTTGAGCCTCTTTATGAGAGTAAACCCGATCAAGAGATCATGTTTGAACTAGCAAAGCGTTTAGGATTCTATGAGCAATATACTAAAGGTATGTTGATGCAAGAGACCAAAGATGGCAAGCTTGAGATGATTCCTGAGAAAAAAGACTTTACATGGCCAGAAGATGCGACCAATGAAATTGCGCGTATCATCAAAACCATCGGTCTAAGTGGTTGGACGGCTGAGCGTGTTAAAAAACATACCGACAACTGGCATATGTTTGATGAAGTAACGGGTGCTGGAATGGGACCAATGAAAGGCGAATTCTACGGACTTCCATGGCCTTGTTGGACAAAAACACACGGTGGTTCACCAAACCTTTACGATACCAGTATCCCTGTAAGTCAAGGTGGTATGGGCTTTAGAAATAACTTTGGTTTGGAAAAAGATGGTGTAAACCTCTTGGCTGAAAAAGGCTCTTTCCCTAAAGGTGCTTCTATCGAAACAGGTCACCCTGAGATTACCAAAGAGAACATCGAAAAAGTACTGGGCATTACACTCACTGAAGAAGAAAAAGCAGCGTGTGGTGCAAACTGGAAAGTCGATAACAGCGGTATCTTGGTTCAAAAATGTATGGAAGCGGGCATCTGCCCTTATGGTAATGCGAAAGCACGAAGTATTGTTTGGGAATTCCCAGATCGTATTCCATTGCACCGTGAGCCACTCCATTCACCACGCCATGATTTGACAACAAAATATCCATCATTTGCGGATAAGCCAAATCACTTCCGTGTTATGACGAAGTATGTTTCTGTTCAAAGTGCAAAAGATTATAGTAAAGAGTTCCCAATCAACATGATTACGGCACGTTTGGTCAATATGAATGGTGCGGGTGTAGAGAATCGTTCATCCAAATATCTAGCAGCCTTAACGCCTGAGATGTTCTGTAGCATCCACCCAGATTTAGCGCTGAAACACGGTGTTAAAAATGGTGAAATGATGTGGATTCATTCACCTGAGGGTACGAAAATCAAAGTGAAAGCGAAGTACTCTCTAACCGTGCTTCCCGATATGGTCTTTATGCCATTCCACTTTGCAGGCCACTTCCAAGGAACAGATAGAACGGGTAATTTCCCAGCAGGAACAAAACCGTATGCAAGCGGCGAGAGTGTCAATACCGTCACAAACTATGGTTATGACATCATTACTCAGATTCCTGAAACTAAGGGCGGCTTGTGCCGCATCGAAAAAGCGTAGGGGGGGTGAGAGATGGATTATGCAAGAATGAAAT
>NZ_DAIRVK010000008.1:0-6441 GCF_036802865.1 Sulfurospirillum sp. | reverse complement strand
ATTGTCAATCCTTAATATTATTTTACCAAGTTGACACGGAATTTCTAACACTCCCTATAAAAATATTATTTTTGTGACACAAACTATAAAAGTTGTTAAAAACATTTTAAAATTAGACTGCCCAACATTTTAGTAACTTGTAAATATTTACTTTTTCGCTCTTTAACATAGCAATAGTAAAACTTTCTATTTTTCATATATTTTTAGTACATCTCAACAATAGAATTTTTTATTTTTTTGATCTCCAATTAAATTAAATTAAAAGCAAATTTTTTGTATCATATTTTCATTGTAGTAAAGTATGGCATAGCATAGTATCATCTGTATTAGTAACGTTTGACATCTCATCAAGCTCCTAAAACAGGTATGGCTATATAAAACTAAATAATATCAACAACTAAAAAATTATATAAATTTCTTGGCTGTTAAATTAGGTGCTAGTCACGTATTTAACGATATAGGCTTTAGTTTAGAGCATAGTTAAAACTATCAGAATTTAGTAGCTACTTGTAACACCTTGGTTTGACGTGTTACGCTTAAAAAATTTATTTCTATAGTTTTTATGGAAAAGCCTTTAAACTTAAAAAGTTTTATTAAAATCAATTAATAAATTCTTTACATTACATCATAATTTAGTTGCAGGAAACAATAACTCATGGTTTTTAGTTCTTTAATATTTATTTATTTATTTTTGCCTATAGCATTAATAACTTTTTACATCCCAAAAATATTTACTAAAAAAAATATTATATTATCAATAATGATATTAACACTTCTGAGTTTTATTTTTTACTTTTTTGGTAGTGGTAAAATGATGATTTTGTTACTCATTTCAATAGTGCTAAATTTTTACTTTGGTGAATTGTTAGTAGTTTTAATAAATGTAAAAAAAAGGAAAATCATTTTATTTATAGGGATAACTGTCAATATTTTGTTACTGCTATATTTTAAATATATAAGATTCATATTAGATTTAATTGGATATGTCTCAGATACACAATTATTTATAGAACTTCATCCATATCTACCTATTGGCATTTCATTTTACACATTCATGGCTATTGCATACTTGGTAGATATTTATAAGGATCACACTATCAGAGCTAATTTATTAGAGTTTAGTACATTTTTATCTCTTTTCCCTCACTTAGTAGCAGGGCCTATCGTACGATTTCAAGAAATTTCACAAGAGCTACAAAAAGAAAATAGCCTTACTATAGATAATTTTTACAAAGGAGTCGTAAAATTTACAATGGGCTTAGGAATGAAGGTACTAATAGCAGATAACCTGGCCCCAACCGTAGATAAAATATTTGCACTAGATACGCATTCCCTTACAATGCTCACCGCATGGTTTGGTGCTGTAACCTATAGTTTTCAAATATACTTTGACTTTGCTGGATATAGTGCAATGGCAATTGGATTAGCACTTATGTTTGGATTTCATTTTCCTGAAAACTTTAGTAGACCATATTTATCAAATAATGTAACCGAATTTTGGAAAAGATGGCATATGAGCTTATCAAGATGGTTAAAAGATTATTTATATATTCCGTTAGGTGGTAATCAAAAAGGTGAATTTAGAACATATATTAATCTTATGATAGTATTTTTAGTATGCGGATTATGGCATGGGGCTGCATTAACATTTGTCGTGTGGGGATTTTATTATGGGGTTATTTTAACACTAGAGAGATTACTAAAAAACAAATATCATTTTGAAATGCAAGGATTTATTGGCGTTTTATTGACGTTTTTTTTAGTTACTATTGGTTGGGTGCTTTTTCGCAGCGAAAGTATTGCTCAAGCAATTTTGTATTTAAAAGCCATGTTCACAATTTCCAGAAGTTCAGATATACAAATGTATCAAGATCCATTATTTATGATTACACTTCTATCTGGATTTCTATTTTCATATCTTCCATTTTCAATTGTAACAAATCTTAAAAAATTCAATTCAATTTATATATTTTTGAAAACACTTTCAGTTTTTACAATTTTAATTTTTTCCACAATTTATATGACTGGAAATGATTTTAAACCATTTATTTATTTTAGATTCTAATGATGAAACATAAATATTTAACAATCATTGGGTTTATATTTTTTATAGCTTTACCCACAATTAATTACAAATGGAACATAATAAAAGTAGATATCGTCGATGAAAAAAGACAAAAAGCTAGTTTGATACAAAATACTCTTTTGGAACTTTATAAAAAACCTAGTACATATATACAAATTGAAAAATATTACAATGATAACTTCCCATTAAGAGATTTATTTCTTAGGCTCAATGGTCAATTTGAATATAGTATTTTTGGTAGATCTAAAGAAGTTATAGTAGGAGACAATGGTTGGTTAAGCGATAAAAAATTATCAACTGTACAAATAGCAGCTTTAGATAAACTAAGTGACCAAGATATTGAAAAAGCTATTATAAAACTTAAAAAACTTCAAACGTATTGTAATGATCAAGGTATATATTTTATGCTGGTTATCATACCCGTAAAACCAACAGTATATGCAAAAAAATTTCCTGAGAAACTAACAAAAAGAGAATATCCAATTATGTTAGAAAAATTTCAAAATACTTTACAAGAAAATGATATTCCTTATATTGATGCGCTAAATATTCTAAGAAGTATTAGTTTGCAATATGATGTATTTTATAAAACGGATATGCATTTTAATACTATTGGTTCAACTTATATAGCAAAAGAGATTGTCAATCATCTTTCTAGACATTACATGAATAAAGATTTATGGGATGTAAAAACTAATAAAGGCGTGATTAAAAACTTTAATGGTAATGAATCTAGTTCATTACCATTAATTTATACAGTTAATGAAGATGCACCTGCTTGGAATGCAGAGAAAACAAATTTCACACAATATATGTATACCTCTAACAAAAAAGTAAAAGAATATGAAGCATATCGTACTACTAGTAAAGATGAAGAACTGTTTCCCCCTATGATGATGTTTGGTAATTCATTTATGTTAACTTATCCAAGTGTTGGACTATTAAATTATTTCAGTCAATCGTATAGAGTTCTTGATTATGAATATTTTAGGAGTGTACTTGATTACATCGAACCTAAAAATAAAATATTTATATTGCATGTGTATGAAACACAATTATTATTTCATATAATGGATGAAAAAAGTAATTATTGGGATAAAAGAATAGATGCCTTGCCTCTGCCTGATAAATTCATTTATAAAGTTAAGAACAAATAATTTTGTGATTAAGAAATTTATATAAAAAATACTAAGCAGTGTAGTTAATGCCTTTCAGCTCCCTACGTGGCATTAGATTTACCTTTAATTTTGCGTAGTTAACAACGAAATACAAATGCAATTTTAAAAGAACGCAGAGGGCATATTACTTTAAATATTTACATTTGTTCCGTAATAATTAACGCCAAAGGACAAAAATGAAAAATACACAATATACTCTATATGTGTTAATACAACCTTTTGAGCCTTTAAGCGGAAAAGTTAAATTTGAAAAAATTACTACAAACATATTTTCCTAAAACAAACAATATCAATCAAAAGATGATGTTGAAAGAAAACTCAATGATGAGATCATAAAAAATTAGAACCTAAGTACTACGCTAGATGTTAATTCGAGAGATGAATTGGTTATTCCTATTTCAAGTTTAAAAGCGATACGATAGACTTTATATAATCTAGGTTATGATATCAAAATCATATGTATGTTGATGAAAAGGTTTTGAGAAATTTGAATACAACAAATAAATTCTTGGAATGTAAAGAACAAGGGGCATAATCTAAGTCAATAGGTTTTCATCATTTTTTTAAAGGGTCTATTAATTTTAAAACAACACAAAAATTGATACAATAATCAATAACTACGCTTTGGTGTAGATATAGGGTAGAATTTTAAGTATTAACAAAAAGTATATTGCATAGAAAAGCTTCTTAATTTAGGAGCGTTTGAGGGAAACAAGAAAAATGGTATTAATGATAGACAACTACGATAGCTTTACCTACAACATTGTTCAGTACTGCTTAGAGCTTGGTGCTGATCTTAAGGTGATTCGCAATGATGAGCTGAACATCGAAGAGATCGAAGCACTCAATCCTGAAAAGATCATCATCTCTCCTGGTCCTGCAACGCCAAATGAAGCAGGTGTAAGTCTTGAAGTTATCAAACATTTTGGTGGAAAGATCCCTATTTTAGGGATTTGTTTAGGGCACCAAGCTATCGGTCAGGCTTTTGGGGGCAAAGTAGTTCGTGCCAAACGTATGATGCATGGCAAAACATCTACAACCAAGCAGCTTCACAACAGTTGCCTTTTTGATGGGCTTCCTGAAACTTTTACCACAACACGCTACCATTCATTGACAGTTGAGCAAGAGAGCTTACCTGCTGTTGTGATCCCAACGGCGTATAGTACGGATGACCATGAAATTATGGCATTGCAGATTAAAGACAAACAAATTTATGGTGTTCAATTTCACCCCGAGTCCATTTTAAGTGAACATGGACATGCCATCTTAAATAACTTCCTAAAACTATGAAAGAAAGACTTTATTTACTCCTTATCTTTGTTTTAAGTGGGGCTTTGCTGTTATATGCGGCACAAAGTATCTCGATTAGCCACGATGAGGCAAATATTTTTTTTAATGGCAGTAGCCTCGTACACTATCTTGCTGTTTATTCAACACATTTTTTTGGGCAAAATGATGTTGCACTACGTTTGCCGTTTATTCTTTTTCACCTTGCTTCCATCGTTTTACTCTATAAAATTGGCAAACTCTTTTTAAAAAAACGTGTTGATCGTATCTTCTCAATTGCTATTTATGCCCTTTTGCCAGGGGTTAATGGTGTTGCCTTGTTTGTCAATAGTGGTAGCCTTGTCATTTTCTTTAGTCTTTTATTTACCTATTTGTATCTCAAAGAGCACAAAATCGCTTCCCACGTGGTTCTTATCGTGTGTCTTTTTGTTGATAATTCCTTTGCGATTTTTTATATTGCGTTGTTTATCTATGCCTTGATGAAGCGCAAAACCGATTTACTCATTTTGACGCTGATTTTATTTAGTGCTTCAATGTACCTGTACGGGTTTGATACTGGTGGAAAGCCTCGAGGTTATTTTATTGATACACTTGGTGTTTATGCCATCGTATTTTCACCGTTGCTCTTTTTATATTTTGTGTATGCCATGTACCGCATTCTTATTAAAGAAGAAAAGAACCTTTTATGGTATATCTCATTCTTTTCATTAGTCGTTTCGTTATTACTCTCTTTAAGACAACGACTCTTGCTTGAAGATTTTGCACCGTTTGTGGTCCTTTCTGTTCCTTTAATGATAAAAGTTTTTTTCAACAGTTACCGTGTAAGACTTCCCTCATTTCGTAAACTTCATACCTTTGTATTTGCGATTGTGCTTATAACACTTATCGCAAATACCATGTTAAGCGTTTTTAACAAGCCTTTGTATGCTTTTATGGACGATCCTTCTAAACACTTTGCAATAAATTATGACATTGCAAAAGAGTTAGCGACTGAACTCAAAGCTAAAGGCATTACGAAAGTTATAATCAAAGATGACAAAATGGCGCTAAGGCTTAAGTTTTATAATATAGAACGAGGTGGGGTGTATAAACTTACAACTCAAAAAGAGATAGATGAAGGGTTCGAAAAAATCGATATTGCTTATTATGGCAAAACCGTTAAAACATTTTATCTTTACAGAGTTATCTAAGAGAAGATGGAAATGAAAAAGGCGTTTACGATGCTTGAACTGGTGTTTGTCATTATGATCGTAGGCATTTTATCGTATGTTGTTTCCTCGAGCTTTCAACGTAATACCTTGCGAGAAGCTGCCGACCAAGTGGTAAGTCACATTCGTTATACTCAGCATTTAGCGATGATAGATGATAAGTTCAAAGATAATAATGCAACTTGGTTTAGAGCAAATTGGCAGCTTGAATTTAAAAGATTAACCAATCCATTAAAAATTTATTACGAGATTTATTCAGATAAAGATCAAAATGGCAATTCTGATGCTATGGAACCAGCTCGAGATCCATTATCAAATAACTATTTTGATGGCACTAATAATAAAACAAATATTGCAAAATCTTTTGGAATTACAAGTGTGGAATTTGCACAAAGTTGTCATACTGGAACAGGAATAGGTGAGTTGTCTTTTGATATATTGGGGCGTCCATATTATTATATTACAAAAACTCTGCCTCCTGCGACAAATAGATATCAATATCTATTAACGCAAGATTGCCATATTACACTTGTTAACCCTGATGGTAATGTAACAATTACAGTTACAAAAGAGACTGGTTATACGTATATTTCTTCTCAAAATTATTAAGTAAAATCCCCTTCAATTCTTTAACCTTCTTTTAAGGTGTAAGTCTATATAATTTCGTCCTCGTTTGAGAGAA
>NZ_DAIRVK010000007.1:0-22052 GCF_036802865.1 Sulfurospirillum sp. | reverse complement strand
GTGCTTTAATCAGCACGATCATGATTCCGATCGAGAGGATGAGCATTACAAGACCCATAAGCATTAAGTCTTTAATTTGCGCAGTTAAAAAGGCATAAGCCGTTTCCTTATCAAAGGTAATTCCAGGTGTCCAGCCTGTCTCAGTCGATACTTTAAACGCAAAAATTTTATTGGCACCTTGGAAGTCATACTCAATAAATCCTTCTTTTTTATCTTTAAATTCTTTATTGAGTGTTGATTCTGTACCAAGGAGTTCTTTATTAGGATGTGCAACAATCATTTTCTTGGTATCGAGAAGTATTCCGTACCCACCGTTAAAATTGACATCGCCTACTGCTTTTACCAAAGTTTCCAATGGAAGATCAATACCAACAACACCGATCATCGCCCCATTTTTCATAATAGGTGCCATAACAGTCACCATAAGGACTTTAGCTGTTGCCCCAACATAGGCATCGGTTATACCAACTTTTCCCTCGCTTTTAGCTTGCTTATACCAACCTCTTGCTCTTGGATCGTACCCATCGGCTTTTTTCTTACCACTGCCGTAAATCATTTTGCCATCTTCAAAACCAGCGTAAGATTCCATCGCATCAAATGTTTTACTCATCTCTTTAAGTTTGGCTTCCAAGTCAGCATCATCCATTGTATGACTATTGCTTAAAGAACGTGCAGCGCCAGCGACACCACTTTTTTTAGAAGAGACCCACAGGTCAATATAATCTGTTAAGGCGCGCGATGCCATTTGAAGGCTGGCTTCAATTTGCACAACACTGTTTTTCTTAGTATCTATGTAACTAAACAGACTAAATATGCCCAAACTTAGAAACATTAAGACCGAGATTGTCACGATAATTT
Source organism: Sulfurospirillum sp. (assembly GCF_036802865.1). Lineage (NCBI taxonomy): Bacteria > Pseudomonadati > Campylobacterota > Epsilonproteobacteria > Campylobacterales > Sulfurospirillaceae > Sulfurospirillum > Sulfurospirillum sp. The sequence goes on along the minus strand of NZ_DAIRVK010000007.1, from coordinate 21,194 downwards.
TGGCTTTAAACGACATGCGTTTTCTCCTTGAGATTGAGTAGGATTCTTTATATTAAAGAATACACTATGAGATGATAACAAAAAGCTGTTGCTTTTAGATTACATTATTTATGTAAGTTTAAAATAGGAAAACGACTTTCAAAAGACTTTTTACCTGTAAATGTGAAGCTCGAAGAGAGAAGCCGGCTACTAAAGAAACAACAAGCAAGATTTTGTTACAATCGCACTCAAAACTATACACCATGAGGATCTCTTATGTTACTTTTGACACCAGGACCAACTCCTGTTCCTGAAGCTGTGCGTATGGCAATGGGTACACCAACCATTCACCATAGAACACCTGAGTTTGAGGCTATTTTTGAGCAAGCAAGAGGCTATTTGAAAAAGCTTTTTAATATGGAAGAAGTTTTAATGCTAGCAAGCAGTGGAACTGGAGCAATGGAAGCGTGTGTGCTTCATTTGTGTCAAAGTAAAGCGATTGTCGTCAATTCGGGCAAATTTGGTGAGCGTTTTGGCAAGATTTGTGCTGCTTACAACAAACCATTTGTCGAAATAAAAAATGAGTGGGACACACCTGTGAGTGTGGATGCGATTGTAGAGCTTGTCAAAAATGATCCAAGCATTGATGCTGTGTGTATGCAAGTGTGCGAGAGTGCAGGTGGACTTCGTCATCCTGTTGAAGCGGTAGCAAAAGCAGTTAAAGCGGTTCGAGCCAACATTATGGTGATTGCCGATGGCATTACCGCTGTGGGTGTTGAAAAAGTCGATACCACCCATATTGATGCACTTATTTCTGGAAGCCAAAAAGCCTTAATGCTTCCTCCTGGACTTGCGTTTATTGGGCTTAATGCTCAAGCGTTAGAGACCATTGAAAATGGAGGCGTAGGCTATTATTTTAATCTCAAAACAGAGCTTAAAAACCAACGTAAAAACACTACGGCATGGACAGCTGCGACAACTTTAGTTATCGGTCTTGTGGCTATGTGTGAACTTATTGATGCTGAGGGTGGACTGGATAAACTTTATGCCGATACGGCAAAAAGAGCAGAAGCAACCAACAAAGCACTGCAAGCTCTTGGACTTCACATCTATCCAAAAGTGCCTGCACGTGCGATGAGCGCAGTGTTGCATGATGATGCGAGCAAAATCCGCAAAATTTTAAAAACAAAATACGGCGTGAATATGGCGGGTGGGCAAGACCATATCAAAGATACCCTGTTTAGAATCAATCATATGGGACTTGTCAATGTGTATGAGACAGCTTGGGCGCTTAATGCGGTTGAGCTTGCTTTGGCAGAACTGGGCAAGAGAGCGTATGATGGAACTGCCAATAGGGTATTTACCCAAGAATTTTACCAAGGTTGATAATGATTTATGAGCACGAGATACCCACAGGCAGTAAGCTTTATTTTGGAGAGAGTGCCAAGTTAAAGCGTAAGCTTGAAAATGTGGCAAGTGAGCTTTTATACAATGCTGGTTTTGAAGAGATCGTGACACCTTTTTTCTCTTATCATCAGCATAAAAGTATTGACGAAAAAGAGTTGTTACGTTTTTCGGATGAGCAGAATCATATTGTCTCTCTCAGAGCGGATAGTACGATGGACGTGGTACGCTTAAGTACCAAACGTGTTGGGCGAAGTACAAATCATTCTAAATGGTTTTACATTCAACCTGTTTTTCGTTATCCAAGCCACGAAGTGCATCAAATTGGTGCAGAGCTGATTGGCGAAGACAATCTGGCTTTGAGTATTGCGACCAGTTTGTCGATTTTTGAAAAATTTTCACTCAAACCACTTTTGCATGTAAGCAATATTAATATCCCTAAGATTCTCTCTGCAATGTTGAACTTAGACCTCAAAATCTTTGAAAAAGGCGAGCTTCAAAAACTGCTTGCTTTGGATATTCCATGGTTGACAAAATTGACCTGTTTACAAACATTGCAAGAGTTGGAAGCCGTGATCCCCGAGGTTCCAGATGTTCTTCAAGTTGAACTTAAAAAACTCAAAGCACTTTCTGCTCATATTGCATACGATAATGTCGTCTTTTCGCCGCTCTATTATGTGAAAATGCGCTATTATAATGCACTATTTTTTAGATTTATTCATAAAAACTCTACACTGGGTGTTGGTGGAAGTTATGACTGTGAGGGCATTGGCTCAAGCGGTTTTGGTCTTTACACAGATGATCTAATCGAAATACTAATCAAAAGAGATGGACAATAAAATGAAAGCTGATATGATCGTAGGAATTCAATGGGGTGATGAGGGAAAAGGCAAGATCGTTGATCTTTTAGCGCAACATTACGATGTCGTGTGCCGTTATCAAGGTGGACATAACGCAGGTCATACGATCTGGGTTGATGGTGTACGTTATGCACTTCACTTGATCCCTTCTGGTATTTTAAATCCAAAAGCATTGAATGTCATTGGTAACGGTGTCGTTGTTTCTCCTGAGGCACTTATTAAAGAGATGGCACAGTTTGATAAACTTGAAGGTCGCCTTTTTGTGAGTGATAAAGCGCACATGATCCTTAATCACCACATTTTAATTGATCAAGCCAAAGAAAAACTACGAGGGGCGAAAGCCATTGGTACAACAGGACGTGGTATTGGACCAAGTTACGGTAGTAAAATTGAGCGTAGTGGACACCGTTTGGGCGAGCTTCGCGATACCAACAAACTTGCCCTGTCTTTAGTTGAATTTTACGATGAAAACAGAGCTCTTTTTAGCGCTCTAGGAATTGTAACACCTAATTTTGAAACATTGAAAAAAGAGTTAGACGGTTATGCCAAAGCTCTTTTACCATTCTTGACAGATACCACGCATATGGTATGGTCATGTTTGGATGAGAATAAAAAAGTCTTGCTAGAGGGTGCTCAAGGTACTATGCTCGATATTGACCATGGTACTTATCCTTTTGTCACGAGCTCAAATACTATTAGTGCGGGGGCATGTGTAGGACTTGGACTTAATCCAAAAGATATTGGTAAGGTAACCGGTATTGTTAAAGCGTATTGTACCCGTGTTGGAAATGGTCCTTTCCCAACAGAAGATTTTGGAACAGAAGGCGATCAACTTCGTGAAAAAGGCCATGAATACGGTACTTCTACTGGACGTGCTCGTCGTTGTGGCTGGTTTGATGCTGTTGCTTGTCGATATGCTAGTCGTATTAATGGTTGTGATGATCTTTCTATTATGAAACTTGATGTTCTTGATGGATTTGAGACTATTAAAGTGTGCGTTGCTTATGAGATTAATGGTAAACGTGTCGAGACATTACCCGAAGATTTGGACAATGTAATACCAATTTATGAAGAACTTCCAGGTTGGGAAAGTGTTGTGGGGTGTCGTAAATTTGAAGATTTACCCGATACTGCTAAATCTTATCTCAAACGTCTTGAAGTCTTAACGGGTACAAAAATTGGACTTGTCTCAACAAGCCCAGATAGAAACGATACCATTATATTATAAGAAGAGTCTAAGACTCTTCTTACTCTCCTCCGTTCTGAATGGTAGCCATAGGGTGTTTCTAAATCTTTACATGTAAAGGTTCTCATATTATGAAAAGTCAATTCTCAAAAATAGCAAAAATTCGTAAACAAAAACGTGATGCAATTGAAAGAGAATTGATGAAAAGTCAAAATAAAGAGCGTATGCTTACCCATAAGATTGACGCTTTATATAAAGAGATTGCTGCGGTCGAGATGCCAAAAGAAGGCATAATTTCAGTTCTTTTGATGGTCAATGAGCAAAAAAGTATTTTAGGTCGTGAAAAAAAACGTTGTGAGCAAGAGCTATTTGTGGTCAAACGCACTACAAAGCAACTTCAAAGTGACTATCAAAAAGCGCACATTGAGTATGAAAAAATTAAATACCTTGAAGAGCAAGAGCTCCAAGCCATAATGGATAAAATCAAACGTGAAGAACAGCTCTATTTAGACGAAATATCAACGATGTTATTTGCAGGGCAAATAAGTCAAAAAGGTAAATAATGAAGCGTATGTGGATTTTACTTGTAGGTACATTATTGTGTGCAGATACCATTGATTGTACGAAAGTCTTTGAAGAACGCAAGGGAGAACTCTTACGTGAAGTAGAAAAGATAGATGAAGCGCGTCAATCTTTTGAAGCACTCAAAGCTGCCACAAATGCATTGTTTGAAAAACAAAAAAATGCGCTCAAAGAGAAAGAAAACAGTATTGCAAAAACAAAGCAAGAACTTGAAGAAAAAGAAAAGCAGATTGCTCAAATGCTGGAAGAAAATAAAAAACTTTTAGATCAAGTCCAAGCAAAAAAAGGCGATAAGTTAGACGAAACATACATTAAAATGAAAGACGCCGCTGCTGCTGCCATTGTTGAAAAACTTCCTATTCATGAAGGTGCTGCAATTATGTTTGGCTTGCCTGCTAAAAAAGTCTCACAAATCATGGCAAAGATGAATCCACAAGTCGCCTCTGAAATTACGCAACAACTCAAAAAAGGTCCACCTTTTGTAGAGAATAATCAAACAAAAGAGTGACAAACCTCTCTCAACACTTGCTCTAAACAGATATTTACCTTACTTTAGATAAAATGTGTGAAAATTCAGAAGTAAGGTTTATGGATGAAAATCAGATTGCCTCATGCCCCTTATATTGCCAATAAAATAGCGATCGATATTTTAAATTGTGGATTCATTACCATGCTTAAAGGCCTAGAGCCTATTGTAAAAGTCGCAGAGGATTTGATTGTTGCCGATATTAAACAAGAGACTGCGCTAGAAGAGCGTGTTACAGAGATTTTAGATCAAAATGAAGATGAGATGGAGTTTCAAAGGGTTGACCGCAGAAATATGTTCTGGTTGATCAAGAAAAAACTTGCCAAGGAGTTTGGTGTTATTCTGTCGTACGAAGACAGATACAATGAAATTGCACATAAAATTTTAGAGACATGCTGGAAAACAGGTCTTATTGAATACAATGTGACAGAAAACCGTGTCAAAAATGTTGTTTATACAGCGATTGAGACATACATTGCGCATTTTCAAGAAATTGAAAATGATGTAGCTGATAAAATTGGAAATTATAAACGAACATTAGTTCCTGGCTCAGAAGAGTATGATTTAATTTTTGAAAAGCTCTATGAAGAAGAGTTAAGAAGAAGAGGAATGTTAGTATGATGTTAAAACCTGTATGGATTTATCTTGAAAATGGCGTTTTTTTAGAAGCAAAAAGTTTTGGCTTTGAAGGTTCACAAACAGGCGAGATCGTTTTTAATACCTCCATGAGTGGGTACCAAGAGATTATGAGTGATCCGAGTTATGCGGGACAATTCATTGTCTTTACAATGCCTGAAATTGGTATTGTTGGAACCAACGATGACGATATGGAAAGTAAAACAGTTCATGCCAGTGGAATGTTTGTTCGAAGTCTCAATGTCATGCCTTCAAACTTTAGATCGACAGAAGCTTTACCAACATTTCTAAAAGAGCACCAAAGTATGGGTATCTGCGATATTGATACACGCTATTTAACGAAAATGATTCGTGATTCTGGCCCCAAAATGATGATCGCATCAACAGAAGTGAGTGATCCTGAAAAACTCAAAGCGATGTTAAAAGCAAGTCCTCGTATTGAAGAAGTAAATTACATTGAAAAAGTAGGCACAACTAAGCCCTATTTGCACACAAGTAGTGTTTGGAATGCCGATACCCAATCTTATGAAAAAGCAACCCATAGCCTAGGTAAAAAAGTGCTTGCAGTTGACTTTGGTATTAAAAGAAATATCTTAAATGAATTGTGTGCGACAGGACTTGAAGTCGAAGTTATCCCTCATGACTTCAATGCGGATGATGTCATAAAGCGCTATAAAAATGGTGAGATTAGTGGACTCTTTTTGTCTAATGGTCCAGGAGATCCTCTTATTCTTAAGAAAGAAGCAGCGCAAATTACAAAATTGATTGAAGCAAAAATGCCTATATTTGCGATCTGTTTGGGTCATCAATTGCTTTCTATTGCACATGGCCATCCAACATATAAACTCAAATTTGGACAACACGGGGGAAATCATCCTGTTAAAAACACCAAAACAAACGTGGTAGAAATTACAGCTCAAAACCACAACTACAATGTTCCAGAGTCTGTGTGCTCTATTGCAAAAGTGACACATATCAACTTGTTTGACAATACCATTGAAGGATTGGAGTACAATGATTCGCCGATTTTTTCAGTGCAACATCACCCAGAAGCAAGCCCTGGACCACATGAGAGCAAATATATATTTCAAGAGTTTGCCAACAGGTTGTAAAAACCTTTTTGAAAAAAAGTAAAGCGCCAAAGGTGCGCGGGCTTTCCGCCTAGGAAAACTTAGCGTTAGCGTAGCTTTCAAAGGTTTGCTTTGAAGGCGTGTTAAGAGTTCTGTAAGAACTTTAAATAAATGGAGCAATGCCATTAACGCCATCGACATTACAGCAATCATTAGTGTTGCATTTTTAGGAAGTTTAGGGCATTGCATCGGTATGTGTGGAGGGTTTGTCATGGCGTACAGTAGCGCTAAAATTGACGCGTCCTCTACTTCATTGCAACAGTTTTTTTGCCATCTCACATACAATCTAGGCCGAATCAGCTCTTACACTTTGTTGGGCATGATTTTTGGAACCCTTGGAAGTGTTTTTACTTTTTCATCTCATATTAATGGTTATTTTTATTTTTTTATTGGCATACTCATGGTTCTTATGGGATTTTCGATGATGGGAAAAATCAAATTTCTCACCTCCTTAGAGTCAACCATTGCTTTTAATCCTTTCATTAAAAAACTTTTTTCTACATTGATTCATTCTAAAACAATTGCTAGCTTTTATGGACTGGGGCTTTTAAATGGCTTTTTACCTTGCGGGTTAGTCTATTTCTTTTTGGCAGCAGCTGCAACATCGGGGTCATTTTTGGGTGGTGGTCTAACCATGCTGATGTTTGGTTTAGCAACTATGCCTGCAATGCTAGGACTTGGATTTGTTGTTGGGTTTTTAAAAGGAAGTGGTTTTCGTGAGGTTATGATTAAAATTGCTTCATTTATCATTGTAGGCTATGGCATTTATATGGCGTATCTTGGTTACAGTGCGGCAATTGCATGAAATTAGAGCAATACCAAAGTGCTATTGAGAGTAGTAATATTATCTCTAAAACTGATATTTTCGGGATTATCACCTTTGTTAATGATGAATTTTGTAAGATTTCTGGCTACAGTAAAGAAGAATTAGTAGGCAAAAATCATAACATTGTAAGACATCCTGATGTGCCCGCTTCGACATTTAAGCAACTTTGGCAAACAATTCTTCAAAAAAAAACTTACAAATCAACCGTTAAAAATCTTGCTAAAGATGGAAGTACCTTTTATGTCAACACAACTGTTTTTCCTATTTTAAATGAAAATGGAGATATCGAAGAGTTTATTGCCATTCGGTATGATGTGACAGAGAGTGTACGCCTGAATGAAGCCGTTATAGCCAAAGATGAAGAGTTAGAAGAACTTAATCAAACGTTAGAGCGCAGAGTTAAAGAGCAGACAAAAGCCTTGATGGAACTCAATCAAACATTAGAAGAGCGCGTTTTGGAAGAGGTTGAAAAAAACCGTGAAAAAGATCGTTTTTTATTTCAACAGTCACGCCTTGCATCAATGGGTGAGATGATAGCCAACATTGCACATCAATGGAGACAGCCTCTTTCAGAACTTAACATTACACTGTATAAGATGAATAAACTCTACAAACGCCAAAATGATGGTCAAGATATAGAGTTTGAAGACAGTTATTCTCATGCAAAAAAAATCATTACTAAAATGTCGGAGACGATTGAAGATTTTCGTCATTTTTTTAGTCCTGATCGTCAAAGTGAACATTTTACTTTGAGTCTTGTTGCCAAAGAAGCGATTGATATTATGCGTGGAACACTTGAAAAAAATGAGGTTGAAGTGCGCATGGATATCAAAAATGATGTTCCGATTCAAGGGTATTTTAATGAATTTTCACAAGTTCTTATTAATTTAATCAATAATACGATTGATGCTTTTTGCCACAATAAACTAAAAAATAGATTAATTTATATTGAAATTGACACATCTGAGCAAGGAGATGCTATAATTAAAGTCTGCGATAATGCTGGTGGAATTGACGAAGCTATTATAGATAAGATTTTTGAGCCTTATTTTACAACAAAACATGCAAGTGCAGGCACTGGCTTGGGGCTTTATATGAGTAAAATGATTATCAACAATAGCATGAAGGGATTTATTGTTGCACAAAATTGCAATGATGGCGTCTGTTTCACTATAACAATACCAGCAGAATTGAGTGAAAAGGAAGAGCTATGAGTGGATTGGCAAAATTGACGGTTTTGTTTGTCGAGGATGAAGAAGATTTAAGAAACGCCTTAGAAAGTGCTATAGGCGATGAGTTTGCTAAGTTTATTGTTGCTCGCGATGGTGATGATGGACTAAAAAAATTTAAAAAATACAAACCCGATATCGTTATTACAGACATTATGATGCCTGTAATGGATGGTTTAATGATGGCAAAAGAGATTAAGCATATCTCAAAACAGACTCCTGTTGTTATTTTAAGTGCATTTAGTGAAAAAGAAAGATTGCTTGAAGCCATTGATGTGGGTATTGATAAATACCTTATTAAACCTATCGATCCTGATGAGCTCCTCAGAACACTTAAGTTGGTTTCTAAAGAGATGCTTGATCAAAGTGATGTTGTAGAACTAGGGTATGGGTATCAATTTGATAAAAGTCGTAGAGTTTTAGTGAAAGAAAGTCAAACAATTTTTTTAACCAAAAAAGAGTTACTTTTTATCTCAATTTTAGTCAAAAACCTAGGTGTGTTTGTATTGCATGAAGAGATAAAAAAGTATGTTTGGACAAACAAAAAAGTAACAGATTCAGCCATACGTACCTTTATTAAACGTGTACGCGAAAAAACTGATAAAGAATTTATCAAAAATATCCCGGGTCTTGGCTATAAAATCAATACGCAAGAACGATAATTTCATCGTTCTTGTTTCTTCTATTTTTAAATTTTCCTTAATTATTTTCATTTAACACAAATTTAATCTTCTTAAGCTTCGTTGTAGATTTGCTGCACTATAATTCTTACATTATGTGATATTTTTGTGACATAAAAACACAAGTAGGAGGAATTGATGCAGGCTAGAGATGCATTGAACTATGACTATTCAGTAGCCAAATGTTTTACCTACTCAGCGATCCTTTTTGGTATCGTTGGTATGTTAATAGGCGTGGTTATCGCTTATCAAATGGCTTTCCCTGAGTTGAATTACTTGGCGGGTGAATATGGTACTTACAGTCGTTTAAGACCATTACACACTTCAGGAGTAATTTTTGGATTCTTACTAAGCGGAATCTTTGCAGCATGGTACTATATTGGGCAAAGAGTACTCAAGGTTTCGATGGCAGAATCACCATTTTTGATGATTATTGGTAAGCTTCATTTCTGGCTTTACATGATCTTAATGGTTATAGCAGTTGTTACCCTTTTTATGGGTATCTCTACTTCTAAAGAGTATGCAGAACTTGAATGGCCTTTGGATATTCTTGTCGTTGTTGTCTGGGTACTTTGGGGTTTGAGTATTTTTGGTTTGATTGGTATCAGACGTGAAAAAACACTTTATATCTCTATGTGGTATTTTATTGCAACCTTCTTGGGTGTTGCTATGTTATACCTTTTCAATAATATGGAAGTTCCAACTTATTTTGTTGCAGGTACAGGAAAATGGTATCACTCTGTTTCAATGTATGCAGGAAGTAATGATGCAATGGTTCAATGGTGGTATGGCCATAACGCGGTAGCATTTATTTTCACAGTGCCTATTATTGCGATGATCTATTACTTCTTACCAAAAGAATCTGGTCAACCCGTTTTCTCTTATAAACTTTCACTGCTTTCTTTCTGGGGTCTAATGTTTGTTTACCTTTGGGCAGGCGGACACCACCTTATTTATTCAACCGTACCTGATTGGGTACAAACAATGGGATCAATCTTCTCAATTATCTTGATTCTTCCATCATGGGGTAGTGCGATTAACATCTTGCTTACCATGAAAGGACAATGGGGTCAACTTAAAGAGAATCCATTGGTTAAATTGATGATTTTTGCTTCAACATTCTATATGTTTAGTACACTTGAAGGTCCAATTTTATCTATCAAATCTGTCAATGCACTTGCGCACTTTACAGACTGGATTCCAGGACACGTTCATGATGGTACTCTTGGTTGGGTAGGCTTTATGACAATGGCAGCATTGTTCCATATGGCACCACGTATGTTTAAACGTGAAATTTACAGTAAAAAATTGATCGAAGCACAATTCTGGATTCAAACAACGGGTATCGTCTTGTACTTCTCAAGTATGTGGATTGCAGGTATTACTCAAGGTATGATGTGGAGAGCAACAGACCAATTCGGTAACCTTGCTTACTCATTTATCGACACGGTAACGGTACTTATTCCATATTATGCAATTCGTGCAACGGGTGGCTTATTGTATCTTATCGGTTTCTTCATTTTCACTTACAATATGTATAAAACTATGACTGCAAGTAAAGCAATTGAGTCTGAGCCTCAAAATGCTTCACCTATGGCAGCGTAAAAGGAGGATAGGATAATGTTTCATTGGTTAGAAAGAAACCCATTCTTTTTTGCGGTAGGTGTGTTTTTGGTGATTGCTTATGCAGGTGTTGTAACAATTTTACCTGACTTTATGGAGACAGCACGTCCCGTAGTAGGTACAAAACCGTATACAGTCCTAGAACTTGCAGGTCGTCAAGTTTATATTAAAGACAGCTGTAATGCGTGTCATTCACAATTGGTTCGTCCATTTAAATCTGAGACAGATCGTTATGGTATGTATTCACTTAGTGGCGAGTATGCATACGATAGACCATTCCTTTGGGGTTCTAAAAGAACAGGTCCTGACTTAATGAGAGTTGGAAACTATAGAACAAGTGATTGGCATGAATACCATATGTCTGATCCTATCAGTGTTGTGCCTGGTTCCATTATGCCAGCATACAAACATATGTTTAAAAACACTGCTGATATTGATACCGCATATGCAGAAGCATTGACCGTGAAAAAAGTATTTAATACGCCTTACGATCAACCTGATATGCCTAAACTTGGTACCCATGACGAAGCTAAAAAAGCAGTTATGGCAGAAGCTGCACTTATTGTTGCAGATATGAAAAGCCAAGAGGTAAAAGAGGCATTTAAACGTGGCGAGATCAAAGAGATTGTGGCATTAATTGCTTATCTCAATAGCTTAAAATAAGGTGTTCACGGTGAGTATGGAAACAATTAGAGAGATTCAAGCTTATGCTTATGTGGGAGCAACAATTTTTTTAGTCGTGATGATGTACAGTTATTTATATCATCTTTACAAGGCTGAAAAAAAAGGTACGCGAAATTATGAGCAGTACGGAAATATCGCATTAAACGATAAAATTGATGATACTCCAATTGAATCCCGTACTCCATCAAACAAAGAGAAAGAATAAAGAGGAGCAATAAATGAATTGGCTGAATGACAATGTAAACGCGTTATCATTGCTTGGTGCAGCAGCAATTTTAATTCTCAGTGCTTTTGTTATTGGTAAGTATTTGAAACAGATGAAAACCGATAAAGGTAGTGGAGAATTAGCAAAAGAGAATTGGGATGGCATCGGCGAATATAAAAACGCACTCCCTATTGGTTGGGCACTTTCTTTCGTGGGAACTATCGTATGGGCAGCATGGTATTTCTTAGCAGGCTACCCTCTTGGTAGTTATTCACAATTGGGTGAATACAATCAAGAAGTAAAGAGCTTCAATACAAAATTTGAGAGCAAATTTGCAAATCCTGACAAAGCAACACTTATGAGTATGGGTGAGGGTGTTTTCTTAGTACAATGTGCACCATGTCATGGTGTAACAGGCGATGGTATGAAGGCTAAGGCTGCAAACCTAGGTAAATGGGGTAATGAAGAAGCAATTGTTGCATCTATCGTTAACGGAGCTAAAGGTTCAGATTATCCATTGGGTGAGATGCCTGCGGGGCTTTTGGATGTTGATAGTGCAAAAGCAGTTGCAGCGTATGTTATGCAAGAAGTATCTGTTGTTAAAAAGAGCAAAAATCCAGCACTCGTAGAAAGTGGTAAAGCTCTATGGGCAACATGTGCAGCGTGCCATGGTGAAGATGGTAAAGGCATGGCAGGAAGTGCTCCAGACTTAAGTGTTTATGGCGATGCAAAATTCGTTGTCAATGTTCTTGGAACGGGCAAAAAAGGATTTATTGGTAATATGCCTAAATTCAATGATGGTCGTTTAACCAATGTTCAAAAAGCAGCGGTTGGCGCGTACGTCAGCTCTTTAGCGAAATAAGGACAGCTCAATGGAAAATACAAATCGAAACATATTTGGACTTAATGGTATATCTGGAATGTTGATTGCAGTTGTATTATTGCTTTCTATCCTTGGGACGCTAACATTCTTTGGATTAAAGGCACAACAAGCAGTTGCTGATAAACCTTATAAGATTACTGATCCGCAAGCACTTCAAATGAAAGATGCTGCCAATGCGAATCAAAAAACTATAGCGAAATAAGGGGCATAAGATGGCTGAAAATATGGATAAAATTATTGTTCTTGGTTTAGTTGTCATTGCCGGAATTACAGCGTGGGCAGTATTAACTTCTCACCACTTGTTCATCGGTTAATGAATACCTTATTACATGACAAAGCAAAGAAGCTCTGGCTTCTTTGCTTTATTGCATTGCTTCCGGTTTTGGTTTTTGCCAAAGATTTTGTTGTTTATGATGACGTTTTAGAAGAGAAAACAGCTCAAAAGATCGAAGAAATGGGAAGTGAACTCTTTGCTAAAACGGGTGTCAAAGTCATTTTAATTGCAAAACAAAAAGGTGAAGAGAATATTCTCACTTATGAGCAAAACTTTGTCAAAAATCTAACCCCTCCTTACGCACTTTTAACTCTTTTTAAAGCAGAACAAAAAGTAGATGTTTATGCTTCTTCTGGGCTCGAAAAAGAGTTTGATAGAGAAGCGCTTCTTTCCCCATTGCCATGGAAAGGGACAATTATTCCATTGCTAACTTCTAAGAAAAATGAGGTCAGTGTAAGTCCTGCTTTGCTTAATGGGTATGCTGAACTTGTTGAAGAGATTGCACAGTATCGTAAAATTGAGCTAGAGAGTTCTATCGGTAATGCTAATAGAACAACGATCAATCTTGTGAGATTGTTGATTTATGGTTTTATGGTTGTTGTTGTAGTACTTATCATTTATAAAAGGATTAAAAGTCGTGCAAAAAGCTAAAAGTGAACACACATACTACCCTTATGTGGTTGTAGGAATGATTATAGGCTGTGTTATTGCGTGCGGTTTTACCATTAAAATTGCTATTGATAATCCTGTAGAAATGGATACTTTTTATATGGAAAAATACCAAAAAGTAGATCATTCAATCAACAGCATTTTGGAACTTCAAGAAAAGTTTAACGCAAAGTTTGACCTCACGTATTCGACCGAAAAATTTGAAATGGGACAAAATAGCATTACCCTCACATTGACCGATAAGAGTGGTGCACCTGTCAAGGATGCGAATGTTCTGTTGATGCTTTCGCGTCCTGATAGTAACAAAGAGAACAAACAGTTGTCCCCTTCTAAAGTTGAAAATGGTAATTACACGTTTGGTCCCTTTGAGATCAGTAAACCTGGCAGATGGCAAATTTTGAGTAAAATCGATATTGGCGAATTTAAAGGTTATCACAAAAACGAAGCTTACGCTGCACAATAAACTCTTTTTAGGCACTTTTTAAAAAGTGCCTAAGCCATTTTTTTCTTTCATTTTGATATAAAAATCCTTCTTAAATCTTTGCTTTGTTATAATCCTTTTATTAAAAAAGGGTGGTGTTTATGTTAGAAGTTTTTGCAACCAGTAGGGCTGTGCGCTCTTTTTACGATACTTTTTTAGATGCTAACACCCTTCTTCCCAAAGCCATAACGATTGCAGAGTTAGAGCAAAAAGCCGTGCTTGTTCCACACCATTCGTTGGTGGATGAAGATATGCGTGTGCTTCTCATGCAAGAAGCATCACGTTTTACGAAGTTTGAACTTCTCTACATTGAGCGTGAATTTTTTACATTTTTGAAAAACTCAAGTTATCTTTTTCACTTTTTTGAAGAGCTAAGCCATGAGAAAGTGGCACTGGAAGCACTGGTGGGTGCCGATACGTATGAGCATTACGTGGAACATCTTGACGTTTTGCAAACACTTCTAAAACACTATAAAGCACTTTTATCTAAGCAAGGTTTGTATGACCGTATAACGCTTCCTGAATGCTATGAACTCAATTGTGAGTATATTTTATCATTGGGTGCTGTACGCATTCATCTGGAGGGTTTTTTGAGTCGTTTTGAGGTGGGATTGTTGAGTCAAATCGCAACAATTATTCCTTTACATGTAACAATTAGCATCAGTCCTTACAATCAAAAGATGGTAACACTCTTTGCAGAACTTGGTATGACGTTGGAACCCCATTGCACGTATGAGCTCAACCTTTCTACGAAAGAGATTTTGCATGTAGCGCCTCAATGTATTGCCGAGCAGGATGTTCAAGTTTATGGTTTTGCTTCGCGTTTAGCGCAGATGGGTTATGTGCAAAGTACCATTGCTCAGTTTGTGGAAGAGGGGTTAAGACCAGAGGAGATCGTGGTGGTTTTACCTGATGAGAGGTTTGCCGATGTGTTGCGCCCATTTGATACGTGGCATAATCTTAACTTCGCAATGGGCATAAGTCTCAAGCAAAGCTATTTTTATCAGAAACTCAGTGCCATTGAAAAAGCGATGCGCAATGACGAAATCGAAGACCACCTACGTCTTGTTCGCCTTAAAATTGAGCCTGAAATGATGGTTACCTGTAAAGAGATATGGCACCAAAAAGTCAGTGCAGAAGTGGCTATGAATTTCTTTGATAAACTCCTTTCGCTGGATACAAAAGAGCAGCAAAACCCTCTTTTTAAAGAAGCCTTTTTTGCTTTTACACATTTTTTAAAATACGCACCCTCCCTTCGTTTTGAACAAATTACCAAGCTCTTTTTAAACCGCCTCTCTGTTTTAAGCCAAGACGATGTTAGAGGTGGAAAGGTGACGGTATTGGGTGTGTTAGAAACTCGTGGTGTGGCATACAAAGGGGTGATCGTTTTAGATTTTAACGATGAGTTTGTACCTAAAAGAAGCCAAAAAGATCTCTTTCTCTCCTCAGCGGTACGTGCACATGCAGGGCTTCCAACAAAAAGAGATCGCGAAAATTTACAACGTTATTATTACCATCAGCTCTTTTCAAAGGCGCAGAAAATCGCTATTGCTTATGTGAAAAATGAGACGAGTATGCCTTCGCGCTTTTTGGATGAGCTTGGCTTTAGCACAACTGTTATGGCAGATGAAAAAGCACTGCAACCGCTACTCTTTGAAGTCAATGCACCTAAAAATCTTTATGAGCTTTCTTTTATTGATGCACCTTATGATCTTAAAGCGTTCCCATTATCGGCCACAAAACTAAAAACACTGCTTACCTGTAAACGCCAGTTTTATTTTCGCTATGTCCAAAAGCTCAAAGAGGCGAAGATGCCAAGCAGTCAAATTGATGAACAAACCATTGGTATTGTATTGCATAAAGCCCTAGAAGAGGCGATCTGTGATGAGGCACTCAGGGATGAAAAGAGCCTCTATGCCAAAATAGAAACGCTGTTAAAAGAACAAAATAGGCATGAAGTATGGGGTTATTTTGTGGATGTCTGGCTTCAAAAACTTCGCCCGTTTATACACAATGAGGTTGCGCGATTTGATGAAGGTTTTCAGGTGTTTCAAAAAGAGTTTGCGCATAAAGTTCCTTATGAAGGTTTTATGTTAGAGGGGCAGATTGACCGCATCGACCAAAAAGAGGCCGAGTTGTTTGTCATCGACTATAAAAGTGGTAAAGTGCCAACGACAAGTGAGCGCTCACTTGAAAGCACCACAGATTTTCAGCTGGTCTTTTACGAGCGCATTGCGAGCACTTTGGGTAAAGTTGGTGGCGTTTATTATTACGATCTTAAAGAGGGTGTTTTAGTAGCTGAAAACTTCTTGGAAGAGAAAAAAGCGCTTTTGCATGGTAAGTTACAAGAGTTCTCCAAACCGATCAATGGGTATGAGCTGTGCGAGGAGATCAAGCATTGCAGGCTTTGCCCCTATGTGCTCTTATGCGGAAGGGAGGGGCAGATATGAATTTAAGTCCTTATTTAGCGTTGGAAGCCAGTGCAGGCAGTGGTAAAACGTTTGCGCTGAGCGTTCGCTATCTCTCACTTCTCTTTATGGGGGCAAATCCACAAAAGATCGTTGCGCTCACCTTTACCAACAAATCTGCCGCAGAGATGAAAACGCGTATTTTTGAGACGCTTAAACACTTAGAAGACAAAGATGAGTTAGAAGCGATTGCTGTGCAGACAGGCAAGTCAAAAGAGACGTTACTCTTTGAGAAAGAGCGTGTGATGCAAAGCTTGCTTCAAGCTGATATCAAAATCTCGACACTGGATTCTTTCTTTTCGCTCATTTTGCGCCATTTTGCATTACATGTAGGGTTGCAACCCGACTTCAAAGTAGGACAAAATGGACTGGGTGAAGAACTGGTGGAGCGTTTCATCAAAGGGTGCAAAAGTAAAAACCTTTACAATGCCCTCATTGCTTTTAGCATCAATGAAGATAAAAAACTGGGTGATCTGTTTAGCCTCTTGGACATGCTCTATCAGAAAAAATCAGAGCTTGACATCAGCACACTGGCGGAAGGGCACTACCCTTCTTTAAAACCGTGTTTGGATATTTTAGGGCAGATACGAGATTATTTTGAGCAAAGTGGACTCTCCGTACGTGGGCTTGCAACACTTAAAGTGGAGACGCTGGGCGATCTGCTTTCTAAAAAGTATCTGGAGCGTGAAGACTTTGGGTATTGGGACTATAAAAAGTATGCCAATGAGACCACTGATGTGCTTTTACGAGAACTCAAACAGGCTTTAAACGAACATGTCAATGCTAAAGAGGCGTACTTTCTAGGTCAACTAGGCAAGCTTTTTTCGGTGTACGACGAGAGCCTGAGAAGCTTAATGGGCGAATACGGTGAGCTTCGTTTTGATGACGTAACCAATCTGCTTTACACCCTTTTGCGCCAAGAGATCAGCAAAGATTTTCTCTATTTTCGTCTTGATGGCGTGATAGAGCATCTACTGATCGATGAGTTTCAAGACACGAGCATCGTGCAGTATCAGATTCTTCTGCCACTCATCGAAGAGATACGTGCAGGGCAGGGTGTGAAGGATTTTAAAACACTCTTTTTTGTGGGTGACGTGAAGCAATCGATCTACCGTTTTAGGGGTGGGGCTAAAGAGCTATTTGGGTATGCCAAAAAAAGTTTGCATTTAGATGTCAATGCGCTTGATACGAACTACCGCAGTACCGAGCAGGTAGTGTCGTTTGTCAATGAAATCTTTACCTCTAAAATCAAAGGGTATGAGCCCCAAAAGGTTGCCAAAGCCACGGGTGAGGGGTACATTAATGTTCGTATCGAAGAAGAGATTGAAACTTCTGTTTTAGAGGCGATTGGAATGCTTTTAAAAGAGGGTGTCAAGCCTAAAGATATTGCCCTTTTAGTGCACACGAACAAAGATGCCAAAGTCTTTAAAGCATTGGTACAAGAGCAGTTTCCTACTTTGCATGTAAGACTTGAAGCAACGTTAAAACTTATCGAAGTGCGCTCTATCAAAGCCATCATTTCGCTACTCAAATACCTCTATTTTGGCGATGAACTTTATAAAGCAGTGTTTCTTGTTCAGTGTGGCATGGTATGGGATACCCCACTTTCTAAAAGTGGCTGGAACTTGGACGCAACGCCACTTGTTTTGGTCGAAAAAATTATCAAAACCTATGGCTTGTTTGATGGCAGTGCCGATGTGCTGAGTTTCCTTGAAGTCGCTAGTCGTTACGAGGAGATTGAGAGCTTTTTATTTGCATTGGATGATCTGAGTGATGAGGCCAAAAGTGAAGATGTGGATGGTTTGCGTGTTTTAACCGTACATAAATCTAAAGGTCTAGAGTTTGAGCACGTCATCGTATGCGACCGTCTGAGTCGTGACAATAACCGAAGCGATACGCTTTTATTTAGCTACGATGAAGTAGACATCAAAGGGTTGTACCTCACAATGTCAGGACGTGAATCGGTTGATGGAGCATACGCAAAAGCCAAAGAAAATGAAGGTATTTTGTCGTATGAAGATCGTCTCAATGCCTTATATGTGGCGTTTACAAGAGCCAAACGCTCTTTGTTTGTCTGTGCCAAAGCGCAAAACAGTGCATTTGCGATGTTGGATTTGAACACTACAGAGCGTGGGATGATTGGGGTTTCCACGAAAGAAATACCTCTCTTGGAAACTGCCATGTGTGTGTATATGCCAAAGCGCTATGGTGCACAAGAGGTTTCCAGTACGCCTGAAGAAGAGGGTGAAAGCGTAGAAATTGCTTCTATTACATTTGGGATTGCACAGCACTATATGTTGGAAATGTTGGACAGTTTTGATGAGCCTGCATTGAAGCGTGCGTATATTGCGCTTCAAAACCGTTTTGCACCTTTGTTAGATACATCAACCTTGCAAGCGATTTATCAAAGAGCTGAAAAACTGGTTACGTGTCAAGCTTTTTTAGAGTTGATTCAGGGTGCAAATGTCTTAAAAGAACAACCTATTATCTATCAAAAAGAGCGCAAACAGATCGATCTTTTGCTAGAATTTCCCGATAAAATTATTGTGATTGATTATAAAAGTTCAAAAAAACAAAGTGCAAAACATCACGCCCAAGTGAAGCTTTATCAAGAGGCTCTTTCACAGATTTATAATCTTCCTGTGAGTGCGTATATTTGCTATTTGCAAAGCGAAGGTATTGAACTCGTCAAAAGCTTATAATATACTTAATTTAAGCTGTATATAAGTATATTTTTATTACACTTGCACTTCGTTAAATAAATACGTCAAAGGTTATGACAAATGAAAGCTACACAAGCGATTAAGCCAAGCGAAGTTAAACGCGACTGGATCGTAGTGGATGCTGCTGGTAAGAGATTTGGTAAAGTCCTTACAGAAGTAGCAACACTGCTTAGAGGAAAACATAAACCTTACTTTACACCTAATGTTGATTGTGGTGACTTTGTTATCATCATCAATGCGGAAAAAGTAGAGTTTAGTGGAACAAAACTAGACACAAAATTGTATCACAGACACACAGGATATTTCGGTAGTGTTAAAACTGAAAAATTAGGTGATCTATTAACTAACAACCCAGCGAAATTGTATAGACTTGCAGTAAGAGGCATGTTACCAAAAACAAATCTTGCTAAAGAGATGATCAAAAAGCTAAAAGTTTATGCTGGTAATGAGCATCCACATACAGCGCAAGTTAAAGCAGAGGTAAAGTAATATGGCAAAAGTATACGCAACTGGTAAAAGAAAAACAGCTATCGCTAAAGTATGGGTAAGTGCACCTGGTAAAGGTACAATCACTGTTAATGGCGTTGATTTTGAAGCGTGGCTTGGTGGTCATGAGACCATTAAAAAACGTGTTCGTCAGCCCCTTGCTCTTACAAAACAAGAAGCAAGCTTTGACATTGTAGCATCGACTCAAGGTGGCGGTTATTCAGCTCAAGCTGACGCACTTCGTCATGGTATTTCTAAAGCACTTTCAGCAATGGACGCTGACTTTAGAGCAATCCTTAAACCATTTGGTTTATTGACTCGTGACTCAAGAATCGTTGAGCGTAAAAAATACGGTAAGAAAAAAGCTCGTCGTAGCCCACAATTTTCTAAACGTTAATTGTTTCTTTACAGAAGTCTTTCGAGACTTTTGTGTTTTATGCAAGGGATTTTCCCTTGCATTTCTTCTCGTAAATTTTAAATCCCTCATTAAGTTCCTTTTAAAGGAACAAGCATTATACTCACTCTATGAATATCATCAGCAAAAAAACATTGGTTCAGTTTTATGAAAAACACGCACAAGCAAAAATTCCTCTGGAAGTTTGGCATGCAGATGTGCGTAAGGCTCAGTGGGAAAATAGCGAGCAGATCAAGCATGATTATGCGAGTGCCTCTTTTTTGCATGATAATCGTGTTGTGTTTAACATCAAAGGCAATGACTTCCGCTTGATCGTGCATATCGACTATAATCGAAAAATCGTACGGGTTAAATTTGTTGGAACACACAGTGAATACAGTAAAATCAATGCAGAGGAAATTTAAAATGAACATTCAACCTATAAAAACCGAAATGGATTATGAAAAAGCACTTGAGCGTGTTGATGTTTTGATGGAACAAGATCCAAACATGGGAACACCACAGAGTGATGAGCTTGAAATCTTAGCCCTCTTAATCGAAAAATACGAAGAAAAACACTGGGCAATCGCTACGCCAGACCCCATAGAAGCCATCAAATACCGCATGGAAGAGTTGGGTCTTAAACAAAAAGATTTGGTTCCAATGATTGGGAGTAAAAGCAAAGTCTCTGAAGTGTTGAACCGTAAAATTGGACTCTCTTTATCAATGATAGCACAACTCTCAGCGAAGCTTCACATCCCATTAGACGTGTTAGTGCCAAAAGTTTTGGTATAAATAAATTTAATGAAAAAGCTTACCAGTTTTCGTGTATTCCTTTGTATATTTGAAGTGTCATAAGTTTTGAAGTAAAGTTATTTAGGAATAGTAATATGAATTTAGTGATTAAGATTCTAGAATTAATAATTGCATTAATTGAAAATAAATATTTTTTTAGAACTAGGTATGATAAACAAAACTTAATAATCCTTAAGATTTATAAAAATTTACGATATAAAGAACCCAATAAATGGTATATCTGTAATCTTTTTTATCAATTAACTCAGTTAAATCTCAATTTTGATGATATAAAATTATTACTGCAAAATGATGATGTTAGTAAAATAGTTTATTTTATATCAAAATATAGAGGAATATATACATATAAAAATGGTTTTTTTATTGAAAAAAAATCAAGATTAATGAATAAACTTGGGAGTGTTAGAAATTCCGTGTCAACTTGGTAAAATAATATTAAGGATTGACAAT
>NZ_DAIRVK010000006.1:0-191740 GCF_036802865.1 Sulfurospirillum sp. | reverse complement strand
CACTCAGTGATACCCAACAAGATATCTTTGATGTTAAAACCAAAGTAGAACAACTCGAACACACCATGCAAGCAACCGCACTAAAAGAGCAAAACCTAGCAGATCGACTTAATACCGTAAGCCATAATGCCAATGAAGTCAAAGATGTTTTAGGGGTTATTCGAGATATTGCTGATCAAACAAACCTTTTAGCTTTAAACGCTGCTATTGAAGCTGCACGTGCAGGTGAACATGGACGTGGTTTTGCTGTTGTTGCAGATGAAGTACGCAAACTTGCAGAACGTACTCAAAAAAGCTTGGTTGAGATAGATGCAACGATTAATGTTGTTGTTCAATCCATTATGGATGCCAATACAGACATCGCACACAATGCGGGAGAAGTCAATGCACTTGCGTCTATCTCTATTGAACTGCAAGATGGTATGAATAATGTAGCCAATATCATTCATAAAACCATTGATGAATCGCATCATACCGTGAATGACTTTATTGATACTGCAACCAAAATCAAAAAGATTGTCGATGAAATAGAAAAAATCAATGTGATCTCTAAAGAAAACGTGGGAAGTATTGACAATGTCTCTCAAGCCTCTGAACACCTTCATGTTATGACTGAAAATCTCAACAACGAACTTGGGAAGTTTAAGTCGTAACACTTTTACTCCAAGCAAAGAAAATCTTTGCTTGGAACGCCCCGCGTGTGACATTTTGTGCTAGAATAACTTAAAGTTGTTTGACACAGGGGGAATTTATATGCAATTTAAAACAAAAGTTACACTGACCATTTCAGCGCTAATGTTTCTGAGCCTTACCATTTTTGGCTTCTTTAGCTACGTCGACACCAAGAAAAACAGCGTTATACAAGTTGAATCCAGCATACAGATGGCATCACGTTCATTAACAGATTATATTGATCTGTGGATCTCTTCCAAAAAAGACGTGGTAGAAGCAACTGCACGCTCACTTACTAACATTGCCACATTAGACGATGAAGCGTTAAAAAACAAGCTTCAAGAACTTAGCAAAACGATTGGTGGTGTTGACTCTTTTATCGGTTTAGAAAATGGAAACATGATCTATGGAAGTGGAGCAAAAGTAGCAGCTGGCTTTGATCCACGAACACGTCCTTGGTATGTTACTGCAAAAACATCTAAACAAGCAGGCGCAAGTGATGCTTTTCTCAGTTCGAGTACCAAAAAATACGTTGTTGCTATTATGGCTCCTATTTACAGTAGTGGAACACTGGTGGGTGTTATTGCTACCAATATTGAACTCGATGCTCTTTTTAAAATGTTGGCAGACATTAATTTTAATGGCGGATACGGAATTCTTACCGATACAAAAGGCATTTTGATCGCACATCCCAATAAAGAACTTTTAGGCAAAGATCTTGCTAGCTTAGTACCTGAATTAACACGCCAATTTGGCGATAAGAAAGAGTCTATTATCAGCTATACATTCAATGGTGTTGAGAAAATCTTTGCTTATAAAATATCAACTGAAACAGGGTGGACTCCAGCCATTACCTTTGATAAATCTGCAGCTTATACTTTTTTAAACACACAAATTAAAGAGCTTTTCATCATGGGACTGATCATGCTTGTCGTCTCCATCGGTGTCATGATCTTTTTTATTAAAAAACTTCTAACGCCTCTGGATAATCTAAACAACGTAGTAGAAGCACTCTCAAGCAGTGAAGGTGATCTTAGACAACGACTCATAGTTGAACACAAGGATGAATTTGGACATGTTTCGCTTAACATCAACAAATTCATTGAAAAATTGCATGAAATTGTCAAAAAATCGAAAACCATTAGTAATGAAAACGCTTCGATCTCAGAGGAACTATCCCGTACAGCCTCTGAAGTAGTGAAAAATGTTGATACAGAATCAAAAATAGTAGAGAGTACCAAACAAGAAGGACTTGCATTAACTGAAACCATCGAAGCCTCTGTGACAAAGGCCAAAGCATCACAACAGATTTTACAACAAACCCAAACTGACATCAGTGATGTTAAAAATAAAGTCGAATACCTTGAAAACACGATGCAAACAACAGCACAGAAAGAGCAAAGCTTGGCAGAACGCCTTAATACGGTTAGTCATAATGCCAATGAAGTGAAAGAGGTTTTGAATATTATCCGTGAAATCGCAGATCAAACAAACCTTCTAGCGCTAAATGCCGCTATTGAAGCTGCACGAGCGGGTGAACATGGACGAGGATTTGCCGTTGTTGCAGATGAAGTACGCAAATTGGCTGAACGAACCCAAAAAAGCCTTGTGGATATAGATGCAACCATTAATGTTGTGGTTCAGTCTATCATGGATGCCAATACTGAGATTGCAACCAATGCTAATGAAGTTATCGCACTTGCATCCATCTCCGTGGAACTTCAAGAAGAGATGAATGCCATCGCTACTATCATTCATCAAACAACAAATGATACCCATTTGACAGTTGAAAGCTTTATTGCAACCGCTAATAAGATCAAGCATATTGTTAATGAAATTGAAAAAATAAATGTCATTTCTAAAGAAAATGTAGGAAGCATTGACAATGTTTCTCAAGCATCTGAACATTTACATGTGATGACGGAAAATCTTAACAATGAACTGGGCAAATTCAAATCCTAATAGTGCTTTAATCTTTCTTCACAGCAAGAGAAAACTCTCTTGCTGCACCCCTTTTTCTTACGAATTATCGAGCATCTAGTATCAAACTTTTCTGTGATATAATTAAAAAAAGTCTCATTTAGATCACGTTGTCGATGTTATAATCAAATATAGTGTACAAATTTAATATTTTGTGAAGCATTCTTTTCTCAATAATTACTACGATAAGAAAAAAAGGAGTCTTTTATGCAGTTCAAGACAAAAGTTACCCTGATTATTTCACTCTTAATCTGTATCAGTCTTACAACATTTGGTTTTGTAAGTTATATAGATACCAAGAAAAACAGCATTATCCAAGTTGAAGCAAACCTCAAAATGGCTTCGCGTTCTTTGACCGATTATATCGACCTTTGGTTATCAGGGCAAAAAAATATTCTGAGTAGTTCGGCTAGAATGCTGAGTGATATGGAAGATATGAGCGAAGCACAAATAAAAGCAATTTTACAAGAAACCACCAAAACAACGGGAGGTAAAGACAGCTTTTTAGGGTTTGAGAAAAGTGGTGTCATGCTTTATGGTAGCCCTACGATTGCTAAAGTTGATCCTCGAAAGCGTCCATGGTACACCCTTGCTATGGCAACGCAAAAAGCGAGTGTGACAGATATTTATATCGGTACGGCAGAACCTATCAATTTAATTGCAGTAACAGCACCTATTGTCAAAAATGGAAAAATTATTGGTGCTGTTGCTACAATGTTTGACTTAAACCGTATTGTAAAAGCTGTCAGCGATGTTCAAATAAATGGTGGCTATGGAATGCTTTTGGATGCTAAAAAAACAATTATTGCACATCCAAAAGCTGATCGTCTTGGTAAAGAATCTAACTTAAAACCTTATCTTACAGCTGAGCCAGAAGGATTAATTGAATATACGCAAGACGGAGACCATAAACTTTTTGCTTATAAAATGTCAGAAGAAACCAGTTGGATTCCCGGTATTGCTTTTGATAAAGAAATGGCTTATGAATTTTTAAATCGCCAAACAAAAGAGCTTTTTATTATGGGTGTTATCATGTTGGTTCTTTCTATCACCATCATGATCTTTTTAATCAAACTTCTTCTAAAACCTCTTGATCAGCTCAACAAAGTTGTTCAAGATCTCTCAAGTTCCGAAGGTGATCTTAGACAACGCCTTCAAGCAGCAAGCCATGATGAGTTTGGACAAGTATCAGGGAATATCAATAAATTCATTGAAAAACTGCATGACATCGTGAAAAAATCTAAAGAAATCAGTAACGAAAATGCTTCTATCTCCGAAGAGCTTTCTCGTACGGCTTCTGAAGTGGTAAGAAATGTGGATGCTGAAGCAAGAATCGTCAGTAAAACCAAAGACAATGGTATAGCACTCACCAGTGCCATTGAAGCATCCGTACAAAAAGCAACTGCATCCCAAGAAGCATTGCGTAAAACACAACAAGACATCAATACCGTTAAAAATCAAGCAGAACATCTTGAACGTACGATGCAAGAAACAGCCGTAAAAGAGCAAGGCTTAGCTGATCGTCTTAATACAGTGAGCCATAATGCCAATGAAGTCAAAGAGGTGTTAAGCATTATCCGTGATATTGCCGATCAAACAAACCTTTTAGCTTTAAATGCTGCTATTGAAGCGGCGCGAGCAGGAGAACATGGACGTGGGTTTGCTGTCGTAGCAGATGAAGTGAGAAAACTTGCAGAACGTACTCAAAAGAGCTTGGTAGAGATTGATGCAACCATCAACGTTGTGGTTCAGTCTATCATGGATGCCAATACCGACATTGCACACAATGCTGTGGAAGTAAATGCTCTTGCATCTATTTCTATAGAACTCCAAGATGGTATGAACAACATCGATACAACCATCCAAAAAACAATTGAAAATGCCCATGCAACGGTTGATAATTTTGTTCACACGGCAACACAAATCAAGGGTATGGTGGAAGAGATTGAAAAAATTAATGTCATTTCAAAAGAAAATGTCACGAGCATAGACAATGTCTCTCAGGCATCTGAACACCTTCATACTATGACAGAGAATCTTAATAACGAATTGGGAAAATTTAAATCCTAAAAAATCAAACTTCAGCGAGGAGTTTTATGACCTCGCTGGGTGTTTTAACTAAATGCTGCGCCCCATGCTCTCTAAGCTCAGCTTCTTCTCTAAATCCCCAAAGTGCTCCAAGTGCTATCATACCAGCACTATTAGCTGTTTGCATATCAATCATCGTGTCACCTAAATAATAACAAACATCTGGCTTTACATGTAAAATATCTACGATATCCAAAGCACCCTTTGGATGAGGCTTTCGTGGAATTCCTTCACGAGCACCATACACAACATCAAACTTCCATTCTCGCAAATACTTGATAGCACATAGTTTTGTAAAACTATCGGGTTTATTGGAGAGAATTGCCATCTTAAAACCACGTTTTTGAAGAAATGTAAGCATCTTACTGATGCCATCATAAAGCTTCGTATTTTGATTAAACTGTTTCGCATAATGGCTTTCAAAAAGCGCAACAGCTTTTTGAATCGTCTCTTGGGTTTGAGGGTTAGAGGCAAAGATGTTTTCAAAAAGTTTGAAAACACCTTCACCTACAAAATAGCGGTATTTTTCGCTCTCATGTGCTTGATAACCAAGCGTTGTGAGTGCAAAATTGGCACTTATGGCAATATCTTCAAGCGTATCAAGAAGTGTGCCATCAAGGTCAAAGATAATAGCTTGATTCATCCTAACACTTACAACCAGCACCACTGCTTTTTTGATATTTAACACCCAACGTTGAACAAATTTTCTCAGTTACAGCATCCGATGTCAAACCAAATTTTTCAAATAACAGTTCCGCTGGTGCGCTTGCACCAAAACGTTTCATACCAATGACTTCATCAGCAAAGCGGTACCATTCGTTACCAGCACTAGCTTCAATAGCAAAAATTTTCGTTGAAGGATCAATAATTGTGTCAATATATGCTTTGTCTTGTTCTACTAAAAGATCAAAACATGGAACACTCACAATGTTGGTTATAATACCCAACTTTGTTAGCACACAGCCCACTTCCAGAGCCATATAAACTTCACTTCCACTTGCCATTAATGTTACGGTTGCATTTTCTCGCTTTTTAAGCAGATAACCGCCATTTTCAACATCACCAAACGCTCTATCGTCTTTTAGCGCTTTGAGCTTTTGACGTGAACAGACAAAAGCGGATGGGGCTTGCATACTTAGAGCTTTTTGCCATGCTTTCACATTCTCCCTACCATCACATGGACGGTAAACGTAGAAATTTGGAAGAGCCCTGAATTGACTGAGTTGCTCAATCGGCTGATGTGTTGGACCATCTTCACCCACACCAATACTATCGTGCGTCCATATATAAAAATTTCTGAGTCTCATAAGTGCAGCCAAACGAACGGAAGGTTTCATATAATCACTAAAAATAAAGAAGGTAGCGCCAAAAGGAATAAACAATCCATATAAAGCAAAAGCATTAATAATAGCACCCATGGCATGTTCACGAATACCAAAGTGAATGTTACGACCAAATGGGAAATCTCCCATACCGTTAAGCTCACTTTTATTCGATGGCCCAAGATCTGCACTACCGCCTAAGAAACTAGGAATTGCTTTAGCGATGGCATTTAAAATCTTTCCATTACTATCGCGTGTTGCGACATCACTTTCAAAATTCGGCCACTCAATCTTTGAAAAATCAGGCTTTTGCAGTGATTCAAGAAGTTCTTTTTTCTCTGCACTTAAACTATTTTTAACCAGTGCATTCCAATTAGCTTCAGCCAAATCGCCTTTTTCAAGAGCACAGCTAAAGCGAGCACGTACATCTTCATCTACACTAAAACTTTGCTCAGGATCAAATCCCGCTTTTATTTTAGAATTTTTAATCTCTTCACATCCGAGAGGGGCACCATGTGCGTGATGGCTTCCTTCCATCTCGCAAGCACCTTTCGCAATCGTAGTATCCGCAATAATTAAATAAGGCTTTGTTTGCTCTTTTGATTGCTCTAAAACGGCATTAATTTCATCATAATCATGCCCATCAATACGTGAAACTTCCCAACCTTGCGCCTCAAAACGCTGCTTAACATCTTCGCTCCAAGCAATAGATGTATCACCTTCAATGGTAATGGCGTTACTATCATAAATAACAACTAAATTATCTAAGCTCAAATGCCCTGCAAGAGAACATGCCTCATAGCTAATACCTTCTTGAAGATCACCATCACCGCACAAACAGTACACTTTATGCGTAATTACTTCTGCTTTAGGCGTATTTAAAAGCGTCGCTGCATATTTGGTTGCCATGGCAAAACCAACCGCATTAGAAATACCTTGCCCTAAAGGACCTGTGGTGACTTCAACACCTGGAACATCGCCATACTCAGGATGACCGGGTGTTTTACTGCCAAGTTGTCTAAAATTTTTCAAATCTTCGATACTAATATCATAACCTGTTAAATGCAAAAACGAGTAAACAAGTGCTGAAGCATGTCCACCACTAAATACTAAACGATCACGGTTTAACCACTTTGGATTTTTTGGATTATGCGTAATGTGTCTCGCTAAGATTGTCACGATATCTGCCAAGCCCATAGGTGCTCCTGGGTGTCCACTATTAGCACGTTGAACCATATCTGCTGCTAAGAAACGGATTGTATCAGCTTGTTTTTTTAGTATTTTTTTATTTTCCATCGATTCTTCATCCTTTAAAATATTCATCAACAATGCTTTTCAGTCTTTTCGACAAAGCTACATCAAGCTTACCTAACTCACTATCTAACTCTAGAAGAAGTTTTTGTTTCTCTTTTTGAGCACCCTCAAGTCCTAGCAAATTTACAAATGAGTTTTTATGCCCATCATTTTGTGTTGGTTTTCCAGCTTCTTCACTGCTCAAAGTTGCGTCTATAATGTCATCTTGCACTTGAAACAAAAGTCCCAGTTTAAGTCCAAATTGATACAACACTTCTTGTGTTGCTTTATCAAGCTCACAAATAACTGCACCCATAAGAAGAGATGCTGCGATTAATTTTGCCGTTTTGTGCAGATGCAGAAACGTAAGTTCATCTATTTTTAAATGCTTGTCTTCAAAAAAACAGTCAATAGCCTGACCTAAAACCATACCATAAATGCCAGCATCTCCAGAGAGAATGGAAACCAATTTGATCTTAATCTCAGCACTCAATGGCGCATTAGCTAAAAGATAAAATGCATGGGTGTTCAAAGCATCGCCAATGAGTACCGCAGTCGTCTCATCATAACTTACATGTAACGTAGGATGCCCACGCCTAAGGTCAGCATTATCCATACAAGGGAGATCATCGTGGATGAGTGAATACGTATGCATCATTTCTAAGCCAAGCGCTGCATGTAAAGCATTTTCAACCAAAAGTGGTTTAGAACTTTCAACAACACTGAGTAACAAAAGGGGACGAAACCGTTTTCCACCTACATCCAACATTTCGCCAAAAGCATGGTTAAAATGAGGATGAAAACTCTCAACAACAGGAAGTTTTGCTTTTAAAAACAATTCAAATTTTTCGATTAACGCTTTAGAACTCAAAACATCCCTTTCAACGATTTAATGTTACAAAAAACTGAAAATCATCTCGATCAAACAAGAGGCTTATCTCGCGAGTACGATTTTTTTCTAAATAAGCATCCGCTTCAGCCATTCGCTCAACAGGGAGTTGATCAACTTGGATTAAACGATCACCTACTTTAAGACCACTTTTTTCAGCAAAAGAACCACGTGCTATATCTTTAATTCTAAGCTCCGTGTCAAATTTAAAACCTTTGCCTTGAAGATAACTCTCTTTTTTCTTTTCAGGTAATGGTATTTTTTTAGGCTCAACTTTTTTAACAATCGGTTTTGGTGCCAAAATATTCTCTTCAATCCATGCGTTATCGCGCTGAATTTGAGCACTAACTTTTGTAAGATCTTTAAATGTTTTAAGCGCATCGGCAAACTCAGTAATATTACTTACTTTTTTTCCATTAAGTAACGTAATTTTGTCGCCTGCTTTAAGTTTTGCATCTTTAAAATTAGGGTCAACAAAATCAACAACCACACTTTCATTGCCATCTACAACACGTACGCCAAGCTCTGAAAATGAAGCGGATTGTCCTTTAATAAAACGATCTAACTCTTCTGAGCTAATAAAAAATTTATCTCCAATACCCAATCCATACATTTCACAACATAGACCACCCACGAGACTATTGGGTTCACCCACGCCGCCAAATTCAAACAACTCATTGCCACTTTTGCCTATTTTAGAAGCATTAACTGCCACTAAAGAGCTATCGGTCATACTGACAAGCCATTCACCAAGTTTCATTTCAGTGGTTGCTTTTAATTTGACAGGAATAAGTGGTTTGGGAGAATCAAATAAATAAAGATTAGAGTAAGCATCATACCTTACATACGGAACGCTTGGTTTCTCTTTTGAGTAAGCAACTGCTTGTTTTTCGCTGATTGCAATAGCACGTGTTTTACCAAAATAGACAACAGACAGTTTATTTTTTTCAAAGCACTGTGAAAAATCAGGATAAACAAACTCTGCTTTTGAAGCAGGAGCTGGTGAAGATGCCGGTGCATCTGCTGCAAAGAGGGCTGGGGTTATCAATAAAAAAAGAAATAGTCCTAGACATTTCACATACTGCTCCTTAACTTTTTGCGCCAAATCCCCCAATGCCTGAGAGCATCTGAGTTGTCGCTAGTTTTTTATTATCTTCTACCATTTTGGAAACGTCATTCATTGCGCTCATAAGCAAGATCTGTAATGATTCTTTATCGCTTAAGAGTGAATCATCCAGCGTTATGTCAATCACTTCGCCATTGCCATTCATGCTTACGCTGACCATTCCACCGCCACTTTTAGCGGTAAATTGTTTATTGCTTGCATCTTCATGCATTTTTTGTGCTTGCTTTTGTGCTTCTTCAAGCATCGCGCCCACTTTGGAAAGATCAAAATTTTCAAACATTAGATATAGTCTCGTACTTCAGCCATTGCGTTGTTGTCATCAACCAGCACAACCGTTGGCTTAAAAGTCTCCATCTCAGCTTTCGTCATATGGGCATACGCAATGATAATAATTTTATCACCAATATGCGCTTTGCGAGCGGCGGCTCCATTGAGGCAGATATCTCGTCCACCGGCTTTCCCCTCAATCACATACGTTGTAAAACGCTCACCGTTGTTGATATTAACCACTTCAACTTTCTGCCCAACACTTAGGTTTGAAGCAGCAATTAACTCTTTATCAATTGTAATAGAACCTACATAGTTCAAGTTGGCATCCGTTACAGTAGCCCTGTGAATTTTACTGTATAACATCTCAAGCGTCATCGCTTTTCTACCTCTTTAAGTTTAAGAAATTTGTTTATTTTACCCTATTTTTGCTTAGCCCATTGAGCGATGATACTTTTTACAACCTCTCGATCATCGAAAGGAAACTTTTTACCTTGAATCTCTTGGTACGTTTCATCGCCTTTTCCAAGAATTAAAAGTACTTCATTTTTTTCTTGCATCATCAATGCTTTTTCAATTGCTTTATACCGATCTGCTTCGACATGTAAATGTTCACGAGGATTCATCCCTTGTAAAATTTCAGTAATAATGCTTTGTGGTTCTTCAGACCTAGGATTATCACTGGTGACAACAATTTTTTTGGCATAACGCTGAGCCATTGCTCCCATTTTAGGACGCTTGGTACGATCTCTATCTCCACCTGCACCAAAAACGACTACAAGATCACGCTCTTTCATACTATCAAGTACTTTTTCCATACCATCAGGTGTATGTGCAAAATCAACTATCACAAGAGGATCATTACTCACTACTTCCATACGACCTTCAACGCCACCAAAATGTTCTACAGCTTTGCAGATAGCTTCCATTGGGGCAACACCTAACATGTCAACAGCACTAATAGCTGCTAAAATGTTATAGAGGTTAAAAAAGCCATGTAATGGCGATTCAAAGTCGTAAACTTTTTCAATCTTTGCCACAGCAGCACTAATACCCTCTTTAAGCGAATACGCAAGAATTTTATACGTTGCAGGATGTTCAATGCCATAGCTCATTGCGTTAGTACGATTAAAGCGAATTTTACTTTCATCTTTATTGATAAGTTTCAAACTCTCATCATCAAAAAACCGACTCTTGACTGCAATATATTCATCAATCGTTTTATGGAAATCAAGATGGTCTTGTGTAACATTCGTCAAAATCTTGAGGGCAAAGGAAAGTCCATCAATACGATTTTGAACAATGGCGTGAGAGCTGACCTCCATAACAAAATATTCACATCCTGATTCTACTGCCATTTTAAGATTGTGAATTGTTTGTAAAATAGGTGGCGTAGTAAGGCTTTTGTCTTCAATACGGTGGTCATTAATAAAACAACCCCTTGTACCTTGTAATCCTACTTGTTTTCCTAAATCCAGAAGAATTGAGTAAATTGCAGCAGCAGTGGTCGTTTTACCATTCGTCCCTGTAATACCAATAATTTTAATGGCATCAGAAATGCCAAGAAGTTCCAAACACTCCTTAGCCGTTACAAATTTAGTGCATCCACGATCAATCGCATTTTGCTGATATGCAGCATTTTGATTTGTAGTAAGAAAGATGCTTGTTGCATCACATTCAGAAGAGTTATCCGTTACATGTGAAAACGGTGCATAATTTTCTAGGTCAAGTTTCAAAGTGGCTCTCTATTTTTGTACTTTTTTGATAAGCGATAAAAGTTGTTCATCGTTTGGGAAAAGAGTGACAGCACTCTCAAGATAATTTAAAGACATTTCAACAAAACCATTTTCAATCAATTTAGCTAAGAAATCAACAAAATCTTCTTTTTTAGAGATAATCACTTTCGTTGAAAACATAATATCTTCAAAAGCTTCTTTAAAACTACCTCGTGATTCGATAAGCGCCATAAAATCTTCGTATTTAATTCCATTTTCCGCATTAATACGAGCTTCCAAATCATTCTCTTTAAATAAATGTGCTATTTTTTCACTGTGCTTCTCAACAGAATTGATGATCTCTTCCATCACCTCTTCACAATCTTCAGCACCATTTTCTTTGGTTAAAATATAGTACTCAAAAAGGGCCATTGCTTGTTCTTCATTACTGGTTGCCATGTCACATAAAATAGCACCAATGCGGGCTTCTTTGGATTTAGAATCAACACTCAACGCTAATGCAAACTGATGCATTGCCTCTGAAAAGTTTTTTTCATAAAATTTTTCGATACCTTTTTTAATATACGCGTTCATTATTCTCCAACTGCTTCAAACTCATGCTCCATCCCAGGTAAAATATTTACAACTTCTAGTTCAGGGTGAATATCAATTCTTAATTGTCGCTCAACACCGTATTTGAGTGTTTGACCACTGGATGCACAGCCTTGGCAAGCTCCTTGAAGCTGAACATAAACACGTCCACTTTTAATGCCAAGTAAAGTGAGCCCTCCGCCGTCTAATGCCAACATTGGCTTTATTTTTTCAAGTGATTTTTCAACAACGGGAAGCAACTCTTCGTCACTAAATGGTATCATAGATTCTCCTATAGCAAAAGTATCTAATTTAACAATAGTTTGAGTTAAAAGTGACTTAATTTTTTAGAGGGAAAGTAGTAGTTTAGGGTAAAAAAATTTAACATGAAGAAGTTTGGAAGCCTTTGGCTTCCAAACGAAAAAATAAGATCTAGACGAGCTCTAAAAACGCCATAGGCGCTGCGTCGCCTTTTCTAATACGTGTTTTAATAATACGGGTGTAACCGCCATTTCTTTCAACATATTTAGGTGCAATCTCGTTAACTAATTTTTTAGTGCATTCTTTATCTTGAAGTGCAGCAAAAATAGTTTTGTGAGCATGATCGCCACCAACTCCAGCTTGCGTAATCAATTTTTCAACAAATCCTCTAAGCTCTTTTGCTTTAGGAAGTGTTGTCTCGATTTTCTCATATTTAATAACAGCTATAGCCAAGTTCTTCAACAACGCCGCTCTGTGTGATGAAGTACGACCAAGCTTTCTGTATCCGTGCTTATGTCTCATAAATTAACCCTCGTTGGCTTCAGATTTTAAATCTTCAATTTTTTTCTTGAGCAAACTTGCTGTCTCGTCAGAGAAATTATATCCAACAGGATAACCACTCTCTTCCATAACTTGTCTGATCTCTTCTAACGATTTTTTGCCTAGATTCTTAAGGTTTTTGAGCTCTAACTCACTCATAAGAGCAAGTTCGCCAATAAATTTAACCTCTGCTCTATCTAAACAGTTGAAGCTACGAGCACTCAGATTTAACTCTTCAATACTCTGTAATAGCTTTCCTAACTCAACGTTCTCATTGGAACTCTCACTTTTTGGAGCTACTGCAATATCTAAAATGCCATTGAATACTGACATTTGAGCATACATCGCTTCAAGTGAATTTTTAAAAGCTTCAATTGGAGATACAAGTCCATCTGTTTCAATTGTGAAAACGATCTTCTCATAGTTAGGGTTATCTTCAACCAAAACATTTTCGATATCATACACAGCTCTTTTTACAGGTGTAAAGAAAGCATCAAGTGCAATGTAATCTTCTCCAACTAAACCTCTAATGTTCTCACTTGGAACATAGCCGATTCCTTTTTCAAGAATTAAAGAGAAGTTAAACTCTGCATCTTCATTGATTGTTGCCAAATAAGCATCTGGTGTAACAATCTCAATTTGTGCATTCGCTAAATCACTTCCTTTGATCTCTTTTGGTCCAGTAAATGAGTAGTTAACCTCTACACGTTTCTCATCACCTTTGATTTTAAAACGAATATTTTTGAGGTTAATGATGAAAAGAGCAACATCTTCAAGCATACCGCGCATGCTATCAAATTCATGGGTTACGCCTTCAATCTTTACAGCCGTCGGGGCAGATCCTACCGTACTGCTTAAAAGCAATCTACGTAAAGGATGTGCCAATGTTACCGCAAAACCAGATTCAAATGGGTATGCACTAATTTGAACCTTATTTGCAGCAATATTCTCTACCTCAATTTCAGTTGGCATGTAAGCTGATGTATTGATTTTTTTCATATACTACCTACTTTATTATTTAGAGTATAGCTCAACGATTAATCTTTCTTCAACCGGAATAACTACTTCTTCTCTCTCAGGGATACGTGTAAAAATACCCATAGCTTTTTCTCTTTCAACATCAACCCATGGTGCAATACCAGTTTGTTGTGTTAATTCAAGAGCTCTTTTAACTTGTGGATTATTTTTAGATTTTTCGCAAACCTCTATTTTGTCACCAGCACGTACGATATATGAAGGAATGTCAACTTTGCTGCCATTCACTAAAATATGTCCATGTGTAACTAATTGACGTGCAAATCTTCTTGTTGTTGCAAAACCCATACGGTAAACAACATTGTCAAGTCTTCTTTCGATAAGAAGTACGAGGTTAATACCTGTATTTCCTTCTTTACGTGCTGCTTCGTCAAATATACGTCTGAATTGTTTTTCAGAAACTCCATACATAAATTTAGCTTTCTGCTTCTCTCTTAATTGGAGTCCATACTCACTAATTTTTGCTCTTCTTTGTCCGTGTTGACCTGGTGCATATGGTCGCTTATCTAATGCGCTTTTACCAGCAAGTCTGCGCTCACCTTTAAGGGCTAAGCTGACACCAAGTCTTCTCTCGAGCTTTTCGACTGGTCCTCTATATCTTGCCATTTTTTCTCCTAATCTATTGCATAAACGAAAAAATTATTTTGTTTCTCTTAAAAAGTTAAATTCTAATATCTAGAATTAAACTCTTCTTCTTTTTGGAGGTCTACAGCCATTGTGTGGTAGAGGTGTAATATCTTTTAGAAAAGACACTTTAATACCGTCTGTTGTACCAGCACTTTTTACCGCTGTTTCACGACCACTGCCCGGGCCTTGAACTTTAATACCGATTTCTTTGAGACCATGTTCTTTTGCTTTAGTCAATGCATCTTCTACGGCTTGTTGTGCTGCATAAGGAGTAGATTTTTTACTACCTTTAAAGCCCAAACTACCTGCACTGCTCCAAGCAATAACATTTCCCATCTCATCAGTTACAGTTACGACAGTGTTATTAAATGTTGCTGAGATGTACAGGACACCTTTTGCAATATTTTTCTTAACAACTTTTTTACGTACTACTTTTCTTTTTGCCATCTGTTTCCCTTTGAGACTTCGTTATTTAGCTTTTGCGCCAACGGTACGTTTTTTACCTTTACGGGTACGCGCATTCGTTTTTGTTTTTTGTCCACGAACTGGCAAGCCTTTTCTATGTCTAAGACCTCTATAGCTTCCCATATCCATCAAAGCTTTAATATCCATAGCCACTTTTTTACGAAGGTCACCCTCTACTTGAAATCCTGCTTGGATCTCTTTACGAATCGCAGCAACATCATCTTCACTTAGCTCATGAACTCTTTTATCAAACGAAATTCCAGTTGCTGTTAAAATAGCTCTAGAACTTGTTAAACCTATACCGTAGATATATGTTAAACCATACTCTACTCTCTTTTTCATTGGAAGGTCTACACCTGCAATCCTTGCCATGCTTATCCTTGTCTCTGTTTATGTTTTGGATTTACGCAAATGACTCTAACGATACCTTTTCGTTTAATCACTTTGCACTTATCGCACATCTTCTTTACAGAAGGTCGTACTTTCATTCGTGACTCCTGAACTTTTATTTCCACTGGAATTTTGAGTTAAACTGTCACAGGTTTGATGATGTATCTCAAACCAACAATCGAAAAAACAGTGGTTCCTTTTTCGATTATTCTTCACACAGCTTTACAAAAGGGGCAAATTATACATAAATTAAGCTAATAATTTACTTATACCTATAAGTTATACGCCCTTTATCTAAACTATACGGTGTTAACTCAACTTTCACGGTATCTCCGGGCATTATCTTAATATAATGCATTCTCATTTTTCCTGCAATGTGACATAAAATCACATGGCTATTTTGTACTTCAACTTTAAAGGTTGCGTTGGGAAGTGCTTCTATCACTTTTCCATCAATTTCAATTACGTCATCTTTTGCCATTTTACCTCCTATGATCTCAAGATAGAGACAAAATTTCTACTTTACCATCTACTATTGCAACCGTGTGCTCATAGTGGCTTCCTCTTAACCCATCTGCTGAAACAACAGACCACTTATCGTCCAAAATTTTAGGCGTGCCATCTTTATGACAGATCATTGGTTCAATACAAAACACCATACCATTTTTGATTTTAGGACCACTTTTTGGGTTAATCCCTTCTAAATAATTTGGAAGTTCTGGCTCTTCATGAGGCTTTCTACCAATACCATGCCCGCAAAATCCACGCAAAGGAACATACCCTTTTTGAAGAATAAATTGCTCTATGCCATGACTCAACTCTTTAAAACGCATCTCCGGTTGAATAAAATCAATCGCAAAGTAAAGCGCATCTTTTGCACATGCAATTAAGCTCTCATCACTTTTTGATATCTCTCCAACACCGACAGTTACAGCAGAATCGCCATACCAACCATCTACTTCTGTACCAATATCTAGGCCTACAATATCACCTTCTTTAAGACAGTAATCGGTAGGAATGCCGTGAATAATCACTTCATTGACAGAGGTACAAACTCCAGCTGGAAAACCATAAAGTCCTTTAAAGGCAGGACGTGCACCAAGACTATGAATGTAAGACTCACCCATGGCATTCAGCTCTTTCAAGCTAAGCCCTGGATGAATATTACCTGTAAGATACTCTAACGTTTGGGCAACAATCTTATTCGCAACAGAAAGCTTTGCTATCTCTTGAGCTTTTTTGATGGTAATTGCCATACAATTAAAGACCTACAGCACTAAGTGTTTCATATTTATTCATGTACATCTGTGCTTCAATTTTACGCATTGTATCAAGTGCTACTTGCACAACAATCAATACAGCTGTTCCACCAAAATAGAACGGTACTCCCATCACTTTTACCAAAACCCATGGAAGGGTAGAAATAAGCCCTAGGTAGATTGATCCCCAAAGGGTTAATCTGCCGGCTACTTCATTTAAGAAAAGTGCTGTGCTTTCACCTGGTCGAACACCGGGAATAAAACCACCTTGTTTTTTAAGATTCTCAGAGATATCTTTTGCATTGAAAACAATCGATGCATAAAAATACGCAAAGAAAATAACAAACAAGAATGTAAGAACGTTAAAAACATAGCTGTTTGGGTTGAGAAAATCATGAATGGATTGAACAATAGGGTTTGTACTTGCTTGCATAATAGTTGATGGAAACATCAAAATTGCACTTGCAAAAATAGGAGGAATAACACCACTAAGATTCATTTTAATAGGCACATAGTTCATAATACGTTTGTGTTGATTTTGAAGCACGACTTTTCGCGAATATGAAATCGGAATACGACGCTCACCCATTTCAACATAAATAATAGAACCAACCGTCGCTAAGATAACGGCTAAAATACCAATGACAACAAGGAAATTTAACTCTCCCGTATTGACAAGGTTAATGGTTCCGCCAATCGCACTAGGAATTCCTGAAACGATACCTGCAAAAATAATCAAACTGATACCATTACCAATACCGCGCTGTGTAATCTGCTCACCAATCCACATGAGTAACATGGTTCCAGTAAGCATACTCGCAGCAGCAATCGCTGTAAAGGTTGTCATATCGATCATAATAGCACTCTCGCCTGCGCGACCACTTAACCCTCCAAGACCAACGGAAACACCAATGGCTTGTACAATCGTAATAACAATCGTTGCATATCGAATGATTTGCATGTATCTAACCATACCATCACGCTCTTTTTTCATTTTACCAAGTGCGGGGAAAGTTGCTGCAAGAAGTTCCATGATAATAGATGCGGTGATGTAAGGCATAATACCTAACGATATAATACTAAGACGTTGTGCAGCGTTACCGCTGAACATATTAAACATTCCAAGGGCATTTGAGCTATTGGAGTCGAAGAACTCTTTAATTACGGCTAGATTTACACCAGGAACTGGCACATATGCCAGTATCCTGTATGCAAATATAAAGCCTAATGTAACTAAGATCTTCTTCGTAAGATCTTGGCTCATTTACTCATTCCAGTAAAAACGACGTTTTCGTCTTTGATTTTAGCCGTTAGCGCTTTTGCGCCTGCACCAATCAATTTCACTTTAACAACTGTACTTGCCATTTTATGTACTTCACGAATTGTATCAACTGTAATTTCAGCAAGTTCTGCAACTGCTTTAATTTTATCAACATTGATAATATAAGGTTTTTCAACTTTAGAAGTAAAACCAACTTTTGGTAATCTTCGTTGAAGTGGTTGTTGACCACCTTCAAAACCTCTTTTACGTTTGTAACCTGTACGAGACTTTTGACCATTATTACCACGGCTTGCAGTTTTACCCATACCACTACCTTGACCACGACCTACGCGTTTGATCTTTTTAGTAGAGTTTTCTGCTGGTGTAAGATTATCTAATGCCATTTTGAATCCTTCTTTACTTAACTTTTAATCATGCTAAGAGCTTTAATAGTTGCTCTTACCACGTTAGAAGCGTTGTTTGAACCCAATGACTTTGTCAAAATATCTTTAATACCTGCAAGTTCAACGACAGGGCGAGTTGCACCACCAGCGATTACGCCGGTACCGTCACTTGCTGGTTTAAGAATAATACGACTTGCATTAAATTTAACTTCAACATCATGAGCGATTGTTGAACCTTTGATATTTACTTTGACAATGTTTTTAAACGCATCATCAACTGCTTTTCTAATAGCATCAGGAACCTCTTTAGCTTTACCAAAACCAAAGCCAACAAGACCTTTTTTATTTCCAACAACGACTAGTGCTGTAAATCTAAAACGTCTACCGCCTTTAACAACTTTTGTTACGCGGCCAATGTTAACGATGACTTCTTCAAACTCTTCTCTGTTATATTTTTCCATTGAATCGTTATCCTCTTCTTTTTCTTATAGCACTATGCCGTTTGCTCTAAGGCCGTCTGCGAAAGCAGCAACTACACCATGATACAAATAACCATTTCTATCATAGACAACTTTAGTTAAGTTTTTAGCCTTTAGCGTCTCTGCAAAAACCTTTGCAACTTCTGTTGCACTTGTTTTACTAGCATTGAACCCTAATTTTTTGCCATCTACACTTGCCAACGTAACGCCACTAACATCATCAATTGCTTGCGCATATAGAAATCTGTTTGATTTAAAGAAAGAAATTCTTGGTCTTTGTTCAGTACCAGAAATATCTGCTCTTACTCTTTTTTTACGTTTAACTCTTAGTGCAAGCTTTCGTTTTAAAATATTTGCTCTCATCTCTTACCCCTACTTCTTGGAAGTTTTTCCGGCTTTACGGATAATAGTTTCATCAGAATATTTAACACCTTTACCCTTGTAAGGCTCTGGAGCTCTAAAACTTCTAATTTCGGCAGCAATCTGACCAACTACTTGCTTGTCATCACCTTGAATTGTAACCACGTTTTTTTCAACTACAATTTGAATATCTTTTGGGAATTCATAATTGATAGGGTGAGAAAATCCGAGTTGAAGCTCAAGAACATTACCATTAACAGCTGCTCTATAACCAACACCATTAATTTCAAGTTGCTTTTTAAAACCTTCTGTTAAACCTGTGATAACATTTTGACCAAGTGCGCGGTATGTTCCCCAAAAAGCGCTGCTCTGACGATCAGCACCTTTTGAAATAAATACAAGCTCTCCATCTTCAACTTTTACGTCAACATTTCCCTTAGTATCCAATACTTTTTGAACACTGCCTTTTTTAAACTCTACTAAATCACCATTGACTGACACTTCAACGCCAGCAGGTATCTTAACAGGCTTTTTACCAATACGAGACATTTTATTTCCTTTTACTTGTCTACGATAAGCTTATAATCTTATGAATGGATATCGAATACCATAAAAGAACAGCTAATTACCAAATACTACAGATAACTTCGCCACCAAGACCTGCTTTGTGAGCGTCATCATTACTGAGAACACCTTTTGATGTACTAACAACAATAGTACCATAACCATTTTTGAAGCGTTTAATTTCATCGCAACCTTTATAGACTCTACGTCCCGGTTTTGAGATTTTTTTCACTTCACTAATAACTTGGCTGCCTCTTGCATCATACTTCAAAACAACATTGATAAATTTCTTAGGACCTTCTTCAACAACGTTAAAACTTTCGATATAACCTTTGTTTTGGAAAATAACTAAAATCGCTTCAACCAGTTTTGAATGCATTAACTTTGTGACATCAAGTTTTCTCATTGATGCATTTCTGATTCTTGTTAAAGAATCTGCTACTAGATCATTAATCATAGTCTATTTCCTTACCAGCTTGCTTTTTTGAGGCCTGGAATAAGACCCTCATTTGCCATTTTACGAAGACAAATTCTGCAGATACCAAAATCTCTGTAAACAGAGTGTGGACGTCCACAAATTTGACATCTTGTGTATGCTCTTACTTGAAACTTAGGCTTTCTAGCAGCCTTTGCAATCATCGATTTTTTAGCCATATTATTTACCTTTTGCGAACGGCAAACCAATGAGTTCAAGAAGTCTAAATGCTTCTTTATCATTGCTAGCAGTTGTTACGATCGTAATATTCATTCCGTGAGTTTTCATAATGTTATCATACTCAACCTCAGGGAACATTAGTTGTTCATTAAGACCAAAGTTATAGTTTGCACGTCCATCAAAACCTACTTTTGGAAGGCCTCTAAAATCTTTTACTCTAGGAAGAGCAACAGAGATTAGTTTGTCCAAAAATGCATACATATTCTCTTTGCGAAGTGTTACTTTAACACCTACTGGATAGCCTTGTCTTACTTTAAAACCAGCAACTGATTTCTTAGCATTTGCAACAACTGCTTTTTGTCCAGCGATCAAAGAGATGGTATCGACGATATTTTGCAATAACTTAGTGTCTTTACCTTCTTCACCAGCACCAACACTGATAACGATTTTTTCGATTTTAGGTGACAACATAGGATTAGCAATATTAAACTCTTTAACCAATGCTGGACTAACTTCAGCATTAAATTTCTCTTGCAATCTGTTCATTATTTACCCTCTACTTTAGCCACGTTAGAGACATGAATTGGTTTTTCAAGATTTGCAAAACCACCCTTAGGATTACTCTCGCTTGGCTTAATGGCTTTTTTTACTACTTTGCAACCCTCAACAACGACTTGTGAAGTTTTTGGCAAAACTTGAACAACTTTTGCCTCTTTACCTTTATCATCGCCTGCGATTACTTTAACAGTATCGCCTTTTTTAATTTTCATCTTAGTCGCCATTATAGTACCTCCGGTGCCAAAGATACGATTTTCATAAAGTTAGCATAACGAACTTCACGACCTACTGGTCCGAAAATACGTGTACCGATTGGCTCTCTTTTGTTATCAAGAATAACAGCTGCATTTTCATCAAAACGAATCAATGAGCCATTTTCTCTTTGGATCTCTTTTTTTGTTCTTACGATAACCGCTTTAACAACCTGTCCTTTTTTCACTTTACCACTTGGTAAAGCTTTTTTGACAGAAGCGATGATAACATCACCTACTGTTGCATAACGACGTTTACTACCACCAAGAACTTTAATACACATGATCTCTTTAGCACCACTGTTATCAGCAACAGCTAATCTAGTAAAACTTTGTATCATTATTCTACTCCCACTTTTACAATTGCGCTAAGTCTAAAAGACTTTCTTTTTGAAAGTGGTCTGCACTCGATAGCGCTTATTGTATCGCCGATTTTTACTTGGTTGCTCTCGTCATGGACAAGGTATTTTTTGAAACGTTTAACGAACTTGCGATATCTCGGGTGCATTACACGTCTCTCTACCAAAACGGTGATAGTTTTATCACCAGTTTTCTGAACAACTACGCCTTGAATCTCTCGTTTTAAAGCCATTAGTTACCCCTACTTGTTTTGAGCAGAAATTGCCGTATTAATACGTGCGATATCTCTTCTAACTTCTTTAATCTCATTTGGATTAGTAAGTTGCATTGTTTTTAGCTTTTGTCTTAATGTAAACAAAAGAACCTTTTTCTCTTTTAACAACTCTAAAAGCTCTGACGCGCTTTTGCCGTTTAAATCAATATACTTCATTTTCGCTCTCTCGAGTTACAATCTTTGTTTTGAAAGGTAACTTGTGCATTGCAAGTGTTAATGCTTCACGCGCTAACTCTTC
Source organism: Sulfurospirillum sp. (assembly GCF_036802865.1). Classification (NCBI taxonomy): domain Bacteria; kingdom Pseudomonadati; phylum Campylobacterota; class Epsilonproteobacteria; order Campylobacterales; family Sulfurospirillaceae; genus Sulfurospirillum; species Sulfurospirillum sp. The sequence continues at coordinate 169,816 of NZ_DAIRVK010000006.1, read as the reverse complement.
AGGAACACCGGCCATTTCAAAAATAATTCTACCAGGCTTAATATTCATAACCCACTTATCAACAGAACCTTTACCTTTACCCATACGTGTTTCAATAGGCTTAGCAGTTAATGGTTTGTCTGGGAATACACGAATCCAAGTCTTAGCTTGACGCTTAACATGTCTTGTATAAGAAATCCTCGCAGCCTCAATTTGGCGTGAATCAATACGTCCAGCTTCAATAGCTTTGAGACCGATTTCACCAAAAGAGATTGATGCGCCACTGCTGGCTTCACCGCGGTTGCGGCCTTTCATCTGCTTTTTATATTTCGTTCTTTTAGGCATTAACATTAGTTTTTACCTCTCTCTTTACGTGCTCTAGGCTTACGTGAATTCTCTTTCTCTGGTGCTTCTTCTTTTTCTGGAGCAAGACCTTTTACAAGAACCTCACCTTTAAAGATCCATACTTTAACACCGATAACACCGTATGTTGTATGTGCTTCAGCAAAACCATAATCGATTTTTGCACGAAGTGTATGAAGTGGAACACGTCCCTCTAGGTACCATTCAGTTCTTGCCATCTCAGCGCCACCAAGACGTCCAGAGACAGAAATTTTAATACCTTTTGCACCTGATTTTTGTGCGCCTTGAATTACTTTTTTCATTGCTCTTCTAAAGGCTACACGACGCTCAAGTTGCATTGCAACGTTTTCTGCACAAAGTTGTGCTGATGCTTGAGGACGTCTCTCTTCTTTAATGTTGACGTTTACATCTTTATCAATCAGTTTGGTCAATTTAACTCTTAATTTTTCAATATCAGAGCCTTTTTTACCAATAATGATACCAGGACGTGCTGCAACAACAGTTACTCTAAGCTTTTTAGCAGTTCGCTCGATCAAAATTTGACTCACGCCTGCATAGTAAAGCTCTTTTTTCAAAAATGTTCTAATTTTGTAATCTTCACCAATGCTTGTCGCTAAGGTTTGTTTACTTGGGAACCAACGTGAATCCCAGTTTCTATTAATACCAAGTCTTAAACCAATCGGATTTACTTTTTGACCCATCTTAGTCTTCCTTCTTTGCAGCTTTTGCTACTTCAACAAATACATGAGAAGTTGGTTTTCTAATGCCACTCGCACTACCTCTTGCTCTTGGCAGAAAACGTTTAAGTACCGGACCTGCGTCAACACGGCAAGAAGCAACAATAACTTCTTGTGGTTCAAATCCACCGTTAGAAACAGCAGAAGCGATCACTTTAGAGATGATTTTTGCACCTTTGTTTGGCATAAACTCTAAACTTGCCATAGCAAGCTCAGCATTCATTCCTTGAACTTCACGCGCAATTAATCTTGCTTTTGTAGGAGATAATCTGATAAATTTTAATATTGCTTTACTCATAGTCTACCTACTTACCAATTTTTTTCTGAACAGAGCCCTTATGACCCTTGAACGTACGAGTTGGTGCGAATTCACCCATTTTATAACCGATGTGGTTCTCTGTTACATAAACTGGAACAAAGTTTCTACCGTTATGGACGTTGAATGTAATACCGATCATATCAGGAATAATAGTACTTCTACGAGACCATGTCTTAATCGGCTTGTTTGATTTTGTCTCTTTTGCTTCAACCGTTTTTTTCAACAAATGAGCATCAACAAAAGGACCTTTTTTTAGCGATCTAGCCATCTATTTTCCTTTTCTTCTAGAAATAATCAGTTTGTCGCTCGCTTTTTTCTTACGAGTTTTTCTACCTTTAGTTGGTTGTCCCCATGGAGTTACTGGATGACGTCCTGAGTTGGTTTTACCCTCACCACCACCGTGTGGGTGATCAACTGGGTTCATTGCAGAACCACGAGTTTGAGGTCTAATACCACGGTGTCTGTTACGACCCGCTTTACCGATAACAACGTTTGCCCACTCTTCATTTCCAACAACACCAACAGTAGCCATACACTCTGCCAATATTTTTCTCATCTCACCACTTGGAAGTCTTACCATTACATATTGAGTCTCTTTACCCATAAGTTGAGCGTAACCACCAGCACTACGTGCCATTTGTCCGCCTTTACCCGGTTTAAGTTCAAGATTGTGTAAGATAGTACCTACAGGGATGCTTTTTAGCTTCATTGCATTACCTGGTTTAATATCAAGTCCTGCTTCTGCTGCTTGGATTTTATCGCCTACTTTTAAGCCTGATGGTTGAAGAATATATCTTTTGTCACCATCAACATAATTAATAAGAGCGATTCTACAGTTTCTGTTTGGATCATATTCAATAGCAGCTACAGTACCTTCGATATCAAATTTAGATCTTTTGAAATCGATAATTCTGTATAGCTTTTTAGCGCCCGCTTCTTTATGACGAGAAGTGATTCTACCATTGTTATTTCTACCAGCCGTTGCAGCAACTTTAACAAGGAGTGAAGGAACACTAGCTTTCGCTGTAATGTCACTTGAATCAAGTCCTGTTAAAAATCTACGACTCGGGGTATATGGTTTATATGATTTTATTGCCATGATTACGCCTCCACATTCTCTAGTTTAGCGCCCTCTGGCAACTGAACATAAAACTTTTTAAAATCATTACGTTTGCCTTCAATGCCTTTAAACTTTTTAACTTTTCCCATAACTCTAAGAGAATTGATTTTTAATGGAGTGAAACCAAAGTATTGTTTTAATACTTCTTTTAAACCAGTTTTTGTCATTCTTACTGAAGTTTGGATAACAACTGTACCATTCTCTTGAAGGCTCAAGCTCTTTTCAGTATAAAGGATTGCCTTAATATCAGTAATATCAGCCATTCTTAGCCCTCTTTTGTGATTGTTTCAAGCACTGATTTTTCTATGATTACCGCATAGAACGCAGTTGCTAAATACGCATTAAGCTCATTCGCTTCAACAAGGTAGCAGTTTTGAATATTTCTAAACGCTAGCAATGTTTTCTCATCAACCAATTCTTTAACGATTAATGCGTCTCTTGTACCAAGTGTTTTCATGATTTTTGATGCATCTTTAGTTTTACCAGATTCAACGCTCAAAGAATCAACAACAAAAAGTGCGTTATTAGCAGCTTTTTCATTCAATGCGAATTCAAGTGCTAATTTTTTTTGTTTTTTGTTAACTTTTAAATCATAATTTTTGTTAGCTTTAGGGCCAAATGCAGCACCACCGCCAACCCATACTGGACTTCTTCTACTACCAGCACGTGCACCACCACGACCTTTTTGAGCCCATGGTTTTTTACCACCACCGCTTACTTCACCTTTTGTTTTGGTGTTCGCAGTGTTTGAACGAAGCGCAGCTTGGTATGATTTGACATAAAGATATAGGTTGTGTGAATGGATCTCTTCAAAACTTGAAGGAAGAGCCAATGCACCAACATTTTCTAATTTTTCATTTAATACGATTGCGCTACTCATTTAACAATCCTTACTTTACCTAATGATCCATTTGCACCAGGAACTGAGCCTTTAACAGCTAAGATACCGTTTTGTGCGTCAAATGAAACGATCTCATTTTTTACTGTAACTTGAGTGTTACCATAGTGACCAGGCATTTTTTTGCCTTTTTGAACACGACCAGGCCATTCACAGTTACCGATTGAACCGGTTGTTCTATGAAAACGGTGACCATGTGCACCAGGACCGCCACCAAAATTGTGACGTTTAATAACACCTGAGAAACCTCTACCTTTAGTTTTCAAAGACACTTTAAGTGTTTTTGCTTCGCCCAAAGGTGCTGTATTTAAATCGCCTGCTTCTGCGTTTGCAACATCCATGGTTACAAAACGATTGAATGCAGCAGAAAGGTTATACTTTTTTTGCTGACCAACAATAGCTTTGTTCATTTTTTTGCCACTCACGTACGAAACTAAAGCGCGTTTATCTGCGTTTACTTCACATACTTTCGCTTCTAAAACTCTGAGTAAAGTGACCGGAACGCTTGGTACTGCGATTGTTCGGCTCATGCCGATTTTTTCAATAATATATTCCATCATTACCCCTTATTTACCCATAGCTCTAACTTCAACATTGACTTCAGGTGCCAAGTCAAGTTTCATGAGTGAATCAACTGTATCCGTAGTCGCAGACACGATGTCGATCATACGTGCATGGATTCTCATCTCAAATTGCTCTCTTGAAGATTTGTTTACGTGCGGAGATCTAAGCACTGTATAGCGCTTGATTTTTGTAGGCATAGGAATTGGTCCGACAATTTCGGCTCCAGTTCGTTTGACAGCTTCAACGATAGCTGCAACAGATCTGTCTAAAACTCTATGGTCATACGCCTTGAGTTTAAGTCTAATTTTTTCCATTTGGTACCCCTGTAAAGAACTTGCCACCTTGAAGATGACCTAATTAAAGGACTGTGATTTTACAACAATAGATAAAGAAAGTCAAGAAATATAGGGGTTTTCACATTATTAATATGTATTTTATTTCCTTTTAATAAGGAAAATAATAAACTATTCCCATTAAATTTTGAAGATTTTCATTAAAAAATTTTACGACTCAAGTGATAAATGTCGTTAAAAAATATTGCTTTTTAACAAATAAAAATGAGGATTTTATGCAAACACTACAAGCGCTTTACGAAACAAATTTCAAAAATAGTCTCTTTTTTGATCGAAAAATTACTATTACCCATAAAAAAACCATTCTTTATGGACCACGAAAAAGCGGAAAAAGTCATCTAATTATTGATCATTTGAGCCATTATGAAAAAGGAAGTTATCTCTATATAGATTTTTTAGATGATCGAGTTGAGCCTCATCTCGTGGCAGAAAACTTACCGCTTTTTGTGCAAAAAAATCGTATAAAGTTATTAGTAATTGAACATTTTGACTTCTCATTTGAACTGCCACGTGTGGATGAAATTCTTATTACGACGAGTTTTTCATCTAATACACTCAAAGGTTATGAGACACTTACGTTGTACCCTCTCGACTTTGAAGAGTTTATCTCATTTGATAAAAAACACTCTAACATCGAACACCTTTTCAATCTTTATGCTAACCATGGGACGTTCCCGCATATTGCACACAGTGTTGAACTGGATTATCAAAGACAAATGCAAATGATGTTGCATCTTATTTTAAATGATACCACTACTTTTTTAATCTATAAACGTCTGTGTGAGCTTCAAAGTACCAAAATCTCTTTATTTCAGATTTACAATTATCTTAAAGCATTTACAAAAATTTCTAAAGACAAACTTTATGCTATCACTTCTGAATTGATTGACCAAAAACTTCTTTTTTTTGTTGAGAAATATAATCAACCCAGTTCTGCTAAAAAAGTCTATTCCATTGATTTTGCACTCAAAGATGCATTGACATTCAAAAAAGATTTTTTGAAACGTTTTGAGAATATGGTTTTTTTAGAACTCATCAAACGGGGTAAAAAAGTCTTCTATGAAGAAGGAATTGATTTTTACTTACCGGAAGAATCTCTTGCTGTGTTATGCGTTGGTTTTGCAACTACCGAAGCTATTGAGATGAAACTTCAAAAGCTTTTGCCCACATTTTGGGCTTTGCATGTAAAGCGCATTGAAGTGGTAACCCTTAGCAGTGAAAGCGCTAAAGATATTGAAGGCTTTAGTTTTTCCATTGCCCCCTTTTGGGAATGGTCGCTACAACTCTAAGACAGGTGTGATAAACTTTTGAATCGTAATGGCATTACCTTTTTTATTGAAATAAAAATGATCTAAAAGCTTACGAATAATAACAAATCCCCTTCCATTGAACTTTTCAGCATTAATGACTATATTTTTGAGCACCATTGTATCAAAGCCTTCACCTTGATCGCTTATCGTGGCTTCAAAAAGTTCTCGCTTACCATTAGGAATAATGCCATAGATAATTTTAATCTTTTTGGCGTGATGGAGCTTTTCAAGACGTAGCATCTCATCATCAAATAAATTTTGCTCTATCAGATAATTCTTGCGCGCCTTATCGACACCGAAACTGCCATGTTCTAAGGCATTCAAAAGAAGCTCTGAGAATGTTAGCATAATCTGACTGGCTGTTTTACTATCGACATGATGGGCTTTTAGATAATTGGCAACACTTTGCAACGCCTCATCAATGGATTCATACGTACTGGCAATACGCAATACCTTAAAGGCTTTAGAGATTTCCAATTTTTGTATATAAATATAGGTAATGTCATCATCACCTTTACCAATGCGTGCGCTCACTTTGTCACGAAAATCCTTAACACAAATAGAGTCGATGAAATCTTCTTTTAAACATGAAGCATAAAGTTTTCCGCCACGAACCAAGCTTTCACTGAGTCCATCACTGTAACAAAGCATTTTAGCAATCGTAACAGAAGGTAGCGTACTTACACGCACACTCTCGGTAAAAATGCTGAGCGGAGGATTGTTGCTACGAATGGATTGAACTTCACCCTCTTCACTGATAATAAAAAAAGCGGGCATACCGCATGAAGCGTATTTGATAACGGATTCGTGAATATCATACTCCACAAGCACGATGCTCATGATCTCTTCATCAAAAAGGTTTTTCTGTAAAAACTTGAGCGTCTTGTTGATCCAAACATCAAACACAAAACCCTCTTCCTCTTCAAGCTCTTCAAAAAAATAGTTCAAAAAGCGGGTAATCGCCATCGCGCTCATAGCCGCAGAGAGCCCTTTACCCATCGCATCAGCTATAAACCCGACGAGTCTTCCATCGTTTGTTTTACGCAAAGAGTAAGTATCGCCACTGAGTGTACTGTGTGGGATGTACGAGATGTCCACACGTAAAAGTTCTTTTTTGCCATTTTTCGTTAGATCGATCTGCTGATAGTAGAGATCGTTTTTGATAACAAAAAGTTCTTTGTTAAATGCTTTTTCAAGGTCTTCTTTTTCGTGGAACATGGCTTAACTCCTCTAATAGACTTCTTTCCTAGCTCTTGAAAATAATAAAGAGTTTGCTTAGAGTGCGTTAATTTTTGAAACTCAAAATTGAGTCATAGCTAAAGCTATAATGATCTTTTTAGTTTTAAAAAGTGATGTGCTATAAGCGATACTCTTTTTTCAATGGGCTAGGAAAGAAGTCTACTATTTTAGCAAATCTACACTAAACTTCGTTTACATATAAGATGGCTTGAAGGAGTTTGAATGTTATGCGGTATTGATGAAGCAGGGCGTGGGTGTTTAGCTGGTCCTTTAGTCGTGGCAGGTGCTATTTTAAAAGAGCCTGTTTCAGGGCTTAACGACTCAAAACTGCTCAGTGAAAAACAACGCGAAACTTTTTTTGAAATACTTCAAAGCAAAGCAGACTTCAAAATCGTCTTTTGTGATCATGCTATGGTTGATACAAAAGGTTTAAGTGCGTGCCTCAAATATGCTATTGAAACAATCAAAGCACATTTTCTGGGACATGATATTTTGATGGATGGAAACTGTAATTTTGGAGTACAGGGCATTACCACTATGGTTAAAGCCGATGCAAAAATCCCTGAAGTCAGTGCCGCAAGTATCTTGGCAAAAGTAAGCCGTGATAGGTACATGTACGAGATTGCTTCCACGTATCCGCACTATGAATTTGAAAAACATAAAGGGTATGGAAGTGCTTTGCATATTGAAAAGATTAAAGCCTTTGGATATTGTGAAATTCACCGCAAAAGCTTCAAACTCAAATCACTTTCACAAGCTACTCTCTTTTAATAATCGTTCTTCCACAATCCACTTACCTCAACAAGTTGATAGCGACAATCAAAATAAAGCTAAGTCAAAGCTTTATTAACCTATTATTTCAATAACAATTATCAAAACATTAACGACCCGTTATCTGTTTGGATGAAAAAAGGAGAAAGAATGGTAGATTTGTCACAAATCAACAAAAACCAAAAAGCGCTGATTACACACATACACGCTCAACACATACTGAAAAAACGTCTTTTATCTTTAGGCCTTAGTATTGGTAAAGAGGTTGAAGTCGTCGAAACGAGCCTTCAAAAAAATACAATTAAAATAGCCCTTGGATTTAGCTCTGTTGCACTTCGTTTTGATGAAGCAAAACTCATCGAAGTAGAGGTAGCGTAATGAACAAAATAGTTATTGCGCTTGTCGGACAACCCAATGTTGGCAAAAGTCATCTTGCCAATGCCATCAGTGGCTCAAACCTCAAAATCGGAAACTTTGCAGGTGTTACGGTTGAAAAAGCCATTGCACGTTTAAGCACAGAAGATTTTGCGATTGAATTTATTGATCTTCCTGGTCTTTACTCATTAGAAGATTTTTCAGCAGATGAAAAAGTGACTAAAGACTTTTTGCTCACTGGCGAGTACGATCTCATTTTGAATGTCATCGATTCCACAAACTTAGAGCGAAACCTTATGCTTACCACGGAGCTTATGGAACTTCAAAAAAAGATGGTTATTGCTTTGAATATGGACGATGAAGCGATTAAAGAAGGCCTAAATATCGACACTGAGATTATGAGTAAAAATCTCTCAATTCCTTGTGTCCGTGTTTCCTCTAAACATAAAACAAACATTGATGCATTGGTCAATCAAATTTTACAGGTAACGAAAAACCCGCTCATTGCACCTAAACTGATATACAGCGATGAAGTGGAAGAACAACTGCAAACAATTGTCCGCTTTTTGGATGACAAACATTTTAAAATGCCCTCCTTTACCAATCGACAAATCGCGATGGGGCTTTTATGGCAAAAAAAAGAGATTTACGCTCTGATGCATGAACAGCCATTGTATGTTGAACTTCACCCTATTCTCAACAATGCTCTTGGACATGTTTACATGTATGCACAAACAGAAGAAATTGAAGAAGTCATCAATCGTCAACATAGTGCTTTTTCAGCAGGCTTATGCGCTGAAGTACTGCATATAACTAAAAACACACGTAAAAATCTAACACAAAAGATCGATACCATTTTGATTCACAAAATTTTTGGTCTTCCTATTTTTATCTTTTTGATGTGGGGACTTTTTCAACTCACGTTTACCTTAGGGCAAATCCCTATGGATTGGATTGAAGCAAGTTTTGGATGGCTTGGTGAAACAGTTGGAAGTACTATTAGTAATGAAGCGCTTAAATCGTTGATCGCAGATGGCATCATCGCAGGTGTTGGTAGTGTCATTATGTTCTTACCAAACATTATGATTCTTTTCTTAGGTATTGCGTTGCTTGAAACAACAGGCTATATGTCAAGAGCTGCCTTTTTATTGGATGGTTTCTTTCATAAATTTGGTTTGCATGGAAAAAGCTTTGTACCGCTCGTTACAGGTTTTGGATGCTCAGTTCCAGCCTACATGTCAGCACGTACACTTAAAAATAAAAAAGACCGCTTGCTGACAATGTTCATCATTGGTTTCATGAGTTGTGGCGCACGTCTTCCTGTTTATGTTCTTTTTGCAGGTGCTTTTTTTGAAGAAGATATGGCGGGTAATGTACTGTTCGCTATCTACATTTCAGGTGCGCTTTTAGGGCTTATCGCCGCTAAAATTTTGCGTGTGAGTGCTTTTAAAGGCGAAGATGAACCATTTGTTATGGAAATGCCAAAATACCGTTTACCAAGCTTAAAATTGTTGTGGTTTGTGGTTTATTCTAAATCAACCATGTATATTAAAAAAGCAGGAACATTTATCTTGATGGCTTCAATGCTTATCTGGTTTATCAGTTCATACCCCAAAAATAGCCTTATTGAGGAAGAGTACACTACTAAAATTGAAGCACTACAACCAAGTGCAAATCTCGATCAACCGGTAATTGAAGAGGAACAAAAAGAGGCTCCTGAAACGATTGATGAAGATAAGAGTGCGTCTATCGAAGATGCGATTAAAGCTTTAGAAAATGAAAAACGCGAAAAATTAATGGAACAAACATACCTTGGTATGATTGGTAAAACCATTGAACCTGCCTTTGCACCGCTTGGTTTCGACTGGAAAATGAGTGTAGCAACCTTTAGTGGACTTGCGGCTAAAGAGGTTATTGTTTCCACATTAGGCGTTCTTTATTCTTTGGGCGATAGTGTGAAAGAAGATGATGGCTCACTTCGTGCAATCATAACAGCCAACATTAGCTTTCCTTCGGCAATGGCATTTATCGTCTTTGTTATGGTCTATCTTCCGTGCCTTGCGGCAACAGCAGTGTTTGCAAAAGAAGCAGAAGAAGCTCGTTATACCGTTTATCTAGTGATTTTCACCTTTGCAACAGCATGGGTTCTAGCATTCATTACATACAGAACTATTTTACTCTTTAGCTAACCGCGATGTGGCTACATTTTAGTAGCCACACCCCTTCATAACCTTCACAAATAGATACGTTTAAGTTGTTCCATATTGGAGCCAAGATTTAAAAGCAGTAAATCAGCAATGACTAAAGCAGCCATTGACTCTGCCACAACGCTACCGCGTACAGCGATGCATGGATCGTGTCTTCCTTTGAGATTGCACGTAAGTTCATTGCCATCTGTATTGATCGTCTCTTGTGAGATAAATATAGAAGGTGTGGGTTTAAAATAGACTTTACAGGTAATGGTATCGCCATTGCTCATACCACCTAAAATGCCTCCGCTGTGATTGGTTATAAACCCTTTAGAAGTGATCGCATCATTATTTTGGGAGCCTTTAAGTGAAGAAGCATGAGAACCTTCACCAATTTCTATACCTTTAACGCCATTAATGCCCATCATTGCTTCGGCTAACAGAGCATCCAACTTATAGTAAATCGGTTCGCCAAGCCCAGCAGGTGCACCAACAATCTGAACAAGTGCCACACCGCCCACAGAATCATGCGCATTTTTAGCCTCTAAAATAGCCTCTTTTTGGGCTTCTTCGACACTGGCATCCAGCGCATAAATCTCACTTTCACTTACACGCGAAAAATCAAAGCTCTTAGCTTCAATGCCACCAATCGCGCAAATACCACTTTGAACTTTAATAGATAAAGATGAAAGAAGTAGCTTAGCAATAGCACCAGCTGCCACACGTGCTGCTGTTTCTCTCGCACTTGAGCGCCCGCCACCACGGTAATCTCTTATGCCGTATTTGTGAAAATAGGTAAAATCCGCATGCCCTGGACGAAAAAGGTCTTTAACACTGTCATAGTCGCCACTTTTTTGGTTTTCATTGAAAATAACCATTGCAATGGGTGTCCCTGTACTTTTGCCTTCAAACACACCGCTTAAGATCTCGATTTTGTCGCCCTCTTTACGTGCAGTAGCGTATTTGTTTTGCCCAGGTTTACGACGGTCGAGTTCGCTTTGAATAAATACCTCATCAATCTCAAGCCCTGCTGGCACACCATCGACTACACAGCCAATAGCTCGTCCATGTGACTCACCAAAGGTCGTAAAACTAAAACGTCTGCCAAAGGTATTGCTACTCATTTGATCTCTTTTTTCAAAATATCTAATGCTAATAAAGCCGCTTTTTGTTGTGCCTCTTTTTTACTCTTGCCACTTGCAATAGAAAGATCACGTCCACGTACACTCACCGCGATTTCAAACTCTTTTTTATGATCGGGACCAAATGAACGTACCAATCGGTACTCTGGCGTCATTCCAAAATGCGCTTGTGTCAATTCCTGAAGGGTTGTTTTATGGTCTCGAAAGATCGCGTCCATATCGATTTTTGGATAGGCTTCTTCTAAAAGTGCTATAGCTAATGCTCTGGCTTTTTCCAGCCCAGCTTCAAGATACAGTGCCCCCATAATCGCCTCAAATGCGTTTGAAAGTAAGGAAGGCTTTTCTCTGCCATTGTTGTTTTCTTCCGCTAATGAGATATAGATGTATTCACCCAAATGAAGTAACCGTGCCAGTTTTTCAAAGCTTTTTTCATTTACCAACGAAGCACGTAACTTGGAGAGTTCACCTTCTGCTACTTGTGTAAATTCATGGTAAAGGTATTCTCCAACAATAAGGTCAAGTACCGCATCACCTAAAAACTCTAAGCGTTCATTGTTGTAGGGTTGTTTGGAGCTTTTGTGCGTAAGTGCCTCGATTATCAGGTTTTGATCTTTAAACTGATAACCCAAACGCTTCTGTAACGCTTCTAGTCTTTTTTGCATTATCTTTCCTTTGTCATTTTTATAACGCTTTTAGGCAAAGCCTAAAAGCTACTTAGCCTATTTTTATTTTGGTCGCTTCTTCTTTAGCGATTCTATCGCACATTTCATTTTCAGCATGCCCATCGTGCCCTCGCACCCAAATACCATGTACTTTATGGTTTTTAGCAACTTCGATGTAACGTTGCCAAAGCTCAGGATTTTTTACTTTCGCAAAATTCTTACGCTTCCAGCCTTCTAACCACTCATTAATACCTTTGATAACATAACTCGAATCGCTAATAAGTGTTACATCGCACGCCTCTTTAAGTGCAGCAAGCCCTTCAATGACGGCTAAAAGTTCCATCTGATTGTTGGTAGCATTTGCCATTCCACCACTTACGATCTTCTCCACACTGCCAAAGCGTAAAATCGCGCAATAGCCTCCAGCGCCAGGATTCCCTAGCGAAGAGCCATCACAGAAAAGAGATATTTTCTTCATCGTCTGCTTTGGTAAGGGTGGTTTGAATCGTTACGGTATTGATGCTTTGGCAATGAGGACATCTGTAAAAATGGATGGGGAAAACTTGTTTACACTCTGAACACAAATACTCAAAACTAAGGCTCGCTTTTGCATAACCAATGCTTTGGAGTTTACCCAAAACATCGACAGCAAAAGGTGCTTCGACTTCTTGCTCCACATAGGGGATGAAGCCTCGTGCCATCGCGATTTGTTGCACAAGAGGATCTTTGCATGTCGTGATGTTGTAAACCATAGGATCAACATACCACAAAAGATCGGTCATATTTTTAAATGTCAGAGTTTCGAAAAAAGAAGCTTCAATTTTAATGCCGTTTTCTTGCATATATTCAAAAAGTTTTCGCTTTAAAAAAGGTGCTTCGCGTGAAAGTTCCAAAAGTTTTTCAACTTTTTGACTCTCTTTAAGGTTGGTTTCTTTTAGGATTTCAAGTGCTTTAAGATAGGTTCTTTGCACATTGACTTTAGCACCCAATTCTTCAAGTGAGTCCAGAACTTCTTCGGCTTTAACATACTCTTGAAGTTGCTCATAGGCGACTGTTAAGTATTTGAGTGATTCTGTGTTTCGAGGGTGCAAGCGTAAAGACTCCAAAAAGACTTCGGAACTGCGACGCAAGAAGCCCGCTTTAAAGTAAGTTTTTCCTAGTGTTGAAAGAAGGTATTGCTTTTCATCTTTGCCCTTAACCCGCTTAAGTGTTACAAGATAAATATTAATCGCTTTTTCATAGTCTCCACTTTTGCCATAAGCATGTGCAAGAAGAGCTAAAGATTCTAACGGGATGGAAGCATCTTCCAAGAGTTTTTTATACTCATTTTCATCCGTCACAATTTCAAATTTTTTGACAAATTTATCAATGCTTTGCTTCTCTTCTTTGTTCTTAAAAACACCCCACCAATAATTGGAAAATGAGATGACAAAAACAATAGCGAATAAAATAATAACACCAAAAAGAGGATCGCGGTATGCTATAAAAAAATTATCCAAAATGTAAACCTTCATCTGTGAAGTTTGAAAAAGTCTATTAGACTCCTTACCTAACACTTAAAAAAGTGATGTGCTATAAGCAATACTCTTTTTTCAATGTGTTATGCAAGTAGTCTATTATACCAAACTTGATATAATAAGACCATGATAGATAAAACATCCATAGAAAACCTCAAACAACGTCTTGATATTGTCGATGTCGTAGGCTCTTACTTAGAGCTGAAAAAAAATGGCGCCAACTATAAATGCGTCTGCCCTTTTCACAACGATACCAGCCCAAGTCTTGTGGTCAGCCCCTCGAAGCAGATCTACCACTGTTTTGCGTGTGGCGCTGGAGGGGACAGCATCAAATTTGTGATGGAGTACGAAAAGCTCTCTTACCCAGAAACCATCGAAAAACTGGCAAACATGGTTAACTTTTCTCTCTCTTATACCACGAACGATGGCATTAAAAAAGAAGATCGAAAGTTGATGGAAACGCTCAATCTTTTCTACGTCAAACAGCTAGACAAAACACTTTTTGCAAAAGAGTACCTTACCAAAAGAGGCATATCTGAGGCTTCTATTGAGAAGTTTGAGATAGGCTATGCACCGGCTTCTTTTGCAACGCTTGACTTTCTAAGCAGTCGCGGATACGCCATGAGCGAAAGCATGGAGTATGGCGTTGCTGGCATGGGAGAGAGCAATCAACCTTATGCACGTTTTATTGAACGGGTCACTTTTCCTATTTACTCTCCAAGTAACAGACTTGTGGGTTTTGGGGGCAGAACGCTTAGTAATCATCCTGCTAAGTATGTCAATTCACCACAAACTAAGCACTTTAACAAGTCCCAACTGCTCTATGGCTACCAGCTTGCTAAAGAGAATATTTATAAACAAAAAACCATTATTATCACCGAGGGCTATCTTGATGTCATTATGCTCCACCAAGCAGGATTTACCCACGCTGTTGCGACCCTTGGAACAGCACTGACCAATGAACATATTCCGCTCATAACAAGGGGGGATCCTGAGGTCATAGTAGCCTATGATGGCGATGATGCGGGCATTAACGCAGCACTTAAAGCGTCCATGTTGCTCAGTACACATGGCATAAAGGGCGGTGTCGTTCTTTTTAGTGGGGGAATGGACCCTGCAGACATGGTTCAAAATAATCTTATAGATGCTCTTAACCATCTTTTTAGAACGCCTCAGCCCTTTATCGAGTTCGCACTAGAACGCATGGTTAAAAAGTACAATCTCAAAGATCCTTTGGCAAAACAACAAGCCTTAATTGAGGCAATGGGCTATCTTAAAACACTTCCTCAAGCGGTTCAGGAAAGTTATACGGGTATGCTCTCTGAAAAATTGGGGCTTCATCACAATTTGGTTAAAATCCAAAGCCACCATAAACCTCAACGACTCGATAAAAAAGAGCGTGCTTTTGAAGATATGTTGGAACTTACCATCATAAAAACGATTTTGAGTGAACCCAGTCTTATTGACACGGTACTCGATACTATCGATAGTTCCATGTTCAAAACGCATCAAGAGGAGTTTTCGCTTCTTTTGGAAAATCAGTTTGAACACCCCAAACTTAGGCGAATTACATTGTGGGAAGATATTAAAGTCTATGATGAAAAAGAACTCATCGCTTCGATGATCGCATTTTTGTATCATTACTACAACGAAAAATTCCAAGAAATAAAAACGGCAAAAGAACTCAGTTACGATAAAAAACAGTTTTTGATCCGTAAAATTCAAGAAAAAATGATGAAATTAAAACAAGGTGAATTGGTTCCATATGAAAGCATTAGTACTCTATAGCGGCGGGCTTGATAGCATGCTCGCCATGAAACTCCTGACACAACAAGGCATTGAAGTTATTGCCTTACACATCAACATTGGCTTTGGTGTCAAAGAAGACCGTTTCGACGTTCTTAAACGTCGTGCTGCCATTGCAGGTGCAACACTTGAGGTGATCGATGTTCGCGATGAATATCTCTTAAATGTTCTTTTTAGCCCTAAATACGGCTATGGCAAACAATTCAATCCGTGTATTGACTGTCATGGATTTATGTTCACAGTAGCAAAATCGCTTCTGCCACGCTATGGTGCTTCATTCATTGCGACAGGTGAAGTTGTGGGGCAACGCCCCATGAGTCAAAACAAAGATGCCCTAAGATTGGTGAAAAAAATCGCTAATGACATTGACGAAGACCTCATTCTTCGTCCACTTTGTGCCCTTGTGATGGAAGAGACAAAGCCTGAGCGTGAAGGTTGGGTGGATCGAAGCAAACTTTTAGGCTTTAATGGGCGTGGTCGCAATGCTCAACTGGCTCTCGCCAAAGAATTGGGCTGGGAAGATTATCCTACACCAGCGGGAGGTTGTTTGCTTACAGATGTGCAATTTACGGTTCGGTTACGTGATTTTGTGGCACACGATAGCTTTGCGAAAGAAGATATCGAAGTACTCAAAAATGGCAGACACTTTAGACTACCAGATGGTGCAAAATTGGTTGTAGGTCGCAATGAAACTGAAAATGATTTTATAGATACCCTTAAAAATCCTAAATTTGATCTTTTACACGTAAGCGGCGAGATGAATGCACCATCTTCGCTGCTTTCAAAGAATGCTTCAAGTTCAGATGAAAATCTTGCATGTCGCATCATTTTAAGCTTTACCAAAGCGCTTCCTGAAAACACATATGACCTTTGTATAGGTGAAAAAATCTTGTCTGCATCACCTTACGCTACAAAAGAGGAAGCTAAAAAATATCTTATATAGTTTTTTAAAGATAATTTTTGTACTATTTATTATAAGAAATTGAAATTATGAGGATTACGAGATGGGCTTATCAAACAAAATGATTTTTTTAATCGTTGACGATTCAAAGATATCACGCAAATGGCTTATTGAGATGATCCCAAAAAAAATAGTTGAGAATGCTGAGATTATTGAAGGGTGCAATGGAGAAGAAGCTATTGCACTGTATGACCAACATCGTCCTGATGTTGTTTTTTTAGACATCACTATGCCTGTTGTTGATGGCTTTGAAGCCTTGGAACGTATTCGCGTTATCAACCCTGATGCGCTTGTCGTAATGATCTCAGCGGATCGCCAGAAAACCACGAAAGAAAAAGTTTTAGCACTTGGCGCTTCAGCCATCATCTCTAAACCTGTGGACGAGCAAGAATTCCGAACAACCCTTTTAAAGTTGGTATTTTAAATGACAAAACACTATTTCAATCCGCAGCAAGAAGATGTTCTCAAAGAACTGATCAATGTCTCTTTCGGACTCTCAGCCTCTTTAATTGGCGATATGCTCGACAATCATGCAAAACTTCATATTCCTGAAATTTCAAGCATCGATATTCATAATTTAGATGACAAAATCATCGAAGTTTTAGAAGAAGAATTTGAGTTTTACATAACAAAACAGCGCTTTTTAGGCTCATTTAACGGTGAAGTTCTCTTTGTCTTTAATAACTACTCTGCGCGTGCATTTTGTAATCTTCTCCTCAAACAAGAGGTAACCGATGAGGGCGATATTAAATCTTCCATTATGGAACTCACCAATATCATAACATCTGCTTGTATTGGTAAGTTTTGTGAAATTATTCACGGAGAAACAATTTTCAAAGTTCCGTCTATTGAAAAGCGAGAAATCTCTGAAATGGATAAGTACGACAAGATTGAAGGGTATGACAATGTTATTGTTATTAAAACAGCCCTCGATATTGAAAAAGAGAATATCTTGGGACATATGTTTATTCTTCTCAACAACGAAATGTTAGAACATTTAAAAAGTACGATTGATAAGCTATAGTCATGATAAATTGCGAAAAAATTATTGATTCAATTCATGTAGGTATTTTAACCATCGATGCTGATCTTAATATCTATTATGCCAACAAATGGTTTGCAGTACATTGTGACATTGATGTAGAAAAAACGATAGGAAACAATCTGCTCTCTTTATTTGAGTTAAACGACGAGCGCCTCAAATCGCTTAAACGTCACATCAAAACTGCACTTACATTAGGCGGACCTTCTTTTTTTACAGCAGATTCCAATCACTATCTTTTCCCGATGAAAAATTCTATTACGACCAAATCCATCTTTGAGTTTATGCAACAAGATGTCACGATCATACCTTACAATATTGCTCAAAAACAAGTAACCGTACTTATTTACGATCAAACAAGCCTTATGGAAGAAAAAGCACGATGCAACAAAGAGAGTGAAGAACTGGCACGCGCCATGAAAATTGCCAATGCAACCATTAAAAAACTTGAAACGGCAAAAAATAAACTGGTTAAGCAACAAGATATGATTTACAAGCAAGCGCATTACGACCACTTAACCTCTTTAGCAAATCGTACATTACTCAACCAAAGACTTCAACTCTTAATTGAAAATAGCCAAAGCAGTGGTAAAAAATTTGGTGTTCTCTTTTTAGACTTGGATAATTTTAAAGAAATTAACGACTCATTGGGTCATGATGTTGGTGATATGATTTTGATTCATGTGTCAAAAACCCTACTCCTTGCTACACGCAAAACCGATACGGTTGCACGCTTTGGTGGCGATGAGTTTATTATCTTGGTTGATGATATTTCAGAAGAAAAAAGCTTAGCCTATATTGCCGAAAAACTTGTCAAAGCCATACAGCAGCCTATGAGAGTACGTAACCTTGATATTAGCGTTACCACAAGCATTGGTATTAGCCTTTTCCCAAATCATGGAACAGATTTTAACCAACTGATTAAAAATGCTGACCTTGCACTTTATGCCGCAAAAGCTGAGGGTCGTAACACCTATAAAATTCACAATCAATCAAAATAAATTAAAAATCTGTGCTCATGCACCTTAACAAAAGGTCATGAGCTTTTGTTATTAGAATTTTTGTAAAAGAAGCACCAAGGATGCGCAGGCTTTCTGTCCAAGATTACCCAGTGTTAACGTAGTTTTTCAAGGAAACTTCGTTTTGAGCTTTGCTCTAAAATGTGTCAAGAGTTCTTCAACTCTATCAAAATCAAAAGAACTCTATATCATCATCATGATTAACGGCTAAACTCTTCTCTTCAAAAATAGCTTCAATCTGAATACACGAACTTAAAAGCGATGAGTCAAGATAGTGAATATCGCGTGCGACTTGTGTTATAAAGACATTTTCTCGCCATGAAGAAAGATCATGTAAAAGATTAAGCAACATCGCCGAGAGTCGTTTTGATTTTTCAGGATCAAATTGCTCTTCTGTAAGTGTCCCTAAAAAGTTAATCAATGTTTGAACAGCAAAGCCAAGATGTTCAAAATCCATCAACTCTTCTAAGATAGTTGCGTACTCTTGAAAATTCTCATAAATCACCGCTAAAGTATGTTTGGATGGCTCTTTTTCAAAGACTAAAATCGCTTTATCCGTTTCATCATTGATCATTTCAAGACCATCAATTTTAGGAAGAAAGGAGATAGCGGTACTATTAATATAATCAACAGCACTTAAAACATTGTCATGTGTTTTAGAGAGGATTTTTTTTGCTTCATCACTGACTTCCACAGCGCCATTATCACGTTTAATTTCTTTATCGAGCTGGAAAGTAAGCATGTCATTTGATAAAATATACTTCGCATTGGCAAAATGTTTGAGTAAGATATTTTTAATGATATTGCTACGAAGTGGTTTGACATGTAAAAGCATCATATAGAGCTTTTCCTCACTCTCTTCCACCACAATTTCACATTCATACGCATGTTTTAAAAGCCACAAACTAAAGCCATAAACGAGGCGTACACAATCACTCAGATTGATAATATTTTTTTCACCATTAAGCCAATAGTCCCAATATTGTGCCAAGGCTTCTTCATCTTCAATACGAAAAGTAATGCTACGATGAAAAACATGTGCATTAAAAGGGTTAAGTGCTTTAGGAAATTTATGAATATGTTGATTGCGCAGTGCAATGATGCGCAAATACTGCTTGATACGTTGTAAAAAGTGATCAGAGTCTAATGGTTTAGTAAGATAATCCTCTGCCCCTAAGGAGAGCATCTTGTGTTTTGACGATTCATCATCAAGTGCACTAAGGGCAATAATCATGCTCTTTTTATTCACTTGCTTGATGTATTTTGTTGCCTCAAATCCATCAAGATTTGGCATCATAATATCCATAAAGATCAGATCAAAACGGTTTTTAACACACATTTCTACAGCGACTTGACCATCTTCAGCTTCATAAACTTCGATGTCCTCAACCTCTTCAAGTAGAAGATTGAGCGTGAGCCTGTTGTTATCATTATCATCAACAATCAATACTTTATACATTTCTTTGTTCCTTTAATCGCTTTGTTAAAATAAATTTTGCGCCACCAAGCGTGGATGAATCTTCAATCTTATACTCAAATTTTAGCCCTTCACACAATAATTTTACAAAGTGAAGCCCAATACCCGTACCCTTCTTTTCAATACCACTAGGACCTGAAGAACTTTGGGTATAAAGCTCAAAGATTTCCTCTTTATCTTTAACGCCTTTACCATCATCTTGCACAATAATTTCAATCTTTTCACTATCTGAAATCAAAAAAATCTCAACAAGTGTATGCCCGTATTTAAGGGCATTTGAGATGATGTTAGAGAGAATTTGTTTGAAACGGTACTCATCACTTGTAAGAAATGGGTCATTCCCATCACTTTGGAAAAGCATCGTGCGTTTATGCTCTAACGCTAAAGCCCCATGCTTTTCAATCACATCTAAAATGCTCTCTTTAACATTAAAAAGTGTCAAATTGTAGTGCAACTTTTGATGGCGTAATTTTCCAAGATCTAAAATATTGGTCACATTTTCCAACATAGAAGAAGCACTTTTGTATATCTGTTCCAAAAGATACAGACGTTTTGCCTTAGGCACTTCATCAATGTGTGGCATGTGTTTGTAAAGATACTGTGCAAAGTTTAAAATAGCATTGAGTGGTGTTTTAAGCTCATGCGTAAAGAGAATCAGAAACGCATCCTTTGCTTCAGCAAGCTGCTCTTGTTCCATTGCTTTCTGCTTAATATCATTGGCAATGCGTTCTTGCTTTAAGAACTCTGTAATATCATGACGAATAGCAAGATACTGAAGAATTTTACCCGTATTCTCATCTTTAAAAGGAATAATAATTGTCTCAGCCCAAAAATCACTTCCATCTTTGTTACGATTGATAATATGAGCGCGCCACACATCGCCCCGAGTTATCGTTCCCCACATCCCTTCAAACACCTCAATAGGCGTGCTCGGATGTTTGATAATACGATGATTTTGTCCCATCAGCTCTTCAAAACTGTATCCTGTCACTTTGATGAAGTTTTCATTCACATACGTTATATTGCCATTGACATCGGTTTGTGAAACAATAGCAAAATCAATAAGTTTTTGAAAATAGTGACGTTCAGCTAGATAAATATCATCGCTGAGCGCTTTAATACTTGACTTAAAATGATCGAGCGCTGCCCATCGCTCACTTTTCATACTAAAGTACCGGTCACACTTAAGCATCAAAATTTCATCAAGCATTATAAGATTATCGGTTTGAAGAAAAAGGATCATTTGAACCATAGGATAATGAAAACGTACTTCTTGCAATGCAGGGAGATAAACACTTTCATTAGCAGAAGAGAGTGATCCAAAGATAAGATCTATCTTCTCTTCAGCCATAATTTTAGCTATGGCATAGGGAACAATACTGACATGTAAACGATTACATAACTTTCTAGCGGCATTGACAAAGGTCGCATCGTAAGCCATTTCGCCAATTAAAAGTACCGAAATAGAACGTGGTTGATAAAAATAGTGTTCTGCCATTACGCCACTCCTTAAGATAACATCTTTACAATTGTCTGTGCGATCTCACCCAGTGGTAATGTAGTGTCAACACCACCTAATCGGATTGCCTCTTTAGGCATACCAAATACCACGCAACTCTCTTCAGACTGAGCGATGGTCTTAGCACCTGCTTCATGCATATGCATTAAGCCTTTGGCGCCATCACTTCCCATCCCTGTTAAAATTGCTCCAACCGCATTACTTCCTGCAACTTTTGCCACAGAGTTAAACAGTACATCCACACTGGGGCAGTGTCCACTCACTTTCTGCCCTAATCCAATTTCTATAAAATAGCTAGCTCCCGAGCGCCTCAGCACCATATGTTTGCTACCTTGTGCGATATACACGGTTCCCTTTTGCAAAAACTCACCATTACGCGCCATTTTAACATCCATAGAGCATAACTGATTGAGTCTCAACGCAAACGGTTCAAGAAAACTTTGCGGCATATGTTGGACGACAAGCACCGCTGGAGCATTTTTAGGAAGTCCTCCAAGCACAACCTTCAGTGCTTCAGTGCCTCCTGTACTCGCACCAATAGCAATCACTTTATGGGTTGTCTCTGCAAGGCTTGAAAAATTGGTTCTATTCTTTTGCTGTGGAATCTTCTTTTGAACCTTTGCCAAAGAAGCATTTGCCACCTTTTGAATCAACTCCTCTTTGATCTCATCTTTACCATCGTATATATGCGAATGTGGTTTTGACACATAGTCTACAGCGCCTGATTCAAGAGCATCCAGCGTTGTCTTTGCACTGTTCCGTGTCAAAGAAGAGACCATGACCACAGGTGTCGGATAGTGCATCATCAGCTTTTGTAAGAAGGTAACACCATCCATACGTGGCATCTCAACATCCAAGCAGATGACATCAGGCTTTAACTCCACTATCATATCCCGTGCGATGTATGCATCTGCCGCTAAGCCAACAACCTGCATCCGCGGGTCGCTCTCTAAAATTTCACGAAGGATGTGCCTTGCTGTGGCGCTATCGTCCACAATCAGAACACGAATCATTCCATGATCTCATTTTGGACGTATTTAAGAATGATACGGTTTACATCACTGATCATCATAATACGTCTGCCATTATTGCCTCCAGTATCTTCTGCTTTAATGGGTATACCCCACTCCCTTAACACCTCTTTAGCAATCAAAATATTTTTTTGTCCAATCAGTTGTCCTTCTGAATTAGCGCGATGAATATTTGCACCTCCAAAAATTTTTGCTTCCATATTGCGCCTTAAACACCCAATATTCTCCATGTTCTCAATCAGTTTTGGAATCGCAACATTGCCGTATTTTGGGCTTTCCAATCCATTGCCATTCCATAAAGGAAGCAGATAATGGTTCATCCCACCGATGAGTTCAACTTTGTCGTATAGACAAACTCCCACGCATGAGCCAAGCACAGTGACAATTTCAGTTGGTTTGATGCCAACAAAAATTTCACCCACATGGATAAATTTACGGGGCAACATCAAAACTCTTTCATCTCTTGTGTGTCATCAAACATAAACTCATTGGCACTTTCACTCATCAGGGCTTCTGCCTTTCCCTGATCCTGAAGTTTCATACAAACCGTAAACGTTGTCTCGTTTTGCGATGAAATATAATCAACCGATCCATCCAAAGACTCAGCAAGAGAACTTACAATGCTGAGTCCTAAACCCAAACCATCCACAGAGGTTCTGGCTTTACTCTCGCGCACTCCCACTTTTTTAAAGCGGCTAAAAATCTCTTTTTTGTACTCTTTTTCAATCACATCACCCACATTACTCACGCTGATGCACAATGATTCATTATTATCTATTGATGCTACGATACTTACTTTCGTGTTAGGAAAAGAGTACTCACATGCATTGGAAATCAAGTTGGAAAAGATAGTATGTAGCTTTTTGGAATCACTGACAATTAAACGATCCAAGCTCACATTGACTTCAAAATGAAGCGCTTTTTCCTCAATGAGATAATCAAATGACTCTTTAATTTCTTCAATTAAAAGACGCAAATCAATCTCACTCCAATAGTTTGCAATCTCGCCTGCTTCAATTTCAGCAGCCGTAAAAATGTTATTAAGCTGAAAATTAAGCTTACGCAATTCCATATCCAAAAGTTGTTTCATTGTCTGCGTTTTGGGAGAATCTACATTTTTACGCATCATTGAAGAGAGGTTCAAAAGCGAGCTGAGTGGATTGTTAAAAACATTTTTAATCAAGGAAAGGAACTCTCCTTTAATGGAGTCATGCTCTTTCATTTTTTCATTAAGAACATAAAGCTTTTTGGTCAAAAATGCCATCTCGTCCAGTGTGGTGTTTTTCTGGTCAAATCTTCGCTTGACCTCTTCGAGTAAAACTGCATCACTGATATCATCAAAATTTCTTTTTTGGCTCATGTTATACCTTTTGATAAATTGAAGCACTTCTGGGTTTAAACTCTCTTTTCATATCGGTAAGGGCTTCAGAACTTCCGATAAACAAATATCCTTCTTTCGATAACATCGTATGGAAACGCTCAACTAACGTAGATTGCGTTGGCTTATCAAAATAAATCATCACGTTGCGGCAAAAAATGATGTCAAACTCTTTTTGAGCAAACAAACCATAATTTCCTGTCACAAGGTTAAATTCCCTAAAAATAATCTGTTTTTTCAGCATATCGTTAATGCGGTAACACGCTTCATTTTCAACCCTAACAGGTGAAAAATATTTGCGTAAATACTTCTCATCTAAAGACATACATGCTTTGTGTGTGTAAATGCCTGAGAGTGCAGTTTTAAGCACTTTGGGTGAAACATCTGTTGCTAAAATCTTTATATCGTATTGAGTAAAATTGGGTATATGCTCGGCTAAAAACATAGCAAGGCTGTAAGGCTCTTCTCCTGTAGAACATGCCGCAGACCAAATACGAAGCCGTCCTTTCGTATGCGCCAAAATAGAAGAAAGATGGGATTTTAAAAACTCCCACTGTTTTTGTTCTCTAAAAAAAGAGGTGACATTGGTTGAGATTAAAGAAGAGAGATACTCAAGTTCCACCCCTCTTTTATCTGCGACCAAGTAGTCATAATACTCTCCAAAACTCTCAAGTCCTAATTGAGTAACACGTTTTGCAAGCCTTGCTTGAACCAGATAGATCTTGTGATCTCCCAAAGAAATGCCAATATGCTGATAAATAAAAGCTTGTAAAAGCGTAAATTCTTTACGTTTTAAAACAAGCCGTTCCATCAGTACAACTCTTCTACATTGAGAATCAAGGCGATTTCACCATTGCCCATTACCGCGCCACCACTCACGCCTTCTGTTTTGGCCAAAAATCCGCCCAGTGTCTTAATAACCACTTGCTGTCTACCAACCAATTCATCAACCAAAAGTGCAAATTTACCTCTAACGTTTTCAATGCAAACCAATGTGGATTCCCAAGGAGAGGGAGCATTGTCATCCAATTCAAGTACACGACTTAAGCGAACAATCGGTAAAAGATCCGAGCGTAGTTGTACAAACTCTTCTTTGCCTCCTGCGCTGTGGACATTTTCCTGCTGTGGTCTAAAAGACTCGGTAATGCAAAGGGTCGGGATGATAAAAATCTTCTCGTTGGAACGAACGATCATGCCGTCGATAATCGCTAATGTCAGAGGCAATACTATGCAAAATGTTGTTCCCCTGCCCTCTTCTGAGTTAATATCAATTTTACCACGAACGGCTTCAATGGCTGTTTTAACAACATCAAGACCAACACCACGTCCTGAAATATCACTGATGACATCAGCGGTAGAAAAACCAGGTTGCATAATAAGCCCATAAATTTGGGCTTCGCTCAGCTCTTCATCTTTTGTAATAATCCCTTTTTCAAGGGCTTTTTGGTAGACCTTAGCTTTGTTGATGCCACGTCCATCGTCTCTTACTTCAATGATAATATTACCACCACGGTGATACGCTTTAAGCGTCACAATGCCTTCTTCACTTTTACCCGCTTTGAGGCGCTCTTCAGGGCTTGCTTCAATACCATGATCAATGGCATTGCGAATGATGTGAACCAATGGATCAGAGAGTGCTTCAACCATCGTTTTATCGATCTCTGTCTCTTCACCATCCAACATTAAATGAATCGGTTTATTGACCTTTTTTGAAGAGTCCCTCACCACGCGTTTCATTTTATCAAAGGTGTCACGAATCGGAATCATCCGCAAAGACATCACACGGTTTTGAATCAATCGCGTAATCTTAGAGAGATTCTCAATCGTCTTGGTGACTTCCGCATCTTGAATCGCTTTTATTTTGGTATTTTCTCCCAAATAATTCTGCGCAATGACAAGCTCCCCAATAGAATCAAAAAGCTCATCAAGCTTTAGTGCGTCAATTTTGAGAAAGTTTTTAGAAACAATCGTGCTTTTTTTAGGCTCTTCTTTCTCTTCGGGCTGTTCACTCTTAGGCACTTCAACAGCGCTGAGCACTTCACGAGGTTTTGCTTTGAGCTCTTCAATGGAAAACTCTTCTTCATCTAAAAAAGCAAAAACATCCGCAATACTGTCCACATCTTTTTCGCTGGCAACATAAAGGCTCACCTCTTTGATGGCATTGCGTTCTACATCAAATAGTTCTTCATCCAAATGCTCAGGAATGCTCCAACATGAAGTTAAGATTCTTCCTTCATGGGAAAGATTTTTGAAAAATAAAAAGTGGTCAAATCCACGCAGATAAATATCTTCATCTAACTTCAAAATAATTTTATAAAGGACTTCATTTGCCTGCAACTTATTTAACAACGCTTCTGTTGGACATATTGTAGGTGCTTGAAAAAATGTATCGTTGCCAAACTCTATACTGAGATCATTGTTTGAGTTGTTCTCAGGTTCTTGTGTATCGTTTAGATGCAAAAGAATCTTTTGAATTTTTGCCAAACATGGTGCGTACTCCAAAGGGAGTTCAGATTGCTCTTCCACTTCAAGACAGAGTGTCTCTTTAATAACATTGACACTCTCCAAGAAAAGATCAACATCTGTACTGCTTGGAATCACATCACTGTTTCTAAAATAATCGAGCACGTCTTCAAAATGATGAACAAACTCACCAAGGTGTGAAAAATTAAAGGCATTAGCACTGCCTTTAAGCGTATGTACACCTCTAAAAATCTCATTGAGAAGCGCTTTGTTGCTAGGAGATTCCTCGTAGTTTAAAATATCGACATCCATCTTTTCGATGATCTCATTCGCCTCTTCGATAAAAATCTGTCTTAGTTTTTCTCTACTCATGTGCTATCCAATTCATCATGCCATAAGACTCTAAATTGAGTTCCATCGACTCTATAAAATCGATCTTGATGGCAGGTTTTTTGCGTTTAACCCAAAACAGTAGCGAAAAAAGTGCAGAAGTTGAGGGTGTTCCATCTTTTGAGCGTAGCAAAACAATCTCCTCAATATAATCCAAACGATCTTTAATAAATTCTTGAAGCGTTTTCACCTCTTCTAAATCCATCTCAATATCGAGTTCTAGCACATCGCCATCTATATACATCGTACACCCTTATTTAGAAAGAGTTCCGAAAGAACTCTTAACACGTTTTCAAAGCAAAGCTTCGAAACCTACGTTAACACTAGGCAATCTTTAGCAGAAAGCCCACGCACTTTTGGTGCTTCTCTTCTTGTTGTGTAAGAAGATTAAAGATATTTCACGCTACGCTTTACATGTAAAATTAAAACTCTTTTAAATCATCTTCGTCTAAAGGGAATACCTCTTCATTACTGCGTTTGTTTGATGCTGATGATGAAAATGTAGGCTTATTTTTCTTCGGAGCCATGCTCAAACGTTTCGGTGGCATACTTAAACTAGAGCTTGAAACACGCTTCGCGGATGCTGCTTTAGCACTCTCTTTACCCATATCAAAACCTGCAAGCGCTGCGATCTCGGCAACACTCTCAAGCATTGAAAGAGCCTGTGCATTGAGCTCTTCTGCAGCTGCAGCTGTCTCTTCTGAAGCTGAAGCATTTTGTTGTGTAATTTGATCGACTGATCCCATCGCTGTAGCGATTTGATTCATTCCCTCTGCTTGCTCTTTTGCAGAAATAGCAATCTCGCCAATAAGATCTGAAGTCTTTTTCACACCCGACAAAATTTCAGCAAATGACGCTTTGGTGCGATTTGCGACTTCCGTTCCCGTTTTCACTTGGTCAATGCTTGCTTCAATAATACTGGTAATCTCTTTAGCAGCTCCCGCACTACGCTCTGCAAGATTCTTAACCTCTTCCGCAACGACGGCAAATCCAAGACCATGCTCACCTGCACGTGCCGCTTCTACCGCTGCATTAAGGGCTAGAAGGTTAGTTTGAAATGCAATTTCATCAATAGTTTTAATAATTTTTGCAATTTTTTGAGAAGAATCGGTAATCTTCTCCATCGCGACCATAAGGTCGGCAACTTGTTGATTGCCCTGACGAGCCGCATCATTGGAGTGTTGTGCTAAAAGGTTGGCTTCACGGCTGTTATCCGCATTTTGATTGTTACTTGCTGTTGCTTGCTCTATGGTTGCACTTACTTCTTCAACACTGCTGGCTTGGCTACTTGCACCTTCTGCCAATGAAACAGAAGCTGAGCTGATCTGCTCACTTGCACTCACCACTTGTGCTGTTCCCTCAGAGAGTGATTTCACAGAATCAACCACGACTTTCACAATACTTCTAATTAAAAAGATCGCAAGAAGTACACTGATAATCAAGCCTACAATAACACCCATAATCATAATCCATGAAGCGTTATCCAGTGTACTGCTTGATTCATTGGCAATATCTGTGATGGTACTAAAACCTTCATCAATGATCGCATCAATAGCAGCATTCAACTCTGTTCCAATTTTAGCACGAACTTTTTGTTCATCACTGGTCTCTTGCATGACACTTACAAAACCTTTGAGCGAAGTCTCATAGACTTTAACAGAAGCTTCCATAGCACCTAAATAGCCCAAATTGACGCTATCTGTAGTTTGAGCTTTAAGTGCGCTAATATGCTTGTAAATAGTATCAAACTTTTGAATAGCGCCATCTAGCAAAGCGGGGTCACGCAACACTTGAGCACGTTGTCCATAAACTCTAGAATACGTGGCAATATCTAAAATATCTCCCAATTTTTCCAGTTTTTCATAACGTTGTTTTAAGACGGCTGGAGCAACTCTCTCATTCATTTCTTTAGCAAATTGTTCTTCTTGCGATGTACGGTATTCATCAGTACTTTTAAGAAAAATACCTGCATTGCTCACTGTTGCAGCATCAAGGGTTTTCTTTTTCGCAAGGGTTTTTTCACTACGCTCAACGGAAGCCATATACTCAACCAATGATTTAGCCGCAAGTTTTTCTTGATCTAAAAGTTTTTTAAGATTGTATTTTTTACCCAACTCTTCTGCTTTGAGCAAATTAGCTTGCAACTCTGTAAAATTTTTCTTTGCTTTTACCAAAGATACTTCATCATCAAGGTCTGAAAAAGCTTGAATGTTGTAACGTCCTGCACTGACGTTTTGTAAAATATCATTGGCAATACTGACTTCAGGAACATAAATCTGTGATAAACGACCCGCGGCGGAAGAAGCTGTGCGCATGTTGATAATACCTGTAAGTCCAATCACTAAAACAATGACTATTAAAAAACCAAATCCTAATGAGATCCTAACCCCTAATGTTGCGTTTTTCATCACTTCTCCTTTGCTTTATCACTAACTGTTTTACTGAGATTTTGTACCATATTTAACTCTTCTTCACCAAAAAGAGCGAGAAGATCTAATATCATCACGACTTTTTGTTTATACTGCGCCATACTTTTAATAAATTTAGTATCGATATGCCCGCCAAATTCAGGAGGAAGGCTCAAATGTTCATCATCTACATTAATGACTTCTTCCACTTTATCAACGATAAAACCAATGAGTTTCTCTTCTAATTTGATAATCACAATAGCAGTGTACATATGTGGAGGAATAGAAGGCATGTCAAATTTAAGACGCATATCTACCACGGGAATAATATTGCCTCTTAAATTCATTACACCTTGAATAAACTTAGGTGTTTTGGGGACAGGTGTGGTTTTCATCATTGCGATGATCTCTTTTACATCAGAGATATGCACCCCATACACTTCATCTTCTAAATAGAAAGTCAAGAAACGATTACTCGTCCGCTCCGTTCGTTTGGTTGGTTCCATTTTTATAACCCCAATACCATGTTAATTGCTTTGACAAGTTTGTCATCGCTAAAAGGTTTTACCATCCATCCCGTAACACCGATGGCTTTGCCGCGTGCTTTCATCTCAGGTGAACTCTCTGTTGTGAGAATTAAAATAGGTCTGTTTTTAAATTTTTCATGGGTTTTAAGTTCTTCGGCAAGTTCTAAACCACTCATTTGAGCCATATTAATATCGCTGATGAGTAAATCATAATCTTCACTTCCACTTAAAAGGGCATCGCGTAACTCTGCGGGATTAAGATAAGTAGCAAACTGGATGATCCCTTTATTGACCATCTCCTCCAACGCCATTTGCGCTGTTGCGAGAATTGTTTTAGAATCGTCCACTAAAATCACTCGTTTACTCACGTCATCTCCTTTCAATCTTCAAGGCTTTAAAATATTTTAAAATTATTTAAAATGTCACTCCTGCAAATATAACTTAAAAAATATTAAAAATGTGTTAACAATGACGAAAAAAAGGCTTTTGCGATAAGGAATTGATTTTGCTTTTATACTTCAAGCAAAGGAGTAACTATGAAACTGCATCTCACACCTGATTGTATTACCATTTATGTTGCAGAAAACTCATCACACTATACACATGTAAAGCATGTATTAACCCATTTAGTAGGTCGTTCTTTTTGGGTCAATGAAATGCTCATTAACTTTAATCTACCCGAATACACTCAAACACGCAAAGCTTTTTTAAAATCTTTATACCACACGTGTGCTTTTACATCTAAAACCCATAACGTAGCTTTTTTGCAAAAGCTTCTCTTGGCTTCTCACAAACCTATCAAGTTAGTGAAAAAAAAGCTCAAACAGCCTATACGTCACATCCCAACAATAGGTTCTAATCCCTATCGTTTACTCAATGCCCATGAAACAGAAAGCTTAGAGAGCATTCGCCAAAAATACCTTACCCTCGCAAAGACGTTTCATCCTGATAGCATCGCATCCAAAGACGAAAATACTCTCAAAAATTCTATAACAAAATTTCAGCAAATTCAAGAAGCCTATGCGATCATTAAAGCAGAAAAGCAAAGAAACTATGCCGCATAAGAGCCAATCTTTAAGTTTCTCTTGGTAAAATACTTCTTCTTCAAATGGGGTGTTAGCTCAGCTGGGAGAGCGCAACGCTGGCAGCGTTGAGGTCAGGGGTTCGATCCCCCTACACTCCACCACGTATTTTAGGGCTTCCAAGCCACTTCCCAAACCTTTAACAAATCCTCATCCACTCACAAAATTTCCCCAACTCAATCTTTTTGCTTCTTGAGATGATCCCCATACTTTAAATTCTAATACACCCGCGTCACAATTCGCGTCACAGAATTAAAAGGTTAATAGTTATTTTTTGGAGTTTTGCTAAGCTTTACATGTAAAGCTTTTGTGGCTTAAAAGGTTTACATGTAAAAGTTAAAAGTTTATCTCTGTGGAAATTTTATAATTTCACCTTTAATATTTTTAAAGCATTCTCTGATTTTTTTTGCATATTGTTTATCATTTGTATTTTTTAAATACTTTACAACTTCAAAAAGTTCATGTGTATTAACAAGTACAATATCACTTCGTTTTGCAGAATCTATAGCTTTTTGCGTAAAAAATTCTTTTCTCTCATTTGGATGCGTTAGTCTGAAAGGATTTCCAAATAAAACACCTTTTGCATGTTCTTTGATTTCATCTCTTTCAAAGTCATCTAAAATATTTGATTCAAGTTGTCTAAATTTTGTTATTGCTATTGCTGAGTTATCCTTGCCCTCAGCCTCACCAATAAATCTTCCTTCTTCTGATTCAAAGATAATATCAAATTCAGATTTTCCATCATCATAATTTTCAGCTTTAAATCCTATAATTTGCAAAGCATCTATGATGGCGTATTCTAAAGGTTTTCCGTTTTCATATAATAATTTTTTAGACAATAAATTTTTTTCTAGCGCTACTCTATTTTTTTCAATTTGTGATTGGATATTTACAATTTGTTCTTCAAGTTTTACAATTTCATCTAAATATTTTTGCTCTATGGATAGTTGAAATTGGGCTTCATTTATCCAATCAGGTGGCGGAGTATTTTCACTAGATGATTTTAATGATTTATCAATAGCAACAATTTGATTCAAAAGTGATTTACCAAATTGAATGGCTTTTGAAGTCCATATAGGAGTTTTTCCATCAGAATGTAGCCCAGTAAAGTCATCTGGTAATTTTATTGGTGGTAATAGTAATATCACTCCGCCATTTTTATTAGTTATTATTGCTCCAACGGTTTTATTACCACTTTTTGTAATTATAAGTGGTTTTGCAGTTTCATGTTCAAAATAAAGATCATAATCACAGAATTTTTTTACAGTTTCCCAATATGATTTTAAAAAATCACCATCTTGGGTAAGTTTTACATTTTGACCTTTAGCAATTTTTTTATCTTTAAAATTGACTGGCAACATTTCAAAACTATTTATTTCATTCACATGTCTAGTTGATTTTTGACTTCTCCCTGTTCCAGAAAGACTATAGTGAGTATTTACAAACACATTTTCTGGAGTATTTATAAATATAAAAACTGTTTTGCCATTTTCAAAAGAAGATTTTATTTCTGTATACCAGTGCTTTATAGAAGCTATACATTGTACAGAACTCTCATCTGACAAATTTGGTTTACCATTATATTGACCCCCCTGTTATATAATCTGTTTGATAAACTAATTTTGGCTCAAATAAAATAATATCTGCATCTAGTAATGATGTATTAGAATGAAAGCCTTTATATTGAAAAATATCTTTTGTTGGTAGTTGAAAACCAACAGTAAAAATTGTTTTTTGTGCCATACTATGCCTAAAAATTTAGATTTTATATATTGTACAAAATTTATTAAGAAAAGGAGTCAGGGTTAAACTTTTAACTTTTTGCCATATTTGCTCCTCTTTGATCTTTACATGTAAAGCATTGTCTAACTTATACTCCCATCGCTTACCCTATTTTCTTTCGATCAAACTTTGCACATTCCGTTACAATAAAATCAACGATCCAGTCAACACCTTCGTCTTCTCGCTCGCCCAATAGCGTTATATTTTTTGTGTGCGGATACGTCCAGCGTCCAAGTGTTGCGAGGGAGTATCCACGCTCTTTTGCTTCTTCCAGTTTTGCTTTTCTCACGGCATCCCAAATGACCATCGTAGGCTTTTCAAAAGCTGCGGCAATATGCGATGGACCCGTATCGAACCCAACGTACACATCGCATGCCCAGATGAGTGCCATCATCTCTCTCACAGTTGTATGTTCGGGTGTGAAAAGGGGCAATGCTTTGTGGTTAAATTTATCATGGCCTACTTGAAAAAAACTCACATGATTCTTAAGCTTTTCGATAAGTTGCAACCATTTATTGAGATACCAATTGCTCTCTTTTAAAGGAGCAGAATTTCCATAAGGGCAAAGTGCTACCAAGGGACGAGGCAAATGGCTTAACATCTCAAGTGCCGTCTGTTTTTCTTCTTTGGTGAGGTACAAATCGCCGTGTAATTTTCGAGGGTTCAAACCCCAAGAAGCGCAGATGTTTTCTGTAATGTGACCAAGTTGGGGAAAGTTATCGATCTCTCTTGCGATATGTCGCATGATTTTCAGGTCAATCGCATCCGCGTTCACGATCTCTTTAATATAAGGATTTTCATCCAAAATGGGATAGTGCCGTTCATTTAAAGCGATGCTCTCCTCTGTATAATAATGAGGCGCCGTTAAAATCTTAAGAGGCCTTCCAATGCGGAGCGAAAAAGCTTCGATCAACCGTGTGTAAACGACCATCGTTCCTAGTGCTGACCAACTGGGGATGGCAAGGTCACATCCATACTGCGCTGCGTATTTTTTGCTAAAATAGAAAGGCTCCGTTTTTAAAAAACGCTTAGGCATCTTTAACCACAACGGGCATCATCGGGCTTAGACCAAAGGGGTCACTGTAACCGTAGGCTCTAAAATTGGAAAACTCGCCATCAAAAAATTCTGTTCTGAGTTGTGCTCTCCAAGGGCGAATAGGCGTTGCATTTTCATCTTCATAGTAAAATTCTTCTGCATTAAAAAGCTCTTGCACGACATACCTGCTAGCATCTTTGCAAAAAACTTCTTCCATTATTTCCAGTGAGGGCTGAATGTAAACGCCTTGCGTATGAAAATTGTCAATCGGTTTGAGTACCAAATGCTTTTCATCTTTGAAGGCGTCGCATATCTCTTGAATGCTTTTAAACTCACTCATTAACCGAGTTTTGAGGGTAATGCTTTTTAAAATTTCAACATCCTGAGCGTCTAATCCAAAATCGCCCGCTTTGAGGTTTGAAAGTAATGTCAAAAAGC
This sequence comes from Sulfurospirillum sp., assembly GCF_036802865.1. Lineage (NCBI taxonomy): Bacteria > Pseudomonadati > Campylobacterota > Epsilonproteobacteria > Campylobacterales > Sulfurospirillaceae > Sulfurospirillum > Sulfurospirillum sp. Next base: position 135,919 of record NZ_DAIRVK010000006.1, on the reverse strand, counting down.
GTTTATCGCCGATCGTCCAGCACCAAGGATTGGGGAAAAAGAGATCGGATGCCTTTGCATAAAGCTTCGTGTAATTCACAAAGACATCGCTGTTATGTTCCCAAATGCGTGGTATGACGATGTTAAAGACACCATCAAATTCTTCATTGTCCCACATGGGTTTGTTCGAGGAAGAGATACCCGCATCTTTGGCATACACCACTTTGGCGTCTATGCCATGCTTGTTCAAACTCTTTTCAAGATACTTATAGTGCTCAAAGTAGTGAACACTTAAGCCTAGATGGTTGACCGCCAAGGCAATTTTAGTACCTGCAAATCTTTGTTTGAGAAAGTTGGCTAACTTCTGCTCAAAGCCATCGGCAAAAATTTCAAAAGGGTAGTCAAAGTTTTTAGAAAAAAGCTTAGGAAAAAGCTCAACAAAACCTATGTGCCCTGGTAAAAAGAAGTTCAATTCGATCAACCTAACTTCATCTCCATGGATGTGAAAGTCTGCACACCCCACAAAATCTTCTTTAGACACCTCAACTTTAGGTAAAAACCACCCTCGCGCATAAACACTCTCTTGATACTCTTTGGAGCTTAAAAGCTTGATGAGTGTGGGCAAGATCGTCTCTTTGATCTTTGAGGCTATGCGAGACTTTAAAAAATAAGGCGCTGTTGAGAGGGTATATAATTTCCCCGATTGTTCTTGAAAATCTTTTTGATACTGTTTATAGCGTGCTTGCGTAAAATGGTTATGGTAAAAAGCTTTATATTCGTTTTGCATTACTCTTCCAATGTTATGAAATAGGGTTTGTTATTTTTGTCTAAAAGCTTGGCTAAATCATCGCGTTTGACTTTACCCAAGTCTGTTCGTGGGATTTTCTCTTCAAAATAGATTTTTTTGGGTATTTTGTAACTGTACAAGGGCGTTTCATCGACTTTGTATTTGATTTTGAGCAGATGGTATATCTCTTGGGTTAACTGCTTTTTATCGGATGTTGTATGGGGTACCACTACAAGCCCAATTTGATGGTAAGACATTTCATCACTCAAAGAACATACTCCTACATCTTTGATGCCAGCGTGTGAGAGAACAATGTTTTCCAGTTCGGTTGGGAAAATTTTTAGACCATCAATGCTAATGGTATCTTTGATGCGCCCAAGAACTTGAATCAAACCATTCTCATGCACTTTTCCTACATCGCCACTTCGGAACCACCCATCACTAAAGCCATCATCACCTCGTCCAAGGTACCCCTTCATCACATTAGGCCCTTTGATGAGAATTTCACCTTCACCATGCAGATTGGGATTGTCAATTTTAATCGCAACGCCACGAGCGGGGCTACCTGTTAAATGCTCATACCCCACATTGTGCCTGCATACATTGACAATGCAACGACTCGCTTCGGTTGAGCCATAATAGGTACCAAAACGAAGATGAGGAAGCAGGTCTAAAAGCTCCATGATAACCTCTCTTCGCATCGGTGTTACATTGGCAAGGATGTAGCGAAGATTTTGCCCAACGACAGCAAATCTCGTTTTATACTCTTTTAAAATTTTCATGATAATGCCAGGAGTAAGCAAGACACCTGTAATATTTTCACGCTCAATGACATCAAATAATAGCTCAAAACTCTCATCGTTCATTTGCGCATAAAACCCTGGCAAAAGATGTATGGAGTTACCCAACATCAAGCATGCGTGAAAATGCCCCAACCCTCCTGTGGAGCCTAAAGGCATAAAGATGACCTCTTTCTCCTTTTGTTCTCGCATCTGCGCAACATCGATAAGTGTTTGCGTTACAAAAAGAATGTTCGCTTGGGTTGTTTGCACCGCTTTTGGGGTCGATGTTGTACCACTGGTGAACATGATGTAAGCAACCTCAGACCTATCATCGCTCTTTACATGTAAAGGTTTGCAGTCTTGGTACTCTAGTTGATTGATAATCACACAACCGTCTAAATACTCTTTAAAAGTAGTACTGATAATGGCTTTGGCATTGCAATGTTTCGCGGCAAAAATAATGTACTCATTTTCCCGCTCAGGATATATATGCACACAAATTGCGCCCATATTTAAAAGTGCCATGTATGCTAAGAGATGCTGACTTTTTTGCTCCAAATGCACCAGCACATGGTCACCTTTTTGGATTCCTTTTGCGCTTAAAAATGTTCCTAACTTTTGAATATCCATGTAAAAAGAGTGGAACGTCCACTGTTGAGCATCTTCTGTTATAAAAAACGCATCGGGCGACTGTTGCGCCCACTTTTGTACATAATCAATGATTGAGTGCATCTACATCCTTGCTTGTGTAAATTCTTGAAGCGTAAGAATCAAAGGGTCAAACAGTGTAACACCTAAGAGATACTCTTGAATATCATGTGGAGCCTCTTTTTTAAGGGCCTCCACAATAATGGGAAGCTCCGTACATCCCAAGAGCAATCTTTTTGCCCCATAATCTTTTAAAGCTTGAAAAACCTTAATGGCATTAAGCAGCGTTGCATGTTTGTCAAAGCTTTTTACACCTTCAATCGCTAATGCTAAATTCTTTTGATACGCCGATAGATCTGGGATTTTATCCATGGAGTAAATATGATCGCTGTCTCCATAGACACCTACGGAAGCGGCAAAATTAGTTTGCAGAGCAATGCACTTAAGCTTTCCAAACGCACTACTTCTTTTTTCAACAGATTTTTTGAATGAATGAAACCGTATGGTTCGATCTTTATGGACACTGTGTTGGTAGAAATGTTTTAGCACCCTTTCCATATAAGGATGTGCACTGTTGCACAAAACAATCAAGTCAATACTTTTATGCGATGGACACTGAGGAATAGCGTGTTCGAGTGCTGCATACAGACTCATTACAATATCAAGATCAGAATCGCGTTTAGGAACAAAACACGCTTGAAAAAGTGTAACAGAATACTCATCTTCTAAAAAAGACAAACACGCTTTCATACCAAATGCACCAGCCAATGGGCCCATGCCTCCCAAAAGAAGCAGATGCCTATCGCTTCCGCCTCCTAAGGGAATATACGTGAGTAACCCTGAGCTAAAACATTGATCGGCAAGGTCTTGATTTGCCTGTTTCATCAGCACAGCATCGTCATAGAGGCTATCTATATAAACATCTAAATAGCTCATAATATCTTCTGAATTATTGAATAATGTTGTATTAAACGCTAAAGTTGGGCATTGAGACATTAAAGTACTCATCGCTATCAATCTTTACCAAATTTTTTTGATATGGCTTCAAAAGCAACTAAAATGAGATCAATATAGGTATCAATAACCTCAGTGATCAACTCTTTGGTTATTTTCTCACCCGAAGCCTCTTCGTATTTTTGGATGGAATTGAGTACGGCTAAGAAGTGATGAATTTCTGTTTCATACTCGTTATGCACATCAATATAACGTATGGCATCTTCCAGTGCATTCCCCTCCAAGTGGTAAAAGTTCTCCATACTGTATTTGAATGTTTGGTAACTGTACGCATACTCAGCATGATTGTAAAACTCAGAGACCATATTGATACATAAGGCATAAGGAATCGTATTTAAAAGCATACTGCGATAAACCCATGACGAAAAAGCATTTGCCTCTTTGGTATCATAGCAACTTAGTTTCCACTCATCATTTTTGAGCATAGCATAGGCAAACTCATCGTACAATCTGCCATGTGAAATCGCATCAAATCCAAGCCCTAAATCTTCATGGCTTGTACTCGAATTAAACGCTGAAGCTTCTAAATAATCCATCTTTTGTGCAGGATTTTTACACTCAAAACCCAAAGTATTAAGTCTGCAAGAAAGCCCATAAATAGGGAGCATCTTTAAATGAGTCGCTTTCCAACCATTTAGAAAAGAACTCAGTGTTTTATTGGGGTATTTTTTAGAGCATACCTTTTTGAAAATCGCTTCTATTTTGGCGAAACTCTCTTTTTTGCTGGACATCGTCGTTGCAATAGTCTCTTTAATAACGCTCGGTGGTAGCATATCTATGACATCTTGCATTGTCTCTAACATTGACCTCTTAACCAAAAGACTCATTCTAACTCCTTGTGATAATGTAATAAATTCCAACAATTTTAAAATAGCTCAGATCCTTACATGTATATGCTTTTTCTCATACACTGTAAAAATTATAAACCATACGCGTCACAGTTTGCGTCACAACTTTTATTTTTGGTGACGTTAACTGTGACACGCTTCTTGTAGGATTGTTATATCCCAACTTTAAAGGAGCGAACATGGTTTACATCAACAAAAATGGTGCATTAACGCAGCTTAAAGCGTTAGTGCAAAAAGGTGCCGATCTACGCACTAATGAGCCTTTGGAACTTACGCAAGAGATGGCATTAGGACTTTTTCAAAAAAGGCTTTTTTTAGAAGAAATCCTTGAAGAGAGCATCGCCTTTAATAAAAAGTTGTCATGGGATTGTGACCATAAAATGCTCAAACTCACCACCACAGCAGAGGAGCTCATTAAAGTTTTTACCCTACGCAGTGAGGTCTATGCGACAAAAGGGTATCAACGCGAATTTAAAGATGAAATTGAAGGGCTTAATTTTGATACCTACGATACACACTCTGCTATTTTTTACTACCAAAGTGAGCAAGAAATAACGGGTTCCATTCGGCTTATTTTTGATGAAAAACAGTTTCTCCCCACTGAAAAAAATGTTTCATTGGACTATTTAAGAGAGCATAAGCTGGTGGAGTTATCGAGGCAAGTGGTGAAACAAGATGGTAAAGGATTAGGGTTAGAGTTTAAGAACTTTTACAAGGGCATCTATGAGCTTACACTCCAAAATCCCGAAAAGGTCAATCTCATTTTAGCCGCCATCACCAGCGACCATTATAATTTGTATGCTAAATTTGGTGGTATGAACATCGAAAAAGAGTTAGATGCTTATGGAAACCTCGATAAAGCTATTTTAGTACTTTCATGGGACATTAGAGACGTGTCTAACTTTTTCAAAAAATGCTTTTTAAGATAACCTAACTAACAGGGGTGAGTTTACACCCCACAAAGGGAATTGTCTCAATGATTTTGTATTCTAATTTGGCTCTGGTTCTGTAAATAAGCGTTCGAAGGGTACTTCGGCTAATAGGACTATTGGGCCAAATGAAGTATTCTAATTCTGTAAATGAGATGACTTTCCCTTTGGCTTCAATCAAGATTTTTAAGAGTAAATTCTCGTTTATACTGAGTTTAATGGGAATAGTGTTGTAAAATAGTTGCTCACCGTGAAGATCATAACTGTAATTACTTCCCAAAGGAGTGAGGTAAGCATCTACAACCGTGCCCTCTGCCATAGTTTTTTTATGCAAGCCTAGCAATATGGTTGATTTCAACTCTTCGCGTTTAAAAGGCTTAATCAAATAGCCAATGGGATTGGTTTTAACCGCTCTACTAATGGTTTCATCATCGGCAAACGCGGTGAGATAGATGATAGGAATATGCGCGATTCTTTGAATCTCTTCAGCCGTTTCGATACCATCTTTGCTATGGTTTAAGTGTATATCCATGATGATAATATCGGGTCTATTGTTCTTAATGCAAGCTATTGCATCGTCCGCATTGGTAACGCACGCGATTACTTCATGCCCCAATTTTACCAGAGCATTTTTAATATCCAGTGCAACGATAGATTCATCTTCAACAATCAACAATTTTGTTTTAATCATGCACACTCCATGTAATTTCGACGTGAACACCTTGACTCGAATCGACACGCATCTCCCCTTTGAGTTGCTGGAGTGCAAGCGTTTCAACTAAAACCAATCCTAGTGAATGAAACGTCTGATTTTGATTGTATCCTATGCCATCATCATATACGCATAAATGGTACCGCTCTTTGACTTGATTCAAAAGAATATGAATACTCCCCTTCCCATTGGGGAAAGCGTACTTAAAAGCATTGGTCATGAGCTCGTTTAAAATCAATCCGCAATACATTGCTTGATCAATTTTAAGATCGGTTTTAATATCAAAATGAATGGCGACATCTTTTTCATAGCTCTCTTCTAACTCTTCCATCAAAAGCGAAAAATAGTCGTAGGTATTTACATGTAAAATGGTCTCTTGTTTGTATAAAAGATCGTGCAGATGGCTCATGGCATTGATTCTGTTGTACACCGTTTGTAAAATATCTTGCAATTTTTCATCGCTTATTTCGTCTTTTTGCAAGCGTACAAGCGAGACAATCATCTGCATATTGTTCTTTACTCTATGGTTGAGCTCTTTAAGCAGTAACTCTTTTTCATCAAGCGCAACATTGAGGTTTTTCGTTTTTTCAATGACTTTAAGCTCGAGGCGTTGTTGCTCATTTTTTTGCTGATGAATCAGTGTTTCATTGGCGATCTCTTTATCTTTTTGAAGCTGTTTAATGCGATCGGCTAAGGCAATGGAAAAGATAAGTGCTTCTAAGACAATGCAGAGTTCAACAAAGTAACGCACATGCTCATAAATATTAAAAATACCTGCACTGGAGAGAAACATAAAGAAAAATGCTATTAAAATCGTAACCCACCCAAAGAGAATAAAATAGGCTTGTCTATTTTTCTTCAAAGCCGCATAAATGGCTACGATGAAAAGATAGACCAAAAGAGAGATAAAAAAGAGATTGCGATACGGATGTAACGCATTGGTCAGTAAAATGGTAAAGAGGAAAAGTGAAAAGACAATGAGATAGATGTTGAGTATTTTGTTCAGCAATGGATACTGTTTGATGCGTAAAAAAGAGCGCGAAAAAAAGGCTAATGCAACTATTGGGAAGGCGACAATAAAAGGCGATAACCCAATGAGGCGTATAACCCACTCTTGATTTAAAAGATAAATATTGGCAATTCCCACATAAATGCCATGATGTACCATAACACCCACAATATACAGTACATAGTAGAAATAGCTCATGTCTTTGGTAAAAAAGAAAAGAGAAAGATTGTAAATCGCAAGAATGCTGATGGCTCCAAAAAAGAGTGCTAAGCAGAGTTGATGGATAATCTCTTTTTCATAAAAACGTTCACTCTCCCATAGATTCAATTTCACAATAAGCGTTGTAATATAAGAGTGCACTTTCAGATAAAAAGTGTGCGATGTATGTGGCAAGAGAGAAATCTTAAAAATAGGATTGATCGTTTTACGCTCATTGTCCATGTAAAAAAGTCCCTCTTTGAGAGGTGTTGACAAAGATGGATCAAAAAATTCTATTTGAGAAGTGATGGTGTTGTCATACTCAAGAATTTTTTCAAGAAGCACATCTGTTGTATTTGTCAGTGTAAATTTTACCCAAACATCAAAATCAGGCGCATAGCCAAACCCTAAAAGTTTTTTCTCATTTTGGCTCAATGTAATCGCATTTTTTTCAAAATCAGCAATGGTTATAGAGCGTGTCTTATCGATGTAAATTTCACTGTGTGGAAGAAGATCGTAAAAAGGCGTTTGAGCATCAATACTCAAAGTGCTCGCATTTACAAGCGATGCAAGAAACATGACAATCATAAATCGTAAACATATCAGTTTCAAAGATGCCCTTTCATGTGATGACAATACTCTATATTCATTCCATACCAAACGTATAATTTCTCTTTAATGCTCTATTCTATCGAATTTTTAGCCTTGTTCGATATATCGGAAAAAAGAGTGATTCTATAAACAATATAGTCTTTTCTTATTTAATTTATAGGTAACACAGGAGTATACTTAGCAATAGAATTTATTCTTTTTAGGAGATATTACAGATGAAAGAGCCTTCACATACTATTATCACGATTAGTCGCCAAATTGGAAGCGGTGGCGCATATATTGGACAAAAATTGGCTAAACAACTTAACATCGGCTATGTTGATCGTGAAATTATCGCTCAAGTGGCCAAAGAGTTTTCGCTTCTTGAAGAGGATTTAGAATCAATTGATGAAAAGACGCCCTCTTTTTGGCAATCCATCTTCCAATCAACCATTTGCAGTCCCGATGTCTATCTTCCACCACAACTCTTTGTCCCATCGGAAGAGGCAATTTTCAAAGTCGAAACAAAAATCATTCAAGGTATTGCACAAGAGAAGTCGGCAATCATTATTGGACGATGTGGTTCACACATTTTACGCGAGTATCCAAATCATTTGAGCATTTTTTTACATGCTGATGGTGATTTTCGTCAAAAACGTATTCAAGAACTTTACCATACTTCAAAAAAAGAAGCTGCAATTATGATGGAACAAAGCGATGGTGAACGAGCGCGTTATCACCAGCTTTTAATAGGAACACCATGGAGTGATGCGTTGCAGTACGATCTTTGTCTCAACACTTCAAAAATAGGAATTGATAACACGATAGCACTGATTTGTGAAACGATTCAATACAAAAACCAAAAGAGGGCTTAAGCCTCTTTTGGTTTTGTTTTACGTGTTCGTTTTGGCTTAGAAGGTGGTGTCACTTCGCTTTCAACCATAGCCTCTTGTGCCATTTTTGCACTTCTTTTTTTAGAAGGCTGATAGAGCATATGATGCCACAGTGAAAAACCAACAAGCGCTACACCAGCACCAATGTGAAGGTTTTTCATGATCTTAGACTTCATTCCAAACGAAGTGCCTACCACAATCGCCATCGACGCAGTCATACCAATCTTAGCAGCCTCTTTTTTTGTCTCTAAATCCCATGATTTAAAGCTTGGTAGCTTTAGCTCTTTTTTTATCAAATTTTCGTTTTGCATTTTTTCCTGTCTCATACGTTAACGCCAAGGTTAAGACCGCGGCAATTCCAAGGGGAAAGAGAAGAGGCATAAATATCCTTTATGATATAAGTTATCATAATTATAAAACCTCTCCCCTAAGACTCAGCTTAGCTTTTTTCGATACGAATTTTTTGCATGGAATTGAGTAATAATCCAATTGTAGTGCCATTGTGCAAAAAGGCCGTTTTCACGGGACTAAGTAAGCCAACAGCCGCACCGATTAAGATACAACTGTTAATGCCCACGGTTGCATTAAAGTTACTGTTGATGCGCGCCATTGTTTTATTGGCAAGTGTTTTCGCTTCCACAACCGCTTCAATGTCATCTTTGAGCAAACTAATGTCTGCCGTTGCTTTTGCGATATCCGCACCTTTGTACATACTGATGCCGACATTGGCGTTCATGAGAGCCGGTGCGTCATTAATACCATCGCCGACAAAGGCAACATGTTTACCACTCTCTTTGAGCGCTTGGACGATGCTCGATTTATCGGTCGGTAAAAGCCTTGCATATACCGTGTCTATACCCAGTTCTTGGGCTAAAGCTTGTGCTTTGTCTTCCACATCACCTGTGAGCATGACGATCTCTTTAGCCCCTAACTGTCTTAGTTTCATAAGCGCTTCTTTGGCATTTTCACGTACACGATCCATCATGCCTATGGTGCCTAAAAGCTTGTTGTCATATGCGATGTAGAGCAAAATCTTGCCATTTTCCAAACATGCCTCTATCTTGGCTTCATGCTCACGAAAGGAGACCTGCTCATCCTCTTCTAAAAAGTGGCGACTGCCTATAATCGCTTCTTTCCCGTTGACCTGTGTGCGAACCCCATGCGCTACGATAAACTCAACTTCTTCATGGTGCATGTGGACGAAACCGCGCTCTTTAGCGGCTTTCACAACGGCTTCAGCGACGGGATGAAAGTAGTGCTCTTCCGCACTTGCCGTGAGATTTAAAATGGCATCTTCGCTCCATGCGGCATCAAATGAGCAAATCTCTACCACTTCAAGCTCGCCATGGGTAAGTGTGCCCGTTTTATCAAAAATAAACGTATCGACATGAGAAAGTGCTTCCAAAGCTTTCGCCCCCTTGATTAGAATGCCATGGTGCCCAGCAATAGAGAGTGAGTTTTTAAATGCAACTGGCGTAGCGAGCTTTAACGCACATGAGTAGTCTGCTTGCAGTACCGCTGCCACACTTGCCATATCACGACGCATCAGGTACGAAAGTCCAGCCATGCCTAACGTCACAGGAACGAGTTTATCGGCTAAATGGGTTGCTTTAAGACCAATAGCGGACTTTTCATCCAGTGAACTTTTGATGTAGTGTCTAATGCGTTGCGTCGCCGTGTCATCTCCAACCTGCTCCGCCCAGATGCGAATGCGCCCCGCTTCGACAATCGTGCCCGATATAACACGTCCACCGCGCTCTTTTTTCACAGGCTCCGCTTCACCGGTCATCGACACTTGGTTAATGGACGCCGTTCCATCGATGATGTGCCCATCAATAGGTATTGTATCGCCAGCGCCGACAATGACGATATCACCGACTTTCACCTCTGAGGTGCTGATGCGTCTTTCGGTTCGTTTACCATGCTCTTCAACTTCGATCCATGCCTCTTCAACATTGGGTTTAGCGAGTTCTTTGATGAGATCATCACTTTTATGCACCGTTGTCTCTTCGATGTATTCGCCGATTTCAAGCATTACATTGGTACTGTTCGCCGCACTGTAATCTCTACGTGCTAAGGAGACACCCACTGCCATCGCTTCAAGGACTTTAGAGGTTAAACCTTCGCTAAAAAGCTCCACCATTCCCTCTTTTAAAAGGGGTAAACTTGCAAGTGTACTGATAGCCAGTTTAACATTGGGCTGAGGAATAAATGGCTGAAATACCAGCGCAAGACCCGAACGCACCATGCCTTTTATACTTGGCTTTTCATCGTGGTCATTAAAACACGCATTAATAGAGGTATCGCAAATCTGATACTTTGAGATATCAAGCGTTTGCAAATGCTCTAAAAGAACGTTTGCGTCTAATTGGTCTCCTTCAAAAACGACAGAGCCAATTTTAGGGTTAATGCGAACCTCGTTTACGCCTTTAATTTTTTTAAGATCAACTGCGAGACTATGCGCATTGACCTTTTTTAGGGCATTGCTCACATAACGCAACCGCTTGGGCGTTTGGTGAATCAGGCGTGTTTTATGCATAAATTTACGCTTCTTTAGCCGCTAGCTCAGCTTTAGCATCTTCAAAACGCTCTTTCATCTCTTCAATGCCCGCTTGGAACATTTCAGTCCCTTTCGCAATGGTTTTAAAAAGATTTTTCTGCGCTTTTTCGTTGGTAAGCAGATACGCTCCCACAGCCCCAATAAGGGCACCAACGACAAACTGTTTAGTGTTAAATACACCAAACATGTTTTCAGGATTGCTTAACATGCCACCCTCGTTTTTGGTCTCAGTTGAAGGCTCACCGCCAATGTAAGGGTTTTTATCCAGTGAATTCAATAGTTCCATTATTTTTCATCCTCTTCTGTCTCTTTTACATACGTTTTAGAATAAAGTTTTTCAACACCATAAATTCCTACAACCCCTACCGTTAGTGAGCCCAAAACACCCAACCAGCTATTGCGGCCAAGCGCATTCGCCGCAGCAATCGCACTTCCTGTAGCAATGCCCCCTTGAACGGACAGCTTGAGGCTTTGTTTAATCGCTTCTTCTTTGCTAAGTTCTGCTTGTTTGTACTTTGTATATGAAAGAGCCGTGGCTACCATACCAGCGGCTAATGCACCACTGACAATGTTGCCTGTTACACTACGAGGTGTACCTGTGTTAATCGCTACTATAGGTGTCATTGTAGCTCCTCTTTTTTAGGTTTCGTGCTAATACTTTTTTTAGATTTAATGCACTCAATAGTTCCATCAAAGCCTTTTTTAACCTCTTCTGCAACTTCTTTGGCTTTGCAAACACCTTGCTCAAAACCTTCTTTCAACTCTTTTTTCTTGCCAAATGCAATAACAGCCGTAGCTCCCACAAGTGCGCCTACGATAAATGGTAACATCGTTTTCTCCTTTTTATATAGTAGAGTTCTTATAGAACTCTATAACACGCTTTTAAAGCAAAGCTCTAAAAGCTACGTTAACACTGGGTTCATTTCGGCAGTGAGCCCACGCACCTTTGGTGCTTTGAGAACATGTTTACAGATCGTTTGATACACTCTCATGCTCAGTTTCTTCGTCATCTGCCTGCATCATTCCACCCAAAACACCTGCTCCAACAGCCCCTAAAAGGGCACCTGCCACAAATGAAAAATTGGAGCTTAAAAGTTTGGTAATTTCCTCTTGGTTGATTTCACCTTTAGCAATTTTTTGTGCCATTTGGCTAAACTCCCCCCATTGTCCCATCATCCCCTCAAACGCTACCATCGGGTTTCCTTCGGCTGTAGGCTGAGGAGTGGCACATGAGACCACTGCATTTCGAAATGCTGGAAGATGGTTGTTAAAAGAAGCTGCTTGGAGTCTGTAAAAAAGGTCTTGAACTTCAGGATGCGCTGTGACATGGACAAGAAGCTCATTGTAGCGTTGAAGGGTTTGAATCTCAGACGCAACGCCAAGCTCACAACACTCACGAAGGGTTTTAGGGATACTAATATGGTTTGGCATATTGCGAACGAGCGTGACATTATGCACTTGTGCAATGGCAATGAGCGCTTCTTGGTGAGTCTGTTCTGCTTGAATAATCTGTAAAAAAGGAGAAACTTCTCCCAATGTCTCGACCACCGCAGAATAAATTTCATACGCTTTTACCTCGCCGTCGTATGCGCACTGTAACACCTCTTCCAGACTTGAAATTTCAGTGACGTTTTGAGTCGTTTTCATATCAGACGATCTCCTTTGCAAGTTTGTCGATGATGGCAATGATTTCATCCAGTTCTTTACCCGCAACTAAATTTTCCCACAGATGGTCAGGAAAAATAGCATGGTCATATTCGATGGTTAAAGAGCCAATAATTTTGTTGATCTTAATTGATTTGATCCCATTAATACGAGCAGGCAATGCCTCAATGTCTTCAACACCGACATGATGCTTGTGCTCTTTAATACGAGGACTCACACGCAAACGAATTCGCCCTTTAATGTGATGAACAATGGAAAAATAACCTCCAAGTTCAATGAGTTTTTCTGCGGTAACGTTCATTTGTATCCTTTTGTAGCCCTATTTTAAAGTATCAGCATAAGTATTGGCTTAATATTTTTTAAGAATTATTATCAGTTTGAGATATCTATTGATTGTTCTTCATTCTGGCATTTTTCACACATGCCATACAAAACTAAGGTGTGGTGCATACCATGAAAATTATGTTTTGCTAAAATAGCGGACTGCTCTTCTTTGATAGCAGCATCGTAAAAACGTGTAATGCTACCGCACTTCAGGCAAACTAAATGGTCGTGATGGACTGCTCGTTTGAGCTTATATTTTTTCATCTTATTAGGCTGGCTTACCACCATGCTCACAATGTCTAAGCTTTCAAAAAATGTCAAAATCTTATAGACAGTCGCCAGAGAGATACGGACATGATGTTCATCGCATAATGTTGCTTGTATCTGTTCAGCACTGAGGTAGGTATCGCACAAAAAGAGTGCAAGAAGCAGGGATTCGCGTTTGCTAGAGTAGCGAATCCCTGCTTCTTGCATGAGGCGCTGAAAATGGGTATAAAAATGTTCAAAAGAAGAAGAGCAAAAATTCTCTTGCTCTTCTAAAGGCTTCTCTAACAAGCGAAACCTTTAAAACTTATACGCGATATGCGCTTTAAGTGCATCATAACTATCTGCATCATTGTCGTTGCGTATGGATGCATAGACCACTTTTGCTTCAAGATTTTTAATGATCTCATACCCCACACTGAGGTTAAGCTCTTTCTCTTTAATGTGTGTACTTGAGGTACTATCAAAGTATTTTGTTTCCCCATAAATAGCGCCTAATTTGACACCTTCTATCTCGTACTCTGCACTCATGTAAGGTGTTTTAGCATCTTGATCAAAGGTGTGGTTATGCTCTTCAAATGGCAACTGATCGCCAAACGTTCCTAAGCCTGCCATGCCGTCTTTATCGGCTTTCATGTAGCCTAATGCAAGGTTCGCGCCTAAGAATTCAACCCCTTGCTCTACTTGTGTGAAAGCCCCATCGGGTGTCTCTGCGACATCACTGTTGATCGATACATAGTGAAGAACCGTTTTGGTTTTTACCTCATCAGTTGGTTCAAATGAAAGTGTTGTTTTCAATCCCACTGCATTTAAAAGATTTTCGCCATAGTAGATGTATGGATTAAGCTCAACCCACGAAGCAGGTGTGTATTTAGCATCAATCATGTAAATACCATCGTTGCCATTGAGTTTGCTAAAGCTATTAGAAACCTCATCGATATCAATGACAGCATATTTTCGTGCCCATGCCATGCTTAGGACAAGATTTTCAACCCCTTTAAATTCAAACGTCGCACCCTCAATATAATCGGTCAACCAATTGAAGTCAACATCTTGGCGACCCAAGACCACTTTGCCCATACCTTCATGCTCAATTTTCACATAAGCCTTGGAAAGATACGCTTGATTTTCAATGTTCTGTTTATAGTCATCGTCATTTTTTTCGCTGGTTTTTGCACTGCCCCAACCTGCAACTCCTACACTTATACCATGCAGTGGTGCTGTTTCAAACCCTACATTTAGGTATCCATTCGAAAATCCACTGTTAGCAGTTTCACCTTTTGCATCGTTGTGTTGCCCAAACCAACCGACTGTACCTGTGATTTCACCTTGTGTAAAAACCTCTTCTAAATTCGTTGCTTCTGCAGCAACCCCAATAGAACTTCCTAAAATAAGTGCCGCAACAATGCGTGAGTAACCAAATTTCATTCATTATCTCCTTTTTATTATTGATAATTGTTATCGAATAATAAACAAAAAGAGCTTAATGTTTTATAACGTGATACTTATTATCAAAATAATAGCAAGTTGGAGTGCTCGTGGAGGTGTAGAATTGATAAACAATTAGAGAGTAAACATGATTTGGGAGAGAATAACAATAGCAACCATAAATGCAAACATACTATGATGATAAATCGTCTTGATTTTTTGCTTTTTCTCACCCATAAAGCGGTGCATAATAAGCGGTGCTGCAAAGAACATTGCTATGACAATCAGCCCTAATGTCATTTTGAGATGCAAAAGTGCATTGGTAGGCTCAAAATATGCGTAGGCTAAAAAGAGACCGCTTAAGAGCAAAAACGTGTTGTTGATTTTGCCAATTGACCGTATACGAGGAGAAAGAGCATTTTCCATTGCCTCAAATTGGGCAGAATCTAGAGCAAAACGTGCACGTGGTAAGATAAAAGTGCGAAAATAGATACATCCAATAAACAGTATTGCTGAGGCTATGTGTATTAGCTTTGCCACAATCAGAAACATCATCGTATTTCCTTAAAAGAATTTTGTTGAGTATAATCTATTTTACACTTTTTTGAAGCTATTTTTTGCCTATTTTTTCGTCATAACTCGCTTATTTCTCTTCTTCCACCACAAGTAACATCCACTCAAAACAAAAAGGGTTGTAACACCCCCCAAGAAAGAGAGCACTATACGATGGGGCAATCCCCAAATACTCCCTTTATGAAGCCCCTCAAGCCATTGTGTCAACGTGTCTCCACTGGCTTTTCCCGTAGGAATAAATGACGCTTTAAGTGCCCCAGAGTTACTATCAAAATAGACGGTGGTTTCACCATGATCAACCCCTATATCACGCGAACTTCGTACGCTGTAGCTGTAAATGCCTTTGAGAGCATTGTACATAATGGAAGACTCTTCATAAATCTCAAGTACCTCTTTTGCGGCAAACTCTCGCATCAAAACTCGCCCTCTTTCACGCGCTTCCATCCATCCTATTTTTGGTTTTATGCGTGGTTTTCTCAGCTCTTTTATTTGATCGTGTTCGGTTTGAAAGCTCATCGCCGAGCCTAAAAGGCGTTCATGGAAATCATGTATATTTAAAGCAACGGAAGACCATGCCATCACGAACAAGAAAGGCAAAAACCAAAGCCCTGCTGTTTTGTGTAACAGATAACTTTTAGCTCTAATATCTCCTTTAAAACGCCATTTCCAGCTCTTTCTCCACTGCGTTAAAAAGGAAGCATTCCACTTTGGTAACGTAATCCACACCCCGCATACAAGCACCACCAACCAAAGTAGAGCGGCCATACCCATGATAAAAACACCTATATTTCCCAAGGCGAGTGAATAGTGCAGTTTATACATAAACGGAATCGTGTTGGTCAGCCCTTGTGTGATGTCACCCCACATTCGCATCCCTTTAATCTCACCCGAATAAGGATCAACATACACTTCATTGTGTTCAATGGGTTTAGCCATATTTTTAGGCACTAAAAAATAGTGCCAACTGCTTTCATGGCTCAAAGAGAGGCTTACCCAACTTACTGTTGCTCCTACAACTTCTGCCTCAATTCTGGCTATATGGCTAAGAGGGTCATTAGGCTGTGCTTCTAGACTCAAAGGTGTGCTTATTTGCCATGGATTGATCTTGGCATCAAGAGCATGGTAAAAAGCGATTACAGAGCCACTTAGGGCTGCTACTAGGATAAAAAATCCTATAGCAACGCCTAAATAACTGTGCCATTTCAAACTTTGTTTTTCGTTCATGGTGTTCTTTTATGGTCTAAAAGGTGTATTTCAATGACAACTTCGCATTGATAGGTGCACCATATGCTAACTGATTATAGAAACCAAATTGGGTGTAGTACTCTTTGTCCAACACATTGTTTACATTGAGTTGCGCGGAGAACTGTTTGGTGAACTCATAACGCGCCATCAGATTTACGATGATATAAGGATCTTGTTGCAAGATAACACTTCGACCAATAGAATCTGTTGTCGCAACATAACGTCTACTCTCCCAATTCATACCTGCACCTACAGAGAGTTTATTAAGCTCGCCTGGGAGTCTGTATTTTGTGAACAGTTTCAATGTTTTTCGTGGATGGTTTGTGTTGACATCTTTGCCATCAGAATCCTCTGCAACAAACTGTGACCAACCAAGGCTGACATCCCAATCAGGTAAAAGTTTTCCAGCAATATCAATCTCATATCCTTGGCTTTTAGCCCCATTAACAGCTTCATATGCAACTTCAGCTGTTGTTCCTGTGACAAAATTACCTGTCGCTTGTGCTAAATTATCTTGGTGAATTTCAAAAAGTGCTAATGAGCCATTTAAAGCGCCATTCAAGAACTCACCTTTAATACCCACTTCATACGTTTCACCACGTAAAGGGTCAAGATACTTTCCATTGACGTTGCGTTCTGATTGAGGTTTGAAGATGTCCGTATAACTTGCATAGAGTGAATAATTTTCATTAAGGTCGTAAATAATTCCAGCATACGGAACAACTACCCCATTGTGCTCATAACCGTAAGAATCCGTCGATGAAGCAGATAACCCTGAAATTTGCCAGTTGGTTAGCCTACTTCCTAAAATAAATTTGAGTTGATCAGTAATCGTAAGGCGTGCTGCGGTATAGACACCTAACTCTTTTTTGTCATACTTTTCATAAAATTTTGTAGTTCCCCACACTGGCTCTGAATACGAACCATTCCAATTATTAAAATTTCCAACACTATCAAAACTGGTAATCTCTTTGTTATCTGCTGAAAATTTTTGCTCGCTGTAACGTCCTCCCACGATAAACTCATGTTCCCGTTCAAAGAGGGTAAAAGGTGCACTGATGTTCAGATAACCATCGTATTGCTTTCGATCCGTCATATAGCTTGCTGGCAACGCAGAAAGACCTAGTCCACTGTTGATGTCAGATGAACCGTAAAGGTATAAGAGCTTTGTGTCGGAAGTATTTTTCATATAACTTAGACCACTTTTGATCTTTACATTATTTGCAAAAGTGTGTTCTAAATCTGTAAAGTAGGTAGCTTGCGTAGAATCCCAATAGGTCCAATCTGCAGCGGTTGTTTTAGAAGTACCCCAGTTGGTTCGCACCCCATTGCTATACCATGCTGGAAGCCCGCCCCATGTACTGCCTTGCGGTGAATTTTCTTGGTAACTCATTCCGATATCAAACAGTGTGCTATCACTCAAATCGGCCTCAACAACACCGTAAAAAACCTTTTTATCATCACTCAAAAGATCCACATAGGATTGACTTTGTTGATTCATTCCTACAACGCGTGCTCGCACACTTCCACTCTCATTCACCGGTGCTGAGACATCAATGCTCTCTCGGTAATTATCCCAACTACCGGCACTCGCTTCAACACTGCCTTTAACGGTTTTACTCTCTGCACGTTTTCGTACAAAGTTGATCGAAGCCGATGGATCGCCTGTACCATTTAGAAGTCCTGTTGCCCCACGTACCACTTCAACTCGATCATAAATAATCGTATCAATCTGCTCTCTACCATCGCCCCAGCTATCTTTTGTACCACTGGGGATTCCATCGATTTGAACACCATTAATTTGAAAGCCTCTCGCGAAATAAACATAACGGGAACTGTCATACTCTTCAACACTTAAGCCCGTAACGCTGTTAACAACATCATTCATGGATTCTAATTTTTGATCTTCCATACGCTCTTTTGTTACTACACTCATGGATTGAGGCGTATCGCGTAATGAGAGTGCTAGACCGGTTGCACTTTTAGATTGGGCTATTGTATACGATTTAGTCTCTTCGGTTGATACTTGAGCGGCATTAATCGTGATAGCATCCAATGCTACTTCAGACTCACTTTGGGGTTTGATAACCATCATGTCACCCTCGATGGAAGCCTCTAAACCACTCCCTTTAAGCAATTGAGCAAGTGCTTCTTTTAAGCTCATAGCCCCTTTAAGGGCAGGTGCTTTTTTGCCTTCCAGCAGTTTTGAGTCTGCAACCAGTTGTAATTTAGACTGTTTGGCAAATTCTCCAAGGGCAGAACTAAGACTTTGGGAGGCAATGTTGAGTTGCAAAGAGGGCATGCTCTCCGCTAAGAGAGGGGACGTAAATGCTAAAGTTGATGCTAAAGCAATGGAAAGGTGACGAAATTTCATAACGGGTCTTTCTCCTAATTTGATAATTGTTTTCATATAAGAGAAGACGTAAGAAAAATTATAAACCTGACATCGGTTATCAAAAAAGATATATTTTTGGCTATTTTCGTTCAACCACCACGACATGCGCCTCTTGAGAAACTTTCACAGGCAACGCTTTAGGTAAAAGTTCTAAAAAACTTCCAAAACGCTCAATCTCAAAACTACCTGAGATCGGCATGGAAGCAAGCTCAACAGAAGCAAGAAGTGCGGGCTTAGCACCGTAACGCTCAAACTCGAACAATGCATCGCCTAAAGAGGTTTTATCAAACACCAGCCTACCACTACGCCAAGGGGCAATGGAGTCATTTTGCATCTTTGTGTTAGAGAGCACAAACCCTCGCTCATCTAAGGTTATCTGATCTTTCGCCTGCAACGAGGCAAGTTTAATGATATCCCCATCAAAAGGGCGTTTGTAAGAGACATCTACACTGCCCTCTTCAACACTAATGCGCACGTCATCTTCCACATGACGCACTTCAAAAATGGTTCCTGTGACACGCACTTGAACATTTTTTGCATCCACAAAAAAAGGACGCTCAGCATCTTTACTCACATGCAGTGCGATTTGTCCTTGATGCAGTTTGATGAGACGTTTGTGAGCGTAGTACTCAATGGTAGCATTGCTATCGGTGTCTAAAAAGAGCTTTGTACCATCACTGAGTGTATATTCGCGCATCGCACCTATGGGTGTCGTAACATTTTGTGCTAATTCTAGACGTGTTGAAAAGGCATTCCACTGAAAAATACCCACGGCTATACACACCAATGCCGCAACACAGGCATAGCCCCACCAAGGCTTAGCTCTCTTGTTACAGGGTTTTGGAGCAAGCTCATCGATTTCTTCCCATAATCCTTCAAAGGCTTGGTATGCTTTTTGATGGGCTGAGTTTACGCGCAACCATGTTTCAAACGCATTTTTTTCAGACGCACTCATGCCTTCTTGCGCTTTAACAAACCAAGAAGCCGCCATTTCATCGATCCACGCTTGGCTCATAGCTCCTCCTTTTGCATGGCATCCACACTCTGTTTGCATGCCAAAAGCGCTTTGATGATGTGCTTTTCAACCGCATTTTTACTAATGCCCATCATTTCGGCAATCTCTTTGTGCGAGTAACCGTCAAATTTATGGAGTTTAAACGCTTCTTTACAGCGTGGAGGTAAAGCATTGATGGTTTGATGCAGGGTTTTCATGCGGTTAGAAGAGAGCAGATGCTCCAAAGGCTCTTCATGCTCGTGACTCACGTGTTCTGCTTCATGCAATGCCACAGAGGTAAAATGTTTGTTTTTACGCCACTCATCAATGATGATACGTTTAGCCGTCTGGTACAAAAAAGCACGCGGCTCTAACACCGCGTCTGCTCTCTCGCCCATAGCACTGATACGAAGATACGTCTCTTGCACCACATCTTTGGCAGCTTCCGTGTCACGCAAGGTTCTGCTAAAGTAGCCTACCAATTCTTTGTAGTAGCGTTCAAACATCACAATTATCTAAGTTTAAAAGCAATAGGTAAAATAACCGTACTCAAACTTTTAGGCTTTGGCAACTGGTCACCTTTAAGCTTTAGCGCAGCCTCTAATGCGGCATCATCGAGCATCCCTCTTCCTGAACTTTCATGAATCGTTGCACTGACCAACCGTCCATTGATGTCAATCACCAATGCTACTTGCACCACACCATTCCAACCCATACGACGTGCCGTGCTTGGGTATATCAAACGTGACAAGACTTTATCGCGAATAATCTCAAAATCGGTTCGCTCATACGGCTCAGCACTGGTTGAAGTAGGTGTCATAGGAGCAGCTTCAGGTATAAGATTAGGTTGTACTGCTTCTACAGGTGTGGGAGGTGTTACAACCTCTTCATGAACCCTCTCAGGATTAACGACTTCTTTTTTGACGATGGGTTTAGGAAGCGGTTTTACTTTTTCAATGGGCTTTACAGGCTCAACTTTTTTTACCTCTTGAACAGGCGCAGGAGGCGTTGGTTCAATGGGCTTTGGTGCGACACGCTCGATGTTTGAGATTTCTAAAACAACGGTTTTACTTTGCATGATTTCAAGTGGTTTTTGGTATAAAAACAGGAGATAAAAGCCAATAGCAGCACTGTGAAGTATCAAAGAAAACAACAACCCTTTGGCTTCATTATGACTTCTATAAATAGTTTCGTGTATCATTATTTTCTACTCCTTTAAACGGCTTTTTTATGCTTTTTTGAATACCAAAGATAAACACCTGTCGCAATAAAAAACAGTAAACAACAAGCTAAAATATCTTGCCATATCCACATAGCCTGCTCTCCCAAAAGTGCTCTGCCTGTGTGCAAGTCTAGGTTTAATTTTTTCAGCGTAATGCGGTTAAGTGTTTGAGCATCTTTTGGTATTTCTATAGGCTTCCATGTTTTTAAATCGTGTGAGTTCAACAAACCATCTTTATTGACAACAACGCTTACGACACCACCACGAACACTTAAATCCCAAATATCTTTTTTGAGTACCTCTTTAAAAAGCCCCTCTTGTTCACTGAAAAGTGCTTTTCGTGTTCCGACCAAAAGATGACCGTCCAGCATTTCAATGCCTCGAACTTCATGGGTATCGAAAAAAGGTACCGATGATACGATGCCCTCTTTTTGAATCAATAAGCCCATTTTATAGCCAAAGTACTCCACACCCTCTGGATCTTTAAAATACGATTTGATCTCATTGCGCATCATTGTTTTGTCATGATACCCTGGAAAAAATGAAGTAGAAATCCAGTATTTACCCAAGTTAATGCTTTTTTCATGTGCCATAAATAGTGCCGTAACACCCACAATGAACAACGGAATGGCAAACACCACGCCCAGCCATGTATGCCATTTACGACTCTGTTTTTTAAGCCAAGCCATTAAAACTTACTCTTACGTAGCCCAAAAAAGAGCATTTTACGTTATTCATTTTTAGTGACTACCATACCAATTTTCTCGACCTCTTTTTGTTTTAAAAGATCAATCACATAGATAAAATCTTCATAAGAGGCCATTTTATCGGCACTAATGGCAACAGAATCCTCTTTGCTCAGGCTTTCAAACTTCACCCCTAAAGCATCCCTGCTCGTAAACTCACCGTTGATAAAAAATTGATGATCCGCGGTAATGCCAATCTCATAAAATTTAGGCTCAACTTTTGTGAAGTTGCTCGCTTGAGGAAGTGTTATCTCGATTTTGCCAAGGGCAATGAACGAAGAAACGGTTAAAACAATGGTGAGCAGAACCAGCATAATGTCGATGAGTGGGACGACATTGATCCCCTCAACTCTTTTTAATGCTCTCATCTTCCCACTCACTCACTGCCACATCCACTTTACGTAAAAACGCACCGTAAATCATTGTCGAAGGAATCGCTACGATGAGTCCTGCCGCCGTTACTTTAAGCGCTAAAGCAAGCCCTACGATAACCTTAGACGTATCCAGCGCTCCTCCACTAATGCCTATCTCATAAAAAACCACCATAATGCCACCAACGGTTCCCAAAAGCCCTACATAAGGGGCATTTGAGCCGATCAATGAAATAATCGTTAAATTTTTAGAGACATCGCGTTCAAGCCTATTTTTACTCTCATAATTTTTCACACGCAATGCCCTAAAAAAGGCAAAACGCTCCATCGCATAACCCACAACCAAAATGCTCATCAAGAGCAAAATTCCCAGTGCGCCGTAATCTACGGCTAATTTAATATTTTCCATTTTTCCTCTACTTGTTAACTGACGTGTACACGCTTTGAAACGTTGCACAAAACCAGCTATATAATAACCATTCTCAGAATGTTAGACTTTTTGAGCTTAATTTCCTATGAAATTAATAACTCTTATCAAATTTAAAGAATCTATTTTTCGTCATTTATCCTGCTTAAGCAGTGAAACAAACGCGGTTTTTCCCACTTTTTTTGGCTTTATACATCGCTTCATCCGCTCGTTTGATTGCCTCTTCAAAAGCATGATTTTCAACCACACTTACGCCAAAACTGCAGGTGATGTTTAATGACTCGATGCTAGCATCTGCAATACTCTGACGTATTTTTTCAGCGATTTGCGAACCTATGTCTAATTCTGCTTCTACCCACATCACAAACTCTTCACCACCAAAGCGTGCTATCACATCACTTCCTCGAAGATTTGCCACAATGAGCCTACTAACACCTTGCAAAACTTTATCGCCTTTATCATGCCCATACGTGTCATTGATTGTTTTGAAATTATCGATGTCTGCAAAAATAATGCACCCGCTTTTACCCTCTTGAAGCCTTTTTTGAAGCGCTTCGTCAAACCCATTGCGATTGAACAGTTGCGTAAGAGGATCTTTTTGAGCAAGGGCTAAAATACGCTCTCTCTCACTCTGACTCTTTTCAATAATACGCAAATACTCTTTAGCTTCGCGCTTCATTTGGACATAACACAGTGTATCGCTTAGGTCATTTTCAACACGAAATGCCGAGATAAAAACATCTTTATACCCTTGTTTCGATCTACTTTTAAAAATGCCTGAGAACTCTTTAATGCGGTCTAACTCCTCTTTGAGGAGTACCTCTTTGGTATTGATATAAAAAGAAGCTTGCGCATTTTGCAATTCTTCTAATTCAAGCCCAAACAATGCGTGATGGCTTCTATTTTGCCAAATGTAATTTCCTGCCTCATCCACAATGCTGATGGCATCATTAGAGTGTTCAAAAATAGTTTGAAACAGAATAAATTTCTGTCCAAACGCATAAAAAAGCATATAAGCACACAGGCTTAAAAAGAGAATGAAAAGGACGAGCAACACACAAAAAGCACCTCTTTCATCATAACGGATCATCTGAGCTATTTTCGTGACAATCGTTCCTGCAACGCCTAGAGAAAAAAGGCTAAGCCCAATAAAAAGAGGTGTTTTTTTGGTACGCACGTTTAGTATCCCACCAAAGCAAGCAAATGAACAGCACTATACGCTAAGACCCACGCTGTAATATTGGGGAAAAGCAAGTACAACAGCCGCCATTTTGTCTCTTTGACTTCACTGAAAAAAGCACCCATCGCCGCAAAGCATGGCGAATAGACCATCATCAAAATCAAAAAAGCGATACCTGCTTTAAAGTCAATAGACTCTCTTACCACAGCGATTAGCCCATCGTTTGGCTCACTGTCTTCCAACTCAACAGCATTGAGTGCAGCAAGCGTACCAACGGCGACTTCTTTGGCAGCAAGCCCCGTAATGGCTGCAATGCTCATCTTCCAATCAAAGCCCAAAGGCTCAAAAACAGGCACTATCGCTTTGCCGATGGCACCTATGTAGCTCTGCTCTAAAGGCACCGAAGTTCCATGTTCATCTAACGGATAGGTACTTAAAAACCAGATCACCAGCGATGCACTGCCTATAAAAAGACCTGCGCGTTTCAAAAACAAAATGGAGCGAATCTGAAGCTCTTTGAGAAGGGCGAGCAAGGAAGGTAGACGGTATTTTGGCATCTCCATGACAAAGGGTTCGCTTTGACCCGAAAAAATAAGCCCTCTTAAGATGCGTGCCGCAACAAGACCCAAAAGTGCGCCAATCACATAGATGGCAAACAGCAAGTTCCCCGCATTATCAGACTCAAAAAAAGCACTCACAAACAGCACATACACAGGCAGTCTTGCGGAGCATGAAAAAAAGCTAATGACCAACATCGTGATGAGTTTATCTTTAGGATTTTTAAGTGTCTTGGTTGCGATGTAGGCAGGAATGGAACATCCAAAGCCCGTTACAAGGGGTATAAAACTCTTCCCGTGCAAACCAAAGCGTTTAAAAATACCATCGAGCAAATACGCTGTTCGTGCCATATACCCTGTCTGCTCTAGCAGATTAATCCCTAAAAACAAGATGATAATATTAGGCAAAAAGCCAATGACCGCCCCAATAGAAGGGATAACACCTTCGCTAATGGCTCGACTCACAATACCCTCAGGCAATGCATTTTTTACCATGTCAGCAAACACGACAACGCCTTTTTCTATCCATCCCATAGGAATTTCACCTATAACAAACGTGACTTGAAACAGAAGCCACATAATGACAAAAAAGAGCGGTAAACCAAACAATTTATGAATCAAAAGCGTATCTATCTTGCGGCTTAGCGTATCAAGAGAAGGTTGTTTCACAGCAATTGAAGATAAAAATTTGATAATAGAACTGCGTGCTGAGGACATCACAAAAGCATGGTTCTCTTCTGCTTCAAGAATCCCTAATTTGGCTTGTTCATGCAGTAACACTTCGTAAAACTCTAAAAAGATGGGCTTATCGTGAATCAATCGGTAGATGTCTTTGTCATTTTCCAATAAACGAAGGGCGTAAAAACGAGCATGGAGAGCTAACTCTTCATCTTTTTCCAAAAGCGCACACAAGCGTTCCAGTGCTGTTTCGATATTGCGATCAAACACCAAATTATGATTGGCTTCGCCAAAGGCGTGCATCTCTAAGATCTTTTGTGCCAGCATATCAACGCCCCGTTTCTCTTTGGCTGAGACCAACATCACAGGAACACCCAGTGCGTGAGATAGCGCTACATTGTCAATCGCACCACCGCTTTTTTCAACTTCATCGATCATGTTAAAACACAAAATGACCTTGGTACCCAGCTCCAAGAGTTGAAGGGTCAAGTCAAGATTTTTGCTTACCGCATTACTGTCGATGACGTTGATAATAAGGTCATATTTGTCTTGCAGTAAAAAGCGTTTTGTCACCTCTTCATCAGGAGCATAGGCGTTCAGCGAATAAATCCCTGGCAGATCAGTGATGATAATCTCATACCCGCCTCTACTCACATGCACCTCTTTTTTCTCAACCGTCACACCTGCAAAATTGCCTACTTTAAAACTAGCCCCAGAAATGGCATTAATAAGCTCGCTTTTACCAACATTGGGCTGACCAACGAGTGCTACACGAACAGTCTGGCTCATGCGCATTGCTCGATTAAAATGGCTTCGGCTTCCTCTTTACGAAGCGCTACAATGGTACTTTCCACACGCACATCAAACGTTCCCTTGGCAATGGTCATTGCTAAAAGCGTGATGGGAGAGCCGAGTGAAAATCCCATCGATAAAAGACGATAACTCAAAGGCGCTTTAGCTGTAATTTTGGTGATGGTATAGCTCTGATTGAGCTTGGCTTCTGAGAGTTTCATAGAGCATCTTTAGAGGTAAGATTGAGATGTTTAAAGATGTAGCCTTGCACAAAATCAACACCCAAAGACTTTGCAATTCTAAAATCCTCCTCACTCTCTACACCTTCAAGGACACTCTTTTTTCCTTGTGCTTTGGCAAAGCTCAAAAAGCCTTTGAGAATCTCCTGATAATCAGAGCATGCTCTAATTTTTGAAAGCCATGAGCGATCAAACTTTAAAAACTCTGCCCTCTTGGTAAGGTCAAAACAAAATGGCTTTTTATCGTTGCCAATGTCATCTTGTGCGATGGGAATACCGCTTTTTTGGATCTCATCTAAACAGTGTGAAAGCAGCGTTGTTTGCATATCATCGGTGTTTTCAGTCACTTCGATGCAAATATTATTCACCTCTTCAAAAAAATCATGCCAATAGGCAATCTTCTCACTATCACTAAAATTATGCGGATCGATGTTCACAAACAACATGCCACCTTCTTGTGGGCGATGGGCTATTTGTATGATTTTTAAAGCACGTTCTAGTCTAAAAAAAAGTTCTTTCACTTGATGCGCTACTTCTAAGATTGGGGTAGGAGGGATTTGTTTGCCATTTAAAACAAAACGCGCCAGTGCTTCATAGCCATAAATATCACCATTTTTCATATCGATGATGGGTTCATACTCGACCCAAAAACTTTGTGTCTCGATGATTTTACGTATATCATCGTAATTAAGGAGTTGTTCATACGCGGGGGTTGGAATAGACATTATAAAACCTTTGGAAATAGCTAAAGTGAATCCTAATGCACGTTAGGACTCACATAAAGCGTTTATTTTTCGAGCATACATCCGCCGTTAGGATTGTATTTTTTACAGAGTTCGCAAAAGACAGAGCTTTCGCTTCGTTTCGCACAAATAAATTCAATCGCTTTACGCTTGGCTTCGTTTTTGAATTTATTCATGGCATTGTGGTTTAAAAAATTGGTGAGCATAATCACCAATGTAATATCCTGAGGGATCTCTTTTTTTGTCACTGAAGGATTCCTTGCATCCCAATGCACGACTTTTTTAAAAGAGAAATCTTGCAATACCGAAGTTATCGAATCTATCTTATCGCCACCAATCACTAATACAGACATCATTTCTCCTTTTTGATAATTGTTATTGAAATAATAAGATAGTTAACCTTAATTTCTTTTAAATTTGATAGTTGTTATCATTTTATTGTATACTATTGGCATAAATAGGACACGAATGCTTCAAAGGAAAATGATGGATTATCTTAAATCACTGGGCTACTTTGTACTCGCAGGTATTTTTGAAATTGGTGGGGGCTATCTCATCTGGCTGTGGTTAAGAGAAGGTAAAGGGCTTCATTATGCGATTATTGGCGCTGTTGTCTTAGTACTTTACGGTGTTATCCCAACATTGCAACCTGCTAGTTTTGGACGTGTTTATGCCGCGTACGGTGGTGTTTTTATTGCACTTTCATTGCTTTGGGGTTGGGCGATTGAAGGCGTCATTCCGGATCATTTTGACCTTATCGGTGGAGCAATCGCACTGATTGGTGTAGGGGTTATCATGTATGCCCCAAGGTAATCTGATCTATTTAGCTTTCTTACAATGATGGTGCTGTATAATAAGTTTTACTTATTTTGGAGACTCCCATGCTTTCATCTCTCGCTAACAGTTTTGCTGAGGCAAATCGCTATTTTAACACCGAACTTTCTTCTCATTTTCGTGCCATTGACGATGGTAACCTTGCACCCATGTTGCTCATTTTTGCGCTCTCTTTTGGGTATGGCGTGGTTCATGCCATAGGACCTGGACATGGAAAAGCCCTTGTTGCAGGCTATCTTTTGGCAAACCCCACCAAGCGTTCTCATGTGTTTCAAATAGGCTTTATGATTGCCATCGTGCATGCACTCTCAGCGCTTCTTGTGACACTTGCCGCAACCTATCTGATTCAAATCAGCGCGATGAAACTTTTTCGTCAAGTTAACCCGCCGCTATTTCAAATCTCAGGTGCGCTCATTGTTCTTATGGGCTGTTGGCTACTGTATGATGTGTGGCGTTCACGAAACATCACTAAAGAGAGTGTTCGCCCTCATAAAAGCCGTTTTGGCGTTGTGGTTTTAGCGGGCATCGTACCCTGTCCTGGGGTGATTACGCTTTGCTTTTTTGCCATCACATTAGGACACATCACCATCGGTATGGTTGCTGCTGTGTTTATGAGTTTGGGTATGGGACTGACCATTTCACTGGCAGGATTATTGGTAAATACCCTTCAAAAAGCTCGTCCTATCGTAACGCAACCGCGTTGGTTTTGGGCACTACGTCTTCTAGGTGTTTTGTTCGTTATCGCCTTAGGGGTTTGGTTCTTACTCAATCCAATGTCAACAAGAGCTTTTTAAATCATGCTTAAAAAATTTCTTTTTGCTTTTTTGCTTCTGGCACTACCGTATCAGATGTATGCTTGTGCTTTGTGTGCGCTGTATACACCCTCAGCAACGGTGAGCATCAACCTCGAAGGCACGCCTACTAAGATAGAAACCATAACGTTTCAATGGACGTTTAGCCAAGATTTTATCAACACGCTTTTAGAACGTTACGATGAAAATCACAATAACAAACTTGACCCCAAAGAGATAGAGCGCATTAAGGTCATTTTAGAAAATTACATTTCAAAACGCCATTACCTTACCAACATCGAATACTTAAGCGCATCGCGCCCCAATCAAGAAGATATTAAAAAGCTTCCCCTTAAAATCATCTCTAAATCGTTTTGGCAAGAAGCGGATACGCTCAACTTTCGTTTTACCACCCTTCTCAACCAAGAAATAGCAACAGGGGATGAGCTTTCCTTTGTGATTGAAGACAAAGAGGAGTATTTTAAATTTCTCGTACACACAGTGACACATACGATTGCAGAGCCTTTTTCGCTCGAATTTAATCTCTTTAACCACATTGCTTTCACCAAAATCACGCATGGAACAACCACTCAACCGCAAGAGCTTTCAAAAGAACCAACAACCACTCAACCGCAAGAGCTTTCAAAAGAACCAACAACAACACTGCCGCAAGAGCAACCCAAAGAACTTCCGGCTTCCATGTCTTGGCTACAATCACGCTTAACCCATATGCAACAAAACATTCAAGAAACGATTCGCTCTCTAAAAGAACAAGGTACACCTTTAACGTATGCCCTATTTTTAGGGCTTTCTTTTTTATACGGGCTTCTTCATGCCGCAGGACCAGGACACGGTAAAGCACTGGTGAGTTCTTATCTTTTTGCGTCTGAGCATCGCTATTCAAAAGCGATCAGTATGGCAGCCCTCATTGGCATTGTCCACACGTTTGCAGCATTTCTTTTGACACTGGTTATCTACTTTTTATTCGACCTTTTCTTTAATGCCTTTTTTGACAATGTGACCTATTATGCGACAAAACTATCGGCACTTATCATCATTTCAATTGCAGGTTATTTGGTCTGGAAAAAGATAAAAGCGATGAAAGCACAACCAAAAATCGTCGCTTTTTCAACACACCCTTTTGCGTGCCAATGCGCAGGATGTTCGCAAAAATCGCAAAGTACCGACTGGGGTGTTGTGCTGAGTGCTGGGATTATTCCTTGTCCTGGCACCATCACTATTTTTATTTTTGCACTCAACACAGGAGCCTATATACTGGGCTTTTTAGCAGCCCTTAGTATGAGCTTCGGAATGAGCAGTATCATAGCGCTAACGTCCATAGCAACGCTCTTTACCAAAAAACGTTTCCAAACAAAAAGCCCAAAAATCATCCTCTATAGCGAAACGATTAGTCTTGCTATTATGTTGATTTTGGGTATTTTATTACTTATTGCGTAAGGAGCATTTGTGTTTTTTCGTTCACTCTTTGTAGTCGTTTTCTTCAGTACGTTTGTTTGCGCACATCCCCATGTTTTTATTGAAACAAAAGTCGAAGTTTTACCCGAAAAAATCGTCCTAATATGGAGTTTTGATGAGATGAGTTCTGCGATGTTAATGGATGATTACGATAAAAATAAAGACAAAAAGCTTGATGCCAATGAGGTCGCTTTCATGGAAAAAGATCATTTTAAAACGCTTGAGCCTTATACGTACTTTACGCATATGTCCGATGGCAAAGATGAGTTTGACCTCAAACGCGTTATGGAGTTCAATGCCAAGTTTGAAAACAAAAAGCTCATTTATACCTTTGCCATTCCCAAACCAAAATTCAAAAAGTACGAACTACGTTTTTACGATGCGGAGATGTATGTTGCACTCATTTTAAAAAAAGAGTGGCTTATCTGTAAAGAGCCTATAAAATGTAAAATTGAAGGTTACGATGCGGATTATTACTACGCCTATAAAGTGGTCGTCCAAGAGTAAGAGAAGGCAAAATGCCTCCTCAACTTAGCAAGTACATTTGCAAAACAGCAGTCGCTCTTTCGCACTTTTCGCATGCTTTTCATCTACCTTTTCGGTATTGTAAGATTTAAAAAAAGCCTTAGCTGGTCTACTGTAAACTATTTCGCAAGCACTCATGCACTCTCCTTTAAAGCAAGTTCTAATTGATCGCACCATAAAGCAATCCGTCCATCGCTCAGTTCACTTTGATTATCTTCATCCAAAGCAAGCCCCACAAATTTTCCATCAATAATCGAAGCCGAACTCTCGTACGAATACCCCGTATCGTCCCATGCCCCAATCACTTTAGCACCTTTTTCAACTACCTTATCGTAAATGAGGCGCATACCGCTGACATAGTCGCTACCATACCCCTCTTGATCACCAAGACCAAAGAGCGCTACGATTTTTCCGCCAAGATCTGCTGATGTGAGATGACTCATAAAACTATCCCAATCGTCTTGCAAATCACCGTCATACCATGTGGACGTTCCGAGTATAAGCAGGTCGTATTTGGCAAGATCATCGCCATTCTTGAGTTTCCCTACATCGAAAATATCCGTATTTAAACGTTTTTGTATTTTTAAAGCCGCATCGGCAGTATTGCCGTTTGTACTTCCGTAAAAGATAGCTGTCTTCATAAACTCATTCTCCTTTGTAAGATTTAATAGATAGTATAAGGAACTAATTTAAGCGTGTACTCAATGCCTAAAGCATCAAGCTTTGGACTACGAATGGGCACATGTTTTCTAAAGTTGGCACTTCGAGGAAAAAGCAAATAAATATGCTTGCACTCCAACGATTCAAGCAAATCAATCGCACGGTTGATCTCTTCGTGTGCTTCAAGATCAGCGCGCTCTTCTATCAATTTCCATGTTGGGTAAAGATGCAATGCCTCAGCGTCATCGCTTTTAATCACAATGCGTGATGCTTCTTGCATAATGGTCATATCAGGGTTTTGGCGCTTAACACGGCTAAAAACATGATGCGTAAAAAGTTCATAACTGTTAATGGTAAAACAAAGAGCAGGATGCTTTGCTAGCAGAGCCAAATCTTCTTTATCAAAACGCTTGCTTATTTCATTGAGTGTTGAATACGCTTCTGACATTGGACACCTTTTTTATTTCTTGAAATGATAACCGTTTTCAAATAAGAAGTCAATATCTTTTTATACTTTTCACTGTAAAATACATTTTTAGTTGAAAAGGAACGGATTATGCCACTCGATCTTTGGACATTTTTAATTGCTATTACACTTCTTACCATGACACCAGGTGCCGATACAATGATCGTCATTCGTAACACATTGCGTGGTGGGGCAAAAGATGGATTGGTTTCAAGTTTTGGGATTTGCTTGGGATTGTTTGTTCATGCGACACTCTCAGCAGTGGGCATTTCGGCTATTCTACTCTACTCAGCAACAGCATTTATGCTCTTAAAAACAGTGGGGGCACTCTATTTACTCTGGCTTGGTTTTAACTCACTTAAGTCATTTTGGAATGCAAAAGGCATCCACCAAACACATGTTGTTCCAAAGCCATTTCGCTTTTTGGTCTCTTTGCAAGAAGGATTTTTATCGAATGTTTTAAACCCAAAAGCAGTTATTTTTTACATGGCATTTTTACCGCAATTTATTTCACATGAGCATTCAGCCCTTGCACAATCGCTTTTTCTAGCACTCATACATTTTATTATTGCTATGATTTGGTTAGGACTTCTTATCTATACCCTTATCTCTGCCAATAGTTTCATTACGAAAAGAAGTGTACGTCAAAGCCTTGATGCCATCTCTGGTATCGTAATGATAGGACTTGGCATCAGGCTTTTTTTAGAAAAACGTTAATTTAAAATCTTGGTCAGTGATTTTTGTAAATCACCGTACGCAAACACAAATCCTTTTTCCAAAAGTGCTTTAGGATAGACCTCTTTACTGTCCAGTAAAACGCTCGACCCCTCACCAAAAAGTAGTTTAATGACAAAAGAAGGCACGGGTAGAAAAGTTGGACGATGCAACACATTTCCTAGAATCTTTGTGAAGTGGTAGTTACTAAGTGGGTGTGGTGACGTTGCATTAAAAATACCACCGTATTTATGCTCTAAAACAAAAGTATAAATAGCAACCAAATCATCAAGATCAATCCAACTGGTCACCATTTTTCCATCACCAATAATACCTCCAACACCCAGTTTAAAAGCCGGTAACATCTTCTCAAGTGCGCCACCATCCCGACCCAAAACCACACCAAAACGTAAAATAGTTGTTAGTTTTGTGCATTTTAAAGCTTCTGCTTCCCAATCGCGTGCAAGGTGCCCTAAAAAATCATCGCCCAATTGAAGCGTATGCTCATCGCTGGGCACATTATTTGGGTAAATACCCACGGCAGAGGTAGAGATAAAATGTTCTACGTCACTTTGATTCATCGCTTCCACTAACTTTTTCGTCGTTTCAATACGACTTGTGTAAAGCACTTTTTTGTACGCTTCATTCCACTTTGCCACAATTGGTGCACCCGCAAGATTAAAAACCGCTTGTACCCCTACCAATTTTTGACGAATTGCATCAACATCATCACCACGTTCAATGATGACAAAATCAGAAAATCTCTGTTTTAACGCATTGGCAACAAATCCGCTTGCCCCACTCATAGCTACTTTCATCTTAGTGTCCTTTTAAATGTTGTCGTACTTTTGGGTCACTCATAGTCTCACCTCTAAGCATACGAAGGTGCATTTGCTCAAAGTCTATCATACTCTCTTTTGACATCTCATATGCTCCAAATCCATAACGCATAGGCGTTTCATCATCACTCTTATAGCTTGCTTTGAACGCATCAATATAACGATTGGTATCATTACTAAACACCCAAAAAGTAATGGTTTGTGGCTCTATTTTTTGTTCTTTAAGCCATAAAATAGCACACCCAATGTCATCAAAAAAGTGGGTTTTTAAATCATTTGTTATAATTTGCGCTGTGTGTTTTTTACCCACAAGATACATATGGCACTGCGGGCATTGCACCGTATTGTCTTTAAAGTCCAGTGGGACTCTCTCTTTATTGATGATTTCAGAAGGGAGTTGATTTTTAAGATGCAACGTGTAAAAAAGTCCCCCAAGCGCTAAAAGCGGAAAAACAATCAGAATACTAATTAAAACATTTTTTTTCAAAGCCATACTCCATTACGTATAAAATAAACTATCGGATATGTCGAAATAAGAAAAAGATAAAACGCGTTTAATCCCAAAGAGAGCCTGCTAAAACGCATATTTCCTTTGGAGAGAAGCGATAAAACCGCGCCACCCATCCCGTAAAATGTGCCAGAGAAGAGTAGCGTATAAAGCAAATACCCCACATAGTAATAATCTTTTTGTAAAAGACAAAATGGACAGCGATGTGTGGGAAGTTCATACACATAAGGGCTAAAGAAAACAATCAAAGCGATAATCGAAAAAATAAGAAACATGGCGTTAGCAAAAAGTGTTAACACACCATTTTTAAGGTAAAAAGCAAGAATACACATCACAAAAAAGCCATAAAATAGCCCTACCCACAGCAATTCATTGACCGCAAACAACAGTGAGATATAAGAACTACTGGAGGCTGAAAAAAGCGTACCACAACAACTGACAATTTTACTGATATTAAGCCCTGCAAAAAAGGCTATTTCAAGCCCTATTTCTGCAAAAAGAGGTACAGCAAATAAAGCAAAAAGCGTAAATTTCAGCTTTGTAAAGGGCAACTTTTCAGAACTCACATCGGTATAATGAAGCAGCAACCAAAACCCAAAAAAATACAGATTGAGCAGTTTAAAGAGTGTTAGGTAAAGCCCAAAATCAACCGAATTGATGACACCACTCGCACACATAGCGCCTGCGATGATGTTTGAGAGTTTATCACACGTGTAGATAAAAAACAAAAACAGAGGCAGTTTGAGTATGAAGATGTATTTGATGATGGTGGCAACCAGATAACTCTGTTTGGTGAGACTGTACTGTAATGGGGTACTGGCGTTATTATTCCAGTAAAAAGCAAGTCTCATTGAAAGGAAAAAAGCAATAACACCAAAGAAAAGAAAAATGGCATCCAGCGTTAAGAGAGCAATAATCTCAGGCGTTAAGCTCATAAAATGATCTCACCATTTTTAATTTCAATGACACGATCTACAAAAGGCAACTCAAAAAAGAGCGGATCATGCGTTGCGATGAGCAATGTCACACCACTTTGTTTCAGTACTTCAAGTGAGACTATCAGTTCACGTGTCAGTGTTTCATCGAGATTTGCCGTTGGTTCATCGGCAAGAATAATGGAGGGATTGTTCACCAAAGCCCTTGCGATGGCAACACGTTGCTGTTCGCCTCCAGAGAGGCGGTTAACCCTCATCTTTGCTTTATGCACGATGCCATATTGCGCCATAATCGCTTTAGCTTTTTCTTCTAAAACATGCACAGGCAGGTTTTCAGGAATCAATGGAACTATAACATTTTCAAGCGCTGAAAGATGGGATATAAGATGAAATTTTTGGAAGATAAACCCAATGTTCTTTCGTCTAAGTTGCGCACTAAATGCCTCAGGCAGTTTGGAAATCTCTTTGCCATCCACACTGATTTTTCCGCTGCTTGGTTGCATCAGTCCAGCAATCAAAGAGAGTAAAGTACTCTTGCCACTGCCACTTGAACCTTTCAGCACCACACATTCACCCTTTTTTATCTCCAAAGAGATGTTTTTCAGCGCATGTGCTTCTTCATCCCCTTGCATAAACTGTTTGCATACCTCATGAAGGGTTATCATCGCATTACCTCGTCTGCATCCAAAATAGAAGCTCTCCATGCAGGAATTAAAGTTGCTGCAATATAAATGGGCACACTGAGCAAAAAAAGTAAAACAAGCATCGAAGCATCCACACTAAATGGAAGTACAAAAGAGGGTTTTAATGCGGAATAGCCCATAAAAAGGTTACGCAAGAGTGGTGCTTGCAAAGCGTACACGTAAAAGAGTGACACAACAATGCCGACTAAAAAAGCACTTACAGAGAGTGTAAAACTCTCGTAAAACTTCTCCTTAAGGATGTCATCACTGCTCCACCCCACTGCTTTTAAAATGCCAATTTCCTTCTTCTCTTCGGAGCTTAAACCACTTGTTTTATCGTAAATAATAATAAAAAAAGCAAACGCACAAATGCTAAAAAGTGCAAGAAAAAAACCGCTTTTATAATCAAAAATATTCTGGTAACTCACCCTAATGTCGTCTTGGGTAATGGCCCGCATATCGGGGTATCGCTCATTGATTTTCTGCACGATGGTCGGAATCTCTTTAACATTAGTAACTTTAATGACAATATCGGTGGCTTTGCTCTCATCCATACCAAAAATACCATACACCAACTTTTTAGGAAGGATGATGAGATCATTGGATTCTAATGCAAGATCGGAGTGAAAAACACCCGCAATGCGAACCCTTTGCCATTTACCTTCACTGGTGATGAAGTTAAAAAACTCAGTGTAATAATTCTCTTCCAAAATCTTTTTCACACCCTCGCCGATGATCATGCCATTCTCTTTTTCCAGAAGCTTGACATCAAAACGCTGCGTAAGCGTAGAGAGTGTTGCGGAGTACTGTTCTTCATAGGCATCTATACCCACAATCGAAAAATTCACACCTGCAGGTTTAAAGTAGTAGTAGCCCCACACACGAGGTGTCACCGCGCTGATGCCCTCAATATCCAGCAATGCTTCTACCCGATCAAGGGGCACATCACTTTGCTTTCCTGCTGAAAAACGCTGTAAAGTAATCTGCGGTAAAGCCTTAAGTGTAGTATTGAGCTCAAGTTTAATCGCATCGGCAATCATCAAAACTGAAGCAAGTACAAAAATCAGTAAGCTCAAAATAAAAAAGATGAAAAAACTCTTGCCAAAACGACGCATAAGGGAGCGAATGGCGTAATCAAGAAGAAGGAAATTGGGCTTAAAAGACACGTTCTATCCTTGAAGGATGTGTATATGGCGCATAACGATAAACAAAAGTGGAGGGAAAATACTCTAAAAGTTCGGGTGACTCATTAAAATAGGCAAAAA
This sequence comes from Sulfurospirillum sp., assembly GCF_036802865.1. NCBI lineage: Bacteria > Pseudomonadati > Campylobacterota > Epsilonproteobacteria > Campylobacterales > Sulfurospirillaceae > Sulfurospirillum > Sulfurospirillum sp. The sequence goes on along the minus strand of NZ_DAIRVK010000006.1, from coordinate 99,430 downwards.
TAGAACTAAGGCTACGGTGGCGAACATAGTGCGCTTCATTCACAAGAGCAAGGTCAGGCAACCCCACAAGCGCACTCAATTGCTCTTTTGATGTTATTTGCGTTGACGTGAGTGTGCGCGTATGAGAAAAGTAAATGCCCTGTGCCATTAGTGTGACACTAAGCGTAAAAAATAGTGTGAAAAACATGAATCTAGCGCGCATTGCTTCTCCTTAACCTAAGAAAAGATTGTACCACAGCAAGGCACTTTTATCAATAGAGTCATTATTGAACTCTTTACACGTTTTTAAAGCAAAGCTTCAAAAACTACGTTAACACTGGGTTTTTCTCGGCAAAATGCCCACGCACCCTTGGTGCTTCAAATTTTTGCAAAATAAATTTTGCAAAAACTCTATTCTCTCTAAGCCACTTTGGATTACAATTCCGTATCTTACATGCAAATGAGAAGGATTCTTTTATGGAGCTTGATATTTGGTTAACGATGCTTGTGGCATCTATTTTGATTAGCGTCTCGCCTGGAGCTGGAGCGGTTGTTTCAATGAACTATGGACTCAAATACGGACTTAAACGCTCATATGCAGCTATTATGGGGCTTCAAATGGGTCTTTTTGTGCAAACATTTGTTGTGGTCATTGGGCTTGGTTCACTCATTATGAGTTCGCTGATGCTTTTTAACATTATTAAATGGGTTGGTGTTGCTTACTTAGTTTTTTTGGGTGCAATGAAGTTTATCGAAAAGCCACATTTGCCAGATGATACTGCCAATATTAAAGCCTTTAGTGCCCCTAAAGCTTTCATCCAAGCGACCTTAATCAATCTTACTAACATCAAAGCAACCGTCTTTTTAGTCGCTTTTATACCCCAATTTTTAAACCCAAACCAGCCTCTTTTAGGGCAATTTATCATTATCTGCTCAACACTTATTGGTGTGGACATCATCGTGATGACAGGCTACAGCTCACTGGCATCTAAATTAAAAGGTGTGCTCAAATCTATTCGTGCCATTAAAATTCAAAACCGCCTCACAGGAGGGTTTTTACTCTTGGCAGCTTTTTTTATCTCCACCGCCAAGCGTGCTTAGACAAATTTTTGAGTGTAAACCTCTTCATCAAAACCAACCAAAAGCGTTCCATCTTCACACTCAACGATGGGGCGCTTAAAAAGCAGTTGTTCTTTTAAAAGCCAGCTTTTTTTCTCTTCATCGCTGATGTCTTTAGTGAGTCCCAACGTTTTAAACTTTGTCCCTTTTGTGTTAAAAATAACGGACATGGGCTGTTTGCTAAGCCACGATTCGAGCTTTGCATCGCTTAGTTGTGTACTTTTTAGATCAACAAAACTATAAGGTACTACCTTCTGTTTAAAAAATGCAATCGCTTTTTTTACACTACCACATGTTGTAATGCCGTACACTTTAATCATACATTCTCCTTGTAAAACTCTATACGATTTCGCCCTTTTTGCTTGGCTTGATACATCGCTTTATCGGCTTCGCTAAAGATGTGCTCTTTATGTTGTTTATCATATCCAAAAAGTGCTACACCAATGCTTGCCGTACACTCATGGGTAATCACTTTATCATCGCCTTCTTCATCCAATAAAAGGACATACGGCGCTCTAATATGAAAGAGTATCTTAGAAGCTACTCTCATCGCCTCAACCTTAGCATTCTCTTGATCTTTACTTAACTCACCAAGCGCCACGATAAACTCATCGCCACCAAAACGAGCGACAATATCACTTTGACGGACACACGCATTCAGACGTGCGGCTACATCTGTGAGTAAAAGATCGCCTGCTTTGTGCCCAGAAGCATCATTGAGCGGCTTAAAATTATCCAGATCTATTACCAAAAGCGCACCCCATTGATGATGACGTTTCGCTTGGGCGAGTAAAAACGTAAATTTTTCATCAAACATTCTTCGATTGGGTAAGCGTGTAAGCGTATCATGAAATGCAAGCTCACGAATCAGCTCTTCATTTTTCTTACGCTCCGTGATGTCTGTTGAAACCCCGCATAAAGCGTAAATACTGCCATCTTCACGTAAAAGTGGCATTTTAGTGGAAAGATATGTCGTGGTATTGCCTGTTTCTTTATGGGTATTTGCCTCTTCAAGCGTTACCTTACGTCCGTATTCAATCACTTCACTATCAAATTTTCGAATCTGACGAACCGTTGCTGCATCAAAAAAATCACTGTCTTCTCTCCCTATAATTTGATCTAAGGGAAGACCAAAGAGATCACATGTTTTTTTATTGGCATAAAGATAACGGTATTGCGTGTCTTTGATGTAAATGAACGCTTCTACACTATTAAGAATCGTATTGAGCTTGGCTTCGCTTTGCATAAACCCAAGGGTTCGTTCTTGAACTGTCGCCTCCAATGCGCTTTTGTTTGCACGTACGTATTCGATCATCGCTATAAACTGCTTGGAAAGTTCCTCAATCTCAGCACTTCCAACAGGGTTTAGATCAATCTCATAATGACCATTCCCAATCTTTTGCATCGATGTTTTCAGTTGTTCTAGTGGGTTGAGAATCAAAGAATGTAGCTCAATGCTTACAACAATAAGTGCAATTAAAAAAAGTACACTCAGCATCGGAAGAATAGAAAAATCTTTAATAACCTCCAACTCTTTGGAATCAATCAGTGTTAGACTAAACCAATCAATCTCTTTAAGATAGCTCATACCAAGAAGCTTTTTGCCACCTCCATACTCTACCCAAAACGTGCGAATTTCATCAGGATGAGCGCTCAAATACCCAATCGCTTCTTGAATCGCATTGCGATCATTTCTATGTATAAAGAGTGTATCTATTTTCCTATGACTGCCATCTGCTTTTTGTAAACTTTCATAGTCGCTAAGCTTGGTATCACGCTCAAGTTGAATATCTAAATGACGGTTAATAAAAAAATTCTTCACGCCTTCTTGCTCTATGCCAACAGACTCTCGCACAAAGCGTGTAAAATCCATTCCCGTACCAACAATGCCAACGATTTGATCATTAACTCTTACATCATAATTGATCCACACATACGTATTACCAAGTGCTTCATCCGTATCTACGTTAATTTGATATGCTTTATTATCCGCAAGAACGGCATAGAACCAAGAATCATTGCTTCTAAGGGAAGAGAGTTTATACTGAAGTTCTTTACCGGCATAGCTGTTTTTTGCATCGTTAAAATAATAATTTTCACTTTTTACAAATCCTGCAAAATAACTTTTACTTTGAAATTTTTGACGGTATGTCTCTAAAACTGCCAAGCCCTTTTGACGATTTGTATTGTTCTCATCATCCAATGCCATAGCAATTAAAGCTGGCTCTTTAATCATCTCTTTAATAATTTCAATCTCATGAGCCAAAGGAAGAAGCGTTCTATTTTTATCAAAAACAATTTGCTTTTTAATAAATCGCTCTGCCCACTTTTCGTTAATTTTAGAAAATAAAATCTCCGAATAAGACCAAACACATAAAGAGAAAAATATAAAAAGTGTAAACATAAACGTAAATAACTTTCCCTTTAGGCGCATTTGCATTTTCTTCCTTTCCCTATTTTTTAGATTATAACAATTTTTAGTAACAAATAAAAATAAATTATTGTTCTTAATTCATACATGTAAGTATCTTTATCCTATAATATCGACACTACTACACAAAGCTGGATTCCATGAACAACCTCTCAAAAGAAGCACAAGGCTACATATACGCTGTTTTAGCGTTCGTATTTTGGGGCTTAGTGCCGATCTATTTTAAACTTATCTCAAATGTAAGCGCTACCGAAATATTAGCGCACCGCATTATTTGGTCTGTTTTCCTTCTCTTTGGTATGATTCTTTTTAGTCGTCAATTTGGAGCATTTAAACTGCTCATCAAAGATGTTCACAAAATAAAATACCTTGTGCTCTCCGCCTTATTAGTCTCAACAAACTGGCTTGTTTTTATTTGGGCAGTGGGACACAATATGATCGCAGAATCAAGCCTAGGATACTACATCAATCCATTGGTTAACTTTGCGCTGGGCATACTAATCTTTAAAGACCGCCCCTCTTTTTGGCAAAAAATTGCGATTGCTTTAGCATTTATCGCGATTGCATATCAGGTTTTCTCGCTTGGCTCCGTGCCCATCGTCTCTTTACTCTTAGCATTTAGCTTTGCTTTTTACGGTCTTATTCGTAAGCAGGTCAATCTTCCTGCGCTGACAGGACTTTACATTGAAACACTCATTTTGTTTCCTTTGGCCCTGATCTATTTTGGCTATTTGATTGCAACCGATCACAATGCCTTTGTATTTCCACTCAATACAACTTCGTGGTTATTGATGCTTGCAGGTGTTATTACCGTTGTGCCTCTTTTATGGTTTAATGCCGCTGCTACGAGAATTTCCTTGATGTACCTAGGATTTTTCCAATACATTGGACCTACCGTTTCCTTTTTGTTAGCAATTTTTGTTTATGATGAGATTTTGGTTCCTGAAAAACTCACAAGTTTTGTGCTTATTTGGATTGCACTTGCCATTTTTAGTATGGATGGATACTTGAAAAAAAGACGCTCAAAAGAAGGTTAAATGAAAGTTCTGATCGTAGAAGATGATGTCAAAATTTCTGCTTTTTTAAAAAAAGGGCTGGAAGAAGAGTACTTTTGTGTTGACATCTGCGATAATGGCGATGATGCTATATACCTTGCGGAACTAGGTGCTTACGATGTTATTATTCTAGATATTATGATTCGAGGACTACAAGGTGATCAGGTCTGCTCAAAACTCAGGGAGCAAAAAATTGCCATACCTATCATTATGCTCAGCGCCAAAAGTACCATTAGCGATAAAGTGAGCCTACTCAACTCAGGCGCGGATGATTATCTGACCAAACCTTTCAGTTTTGATGAACTGCTTGCGCGTATTCATGTACAACTGCGTAAACATGACCAAAAAGAACAGCTTTTTCGTGTGAGCGATCTTGAACTCAATCCTCTTACCAAAACCGTTAGTCGCGCTAATGAATTTATCTCCTTAACGGCCAAAGAGTATGTTCTTTTGGAATACCTAATGCGCCATAAAAATGCCATCGTAGAAGAGCGTATTTTAGAAGAGCAACTTTTTAGTATGGAACAGAGTATTCAAAGTAATATTCTCAATGTTTACATGTACCGACTGCGTACTAAAATAGATAAAAATTTTGAACTCAAACTCATAAAAACACATCGCAACCAAGGATACTCCATCAGTGATACCGCTCTTTAAAAATTTTAAATTCAGACTGATCGCTATGCTTGGGATTGTTTTATTTGCTCTCTTTTATAGCTTTGGATACATCGTTGTACACACGCTTGAAAGTTCGTATAAACAGTCTTTAGAAGCCAATCTTTTTACCGTTTTAAAAGACATTAAACATGACTTTATCCAAGCTTCAGATAAAGAAACCATCATCCTTGATGACAATAAAAAAGAGTTTGATATCCCTGTTTTATACGCACAAATTGTAGCCTATGATAGCCTCTCAAATACGCCACACGTTCTCAACAAATCCAGTGATCTTAAAGGTGAAATTCTCAAAATAGAGCCTTCTATTGTTCAACAAATTTTTGAAGAACCAGAGAAAATTGTTTTTTCGATAATGTCCGATACCCAATTAACACAACGCAAGATCTATATTGGAACAATTTTTTTAGCTCAAAATGAGTTTCAAATGCTCTTCTTGCAATGTGCGATGCCTTATGATAAACATACTCCTCAAATCAAAGAGATGATCTCTACACTTTGGGTAGGGCTCTCTTTGTTGCTTGCCATTATTTTAGGACTGGCTTATATTTTAATTTCAAAATCACTTTCAAACGTTCAAAGAGTTACCAATATAGCCAAAGCAATAACGACGCAGGATTTACACTCGACCATCCCCAAAACGCATATTGCCTATGAAATCGATAATCTAATCGATACATTTAACGCCCTTTTGAGTGAACTGCAAAATGCGTATGCGCAGGTCAAGCAGTTTGGGCAAAATGCTTCGCATGAACTCAAAACACCGTTAACCATCATCAAGGGTGAAGTTGACGTAGGTCTGCGCAAAGAGCGCACAGCCGAAGAGTACCAACACATTTTAAAAAAGGTTGCCAAAGAGGTCACCACCCTTCATGAGGTCATTGAAAAAATTCTCTTTTTATCCAGTAACACTAAAAATGAGCTCAAACGCCATTTTAATGAAGTCTATTTAGATGAAATTCTCATGGATGCCATCGAAGAAAAACGCCTTTTATGTAAGCAGAAAAATCTGAACTTACAAGTCAATACCTTAGAACCTGTCAGTGTGTCAGGCAATGCCGCTCTTTTAAAAATCGCCATCGCCAACCTTATTGACAATGCCATCAAATATACATCAACTCCAGCCACCATTAACATCGCTCTTTTCCCGCATGAACTTCAAATAAGCGATGAAGGTATGGGAATTAGCAAAGAAGAGTTGGTACATGTTTTTGAGCAGTTTTACAGAGGCAATGAAAGTAAGCAAAGTACCCAAGGAAGTGGATTAGGGCTTGCCATTGTTAAAAACATTCTTGACCTACATGATTTTGGTATTTCAATCCAGAGCCAAGAAAAAGTTGGTACAACCATTTTTATAACATTTTAATTCATCCTAAATTCATTTATTTATACTAGAATGTGAGCATTAACTTAATAAGGATAGTATTCATGCCTTTTAAACTTTTTGCATCACACAGTCAAAGAACCATTCTACTGCTCTCTTTGGGTATGGTTTCACTTTATAACATTACATTCTTTTCAAAAATTTTCACATTTGCCATGGAAGAGAAAAACTATTTCATTGCCTTTAGTGCGCCTTTCATTCTGATGCTTATGTTCATTTGTATTCTCAATTTTCTTTTACTGCTGACACACCGAAAAGTATTTAGAATTTTTGTCTCTATCCTCATAGTGGTGGGTGCGATGTCAAGTTATTTCATCGATACGTTTGGAACGGTTATCGATAAAAATATGTTTATCAATGTGATGCAAACGGATAGTGCTGAAGTGCTTGATCTTTTTACGCCTAAACTTATCATCTACCTCAGTTGTGCTAGTCTTCTCTCTTTTTGGGTACTGTTTAAAGCACCTATCTCTTTTTCAACTTATGCGAAAGAGTTTGCACAAAAAGCTCTCGTGGGGGTCCTTTCTTTATTGATTATTGTAGGGCTTTATATGATGGTGAGCAAATCCTACAGTTCATTTTTTAGAAATCACCATGAACTCAAGATGTACCTCAACCCCGCTTATCCCATCGCGTCTTTTTCCAAATTTGTCTATGCTAAAGTAAAACCAAAGCCAGAATTTAGGGCTATTGCCACAGATGCAACACGCCAAAGCAGTGCAAAGAAAAAACTGGTCGTATTTGTCTTAGGAGAAACGGCACGTGCGCAAAACTTTTCACTGGGTGGCTATGACGTACCGACCAATCCACTTTTGTCTAAAAGAGATGACGTCGTTTACTTACAAAACTTCGCTTCATGTGGCACGGCAACGGCTATTTCAGTACCGTGTATGTTTTCAAAATTTGGCAGAAATGATTGGGGAGATGACAAAGAATACTTTGAAAATGCTGTCGATGTTTTGGCAAAAACAGGTGTTCGCATTATTTGGAGAGACAACAATTCAGGTGGTGACAAAGAGATCGCAAAGCGAATGAAAGACGTTGTTCAATATGGCGGTCAAGGTTTTGATGAAGTGTTGCTCAAAGATTTTCAAACCAACATAGATGCACGCTATGAAGATACGTTTATCGTGCTTCATCAAGAAGGCAGTCACGGACCAACCTACTTTAAACGTTACCCCGATACATTTAAAAAATTCACACCTACCTGTGACACACAAGAACTCGATAAATGTAGCCATGAGCAAATCGTCAACACCTATAATAACACGATTCTCTATACCGATTACATCATCAATGAAACCATCAATCAGCTCAAAGCAAACCAAGATAAGTATGACATTACGCTTATCTACTTTTCCGACCATGGCGAATCACTCGGGGAAAATGGCGTTTATCTACACGGCCTTCCTTATATGATCGCTCCAGAGACCCAAAAACACGTACCTGCACTCTTTTACTTTGGCGATAAAACAAAGAGAGAATCTTTACAGGTAAAAGCTAATGAACGCTTTTCACAAGACAATTTCTTTCACACACTCTTAGGTCTCTTTGAGGTGAAAACAAGCGAGTACAAGCCGAACCTCGACCTCTTACACTAGGTTTGTGCTATACTTTTTGATAGTTGATGGCTCTTGGGCAAAACTCATGAGCCATAAAAGTCCCTAATAGAAAGTAAAAAGAGATGCAACACTCCTTTGAACCTGTTTACAATACCGCCTCAAAAGTGCTTATTTTAGGCACATTTCCCTCTGTTAAATCACGTGAACAAAACTTTTATTATGCCCACCCTCAAAACCGTTTTTGGAAGGTGATTGCCTCATTAACCCATGCACCTTTGCCTATCACTATCGAAGAAAAAAAAGTACTGCTCTTAAAACACGGTGTCGCTCTTTGGGATGTCATTTACAGTTGCGATATTATAGGCTCAAGTGACAGTAGCATCAAAAATGTTAGACCGATGGATTTTTCCAAGATTTTAAAGGAGACTTCTATCAAGCAGATTTATGCCAATGGAGCAACAGCAGAAAAACTCTACCAAAAGTATTGTGAAGCAGAAACAGGTATTTCCATCATCAAACTTCCCTCGACCAGCCCTGCCAATGCGGCATTTTCACTGGAAAAACTTATTGCGAAGTGGCGTGTTATACTTTAGGCATAACACGCCACTTCGTATTCAACCAATTTTTCCATATGCACGGTTTGCCAAACGCCTTCTTCCTCAAGCGTTATCTCAAATCCCATAGCCCGCCAAAAAGAGAAGCCTCCTGGTAAAAAATAATGTGTGTGCAGGTAAAGTGTCTCATAACCGCACGCTTGCGCAAAAGTACTTGCGTGCTCAAATAACATAGCCCCTATCCCCTGACGGCGATGATGCTCATCCACATAGCAACGAGCGACTTCTGCTATTTTAGCATCGGTGGGGTAATACGTATGAAACGCTTCAATACGGTGGTCATACTTGGAAAGTGCGATACACCCTACAACCTCATTCGTTTCAGTTAATGCCACAAATAGGGCATTACAGGGATCATTACACTCTTTTTTAAAGCGCTCTTTTAGCATATCGTAGCGCTCATGTGTGATTCTATCACCAAAATGCCCTCGATGTTGCTCCCATAAAAACTGCTCTGTTGCTTCTTTTATCCAAGCACTTACCCGTTCAATTTGTATCATGACATCTAACTCCTTTAAAGGGAATAACCGCTTCTAAAAGCCGTTTGGTATAGGGATGCAATGTCTCTTTATGCACCTGCCCTAGGTCTATTGCATCAACAATTTTTCCTTGATGTAACACCAAAAAACGATCGCACAAGGCACTTACACTCTCTAAATCATGGGCAATGAACAGATACGTCATCCCATACGTTTCTCTGATCTGCCTTAAAAGCTGCAACATCTGTGCTTGAATCGAAACATCTAAAGAACTCAGCGCTTCATCCAAAAGTAAAAATCGTGGCTTCTTGGCTATAGCTCGTGCTAAACAAATACGTTGCAACTGTCCACCACTCAATTCATGCGCATAACGCTTCAGCAAAGATGCTGACAACTCGACACTCTCTAACAGTTTGTGACTGGATTCAAGACTAAGTGTGGTTTGACTCATCCAAAAAGGCTCTTGCAAAATCTCCTCTACACGAAATCGCGGATTGATGGAAGTGGTATAGTCTTGAAACACTATGCTCATAGCACCCATGTGGTGTTTTTTCCATATATGAAGGGGCTCATTTTCTATCATTATCTCACCGCTTTGCGCACTCTCAAGCCCTAAGATAAGCCTTCCTAATGTGCTTTTACCACTTCCACTTTCACCTACAAGCCCTACACACTGTTGCGCTTTGACATCAAAAGAGAGATGATCCAAGACTCTTTTTCCTTTATACTGTTTGCAAAGATCTTTTACGCAAAGCATTGTTGAAACCTCTTTGAGAGTATGTGCCTCGTTTGAATCAAATAACGAGTATATTCATGGGAAGGTGCACGAAAGAGTTGCTCTGCTTTTTGGTATTCAACACACCTGCCCTCTTTCATTACCAACACATTTTCTGAAAGGAATGAGATAACACCAAGGTCATGCGAAACAAAAAGGAGTGTCTTTTTTTCTTCCTCTTGAATGGTTTTTAAAAGTTCAATAATATGACGCTGATGAATCACATCCAAAGCGGAGGTAGGCTCATCTGCGATAATAAGACGTGTCTCTTGTGCCAACGCTAAAGCGATCATCACGCGTTGCAACATACCACCGCTTAACTCATGAGGGTATGCTTGCATGAGTTCGTTTGATGCTTTAAGTCCCATTTTATGGAGCCAATAAAGACTGAGTTCATTTGCTTCATGAAACGATTTGAACTCTATCAAACTTTCTAACATATGAGCACCAATCGTAGAGAGCGGATCAAAGGCATTGATGGCATCTTGTAAAACCATCGCTATTTTTTTACCTCGAAGGTGTCGTAACATTTCTTGTGAAGAGCCTATCAGCTCTTGTCCTTCAAATAAAATGCTTCCACGTACATCAAGCCATGGCGCATTAAGCCCCATAATTGCTTTACAGCTCAAAGACTTTCCACTACCACTCTCACCGATAATTCCCAATGTTTGAGCTTCTTTTAGCTCAAAAGAGAGATGACTGACCAATGTTTTTTGATTACGTTTGTCTGTAATACTAAGATCCAAAACGCGTAATAAATCGCTCATACATTCTCTTTAATAGGTGGATAATATTTTGGATCAAGCGCGTCGCGTATGCTGTCGCCTAAAAAGTTAAAAGATGCAACAACTAAAAGAATTGCCATACCGGAGGGAAGCATTTGTATAGGTGCTATGCTCATGACATTTTTGGCTTCAGAGAGCATCATGCCCCACTCAGGTGTTGGTGCTTGAACCCCAAGACCTAAAAAAGAGAGTGCCGAAATGCTCAAAATAACCCAACCTGTATCGAGTGTTGCGAGCATTACCACATCATCTACAATAGAAGGTAAAAGATGTTTACGAAGAATTGTCCATGATGAGACACCTGCAACCCGCGAAAATAAAATATAATTACTCTCCTTATGCGTCACAACAAAGGTATGAATCATGCGCGTGTACCACGCGACTTTGGCGATAACACTCGCGATAATAATATTTTCAATGCCAACCCCCAACATTCCCACAATCGCTAAAATGAGAAGTTCACTCGGAAAAGAGAGCATCATGTCACATACACGCATCATAATCTCTTCAACCGATTTAAAAAACCCAGCAATCAGCCCTAAAAAAGTCCCTACACTTATGGTGAGTACCATCGTAAAGAAGGCTAAAAACAGTGTTGTACGAATGCCATAAATCAGCCTTGAAAAAACACACCTTCCTAAATGGTCTGTGCCAAAAGGATACTCCACGTTCCATGGGGAAAATTTAACACTCAGGTTGGGAAGGAGTGGGTCATGAGGCACAATCCAAGGGGCAAAAACACCTAGAACTATCATCATCACGATCACGCCCAATGATGCAATCGCAAGGGGGTCTTTACCCATTTTAGACCAAAATGAATTCATAGGCTTTTTCTCAACCGTGGGTCTAAAGAGCGTACGAACACATCAGCACAAAGATTGAAGAGTATAAACAAACATGCCATTAAAAAAACATATGCTTGAATCATCGGGTAATCACGACTAAAGATAGCATGTACACAGAGCCTTCCAATACCAGAAAGTCCAAAGATATTTTCAACCACCACCGTTCCAGCAATCAGTTTTGGTATTGACATTCCAAGCGCAATGATACAGGGACGAAGCGCATTGTTGATGATATGCCAGTTGATAACCGATTCTCTTAGCCCTCGTGCCTTTGCATACAAAACAAAAAGCTCTTCTTTCGTTTCTATCATCGTGTTGCGCATCATACGTGCATAGGTCGAGATGTAACTCAAAGAGAGCGTAAGCGAGGGGAGAATCATACTCTCAAGCCCCACAAAGCCACTGGTAGGTAAAAGGTTTAAATGCAATGAGAACAACCACACCAAAAGAAGCCCTTGCCAAAAACTGGGCATTGCCGTTGAGACAAACACAAAAAAGCGGATGAGTTTATCACTCCAACTTCCCTCATACAAGGCACACACAATGCCCAGACCAAACCCAACACACACAATCAGCACTAGTGTAACCAGTGCTAGAAGTAGTGTTATCGAAAGGGCTTGTGTTATCTCCTGCACAACAGGTGTTTTGGTGGCATAACTCAGTCCAAAATCGCCATGAAGAATGCCTTTTAACCACAAAACATACCGCTCATACCATGGGGCATTTAAGCCAAGTTCTTCTTTCATTTGTACTAAAGCTTCTGGAGTCACGGTGATCTCATTAACGCGAAGAGCTACTTCCGCAGGATCACTTGGACTTAAATTCATAAGCAAAAATGTAATGAATGAAATGCCGATTAACAACGGTACCATCCATAAAATCCGCTTGAATATATAGGCTCTCATTCCATCTACTTATTGAAAAGACATCTTCTCAAATGCGATTTCATACTGCGATGGATTAAAACTCACCCCTTTGAGATGCGATGTAAAAACAGCTTTTGTACGAGAATAACTGAGTGGTACATAAACACTTTCATCGTGAATGTAGCGCAAAATCTCTGCATACATTGCTTGACGTTTGGCATTATCTGGTTCAATTAATATCGTTTGAATGCGTCCATCTAACCATGCTTTTTTCTCTAACCCAAGTTGTGCTTGATAATCCCCATGTGCCGCCATTCTCCATGAAGAGATGTACGATTGCGGATCATACGGTAAACCCCATGAAAGGGCGTATTGTAAGTCAAAGTCACCACTTTTTTGGCGGTCTAAAAAAGCTTGTTTCTCTTCACCGATGATTTTAAGATCGATGCCTACAGCTTTGAGATTGCTTTGGATGTATTCGCTAATGGTTTTTTCTTGCGCGTTGTTAATGTTAAAATAAAAACGCAAGCTCAGCATTGTGCCCTCTTTGACACGGTAGCTACTTTTTTCATCCATAACCCAACCCGCTTCATCTAAAAGTGCTTTGGCTTTTTCAAGATTGTATTCTTTAAGGCTCAATTCCACATTGCAGTAAGGGGTTGTCGGTGAAAAGAGTGTCTTTGCAATCGTTTCGGAATTATTCAAAATACCTTTGACAATTTCCTCTTTTTGAATGGCATACTGCAACGCTTCACGCACTTTTACATTGCTCGTAATGGGTTGTTTGGTGTTTAAAAGTATGGCTCTTGAAGCGGTTGGCTGACTTAAAAGTGTGGTGTATTTACCCTCTTTTTGAAGCACATTAAACGCATCAAGGTTAATCATATCGCCATCGGCTCCAAAGATAAGGTCTATTTCACCTTTTTGCAGTGCCAATAAAATTGTCTGATGATCAGGCATAACGCGCCATTTAATACTCTGTAATTTTGGCTTCTCGCCCCAATAAGTAGGGTTTGCCTTAAATAGGGCATGTGCATTTTTTTCATGCTCACTTAAAATCCAAGCCCCTGTACCAATGTAGCTTTTAACACCATTTTTGGTACCACCCTCCATAAAACAGTGAGGGGCAATAAAGCGAAATGGTCTGGTCATCGCCAATTCCATGAGTGTTGGATAGTACGGATTTTTCAGTGTGAGTTTATAGGTATACTCATCAACAACATCGCTTCCAATGATTTCATTGATAAGTTCTAACCATGCATGACGCGCACGATTGTCTAATACCGCATCGATGTTTTGCTTCACAACCTGTGCATTAAAAGGGGTACCATCGCTAAATTTGACATCTTTGCGAAGGTGAAAAATGTACGTTTTCCCTTCATCTTTTATCTCCCAACTTTGCGCCAACCAAGGCTTAACGCCCTCTGATGTGTTGATAACTAAGGATTCAAACACCATATTTTGAGCGGACATTTCACCACCGTAAAGATGCGGGTTTATGTTGCGAATATCTTTGGTACTTGCGTACACAAGTTCTTTTTTATCACTTACTTTGCTTTGTGATTGACGCTCACATCCACCCATAAATAGGGCACCCGCGCACACAAGCAATACCCCTAATATCAGCTGAATTAATTTTTTCATGCAACTCCATTTTATAATACTAATATAAATTTAGTGTTATTATAGCACACGAAATTAAATTTAGTATTATAATGGAGATGTATGACACATATGAAATTAGGGATGAATGCTCTCATTGTTATGGGTTTAGCAACTAGCACTTTCGCCGCGGATACGCTAGAAGATGCATTTAAAAAGGGGAAAGTAACGGGAGAAATTCGAGCGTACTACTTTGAACGCGATACGGGAACAAAAGATGCCAATATATTTGCAACCGGTCTGATGCTCAATTATGTTACCGATAGTTTTAAAGGATTTAAGCTAGGAGCTACCTTTCAATCCAGCTCAACCCCTTTTGCAGATGATGATGCAAAAGCACTTTTTATAAGAGATATGTGGGCGCAAGGTGCACAACTTTCTGAAGCGTATTTAGCCTATACCCTTGGTAAAACAGAGACAAAAGTGGGTCGTATGTATCTTAATACTCCGCTCATCGCAGGAAGCGGTTCTCGTTTGGTTCGAGAATCTTTTGAGGGAGCAAGTATTATCAATACTGACCTACCAAGCACAACGCTAGGGGCTGTGTACATCGACAAATTTCAAGCACGTACCAATCGAGCGGGCGATCTTGGAGAATTTGCCCAATATGGTGATGGTGTCTACTCACTGTATGCGATCAACAAATCTATAACGGGATTAACTCTTATGGGCGCATGGGCGCAAATAAACGATTACCATAAAGTTCTCAAAACAGCACTCGACACGGATCTTGATATTTATGCCGCTGAAATCATATATGAAAATAAAGTTGGCACTTTTGGGTACACCCTATCAGGTCAATACTGGTTCAATAAATACAGTTCCACCCTAGCGGGAACCGATGACACCATTAATGGGTATGGTCTTAAAGCAGGTGCAAGCTATGCCGACTTAAGCGGGTATCTCGCTTACTCAAAAATTTCAGATGACACGGTTGCTGCCAATCAGCTTCTACACGGTGTCGGTAATGGCTCAGATCTTATCTACACCAATTCACTTATTAGCTCTTATAACTATGACCCCGATATGAAAGCATACGCTGCGAATTTAGAGTATGCCCTGACACCATCCGCTAAAATCGGTACACTTTACACGTATACCGACACCAAAAATGTTGAAGTCTCTTACACAGGTTTTTATGCCTCTTACACCTTTAGTGGGTCACTTAAAGGTGTAAATCTCATTGCTCAGTATGAAAATCTTGGCGAAGATCAAGACGGTCATGAACTCCGTTTTAAAGGCGCTTATAAATTTTAGTTTGACCAATATACGGTGTTTTTTACACCGTATATCCTCTGCCTCTTTTTTAATCAACCACTCTAATTTACGCATGTTATAATGTGCCACATAACCCCTCAAAGGATCGACTCGTGGTTTCAAAACTTATAGAAGATAACAGCATCTGCATCTATTTTCAGCCCATTATTTCCATTCGCAGTGCAAAAGTTATTGGAGTTGAAGCCTTAATGCGTGCGCACGATGAGAACAATGAACCGCTTTCTCCTATCTTTGTATTTGACCAAGCGAAGAAAGAAAACCTCTCTTTTGAGTTAGATAAGTACGTTCGTATCAAAGCTCTTGAAACATTTAAACCCCTTCTTGAAGCCAATAAAGAGATTCTTTTATTTCTCAATTTTGAATCCCATCTGCTCGATAGTAAGATTAGCTTCCACGATTTTGCTTTTAGTTCCCTTGCCAATGATTTTGGAATTCCTCCTTCGCGCATTGTCATTGAAATTAAAGAGTACCAGATAGAAGACAGTGAACGGCTCAAACAGTTCTGCGACTTTTACAAAGAACGCGGTTTTCTTATTGCCTTGGATGATTTCGGAGCGGGCAATGCTAACTTTGACCGTATCTCTACGGTTCGTCCGCACATCGTCAAAGTCGATCGTTCCATTGTTTTTAATATGCATCAAAACTTTATCCATAAAGAGATACTCAAATCTATCGCCAACATGTGTTTTAATATCGGAGCACTTGTACTTGCTGAGGGTGTGGAAGAAGAAGAGGAGATTTTGCGCTCCTTGAAACTGGACATTGACCTTTTTCAAGGCTTTTGGTTTGCCAGACCGAGTGGATCACGGTATGATAAAGCACTTTTGGATGATAAAATCACCTATATTGGGGCAAAGCATACCCAAAATGTTAAAGCTTCCATGCAACTCAAAGAGCTTTTAATTGAGAGTGCCAAAACCTATACCCATACCATTATTGAAGCCATTAAAACAACACACAATCTCAATCTGTTTGGGTTTTTAAAAGAATTTGAAATCATCGAAGCCATCTACTTCATCGATGCACATACGGGCGTGCAAGAAGGCGATACGTTTATCAGTGCCGATACCAACGACTTTTTCACACCTGCTCGTGATGGCGATAACCACGCGCTTAAAGAGTACTTTTACATCACCAAAGAGTCAAAACGAGGCAATTATCTCAGCCAAAAGTACATCTCACGTGCCTCAGGAAGAATGTGCCGAACCTTTGCTCAAAAATTTGTCTTAAACGATAAAGAGAAAATTTTGTGTCTGGATCTTAAAGTGCATACCCTTTAATCATGGGATGCCCACACGCTCAATGTTGTGATATGCTGAGGCGAGCGAAGTAAAGGGTTAATCAAAAGTGCTGTACTCCAAATGCCTGCATCAACCGTTGTGGGTGCCATAATGCTGATTTGACAAGGTGGCATGAGTGATGTTACTTGCGTATGCGGAGCAATAATATGTGAAAAACGTTTTTCTTCAATGGACGTGAAACGTTTTGAATGCCCCGATGTACAAAGTGAAGCGTTATGAAGCTCTCGTATTGTGACGTTTTTGTCTGGATCTTCGGGATCTTGTATACCAATACGCCACGGTTCATTATCGCAGTTTCCATAAACTGCAACATCGCCTCCAAAATTGACCAACGCAGACGTAATGCCCATCTTTTGAAGCACTAAAATCGTTTGATCTACCGCATACTCTTTCACAATTCCCCCTAAATCAATCTGTGTATAAGGATTGGTAAAGTGCAGTGTCGTCTCTTCTAAGCTCAAACATTGGGATGAAGCAAAAGGACTTAGCGTTTCACATATACGTTGATATACGTGTAAAGAATCAGCCTTATACGCTTGTCGGAGTGTTCCAGCTAACGCAACGTCAAAGATTCCTTGCGTCATTTTTGTGTAAAAAAGAGATAATCTCAAAATGGCGGAAAGCTCTTGAGTGATCGTAAGAGTATCTTGGGTGCGGTGGTTTATGGCATAAATCTGAGAGGTTGTTTCAAAAAAGCTATACTGGGATTGTAAGCGTTGTATTTCGGTAAGCAAAAAAGAGAGGATCTCTTCTCCTTCTTGCTTGCTTGCGACATCCATTTGAATTTCGCACGGTGTTGTAAAAGCTGTAAAATGAGCGTTATACAACGTAAACTTTTAAGCCGTAAGTGATGTTGCGCTACTGCTACTGCTTGTTGTCGAATCCGTATTGCCATACGATGCTAAAATCTTTTGCAACAATGTTGATTGCAAATCTTCAATCGATTTTTGTGTCGAAACTTTCGTTGCTGATGTATCATTAGACGATTGGGATTGTTTGAGTGCGCTTAAAAGCTCATCCGAACTGATTGTGCCATCTTTGTTTGTGTCCAATGCGCTAAAGAGTTTATCTGCACTACTCGAACTACTGTTATCGCTGCTTGAGTTACCCGATAATGCATCAATAGCAGTTTGAAATTCAGACTTATCAATGCTATTGTCTTGATTTGTATCCATTGAAGTCATCAATGATGATGCCATC
Organism: Sulfurospirillum sp.; assembly: GCF_036802865.1. Taxonomy (NCBI): domain Bacteria; kingdom Pseudomonadati; phylum Campylobacterota; class Epsilonproteobacteria; order Campylobacterales; family Sulfurospirillaceae; genus Sulfurospirillum; species Sulfurospirillum sp. The sequence goes on along the minus strand of NZ_DAIRVK010000006.1, from coordinate 81,420 downwards.
TGACTTGCAATGTTACTGTAATTTTGTGATGAAGAGACTCCGCTTGCACCACTTTGGCTGTGGCTTGAAGACATGCCACTCGCACCGCTTTGGCTATTGACATTACTGCTACTATATGACGATGTGAGGCTACTACCAATGGTCATACTAAACTCCTTTGAGTGCAAAACAACTTTTACATTATTTTACACCCAAAAGGGTAACTGAAAAGTAACAATACCTTATGAAAGTCCCTAATCCTTCGGAAATTCTAAGATAAATCGTACTCCAAGAGTTGTATTTTCATCTTTGATATTTTCAACTCTAATTCTACCGCTAAAACTCTGCTTCATAATCATCGAACAGATATAAAGGCCAATGCCACTGCCTTGCATTTTACCTTTGGTTGTAAAGTAAGGCTCAAAAATACGCTCCATCAAAGCCTCTTCAATTCCCCCTGCATTATCTTCGATACTCAAATAAATCTGTTCATCATCACTCCATGCAAATAAACAAATCTGCTTGGTCATCATCGTTTGCGAGCTAAAAGCATCTTTAGCGTTGGAAAGAAGGTTGAGAATGACTTGTTGCAATTCATTTACCAAACCATAGACTTTTAAAGAAGAATCAATGTTCAAGGAGAGAGAAATACCATCTGCATTGAGTTGCACTTCAACAATATGTGTCGCATAAAGTACGCTTTCATAAAGTGAAAAAGATTTTTTCTCTTTATTGGGGGTGTAAAAATTCATAAAGTCATTGATAGTATTGCTCATCTGCTCGGTCAGTGATTCTATCGTACTCAGTGAGCTTTGAAGCTTTTCATCACTTAATGTACCTAGCTCATGCTTGAACTTTAAATCCAAGGTTGTTATATTCATCACATTAAGTGGTTGGCGCCATTGGTGGGCGATATGCCCTACCATCTCACCCATAGCAGCAAGTTTATTTTGTTGAATAAGCATCGCTTCTTGCTCTTTTTGCACGGCTCTTGCTTCTACCATCAAGGTGATATCAAAAACCGTCATTATCTTATACGGACCACCGATAATATGCTCTAAAATTCCCTCACTCACATGGACGTGAATACTTTTACCATCTTTGCGTAAAAACTCCATTTCTCCATCATAGGCGATAGATTGGTGTTTGAGAAATGTCTCATGGTGTGCTTGCGTAATTGTCTGGAGAAGCTCTGGAACAAGCAGGTTAAAATGCCTGCCTATAAGCTCAGCTTCCGTATAACCATAAATATGACTGTACGCAGGATTTACGGCGACAAAGCGTCCCAATTTATCGATTAAACAGATGCCTAGATTGGCGGTTTCAAAAATCTGTTCGTAAAAAGCCTCGCTCTCCTCTATGTCACTCTCTTCATGAAAAATATGACCTTTGGCCGTTACACTTGTTTCATGACTTTCCAGATGGCACTCTTTATGTACCTCCCAAAATAAAACAACATAGCCTTGTTTAACACCCTCTTCAAAAATGGGATTTGCCCTGACATACACGTCAATCCATTTGCCATCTTTGGTTAAAAATATTTCTTCACTCTCATACGTTTTACCTTGCAAAAAAGCTTTGTAAAGTGAGCACTGCAAAAGCCCTTGATTGCCGTGATGTGCGTGAAAAATAAAATGCCCAATTTTACCAACCAGTTCGGATTCATCATAGCCTAAAAGCTTTTGAGCGGAGGGATTAAAATGTGTTATCTTGCCATCAACATCAAAAGCGTAAAGCCCTTCACGCATTGAGTCATAAAAATTTTTTAAAAAACTATGAGACATGGGATAGCTCCTTTGCTAAAGGAAATCGTATTTTTGACAACAGTTGAGAAAAGAAGTGGCGAAAATTTTATCTTTTTCGCCGTGGATTGTTACGTTTTTCTTAATAGTAAGCGAGAAGCGCTACACCAAAGATAATACGGTAAATACCAAAAGAAACAAACGTATAACTTTGTAAAAATCTCAAAAAGAGTTTGATGGTAAAGTAAGCCATAATAAATGCTACAACAAAACCAACACCCAAAACAAGAAGATTGTCAGCATTAAATTCTTGGTAGTTTTTAACGATGCTATACCCTGTTGCCGCGCTCATAACAGGAAATGCCAGTAAAAACGAAAACTCTGCACTCGCTTTGCGCGTAAGCCCCACAAACATGGCACCCAAAATGGTTGAGCCTGATCTGCTTGTTCCAGGAATTAAGCCTGCAAGTTGCGCTAAGCCGATTAAAAAAGCTTGCTTGTAGCTCACTTTTTCAACATCATTAATAAAATGTTCTTTAGGCTTGTAGTACTTCTCAGCAAGCAAAAACACAACACCGCCAACGATAAACATGGTGGCTACAACATCAACACTGAAAAGCGCTTTGATATGCTTTGCAAATAAAAACCCAACAATACCAATGGGTAAAAATGCCACTGCCATTTTTTTCCAAAGCTCGATTTTTTTGATGGTAAATTTCTCTTTGTACGCCACAACAACCGCCAAAATAGCTGCAAATTGAATGATAATCTCATACGCCTTGGTCACGCTGTCTTGTTTGATACCTAAAAAATCCGCCGTAACGATCATATGCCCTGTTGAAGAAACAGGTAAAAACTCAGTGAAACCTTCTACCATTCCCATAATGATTGATTGTAATATATCCACGAAAAATCCTACATGTAAAAATAAAAAAGGATTGTAACATAAGCCATATTAGACTTTACATGTAAAGGAAAAATGTTAGCTACTCTGTTGCAATAGTCCACCTACAAGGCTAGATTTGAGTGATTTGATGTAGTTTTTGTAGAGTTTTTTATTGAGTTGGTCAGATCCAGGGGTTTTGTCCTCTTCACTTTTTTCCATCTCTTGCATTAAGGTTTCAACCAGATCGTTATCGGTGCTATTGGTTGCCGTCGTTTCTGTATCGCTTTTAGGATTGGCATCTTTTTGCAATTCATCATAGATTTCGCCTAAATACTGAGAAAACTTACCAAGACCCGCTGATAAAGCGCCATTGGAAGCGTAAATATCTTTAAATTTACTCAAAACATTATTGACTGATTCAAGATCATAAGTATAGGTATCGTTTTTACTTGTTGACACACCATTGCCATACTCAACATCAGCTGAATAGTTATATTTGATGATTCCCAAAACACCTTTGAGAATGTTCTCATCCTCTCCTTCATCAAGCATTTTAGTGGTGGTTTGACTTACGGCATCCTTCAGTGTTGAAGAAGCGCTCTCGGGTAAAATGACAACACCTAATCCTCCACCATTTGCTTCATATTCTTTTAGCTCTGGGATACTCGCAACAATTTTCTCGATATAATCATGCAAGCTCGAATCATATGGCTTATCTACAACCGTACCAGAAATTTCCGCTTCACGCTCTTCAAGCACTTGATTGGCATATTTGTCATTTTGAATATAAAGCCAATACCCCACACCACTTTCATGTACATACATTTCCAGCCCCTTGTGTTAAAAGCATATGTTTGAACTAAATATATGCAAGCAAAAATAATTCCGATGATCTCATAAATGAGGTTTTACCTAGTAATATTTATAGATTAAACTTAAATCTAACTAATTTTAAAAGGTTAAACTTTTTTTAATGACTACTAGATTACAATACATTAAATGCTGTTGGTCTAAGGCTTAGACGTACATGAAGTAGCACCTCTTTTTCCTGCTTACCCCTTTACATGTAAACCCCACAGCACTACATTTTTCACACAAGGAACGACAATGGGTGTTGAACTCCATAAAGATTTATTGAGTAGTATTGGTGTTGACGTTGAGCGTCATGCAAAGATGATGGGTATGGGACTTGCAGGCTATCAAGCAGGTTTTATGAGCCAACCCAATCGCCCCAAAGCGATGGCATATTTTGACTGGTTTATGAGCGAAATCCAAGCGGAACGCATTGCTGAGATTAACGCGCTTAAAGCGCAAAAAAAACCAGCCGTGGGTACGTTTTGTATCTTCGTTCCTGAAGAGATTGTTGTAGGCGCTGGTGGGGCTTGTTTTGGACTGTGTGGCGGAGCCAATCCTCCTATCGCCGATGCGGAAACAGAGCTTCCTCGTAACATCTGCCCGCTCATCAAATCCGCTTACGGCTTCAAACTCCAACACACTTGTGCCTATACGCAATCGGCTGATTTTATCTACGGTGAGACCACCTGTGAAGCGAAGAAAAAGACATGGGAACTTTTGGGAAAACATCACCCTGTGCATGTCATGAACATTCCACACATGAAGCGCGAAAAAGATCTCAAAATGTGGCAAGAGGAGATCAAAGAGTTTAAAGAGCACATCGAAGAGGTCAGTGAGCGAAAACTCAGCCTTGCGGAGATGCTTGAAGGTGTCAAAGTCATCAATGCCAAACGTGACGCGATGAAACGCCTTGACACGCTTCGTGGCATGCACCCAGACATTATGCCTATCAGCGGTAAAGACGCACTGTTTATCAGCCAAATGAGCTTTTTAGATGACCCAAAACGCTTTACGCAAAAAGTGAATGAACTCTGCGATGAACTCGATGAGCGCATTAAAAATAAAGTAAGCGTTTTCCCTGAAAATACGCCTCGTATCATGGTTTTAGGCACACCTATTGCTCCACCAAACTGGAAACTTCACACCGCTGTTGAAGGCTCAGGTGCGTGCATCATCAACGAAGAAGGATGCATCGGACATCGTTACTTTAAAGACAATGTGGACATCGAAGGAGTACAAAGCGAAGACGAACTCTATGCACGCTTGATGCAACGCTACTCCAAAATCGACTGCGCGTGTTTCACGCCAAACACAGGTAGAACTGATAAAATCGTCCAAATGTACAAAGACCGCAAAGCCGATGGTGTCATCTACTACACCCTCTCTTTCTGCCACACCTACAATGTCGAGTCGCACCTTGTCACCGAAGCATTAGCGAAAGAAGGTATTCCGTGCCTCGTTATTGAGTCGGATTATTCCCCTGAAGATGCAGGACAGATCAAAACCCGTGTTGAAGCCTTTTTAGAGAGCATCACGTTTAAACAAAAAGCCGAAGCGTTCGCAAACAAATAATGTTTTGGGGCGTAGATATAGGCTCAACCTATACAAAAATCATCGGTATCGGAAGAGAGAAGGAGATCACCCATCACGCGGTGATCCCGACCATTTTTAACCAAGATGTCATCGTGGGCGAGTATTTGGCAGACAAAGAGGTCAAAATGCTCGTCGCCACAGGCTACGGACGCCATATGCTCGGAGATTCGCACGGTGCGCCCGTCATCTCCGAGATCAAAGCCCACGCTAAAGGGGCGTACTTTTTCCACAATGAAGTCAAAACCGTCATCGACCTTGGCGGTCAAGACAGCAAAGTCATCAAAATGGGCGATGATGGCAGCTTTACTGACTTTCGCATGAACGATAAATGTGCGGCAGGTACAGGAAAATTTCTCGAAATCGCCGCGAATCGCTTGGGCTTAGAGATGGAAGCGTTTGCCAAAGCAGGATTTCAGCACGACAAAGAACTCACCATCTCCAGCATGTGCGCCGTCTTCGCCGAATCTGAGGTCATCTCCCTCATCGCCAAAAAAGAAAGCCTAGCGAACATCTGCTGGGGAGTCCACGAATCCATCGCCTCTAGGCTTGCTTCGATGGCGAAGAAATTCGTCGTCAAAGAAAACGACTGCATCGTCTTCACAGGTGGTGGCGCACTCAACCCTTTTTTACATCATATGCTAGAGCTTAAACTCGAACGCAAAATCCTCGTTCCAACACACCCGCAACTCATCGGCGCGGTGGGTGCGGCACTTTCGGGGTTTGAAGTGGTGCAGTAGTTTTTTTACATGTAAAGGTTTGGATATAATTTTGTATCAATAATTTTCAAGGATATTTTGTGAATGACTCATACAAAAAGCACCAAATTTTTATAAGCTCAACCTATGAAGACTTAGCAGAAGAGAGAAAAGCGATTTTTGAAGCTATCTTGGAAGAAGGACACATGCCTGCAGGTATGGAGCTTTTTGCAACATCTGAGAAAAGTAAATGGTCATATATCACAGAGAGAATTGAAGACTGCGATTACTATATTTTGATTATTGCACATAGATATGGAAGCGTCGATGATGATGGGATTAGTTTTACCGAAAAAGAATACCGATATGCTCTTGAAAAGAATATCCCTATTATGGCATTTATCATTGATGAGAAAGCTTCTACAAATGGTACGAAACAAGAGAAAGACACTACAAAATTAAACGGATTATTAAAGTTTAAAGAAGCTATAAAATCTAATGGCAGAATGTGCCAATTTTTCCTCAACAAAGATGACCTCAAATCAAAATTTAAAACCTCTCTTCACCAATATATTCGAGACTATCCACGCACTGGTTGGGTACGTAGCGATAGTCAAATTATTCAAGAAAGAATGATGGAACATGATATAGAGTTTGTTTATATGTTTTTAACATACCAACGAACAGTGCTAACCACTTGTATCATTGAATCAACAAATCCAAAAGGTGAATCTTCTAATAAAGATTTGAACTTTCAAGATATACACAATTTATTTAATATAGCTTCACCTAAATTTAACAATAATACATCAAGTGTTTATGAAGTATTAATAAAAGAATCTAATCAACTTAGCAGTAGCATTCAATTTTTACTTAATAATCAGCGAATTCATTTAAATTATGAGTTGTCTCTGAATTTTTTTGATTTCGTAAAAAATACAAACTTTTATCTTCCTCTTATAGAAAAAATTTTTGCATTAGAGGTTGAATTTGAACCTTTTGAAGATTATTTGACTCAAATGATTAAAAGAACAACAAAACCTCAATTATCTGGAGACTATATTATGAATACTTTTTATTATTACCATCAATATTTAATTTTTATCAATAACTGGATTATAAAATACGACGACCTCGTATATGAAATTCGTTCCAAATACAATGCAGTTATAAAACCAAACTAACCATTACATGTAAAGAGCTTTGATACAACCATCAAGGCTCTAAAAGAGCATTTTTCCCCATGCGTTTAAGTGGAAGTAAAATGTACCCAAGTACAGTTCGTTTTCCTGTGATGATGTTAACCCCCGCTTCCATCCCAGGCATGATAGGCAAGTTTGGACCTAGCCTGTCTTTGGAGGCTTTGATTTTCACCGCATAAAAAATCTCACCTTTTTGGTTGGTAAAACTATCGGGGCTGATGGAAACTAGCTCGCCTTCGATCATGCCATAACGTGCATAATCATACGCGGTGATCTCGATGTTGGCTTTTTGACCCATCCAGATGCGTCCACGATCTGACGCTTTGATGTTTGCTTCGATCATTAAACCCTCTTCCAAAGGGGTGATTTCTGCCACTTTATCACCCGGTTTGATCGTTCCGCCCACCGTGTGAAAGTAGAGAACATTAACGATACCATTCACTGGAGAAGTGATGAGAAGACGGTTTGCTCGATCAACACTCGCTTCACTTTGTTGTGAAAGTTGGCTCAGTTTGAGGCGGACATCTTTGAGTTCATTGAGCAGTTTTGACTGGATGTCAGAACGAATGGAGCCTAGCTCATACATCGCCTCTTTGTATTTACCTTGGGTGACAGGAATGAGGTTTTTTACCTCGTCCACTTGCGTGATGAGATTTTGTTTTTTACTCATCTCAAAAAGATACTCTTTGCGTGAACCCGCACCCGATTTCATCAACTGCTCAGTAATGGAGGTATTTTCTTGAGCCATATTGAGCTCTAGGGAGAGGTTTTTTTGCCTGCTTTCTAGCTCTTTAAGTTCATACTGTCGCTGTTCTACTTTTTGTTGAACTCCATTGAGGCGTTCCGAATTGTTGAGCTTTTCACTGCGAAAGATTTGCAACTCATTGTGTACAATTTCAGGGTATAGCTCGGTCACATCTTTATCAAATACTAACTCTTTGTCATCAATCAAACTCATAAGCCTTTGCTCTTTGGCTTGCAAAGAGACACGATCCAAATCTTTACCTTTGAGGTCGGCTGTAAAAAAAGCTTGATTGAGCTGATAGATCGGCTGGTTTATTTTAACGTTATCACCTTCTTTAACGAGAATTTCAGAGACGATGCCACCTTCCATATGTTGAAGAACTTTTGTCTGACCTGAGGGGACAATTTTACCGTTTCCTCGTACCACTTCATCGATTTCACTCAAAGCCGACCAGAGGAAAAAGACCAGAAAAAAGAGCCCAATAGGCACAACGGTAATGTAATAATTCCAGCGCTTTTCAATCATCATTTTATTAATCATGGCTATTTGCCTTATTCATAAATTAAAACAGTCTATATAAATTTTGGCTACACAATTTCTTTTAAGCCATCTATTTTTAAATTTGAATCACGTGGTATACAAAGAATATTTTTTGAAACGATATTGCCAAAAACATTGACATCACACCCGAAAAAATTTTTACTACAATACAAAGGAGGTGTGTGTTCATAAATACGGTATCCAAAATCTTTAACGCGCTGAATCAATGACGTACTCTTTTCAACTCTATCATTCTCAAGATACATAATTGGTTGATACTTTTGTATCGTTTTTTGTGCACCAGATAAAACTTCACTCTCCATACCTTCAACATCTACTTTCATAAAGTGACAGCCTTCAAGTGCTAATTCATCAATGGGAATAGCATCAATTTTGCTACTATTTTTACCTTTAAGGTCTAATGATATCCCACCAAAATTATTGATGGCATATTGATTTAATTCTATCATGTTAACTTCTGCTCTTACACTGCTCACACAGCAATTATGGGCATCAACATTCACAAGAGAATTCAACGCCACATTAGCACACAACATTTGATGAACAATTCTCTGAGGTTCAAAGGCTAAAACACGACCTTCTACGCCTACTAGCTTGGAAAACAATATGGTAAAAGCTCCAATATTGGCACCAACATCTAAGACTATACTCTTTGGTTTGATCAATTTTTCAAATAACTGTGCCTCAAAATATGAAAACTCGCCATACAAATCCAATGATTTCCCAATATACATGTCATATTTATTATAGAGCATATAACCATAGCGTGTTTTTTTTACACAAGCATAGCCACTATCAATTAAAGTGTGAGAACAATCGGGCACTATTCATTTCCTTTTAGCTTTAGTAATATTTCTGATTTTGGACCATCGGCAACAATGCGACCATTATTGACGACCAAAACTCTATCGACCAGTTCAAGGGCTGCAAACCGGTGTGTAATGACGATGAGCGTTTTATCTTTTACCATCGGCTTTAGATGCTCAACCATCTCTTTTTCAAGCCCTACATCCATACCCGTTGTTGGTTCATCTAAAACGATAATAGCAGGATCGTTAATGAGTGCTCGTGCTAAGCCCACCAAATGGCGCTGTCCGACAGAAAGTCTGCTACCATTTTCGCCCACTTGAAAGTTTTCACCCTCGCCTGAGCGTTTGACTAACTCTTCAAGTCCTGTCATCGCAAGCAGTTTGATAAGTCTTTCTTTACCGATGTTTACACCGATTTCAATGTTCTCTTTGAGTGTTCCTGCAAATAAAAATGGTTCTTGCGGCATAATGCCAATGTTCGCTCTAAGCTCCACAGGATGAATCGTGTTGATTTCATGGCCATCGATGTGAATCGTACCAGATTGTGCGGTAGCAAGCCCTGAGAGAAGTCTTAACACGGTACTTTTACCTGCACCCGTACGCCCAATGAAACCAACTTTTTCACCCGGTTTTATTTTAAACGTTGCACCTTGGAGTGATGGTACTTTCGTACCTGCATAGGTGTAAGAGACATTGTTAAACTCAATATCACCGTGCAAGGTTTGGATGCCAATTTCGATTGATTTTTGTGTCTCTAACGGCAGATGCCAAAAGTTATTGATGGATTCTAGTGACTCTTTGAACTCTTTGTATTTACTCAAAATGGTTGAAATGTTCACAATAGGTACCATCGCACGCCCTACCAAAATACTGAGTGCCACAAGTGCACCAATGGTCATGTTTTTATCTTGAATTTCATAAACACCCACAACGAGTGTCAAGACGGTTGCCATCTGCATGACAATAGCCGAGAGGTTCATTGCCAGATTTGAATTCATCTGAATTTTGAGATTGATAAAATTGTAATAATTAACCAACTGGCGCCATTTAAAAAGTCTTCGTGTCACCGCATTGGTGAGCTTTAATGTCTCGATGCCTTTGATCGTCTCAAACAGATAATTATGCTTCATCTGTCCGTCTTTAAAGAGCTTTTTGCTCCAACTAAAAATCGTAACTTGAAATGCGAGATTGATTCCAACAATAATAAGCCCACATACCAGCGTCATAGCCGCAATGGCAGGAGAAATAATAAAAATAATAACAAGCGTCAAAAAGACAAACGGCAAATCCAGCGCTAAACTGATACTTTTTGACATGAAAAAATCGCGAATTTGCGCAATTTCCCTAAATAAATTGGCTTTTGAACCCGCCAATAAGTGATCATGCCCACTTTGAATGAGAAGAAGCCGTTTAAGCATCTCCTCTTCCAAAATACTACCAATACGCTTGCCCATACTCTCCAAAATGTACACCCTTGCCATTTTAAAGAGTGCGTCAAAAAGGAAAATAAGCGCTACGCCAATCGTTAAAACAAACAGGGTTTCTGTGGCATAATTGGGGATGACACGATTGTAAACATTCATCGAGTACATCGGAATGAGAATAACAAAAAGATTGATGAAAACTGTTAAAATACCGACGCGAATAATGTCAGCTTTGGAGTCTAAAAGATGCTTCCAAAACCACTCTTTATCTTTGGTTTCATGCGTCAAGATATTTTTATAGGAGACATCTTTGTAAAAAGAGAGCAACGTGGAAAAGCGTTGTTGCAATGTCGCTATGTCCACTTGCTCTTTTTGCTCTGTTTTAGGGTTAAGTAGCGTAATGACCCCATCTTCAAACGAGGTTACGATGCCCACATCTTCATTCTCAGCTATAACAATACACGGGAAAAGATGCGAATGAACCATGTCGGAAGAGAGTTCCATCTCTTCAAATTGAAGCCCAAAGTCTTTAGAGCCATAGCGAAGATCATCAATACTTGTTTGCTTTCGATCGTGCGCTAAAATGGTCTGAATCGTTTCAAAAGAGACGTTGCCATAGTAAAAATCAAGAATGTATTTAAAGGCAAGTAGTAACGTGTCGTTTTCGTTATTTCTACTTTGAACAGGTGTTGTTGATTTCATTTATATCCTAAACTGTTTGTACATGTAACATCAAACCGTTATCTAAAACATGATCACCTGCTGTTAAAGACGTAACACTTTGATAGGTAGTTTCGTTTGAGAGATGAATATACGAATCTTGTGTTGCCGTGCTACTTATCAACAAGGTTAAATCATTCGTCCCACTTGTGAAATTTTTAAGCGCATTTGCATCTATTGTCAAACCTGATCCGCTTAGTCCAAGATTACTAATATCTAATGTATCAATATTCTCAAAAGCGTTCGTATCAAATGTTGTACCACTTGCTACAGATGAAGATGTAAAACTGACAGTATCACTACCCGTTACGCCATCGAACTTGATTTTATCCAATTGGCTAAAATCAAGCACCAAATTATCATTACCTGCTGTACCGGCAATGCCCAATTTATCTGAACCTAACCCTGCGATATTTTCACTGTGAATATCCATAGAAGCGGCACCGTTAAGCGTAACGTTACCACTTCCAGTAAGCGTTGAAATATTTCCACCACCAACACTTAAATCATTATAATCAAGTGTCGTGGTTGTTCCACTCGCTACACTTAGAGTTTCAATTCCAGAAATAGAATAACTGCTTAAATTCATACTAGCAGTTGTATAAAGAGTATCAACCCCACCACTGTCAGCGACATTCATTGCATAATTAATCGTCGTACTATTGACACCTGAACCCGTATCAATCTGTGTAATGCCACTTGTACTGGTTAAATCTGCCGTACCGGTAAAGTTATTAAGGTCGAGTGTCTCCACGTTATGAATATTGTCAAAATCTGTCGCTGTCAATGCTGTATTGCCAGTCACACTTAAGGTATCCGACGCACCTCCTAAATCAACACTTGAAACTGTATGTAAAAAACTACTGTTTAGGGTTAATGATTCACTACCACCCGCGCCCGTCACAGACGTTGTGGTCGCACCAATCGTTGCAGCCGAAATATCAACATTTACACCGCTTTCGAGAGTAATCGCATCTACATTGGTAAGCGTTTGAGTATAGGTTGTTCCACTCGTAAAATTGAGTGTTTCACTGCTCAAAGATGCAGCGATATTTGACCATGTAAAGCCAAGATTGCTATCCACATCAACGATGAGTGCTCCTATACCAGTGATGGTATGTCCAGAAGCAATATCATCCGTAGTGTGCATCGTACCACTGGAGATATTTAATGTATCGACATTGCTCAAGTTTCCAGCGTATATAGCACTACCTACACTACTCCAATCTACATTGAGGGTTGTTGCTCCTGCCACATGTGAAAAATCAGCAGTAAGTGCGGCATCAAGATTGGTGACACTGAGTATTCCTGAACCATTAAGTGTATTGCCACTCAGCACAGAAGCGTCCGCACTCAGAGTAACGCCTGAAGCTACAGTTGTCGTTGTCGCAGAGAGCACTCCGTTGTTAAAGGTCGCATTTTGATTGACATTGATCGTTTCAATACTTGTAATATTATTCATATTGAATGTTAAACCACTTTTATTAATATTAAGAACATCTGAACCTGCACTACCATCAATAAGGCCTGTTAAATTACTACTTAATGTTGACAAAATATTGATCGTATCATCACCACTAAATGCTATGATATTGACGGAAGCATTATCTACATTGTAAACATCATTATTTATAGAGCCAATTAATGTCTGAGTACCTGTACCATCATTCAATGTGAATGTACCACTGTACCCTGTTACTGTTTTACTAGAAAGATCTATACTCGATGTTGCTCCAGCTTCAACAGTGATATTTCCCGTTCCTGAATATTGCCCAAAAGCATTTGCTTGAATTCCAGTAAGCGTTACTACTTTTGGTGAACTTGTATTAAGCTTATCCAATGCTGTTCCAAGTGTTGCTGTTGTCAGATCAAGATCAGTTGCACTAGTGACATTTAGGGTGACATTACCGGTAATCGCATTGGTAAGTCCTGAAAAATTATTAGTGGCTGCTGTCGTACCAGCGGTAATATCCAAAGCTCCCGCTCCTGAAAGAACAATAGTATGCCCACTAATAGCACTAGCCGTAACAGTACCCGTTACAGCACTATCGACACTAATGTTAGATATCGTCCCTAATAAACCACTAAAGGTTGATGAGGCACTAAATTCAAGCGTTTTTGTCCCACTACCCGAAATACGAGAAAAATCATAGGACGAATCTGCACTATGAAGCACAACGATATTACCATCAGTAGTAACAACTTTTCCCGTAACATCCGAAGCTTTAATGGTCAACGTTGCTCCATTTACCACATAATAACTTTCAATACTACTGAGTGTTGAATTCCTCAAATCAACACTATTCGCAGTAATAGAAAGTTGATCCGTTCCACCACCTGCATTAATGGACGTATAGGCAGAATCAATTTTGATCGTCTCTCCAGTTGTCGTATTGGTTGTCAAGGTTGTACCATTGTAATTGGTCAAGTCAACAATTTCCATACCACTGATTTTTGTAAAGTCTATTGCATTACTACCTGTGACAACAAGGGTATCTGATGCTCCACTTGAATCGCTGATAAGATCACTCGCATTGGTAAATTTTGCACTGTCTATTTTTATCGTTTCATTGCCTGAACTACCCGTAATTTGGAGCAGTCCATTGGTGTCTTTACTCATAACACTAGCATCCAATGTACCGCCAGAAGCAAGAGTAAAGCTTGCTGTTCCACCACTGTTTAGTGCCACATGCGATATATCTGTGCCATTAATATTTGTTGCGCTCAATGTACCATTCACATTAATCGTTTTTCCAGTAATAGAATCTCCACTGCTACCGCTATTTAGCATTGCCCCTGATGCTATAGTAAGTGTTGGAGAATTAGCAAATTGATTGGTGATGGTACTTGAACCTGTTGTAATATTGATTAAATCAACATTGGTAATGTTTGCTGCATTGAGCGAGACGCCACCACTAACATTAAGCGTATCAGTACCAGCGCCACCAACAACGCTGAGATTATTGATCGTACTATTGTTAATAATATTCGTTCCACCAGCACTGACATTAACGGTTGTAAATCCATTACCGCCATTATTGGCCTCTGTGCCTAAGGTAACCGTAGAACCTGCTGCTAATTTTAATATCTCAACATTGGTTACATTGGTTAATTGGGCATCGGTGATGGTTGCGACCGCATTGGTAATTTCAAGGGTATCCGAACCACTTGTATCCGAAATAGTATCCGAAGCATTTAAATAGTTACTGTTAATTTGGAAAGTGTCATTACCACTTGCACCTGCTAGGGTATCTGCGAGCGTTCCTGCAATGATTGTATCGCTATAACTACTTCCTGTAATGTTATTAGATATACCAGATGCACCTGTGAGCGTTACAGCGGCTGAAGCACTTGATGCATCAATGCTCACTTTAGCAATATCGGTATATGTTTTTGCATTGTTCATATTAAGGCTGGTAGTTACTCCTGTAACACTGAGCGTATCGGTAGCTCCTGTAAAGCCGGTAAAAGTTGCAATAGAAGTCGCTTGTGCTTGTGAAATTGTTAATGTTTGGACTTCTGCAGCTTGGTAAAATTTAAGCTCTTCAATCCCCGTGGTTGAAATATTTGCAAGAGAAAAGTTTCCACTTGCATCCATAAAGATAAGATCATTCCCAATGGTACCGGTATCTGCAATAACGTCTGATGAAATATCTGCTGCTGAGGTAAACCGATAAACATCACTATCCTCACCACCATTCATGCTATCTGTTCCCACACCGCCTGTTAGTGTATCATTTCCAGCACCACCTAAAAGCGTATCATTTTTGCCACTACCGACAATAATATCATCACCTGCACCACCGTTCAGCGTTATCGTTCCAGTGTATGATGTAAGCGTGGAGTTGAGCGTAATGGTATCATTGCTGCTGGTTCCATTGACTTGTAAAGCGCCCGCACCTGTAAAAGTAAGTCCATTGAGTTGTGTTGTGCTACTTGCATTGTTGATCACCAAAGTACCCGCATCGGCAATGCTCATTGTATCGTTACTTAAAGCACTGGCATCAAGGTTCAGTGTTCTTGAGCTTGCAATACTAAGATTGCTCACACCTGTAATGTTGCCTGTAAAAGTAGTATTGGCGTTTACATTGATCGTTTCGATTTTTGTGATCGCTGAAGCGTCTTGGGTGATGGCGCTGCCGATTGTTAAGACATCCGTAGTGGCGCTATTGCTACCAGTATAGGTACTTCCGCCAACGGTTGCGGATTTGATCGTTACACCACTACTCATAGCTGAAGCATTAATACTCAATGTTCCACCGTTTGTACTGGCATCAACCGTTGTGATTCCCATCGTCGTGGCATTTGTCCCCAGTGTAACAGATCCGGTATAGCTGTTGACATCCAAGGTCGGAATCGATGTGAACCCTACAAAATTCGTATCGGCTACGGATGTTGATCCCGTAATTTTTAAAATATCATTGCCACTTGAACCGATCAGTTTTGCATTCGCAGTGGCATCGGTTAATGCTGTTGACGTATAAATAAATGTATCAACTCCACTATTCCCAATTATACTCACGCCACTG
This sequence comes from Sulfurospirillum sp., assembly GCF_036802865.1. Lineage (NCBI taxonomy): Bacteria > Pseudomonadati > Campylobacterota > Epsilonproteobacteria > Campylobacterales > Sulfurospirillaceae > Sulfurospirillum > Sulfurospirillum sp. Next base: position 65,680 of record NZ_DAIRVK010000006.1, on the reverse strand, counting down.
AGTTGTGCTTCATTAGTGCCAATATTGAACGTATTAGCGCCAATCGCAAGCTTGATCTGATCTATAGAACTAAGACTATTAAATCTTGCATCATCTAAGATGGTTCCCGCATCCAAAAATTGAATAATATCGGTAGTACCTGCATTCCCAACAATGGTATCGGTACTGTCGAGCTTTGCGAGCGAATAGTTATAAGTATTGGTGCCACTTGTTCCTGCATGCAGTGTTGCAATGCCTCCCTCGAGACTACTGACATCAACGGTGACGGTATTAACTCCGTTGGCAAGTTGTATATTTTCAATATGCGAAATAGAACTGAGCATTGCATCCGTGAGGGTTCCTGCTGTTGTAAACGACAAAGTGTCATTTCCTCCAGCACCATCTACTTTATCAAGGCTATTAAAATTAGTTATAGCATAGTTAAAGATATCTGTCGATGAACCGCCAATAAGTTGGACACCATTAAGCTGTGTTGTATCAAGGCTGATGGTGTTAGCGACATCGGCAAATTGAACAAATTCGATATTGGAAACGTTGGAAAATTTGGTCGGATCATTGATGATTCCGCCGTCTTTAAAGACAATGGTATCACCGGTAGTGTGTGTACCGCCGGTTATGACATCGGCGCTGGTAAGTTCGGAAGCAAAGACATAGAGGGTGTCGTCTCCGGCTCCCATATCGATGTTGTCACTACCGCCGGTTAGTGTTGAGGATGCGGTGGCAATAGGGCTCATATAGATGGTATCATTACCGTTTCCAGCTACAATATAGTTATTATTGACATTACCGACGATGATATCATTGCCACCGCTTCCGATAACGGTGTTAAAGCCAAAAATAGTATCTGTTGTTGCCGGTGTGCCAACGAGTTGTGCAAAAGATTGTCCAGCCGTTGCATTAATATCAATATAAACGGCACTTCCAGCACCAAGTCCACTATAATCTATTCTATCGTTGCCACTAAATGTCGTAGCGTTATCTCCACCATAAAGGGTATCGCCATCAAGCATTCCGTAGAGCGTATCATTTCCTGCATTACCATAGACTGTATCAGCAGAGCCATCTGCGGTATTAGCGCTATTATAGGCAGAACCACCGCCGCGAAGGACATCATCATCTGCTCCACCGGTAATAATATCTGCGCCTAAACCACCCGCTATGGTATCGTTGCCTACACCGCCATCCATAGAGTCATTTCCTGAAGCACCAAAGAGTGAATCATTACCTGCATTTCCCAAGATCGTATTATCAGAAGCATTTCCTAAAATCATATCTGCACCAGTATTGGAGCCTGAAATATTTTCAATGCTATCTAAAAGAGTAACACTTCCACCGCCACCTGTTGCTTGGGCTGAAGTGAGCGCTAAATCAATTGTGATTGCTGCTGCATTATAAAAATTTAATGTATCTGTACCATTACCGCCTGTAATAGTATTGGTTGCGGTAGTGACACTCAGCTCAAACGTGTCATTGCCCTCATTGCCATAAAGGATATTGATGCCATTTTCACCGTTTAAGTAGTCATCGCCCGTTCCACCATAAAGGGTATCGTCATTATTTCCACCCCATAAGCTATCATTGCCCAAGCCACCGTACATCGTATCATTGCCGTCTTGCCCGTAGAGCAAGTCATTTCCTGTTTGTATACCATCAAAATTACCATTGAGAAGGTTATCATCACCATAAATGACATCTGCTCCTGCACCAGCAAAAATGGTATCGTCTAAAGCTCGTCCTACGAGGGTATTGTTATTGGTATCACCCGTAATGGTATCGTTAGCATTGGAGGCTGAAATATTTTCAATCTCGTAGATAATGTCGGTTCCAATATCAGTCCCACTGGCACTATTGGTTGTAAGATTAACGATAATCCCAGCCGTCGTTGCATTGATAAAATCTACCGTATCTCCATTGGGCTGAGATGTCGTACCACCATAGATAGTATCATTACCTGCTGTCATCACAAACCAGTCATCACCACCGCTACCACGTAACTCATCTGCACTCGAATTACCGGTTAAAGTATCAGCAAAATTTGAACCTAGAACACGTGAAAAACCACTAAGAGTATCGTTGCCTGCGGAAGTACCTGTTGCTGTTCCTGCAGTAAGATTAACCGTTACACCTGCTGTCTCTGCAGAATAATCAACCGTATCAATTCCTGCGAAAACACCAACACTATCGCCACCAACGAGAAAATCATTGCCACCATTACCCGCGATTGTATCATCACCAACCCCACCGTAAATAGTATCGTCGCCAAGCCCGCCACTAAGGGTATCATTACCACCCCAGCCGTAAAAAGTGTTGGCATTAGCATTACCAATCATTGTATCGTCATAACCAGCACTACCATAGACGACCTCGACCGTACTATTGATGATATCAGTACCGACTGTTCCGCTGGATGTGCCTGTTGTCAAATTGGTAGCATTACCCAGATCAACTGCAATAACAACTTTAGCGGTTGCACTACGATAATCTGCAATATCGATTCCCCCACCACCATCTAAGGTGTCATCCCCTGCTCCACCTTGAAGGATATCCGCACCTGCACCACCATAAAGTATATCGTTCCCTGCACTGCCAATAAGTGTATCGCCACTGTCTCCAGCATAGAGCGTATCATTGCCCACACCACCATCAAGGGTATTGTGACCATCCGCCGTCGTATGCGTATTGCCGGCATTATCTCCATACAAAACATCATTGCCATCATTTCCAAAAATCTGATCAGCTCCCAAATTTCCGTAGATAGTATTGGCCAAGCTATCACCTGATACGGTATCGCCGGCATTGCCACCTACAATATTTTCTATATTTTGGATAGATTGAATTTCGCCGTTACCATTGTTAATAATTTGAAATGCTGCAAGATTGATATTCACCGAAGAGTTTCGACTTGAAAAATCCATAGTATTGTTACCAAGACCACCATCAATAACATCCGCACCATTACTCACAAAAATAGTATCGTCACCAGCGCCACCCTTTAAGGTATTGGTATTTGCATCACCCGTAATTTGGTCATTTCCAGCGCCACCGGTTACATTTTCAAATTCGGAAAAAGTACTGACGGTAGAAGCGCCAATGTTAACCGTACCTGTTACCATATTGGCAATTAAATTTGTTGCAGAAGTTATATTTGAGAAGTCCAATGTATCGCTTGTACCAGCACTATTGCCTGTTCCATTATCGCCATAAAGGGTATCACCATCGGTTGCACCATACACCACATCATTACCAAGACCACCATAAATGGTATCTACTCCGCCGCCACCTTTTATCGTATCATCGCCTGTTTCACCATAAAGCGTTTCAGCTAAAGCGCCACCATTAATAACGTCATTGCCACTACCGGTATAAATTGTTTTTAAAACGCCTGTATCAGCGCCTGTAATGACATCAGCACCTGTTCCAGAGCGCAAAATTTCAATCGATGTTTTATCAATAATATCGATATCGATACCACCATTAATCATGCCTATATTAAGGAGTGCCGTAATTGTAATATTATTTGTCGCATAATCAAGCGTATCGATTCCCGCACCACCAAACAGGGTATCACTACCTGCATCGCCACGAAGAATATCCCCTGCATCTCCTGCATATAACGTATCGTTCCCTGCCCCACCGGATAGGATATTGTGTCCGTCACTTGTGCCATGACTCTTTGTAAGATTATCACCATAAATGATATCGTTACCACTGCCTCCAGTAATGGTGTCTGCCCCATTATTGCCATATATGGTCATGGCAGTCATGCTACCGGTTAAAACATCGTCACCTGAGCCCGCTTTAAAAATCTCAATCGAGGCAAGAGTATCTGTTCCAACATCTACCCCAATCACAGTTGTACCATTTGTTAATGTAAGTGCCGTCGTTACAGCACTGTAATCTATTGTATCGCTATCTGCTCCACCATCATAATAATCAATCCCGCTATCAATCGTGCCAATGATCGTATCCGCGCCACCATCGCCGTAAAGAACATCATTGCCAGCGCCACCATCGAGTATATCGGCTCCAGCATTTCCATGCAACGTATTGGCTGCACTATTACCTATAATCGTATCATCATTTTGTGAACCTGAAATATTGGAGATATTGATGATAGAATCATCTCCAGCACCACTATTAACACTCACCGTTGTGTAGCCACTATCTGCTAATGTAACATGAATATTTCCTTCACTTAGTCCACTATAATCGAGTGTATTATTTCCAGTACCGCCATCTAACGTTAATTTGGTCGAATCCTTACTACCAGAGAGCATAAAAATATCATTTCCAGAACCTGTTTGAATAATTTCAATTTTTTCAAAACTATCTTTTAGACTTGAATCAGATGTTAAAGCAACTATTTTAAGGCTCATATCAACGGTTAAATTAGCACTAAGACCATTATAAACTAAGGTATCAGTATTATCCCCACCATCCAAACTATCTCCATCAATATTTCCACCTAGCGTATCATTTCCAGCACCACCTTGTAGGGTATTAACAACACCAGCACCACCTATAAGGGTATCATCACCACTGGTTCCAACGATATTTTCAATATTGTAAACCGTATCTACACTAGGCCCAGAACTAGTGTATTTTGTAATAGTTCCTGTACCTGATATCGATGGAAGTGTCGCTACAATATGGTTAACGCCACTGAGCGTTGAATAATCAATTTTATCACTATCATTAGAGACAAAGGAACCGACATTGATTTCATTTCCCCAATACACATCATTGCTGGCTGTTGCAACAAATGTATCATTTCCACCATACCCTATCAAAGTATCACTATTTGCAGAACCCGTTATAATGTCTGCATACTGTGAGCCTCTCACACTTTCAATACCTGATAATGTATCCGTTCCACCCATACCATCACTGACACTATTCATTGTTAAATTTGCCACAATACCATTGGAAGATGTTGAATAATCCGCTAAGTCATTACCATCGCCACCAATTAATAAATCACTTCCCGCTCCACCTATAAGTGTGTCGTTGCCTTCTCTGCCATTAATTGTGTTATTAGAGCCATCCCCTGCTAAGATATCGTTGCTCTTCGTACCGTATAAATTTTCAATACTTGTTAGCTTATCAATGGAACTACCACCTAAAGTGACATTAATACCAGAGTCAATATTACCATAGTCAATAGCATCAATTCCACTACCACCATCAATGGAATCGCCATCAAAATAGCCGTAAAAAACATCATTGCCACCTTCACCGAGTAACGTATTGACAATGCCTTTAACGCCTCCTAAGGTATCATTACCACTTGAACCAATAACATTTTCTATGGAAATAAGGGTATCAGTATCTGTTGCAGAGACAATCCCTGTCCCTACACTTAAATCAACAACAACGCCACTACCTGCGTAAGAGTAGTCCACCCAGTCACTACCATTGCCACCATTAAGGGTATTTGCTAGCGTATTACCTGTCAAAGTATCACTAAGGTTTGAGCCAATAATATTCTCTATATTTTTAAGTGTATCTATTCCCTGACCCGTTGCAATACCTGTTGCAAGATTTACCGTAACACTGGCAGAGATACCACTATAATCAACAGTATCATAGCCACTACCACCCTCCATGTAGTCATTTCCTAAACCACCTTGTAGGGTATCATTACCACCATAAATTGTTGCTAGAGTTGCTCCTGCTTTATCAATAACATATTCTAAACTTTGATCAGCTGAAACAACAATATAAGATGTACTTGCAACAGGAGCAGAATCACCATAAAGTTTGTCATCTTCACTGCCCCCAACAAGAATATCATTGCCGCCGTACATTACCACTGTCGTAACTGCATCCACCATCATGTCACCGACAATTGTATCAGCCCCAGCAGCGCCACTGATCGTATCGTCATTTGCAGAAACGCTCGTTGCTAAATGGTTATAGCCGCCTATTAAGAGATTATTCGAATCATCTCCACTTATAATATCTTTATACTGAGTGCCCGCAACATTTTCAACATTTGAAACAACGGTGGTTGCAGAAGATGCGCCGATATCTTTAATGCTACCATTGGAAGAGTTGTTGAGTGTGATTTCAATACCAACCATGTTATTTGAAAAATCTACAGTATCAGTTCCATCACCACCATCAATTTTTGCATCACGGGTACTACCAATCAGCCAGTCATTCCCTGCTTCGCCATAAAGATAATTACCACCGCTGCTTCCACCATCAATGGTATCATTACCTTCACCACCGTACAACATATTTGCAACAGTATTGCTACCAATAATCGTATCATCAAACTTTGAGCCAATGACATTTTCAACGTTTGTGAGTGTATCTACAAGATTAACCAAAGCCTCACCATCGTATTCATCACTTGGCTTTGAATCATAAATCGTTTTCCCAGAAGCATACCCTGTTTGAAGATTAACGATAACACCTTTTGGATGTTGGTCATTTGAATAATTAAGACCTGTAGCAGGATCATTCATAGATTTATGGGTTGATAAAAATGTATCACTATAATTTTTAGTTATAAAATCATAACTGATCGTATCAATACCCGCCTCACCATTGATACTATTGGTTCCCGATCCTCCACTGAGTGTATCGTTCCCTCTATTACCATTAAGGGTATCATTACCAATATTGCCATAAATTGTATCGTTAGAAAGTCCACCATACACCGTTGAGTTTAATTTAGAGGTATAAATAATATTTTCATTAGGTGTTGTATCTACTACGAAACCTGAGGGATACTTCCCTGTATACGTATAATCTGACTCGGTATTAACATTTTTGACAATGACACCAATATCTTTAAAATTAGTCAGAGTCATTTTTTCAGGTTCAACAACTCCTGCTTGTTGTGCCACAGGGACATTAGCCATATCAAATTGTGATGTCAAATTCACTTTCATAAGATAATCAATATTAACGATACTAGGGTTATTTGATGCATAACGAATATAAAATTCTATCGTTTCTCCACCATCAGTTGCAGTATGTGAAAAGCCTGTTGTTGATAGTGCAGTAGCAGCAGAAAGGCTCCATCCACCACTTGTAGAATTAGCAGATGAAAAATCTGCATTCAGTATTTGAAAATCATTGGTTAAACTAGTTATAACAATATTCGAAATATTAAAACCGATAGGTTGAGAGACGGTAAGTCTCACTAATTTTGTAAGATATGTATCGTTAACAAGACTAGGATTGTCCGCTGTAATAACCGTCGGATAAGCATCATTACGGTAATCAAGTGTTTCGGCTTGAAATTGCGCAGCGGCACTTTTACTTACATTGCCTAATGCGCTTCCCGTACCACCCAAGACTTCTTTGATTCCGCCGACTAAAGAGTCTGAACTTTTGATTTGGTAAAAGCCAAGATCGAAAGAGAGCGCTGCCGAAACATCCGCAACATTATCTTTACTTTTACTTTGTTCATCCATATGTTTATTTTTTTCGGTACTATCGCTGATGGCAGGGTTATTACTCGTGTATTCTGTCACCGCTTCTTGAAGGTATTTGCCACTACTCTCTTTTGTATTGGCATTCTCTTGAGGCTTAATAAACGGTTGAGGATCTACATAATACGCGTTATAGTCATTAACAGGCGATTCATCTTTGTTACTGTGTTCCTCTTTAGCAGGATTATGCTGTTCACTTTGAAGCGATACAGGACCCGAAACCAAAATAGAATCTCTCGGAGCTTGACCAATATCTTGAACTTTATTTAAGATCTGTTCAATCTGCAACACCATGCCGCTTGGCAATTTAATAATAGGAGCATTGGCTTCAAATGCCATCATACCCAAAGAGACAAATGTAATCTGCCCGCCATTAGGAAGTGTTGCTATAACATCGCCACCGACAATTTGCAAGCTTGCTTTTGAGAGATCAACACCTAAAGAGAGCTCATCTCCAGGGCGCAAAAAGAGATTGATATTTTCGCCAGCAGCAGGAGGAGATTTAAGGGTTGTTGTACTCTTACTGTAATTAACTTCCGGTGTGTTTGCCATCCCTCTTTCCCTCCTCTTTATACGCTACAAAACGATTGTTGTATGCATTAGATCATCAAAACCAATAACGCAACAACCAAACCAAGCGCTGCGGTTGTAAGACCTGTTGAAATTTTCTTAGTCATTTTTGGTAAACCATTCTCTTTGGTAATGCTCTCACCCACAACGATAACACCTACTTTTTTGCCATCCACATTCAGTAAAGGTTTAGCCAAAACAAAATAATCGTCATTGAGAAGATACTTATCTGCAATAATCTTATCAAAGTCCAATTCAGCGACCTTGCTTAAAAAAGTACTGTCTGCTCTTGTTTGCACACTCACTTCATTTTTACCAATTTTTTGATGTTTAAAAGTTTGCAATTTTTTCATATCTAAAAAATCTTTGTCCAAGAGAATCTGAAAGATTTTTCCATTGTTTTGGTAAGTATCAAATAAAAAATCTGCTGCACGTTTAACTTCTAAAATGCCGTTGGCTGTAGGATAAAGTGCTTTTAAAAACACTTGCCCATCTTGGTATTCAATCCCGCTAAGAGGCTGATTGGTAGCGACAACTTTACGTAAACTGTCCAGATCATAGGCTTCCGTCGTCAACACAGGCGAGGATGAAGAAGAGGCGATTTTGACAAAGTTTTTCGTATAAAGCTCTATCACGACACTGTTCTTTGCAATCACTTTCAAATTAGCATCCAACATATTGAGCTTTTCCATCATCGCAGTCGTATTATTCTGCAAATTAATCGCTGCAATAAACTCTGGGTTGGACAACAACATACTGCCGATGATCTCAAGATTAAAAAGAGAATCACCAATTTTTGAATCCAAGTCATTAAAGTAACTGGCGTTTGTCGCCTCATAAAGGTTCTTAGTCGAACGATGTGTCATTGAATTAAGATAATAAAGTGTGCTCAAAATACCAAATAATGCAAGTGCCGTAATGGTCGTAAACCAAAGTGCCTTACGTTTTTTAAGTCTTTCAAAGAAGGCTTGAAGTTTGAGTATCATACTAAACATTGCATCTCTCCATTTATAGCTTCTGTATTTAAATTTTTAGGTACTGTATTGTTATACATGATGATAACATTCTCTTTCTAAAATCTCTCTTCATGCCCATTTTATGGGCTTTTTAGAGAAAGATTGGAGTCTTTTTTTGATCGCTTGTATTGGGATATCCCAATCACCACGAAGACCTTGCCTAAATAAAACCAAACTGTCATACCACGGTGTTTTATCTCCTTCTGGCATCCAACGCCAATCTGCGGGCTTTGGAAGTAAAACCCATGCCTCTTTATGCAATGCACCACATAAATGCGCCACTGCTGTGTCCATCGTAATGACAAGATCGAGGGAGTGAATAACCTGCGCGGTTGCTGAAAAATCGCGCAAAGAAGCAGATAAATCAATGATCTTCTCCGCTAAGCCTTCCTTTTCTATTTCCAAAGCATCTTCCCCGACTTGAAGCGAATACCACGCAATGTTGGGGATTTCTAAAAGCGATCTCAAATTTGAAAGCCCAAGATATTTATTGTTAAAATCTTTATTGGTGCGACTGGAACTCCATACAAGACCGATGTTTAAATGCTCTGTATGAAAGCCTTGTGCTAGGGCTTCATGCTTTACATGTAAATACGGAAATAGATTTGGAATCGTCTCAAGCGTCGTTTTAAAATAAAAAGCAGCCGAGAGTAATGGCAGATAATAATCATGCTCAGGAATTGCATCTTCTTCGCTGTAAACAGCCTCTATTCCTTCGACCATCGTAAAAAGAGTGACCAATTCGGGGCGTGTTCGAACGATCACTCTTGCTCCTATTTTGACAAAAAGAGGTACATAGCGGATAAACATAATGTTATCGCCATAGCCTTGCTCATTTTGGAGAAGTACTATTTTTCCCATCAAAGATTCACCTCTCCATAGAGGCGTTTTATACGGATGAATTTTGGCAACCAATTCACTCATGTGAAGTCTATGCTCATAGCGCTTCCAACCATTTTCATAATTTCCAAAAAAGAGTTCCATAAGTGCCATATCAAAATTAGCGTTGGTATGATTGGGATTAAGCGTCAATGCTTTTTGATAATAAGGAATCGCCGCGTTATAATCTTTTGCCTCTTTGTAAACAGCGCCCACATTACTGTACGCATCTGCATAATCAGGATTAAGGGCAATGGAATGATTTAAATGTTCAAGTGCCCCTTTTAAATCGCCCATATTTCGGCACAAATTACCCAAGTTATTATAGACAGCAGCATCTTTAGGATTGAGCACTAATGCGCTCTTGTATGCCTCTAAAGCTTCGCTATCGCGTCCTAATTCTTTATACACAACACCTATATTATTGTACGCCTGTGTCTTTGCTGGATCGAGTGAAATGGCTTTACGATAAGGCTCTATGGCTTTTTCATAGATTTTAAAGGAGGCAAAAAGATTGCCCAAGACAAGATGTGCTTCATACTCTTCAGGGAATCGTTTAACAACCTCGTGAGCAATACTGAGTGCCTCTTGAGGCTTTTTGAGGAATTTTAAAAATTCAATCAGTGTTACATAATCATTAAGGTGATGGCAGAGGTTTACCACCGCAATCAGCATATCAAACGCTTCTTGATACCGTTTTTGCAACCGATACACCGAAGATAAATTCGAATAAAATGCCGCATAGCTGGGGTCTATTTCTATGCCTTTTTGAAACATTGCGATGGCATTTTCAAAAGAGGATTGACGCTTATACGCAATTCCCAAGTTGTTGATAACTTTAACACATGTCTGCTTTTCAAGTTCAAACATCAATGCTTTTTGGTAACAAGCAATAGCAGAAGTATTATCTGCATCTTTTAAAAAAAGATCTCCTGACATAATTAAAGCATTTGTATTAGCGTCCATGATTTCTCATCTTAGTTTATACTCTAAAACCCAAAGTATTCTACTAATTTCCCCTGCTTTCCAAGCAAGGAAAAATAATCTACAATGCGCGCTTTTTCACTGCGAAGCTTTTCAAGCTCTGCGCTATTAACTTGTCTTTGTGCTTGCAATAGCGTAACCAAATCTTGGCTGGAGAGCCTAAATTTTTCCCAATACGCCTCAGCCATTTTTTTGCTCGCATCAATCTCCATACTCAGCGTATCGACTGTTTTGGAATTGGTTTGAACCGAATTAAAAAGCTTTTGTGAATTCCATTTTGTGTCTTGTTTGGTATATTCAAGATTGTAAATCAATGCAGACGCTTCGCTCATAAGTTTGGCTGCTTTTGCTTCCGTCCTACCGCCATCATAAAGGTTATAGCTAAACGTTAACTCTGCAAGAAAATCACGATTTTTACCTTCAGATGGGTTAGATGTGGGGAGTCTATCATCCTTGTAACGCTTCGAATTTGTCATTGAAAAATCTATTTTGAGTCCATCGGTAGCATTATTAATGATCACATCTTTTTGCTTACCTTTGATTTGTGTTTCTAAAATATTAAGATCTGTATTACGTTTTTTAATATCATCAAAGAGTTCATCAAAATTGGAAAGCTTTGTTTCAAAGTTCATCTCATAAGGATTAAGATCTTCTACTTTTGAACTGGTTAAAAATTCATAATAATCTTTGGCGTTGTTAAAAGAAGATTCTGTATTGATCAATGCCGTTTTAGCATTGGAAACACTCGCTAAAATAGAGTTTTCATCTCCTGCAGTTGCAGCACCCAACTCTCTTTTAGTTTTAACAATATCAAGAATTTTGAGCAATTTATCGTAATTGCTTTTATTGACCTCAACAGCCAACCTTCCGTACGCAACACTAAAATAAGCATCAATAATTTTATTAATCTCTTCTTCCAATGTACCACGCAATCGCTCTTCTTGCTCTTTTTTTGTAATATACGTTCGCTCCACAGTTTCACTGTGCATGCCTGAAGAGTAAAGATTGTAAGAAGTGACAAGATCGCCTCTGGCTTGCCCATACTTTTGGGTATCAAAGCCACTGCTGTCTTTGGACGTTCCTGTTGAGGAAATATCTACTTTGGGTAAAAAGTCTGCATACGCTTCTTTCGTTGAATGCTCAGCTTGATAGATACGTTCTTGCGCTTGACGAATACGATAATTTGATTTGATCGCTACGGCAACAGCTTGTTTGAGCGTGACGTTATTGGGGTCAACGACTTCAGCGTCTTTTTGTGCTAAAAAGGCATTGAGTCTTGCAATGCTGTCTGCTTCATCAGCCGCAAACAGGGAAGTTAAAAAAAGACTGCAACCTAAAATCACAGTAAAAAAAGCATTAAAAAACTTAAAGCGCACTCGCATTCCTTACTTTACATCTACTTTAAGATAACCAAATTCATGTTGAATCTGACTTTGCTGTTTGTAGTTAATTTGAATTTTATTTTTTAATTCGGGTACCGCTTCAAGGCTATTTTTAAAACTAAGCACTCTTCCTAGCGAGATCTGTTTTGCTTGCGTTGAACTGATCAATTTTTTAGAATCCCCCACGCTAATCACAAATGTAGCATTGGGCTTTGTTTTAAGTATTTTTTCCATTGTTTTCACCAGTTGAGATAAAATATTTTTCGCGACAAAGTACTCGTTATCTTTGAAAACAACCATGAGGTCTGACTCTTTATAATCAACAGGGGACGGTTTTTCAACTGCTTTGGTAAGCGAACGCTCACCCACATCACTACTGCTTTGGCTTGTGGCTTCTTTACTAGGATCTTTTGCTGTTACAAATACAATATGAGAGGACTCTGCACTTTGCATTTGAGGGGCAACCTCTGCGGGGGCAGGCGATGCTGTCGCATTTTTAGAGTTAAATTGCATGTAATAACCCACATTGACAAACATGATTAACATAAAAAGAAGCAAAACAAGAATAACAGATGAAAAGAGATCAACGTAAGAGATAAAAGGGTTCATATCGCCTTGATCAGTACCAGCAGCCATACGTTAGTTCCTCAATTTTGCGAATTTTTATGAAAAAGTGAACTAAAGAAGCCTTTGATTTCATCGGCAACACCACCACCATGAAGCGTATTGTGTTTATCAAGACGATCAATGACTTCCTCAATATTTTTTAACGATTGTGCCATCGTTTCAAGATGTTGCTGTGTCTGTTCAATTTTCTGACTTAATTCTGCAACAACGTAGGTTTGTTTTTCATCACTGTGTTTAAAATAAGCCGCTTCAAACTCTTGTTTATGCTCCATCGCTGATTGATTCAATGATTCAATACGTACCAACTCAGCGCTTAATTCCCCGAGTAATTGCCTCTCTTGGTCTGCATTGATTTTTTGCGTTTCGTGAATATGTGTTGATGCTTTTAAAAGTTCTGCGCTAATGTGGTTTTCGGCTACAACACTCTGGCTGATCTGTTGTAATGTATTTTTTGTTTCACTTTGTGCGTTGAAATAACGTGTATGAAAATTCTCATGTACCCCTAAAAGCGTTACTAACGACTCTTTGTTAAGTGCCAATGCTCTTTGAACTTCCACAACAGCTTGCAGTGATTCATACGCAGACTCTTTGGATTCTGCTTTGAAAATCTCCTGAACATCCAAAAGCGTTGCTAATGTCTGTTTGGTTGTCTCAACAGTGGAAGCGATTATCTCGAAAACAACCTGTGCTTTGTCCTGATTTTCAACAATCACCTGATGTTCTTGTGAACGTTGAGTGCGTAAAGCTTCCAGTGTTGTGATCTCTTGGTTGAGTGTTACATCTAGTTTTTGAATCTGCTCTTGCAACACGCCATACGCTTTTAGTGTTTCATCAAAATGATGTTCTTGCGTAGAAGCAATGTTAAGTAACACTTGACCGCTCGTGTCTAATTGTCGATAAATCTCTAAAAGTGTTTGCGAGGCGGTACTTAGATTTTCTATCATATGGTCAAGTTTTGTTTCATGCTGATTTAAAACACCAACAACACGCTCAACACCATCTAAAACATTAGAGGATAACTGTTCTACCGTTTTAACTGTCTCTTGATGAATCGTTTCACTTTGAAGCAAATGTTGCTCATTAAGCGCTACAATCTTTTCAGATGTTTGATGGTGAAGTTCCATTTTATGGTGCATGTTGACAACGCCATTGTTGAGGGCTAAAAGTGTATTGCCACTTTGTGTCAGAAGGTGTGTATGCTCTTCCAGCATTGCTTGCATGACCACTTTATCTTCATGCAGTTTTAATGCTTTGGCCTCATCTGCTTTTTGAGCATATTCAAAAAATGCATCAAATTTGCGCAAAGAGGTCTCTTGCGAACCTGCAATCTTCTGAAATGTCACATGTTGTGCATCCATAAGCGTTTTCATTGATGTTAATGTTTCAGACATTGCATGAAAATTTTCATTGGATTTGGTAAGTTTAGAAATCTCACTTGTAAAATTATTCATCTGCTCAAGGAAAATATCCATAAAACTTTTACGCTGTTCTGGTAAATCTGTTGAGGATGACGCTGTGCTTCGACCCAGTACTTCAGGTGCAATATCAATAATACGGTCCTTGAGCCAATCCTCAACACCACTAATAAGGGTATCTTGTGAGCGAAATAAAATATAGCCATTGATACCTAAAATAACCGCACAGACAACCCCAAATAATGACGCGCCAAAACCAATAGCCATGCCAGAAAGAGGTCCAGAGAAATCTTGCATAATTTGCTTAATATCAATATCGCCATTAAGCCCTAAAATAATCTGTCCCATATTATCGATGGCTTCGACCAAACCTACGAAAGTTCCAAGCAATCCTATGAGCATCGCGGTATTAATAAAGAAGTTAATGTACGACTTTTGCTTGCGGAATTTCAGGTCAAGCCATTCGATGATGTTGCGTGACTCTTCTTGTGTAAAAAGCATTTTCTGCTGACTTTTACGCATCTTGAGCATATGTGCAATATTGGCGGGCAATAGAGAATCTATACTTTTGATGTAAAACTCATACCCAGTCTTCTTATACGCAAGAGCGCCAAATGTTCCACCAAGCATCGTAATGTCATATCCGCTGACAAATTGGTAGAGTGTTCCAACCGCTAAGAGACCTACAATTGCGGTACTGAAAATCACCGTTGCCATAAAAAAGGTACTGAGCAGTTCAGCGTTAGTGTAAATAACATAATCAATAAAGAGCCAGATAATAAAATACGCTTTAAGGACTTTAATTCGTTTCATGGGCGAAAATCACTTCTTTCTTAATTTTGCAACTTTGATTAATTTTAATAAATGTATGAATGCAGATTTTTTTACGTAATTAAATTAAAAACCTAATAATTCTATCAATATTTTTGTACGAGAACCCTTAATCAAAACCTAGAAGTTAAATTGTTACAAATTCATTTCAAGGATGCATACGCATATTAACGATTTTAACGTTGTTTTAAAGCACATTTGTTTTCGTATCCAAAAATTATCTTTGTTTCAAAAGTAATCTTTTCCTCTAAAGATTTTGCAGTGTATATCTATTATAATAGTAATAGAAAAATAGACGTCAATCTAAGGAGCAAAAACGTGTCAACCAGAATCGAACATGACCTTATCGGTGATAAAGAGATCTCTAATGAGTGTTATTATGGTGTTCAAACAGCGCGCGCTGTAGAAAACTTTCACATCACAGGCGTCACACTTGGAAGCTTCCCTACCTTTCTTGAATCCATCGCCAAGGTTAAAAAAGCCGCGGCTCTTGCCAATTACGAGTTGCAACTTCTTGCTGAGACTAAAAAAAATGCCATTGTTGAAGCGTGCGACGCCATCATTGCGGGCAAGTTCCATGATCAGTTTGTAGTCGACATGATCCAAGGAGGTGCAGGAACTTCTACCAATATGAATGCCAATGAAGTCATTGCCAATATTGGATTGGAGATTTTGGGGCATAAAAAAGGTGAATACACATTTCTTCATCCCAACAACGATGTGAACCTTTCACAATCCACCAATGACGCTTACCCAACTGCCCTTCGTGTAGCCCTCTATGAAAAGCTAGGTGAATTGGGCGAATCCATGGGTATCATCAAAAATTCTTTTGCAAAAAAAGCATTAGAATTTAAAGATGTCATCAAGATGGGTCGTACTCAACTCCAAGATGCTGTTCCCATGACGTTAGAGCAAGAATTTCGAACCTACGCCGTTATGATCGGCGAAGACATCCAACGCGTTCATGAAGCAAGGCAGTTGGTACGCGAAATTAACATGGGAGCAACAGCAATTGGAACAGGCATTAACGCGCATCCCGATTATGCCAAGACGGTGGAAGCCAAACTGCAAGAGGTGACGGGTCGTCCTTTCATTACTGCGGGTGATCTTATTGAAGCGACACAAGACACGGGTGCTTACGTGCAAATCTCGGGTGTACTTAAACGTGTTGCGACCAAAATGTCTAAAATCTGCAACGATCTCCGCCTTTTAAGCTCTGGCCCTAGAACAGGCTTTGGCGAGATTAATCTGCCTGCGATGCAACCTGGTAGCTCCATCATGCCTGGAAAAGTAAACCCTGTCATTCCAGAAGTCGTGAACCAAGTCTGTTTTCAAGTCATTGGTACGGACATTGCCGTAACACTTGCGTGTGAAGCAGGACAACTCCAACTCAATGTTTTTGAGCCACTGATCGCCTACAATCTCTTTAACTCTATTAATATGATGAAAAATGCTTTTGAGACACTTGCCTATACCTGTGTCGATGGCATAACGGCTAATCCTGAACGATGTAAGGCGCTGGTACTAAATAGCATTGGGCTGGTCACCGCACTCAATCCATACCTCGGGTATGAAAACTCTACGATCGTTGCCAAAGAGGCTTTGGAGACTGGCGGTTCAGTTTATGACATCGTTTTATCCAAGGGTTTACTGGATAAAGAACAACTGGATGAGATCATTAAGCCTGAAAATATGATACAACCCCATAATTTTGGTCTTTCTGAAAAAAGTAAATTCATTAAACTTTAAGATAGCAGGGGAACTTTCCCCTCTTCTTTGCCTTATATGTAACCTCTCGTATCACTTAATTTTTTACATCTTTTAATTAATTCTCTTACTTCAATATTTTTTAAAATATTTTCAAAAAAGTCATTTTCAAGTCTCTTTAAAGGTTTAAACTTTCATCACCTTTAAATCTTAAGGAGACAAAATGTCAACTAGAATGGAACACGATCTAATCGGTGATAAAGAAATATCTAACGAATGTTATTATGGCGTTCAAACAGCTCGTGCAGCTGAGAACTTCCACATTACTGGAATTACACTTGCAAAATTCCCAACGTTTATTACTTCTCTTGCAAAAGTAAAAAAAGCGGCAGCTTTAGCAAACTATGACCTTGGTCTTTTAGCTGAAAACAAAAAAAATGTGATTTGTGAAGCTTGTGACGAAATCATTGGTGGTCAATACCATGATCAATTTGTTGTTGATATGTTCCAAGGTGGAGCAGGTACATCAACAAACATGAACGCGAACGAAGTTATCGCTAACATCGGACTTGAGAAAATGGGTCACAAAAAAGGTGAATACAAATTCCTTCACCCAAATAACGATGTTAACCTTTCTCAATCAACAAATGATGCTTACCCAACAGCACTTCGTGTAGCTCTTTTTGAGAAATTAGGCGAGCTTACAGTTTCTATGAGCATTATCAAAAATTCATTTGCTAAAAAAGCACTTGAGTTTAAAGATATTATCAAAATGGGTAGAACTCAACTTCAAGATGCTGTTCCTATGACTCTTGAGCAAGAATTCAGAACCTATGCAGTTATGATTGGTGAAGATATCCAACGTGTTATCGAAGCGCAACAATTGATGCGTGAAATGAACCTTGGCGCAACTGCTATTGGTACAGGTATCAACGCTCACCCTGACTATGCAAAAACAGTAGAAGGAAAACTTCAAGAAGTAACAGGTCGTCCATTTGTAACTGCGGGTGATCTTGTTGAAGCAACCCAAGATACAGGTGCTTATGTACAAATCTCTGGTGTTCTTAAACGTGTAGCAACAAAAATGTCAAAAATTTGTAACGATCTTAGACTTTTAAGCTCAGGTCCAAGAACAGGTTTTGGCGAAATTAATCTTCCAGCAATGCAACCAGGTAGCTCAATTATGCCAGGTAAAGTTAACCCAGTTATGCCTGAGGTTGTAAACCAAGTATGTTTCCAAGTTATCGGTACAGACGTTGCGGTTACAATGGCATGTGAAGGTGGTCAACTCCAACTTAACGTATTTGAACCAGTCATTGCATTCAACCTTTTCAACTCTGTTAACATGATGAAAAACGCATTTGAAGCATTGGCAACAACATGTGTTGATGGCATTACTGCAAATCCTGAGAGATGTAAATCATTGGTACTTAACAGTATCGGTCTTGTAACAGCTCTTAATCCATTTATCGGTTATGAGAATTCAACTTCAGTTGCTAAAGAAGCCCTAGAAACAGGCGGTTCTGTATATGACATCGTTCTTGCACGTGGTCTTTTAGCGAAAGCTGAGCTTGATGATATCATCAAACCAGAAAACATGATTAAGCCTCGTACATACGATAAAAAATAGAGTTCTACTGGAACTCTTTACGTAGTTTTTTAGTGTTACCGTGCCACAAGGGAGTCGACAACTTCCTTTCCCACACTACTCCTTCCTTGTGGCACACAATTTCTTTGATCGTTTTTTGATGAGCGATGAAAGAAGTTTATGAAGATATATTAAAAGGAGTTTCCATGTTATGGTTAGAAGTTATCGTCGTTCTTGCCGCCATCTTTTTTGGTGCACGACTAGGTAGTATTGGTATCGGTTATGCTGGAGGTTTAGGTGTTTTAGTTTTAACACTAGGACTTGGTCTTAAATTAGGATCGATTCCTATCGATGTTATTTTGATCATTATGTCTGTTATTGCAGCCATCGGTGCTATGCAAGTTTCTGGTGGACTTGACTATATGGTCAGTATCGCAGAAAAAATCTTGCGTAAAAATCCTAAGCAAATTACGATTCTTGCACCTATCGTAACGTATATTATGACATTCTTAGCAGGAACAGGACATACTGCTTTTGCAACACTCCCTGTTATTGCAGAAGTGGCAAAAGAGCAAGGTATTCGTCCATCTCGTCCTCTAAGTATTGCCGTTGTAGCTTCTCAAATCGCTATTACAGCTTCACCAATTTCTGCGGCAGTTGTTTTTGTGAGCGGTGTTCTAGAAAAACAAGGTATTGGTTATTTAGAACTATTAGCTATTTTAATTCCTTCTTCTTTCCTTGCATGTATCGTTGCAGCATTTGTTGCTAACTTCTTGGGTAAAGAGCTTAAAGACGATGAAGTCTATCAAGACAGACTTGCAAAAGGTCTTATTAAAACAAGAGGCGCTACCAAAGTTGAAATTAAACCAGGTGCAAAACTTTCTGTTGCTATTTTCCTTATCTCTATCGTTGCTGTTGTTATCTATGCAACATTGATTAGTGATAAAGTTGGTGTCATCAAAAACCCTGTCCTTCCTAGAAATGAAGCCATTATGCTCTTTATGTTTGCAGCGGCTACATTAATTTCATTTTTCACTAAAATTGATACTGCGCAAGTTCTTAACTCTGCAACGTTTAAATCAGGTATGAGTGCATGTATTTGTGTACTTGGTGTTGCATGGTTAGGTGATACATTTGTTGCGAACCACATCAAAGAGATCAAAGCATTTGCAGGTGATTTACTTAACGTATATCCATGGTTACTTGCTGTTGTACTTTTCTGTGCAAGTACACTTCTTTATTCACAAGCAGCAACAGCAAAAGCGCTTATTCCAAGTGCTATTTTACTAGGTGTTTCTCCACTTACTGTTGTTGCTTCATTTGCAGCTGTTAGTGCGCTTTTCGTACTTCCAACATACCCAACACTGATTGCAGCAGTTGAGATGGATGATACCGGTTCAACACGTATTGGTAAATATGTCTTTAACCATCCATTTGTTATTCCTGGCGTTATCGCTATCGCTCTTTCTGTTATCTTTGCCTTCGCTATCGGCGGCATGATTCTGTAAAAAAGACCTTACAGGTCTCTTTTGATAACCGGCTTTGGAGTCTCCTCCAAAGCCTCCATTAAAAACCATAGAACTTAAACTTGCCTCATTGAGGTAAAGTGAATTTTGCCTTCTCGCTCGGGGCTTTTAGTCCCGATTTGTTTTACATGTCAAACAACTTTTTATAAGGAGAGTATTGTATGAATTTTTTTAACAAATCTATCGTAGCGTTGGCACTAATTGGTGCTTCTTCTTGTTTGATGGCAAAGCCTACTATTGCCATTTTAGCCACAGGCGGTACCATTGCGGGTGCTGGTACATCTGAGATCAAAAGTTCTTATTCTGCGGGTGCAGTTACTGTTGATAAATTGCTTGCAGCAGTGCCTGCAATCAATGACATTGCAACGGTTAAAGGTGAGCAAATTTCTAGCATTGGTTCTCAAGAGATGAACAACAAAGTTTGGTTGAAATTGGCTAAAAGAGTCAATGAGCTTCTTGCACAATCAGACATTGATGGTGTTGTGATTACTCACGGAACAGACACAATGGAAGAGACTGCTTACTTCCTAGATTTAACAGTTAAAAGCAAAAAACCAGTTGTTCTAGTTGGTGCTATGCGTTCAGGTACTTCTATGAGTGCTGATGGTCCTATGAACCTTTTAAATGCTGTTAATGTTGTTACAAGCAAAGAGACAGCTGGAAAAGGTGTTGTGGTTGTTATGAATGACGAAATCCACAGCGCACGTGAAGTGACTAAAGTGAATACAAGTTCAGTCAATGCATTCGCGTCTCCAAATGCAGGTAAAATCGGTACAGTGTACTATGGTGATGTTAAATACTTAATGCAACCAACACGTAAACACACTGTAAACTCTGAATTCGATATCAGCAAACTAGAAGACCTTCCACGTGTTGACATTTTATTTGCTCACCCAGAAGATACAGACAGTTTAGTAAAAGCTGCAGTTGCTGGCGGTGCTAAAGGTATTATTCACGCTGGTATGGGCAATGGAAATCCATTCCCATCTACAGAAGCTGGTCTTGGCGAAGCGGTTAAAAAAGGTGTTGTAGTCGCTAGAAGTAGTCGTGTACCAACAGGTAGCACAACACTTGAAGGCGAAGTGGATGATAAAAAATTTGGATTTATCGCAGTTGATAGCCTCAATGCACAAAAAGCAAGAGTACTTTTAATGTTAGGTTTAACTAAAACTAACGACAAAGCAGCTCTTCAAAAAATGTTCTTAGAATACTAAGACATTTTCCATCTCTCCTCTTGGGGAGATGGAGCCATTTCAGTTATATGTTATAATATCTATTAAAAAGAGAACACTCCTATGAAGAAGTTTGTGCTATTTTTAATGGTTTTTGTTTTCTTTTCCTCCCCTTCTCTTTTTGCTGCTGACGATAAAAAAATTCTTATTATTAACTCTTACCATAAAGGCTTTCAATGGAGTGATGATGTCCTAGCAGGAATTGAAGAGATTTTTTACAGTCGTACTGACATTACGACCAATATTTTATACATGGATTCTAAGCGCATTAACTCTGATGCGTATTATGCAAAACTTCTCGAGCTTTATAAGCTTCAACTCAAAAATCAAAAATATGACCTCATCATTGCTATTGATAAATTTGCCTATGACTTCCTCATCAAATACTATCATGAGCTTTTTACAACGGAACCTATTGTCTTTACAGGTCTTGAACAATTTGAACTTGAAGAGATTCAACAACAAGGTTTAGAAGATCGTATCTATGGAATCTTGGAAAAGAGGGCTATCCCTGAAACAATTCCTATGATCGCTCATATGATGCCGAACCTCAAAAAACTGTATCTCGTCAACGATGCTAGTGCGAATGGTGATGACAGTGAACCTTTTATTCAGCAAGCAATGGAAGAGTATAAAGATAAATTCCAAATCGAATATATTCGACAATCAACACTTGAAGAACTCGAAGAGCGTTTCTCGACACCTAAGGATGATGAAGCAGTTTTCTTTATACGCTTTTATAACGACAAATATGGCAATCTCTATAAAAACAGCCAAATTGCCAATATGATTGATAAAAGTGCTTTGCCTGTTTTTGTAACGGACACACTTTTCATAGGCAAAGGAGCACTGGGTGGAAAGCTTGTGCCTACGAAAAACATAGGCACAGATACCGGAGAAATGGCGATTAACGTACTAGATAAAAAAATTGACCCCTTACACGTGCAAACAATGATAGAGTATCAATATGAGTTCGATGCTCAAAAAATTAATCAATTTGAACTTTCACCGTATGCTGTCAGTAAAGAATTTGAACTTGTTAATGCCCCTCCAACTTTTTTTGATAAACACCGAAAATTCATTGATGCTGTTTTTTTAATTTCACCTTTTTTGCTCTTTTTGATTGCATGGCTTATTCACAACATTTACATGCGTATTCGTAGTGAAAACGAGCTCAAAGCCATTGAGCTTCAAAAAAACAAACATCAGCAATTTATTATTCAACAATCAAAATTGGCAGAGATTGGTGAAATTTTCTCTTCCATCGCACATCAATGGAAAAATCCACTGGTTGAGATAGCAACCATTACGCAAGAACATTTTTACAACAGTAAAGATGGGAGCAATGAGCAAAATAATCAATACGTACATGACATCATGGTGCAAGTACGTTATATGACCGATACGATCAATGATTTCCAAAAGTTCATTATGCCCTCCACCACTAAAACTGTCTTTGATGTCAGTGAAGCCATTGAAACTATGCTTAAAATCATCAATCACAACATCAAATACAATTACATTGATGTCAAAATTGATATCAGTCATTCAACCAACCTTATAGTAAGTGGTTATAAAAATGAATTTATGCAAACACTACTCAATGTTGTCAATAATGCTAAAGATCAAATTAAAGAGATGCGTGAAACAAAACATATTAAACGTGGTTATATTTTTATTCAAATTTATAACCATGCTAAAAAAGTCATTATTGATATTAAAGATAATGGAGGAGGAATTCCTGCTGAAAAGTTAGCCAATATCTTTGATGCATACTACACCACAAAAGATCATGGTCATGGTATTGGACTTTATATGTCAAAACTGATTATTGAAGATAAAATGGGTGGAAAAATTCAAGCAAGCAATACCCATGAAGGTGCGTGTTTCACTATAACACTAGGAAATGTAACATGAAAATATTAGTTTTAGAAGATAATGAGCGTTTAGCCAATGTCATTAAAAGTGTGCTCATTAAAGAGGGCTATCAGGTTGATCTTTTTATGGATGGAGAGCAAGCATTGGATGCCTTGAACCGAGGTTATCATTGTTTTATTTTAGATATCAATGTCCCGTCTATTGATGGACTCTCCATTTTAGAGACTATCCGTATTTATCACAAAGATATCCCTGCTATCATTATGAGCTCAAACCATGATCTGGAAAAAATCCAAAGCTCCTATGAAATCGGTTGCGATGACTATCTCAAAAAGCCTTTTTTTATTTATGAGTTAGTGCAAAAAGTCAAAAAGCTCTGTCATAAACCCTCTTCAACGATTGCTTTATGGATCGGATACAGTTATGACTATGTCAATCACCGCTTGTTTGACCCCAATAATGAAGAGATAAAACTTGCCAAAAAAGAGGGGATGTTTTTAGACCTTTTCATTAAAGATCGCCACCGTGTCATCACCTTTAATGAGTTAGAAGAATATGTCTGGGAAGGCGAAGAAACGAGCGTTCTCAATATGCGAGCCCTCATTAAGCGCTTGCGTAAAAAACTCCCTGAAGGTGCTATAGAGATGATTAAAGAAGTGGGATACCGCTTAGGTGAACTATAAAACTTACGAAGGGTCGCGGTAGTAGAGTTTGGTTTTGTCTTTTTGATACGAACTGTAGAGTTTTTGAAACTCTTTAAAAACTTTGGCAGAGTAAGGATTGTCATTGATCTTGCCATTGTAAGCATTGATGGCATCTTTGTTATTTTTATGTCTCGCAAAACATGTTGCTAAGATGTAAGCGCCTACTTGGATGTTTATTTTTGGTTCAAACAGATCATACAACGAGATATTGGCTTTATCCAAAAGAGGCTTGTGAATCGAGTTAATCTGCATAATGCCCATGTCAAAACGTGGGTAGTTATTGGTGTAGAGAAAATGCACCACATGACTGGCTTCGTACTTATTTTTGCTTTTAATCGCGATGACTTGGGAGTACTGCTTACTCTCAATCCCTTTTTGTTTTAAAAACAGACTCAAATCTTGTGCTTGTTTGGGAGTCATCTTACTTGCCGTAAAGGCAACCACATAACGGTCAAGATCGCTTTCAACTTTAGCAATAGAATACAAAAGACGTGGCTCAATGCCGTAAATCTGCCCTACTTTCACCCAAATATTTTCACCCTGATTTGCCTGCGCCGCCCATAAAAAAAGAGGAAAAAAAATGAGCATAATGACACGAAACATTTTGACATTCCTCCTTTCTTACAGTTTCTTTCATTATAAGTTAAGCTAACTTTATTCTCTATAAAGCATATCTTAGTTAGAATATTTTTCCTTTTACGGGGGGTATGTGACTCTGGTGTGCACCACGGCCTTCAAAGCCGATTGGGTGGGCGGTTGACCGTTTGCCGGTAGGTTCGATTCCTACACCCTCTCGCCAAGTTGAAATCTGATACACCCGCCAACTTTCAAACAACAAAAAAATATACTACTTGAAATGCCTGATTCCTAAAGATTTACAATTAATAATAGGTCTAAATGAGCTTAGATAAAGAGTAAAACTGAAGCCAATCACCTAGCTATTTCTCATACATGCCAATATTATCAGATCATGGAGAAGGTTCAAGGATTAAATAAAGTCGTCTCAGATGCTCTCACAGAGCTGTTACCACTAGCAAGGCAGTATGATAAGATGTTAGGGTGAGGTAAGGGGCAGACTATTTGTCTGCTTTAGCCTTTACTTCTTGATGAATACTCCCAAAGCTCTTTTGAAATATTTTCCTCTTTTCTTCTTTTTTCTTTGCTTCTATTTTTTCATCCAAAATAACTTCTATCCCCATTTTTAATGTATCAAAATACTTCAAACATTCATTTTCGGTCAGTTCATGGATTCCTTTACTAACAATACTATAATACGTTTTATGTTCGACTAGAGTTTTAGGTAGATAGTTAGACAACAATTCTATTCTTTCATCCATTCTTTTGTGAATAAAGTCATCTTCAGTTATAGCTTTGTCTTCGATAGCTTTATCTCTTGCTTGAAAAATAAAATCTTCAAAAATCCTTCTTAGATAAACAAATGAACCAACACCTACACTATGACTAGCCAAACCTATTGCTTTATGAAACTCTCTTCCTTTATCTTCACCAAGCTCTTTTTTATACTCGTTAAGCTCTGTATTATTTTCTAAATCAAGTATTGTTGGGAATTGTTCTACTTTTTGAATAGTATTATTATAAATAGTAAATGTAAAATATATTCTGTGTTCATGGTTATGAGTACAGTAAAATTCTAATGTATACGTTTTATTTTTAGATAGATATTCTTCTCCATTTTTACGTGTAATGTATGTAGAAAAGTCAATAGGACGGGTACTATTAAGAGGTATATGTTATTAAATCCTTACTTTTTATTCTATCATTTCTAAAAGTTCTATCTTGTTTACATTGTGGGCAGTAGCATTGAATTGCATCATTAAAAAACTCTAAATCTCTTAATCTTATATAATCATTGTCATTTTTTACATTAAATGGAAATTCTTGGTACAAATGAGTTTTTAAGAAAAATGTCTCAGCATCAGGTATCTTACTCTCAACGTCTGTATCTTTTTCAGCCATTTTATAATCCTAAAGTTTTCTTTTGATTATATTCCAAAAATCTTAAGCCTATGGGTAATATTGCAATATGAAATAATAAGCACTTTTGCAACAGATGTTTATGTAAAAAATCAAAAAAATGACCCATTTTCAAAATACTTGGGTAAAATAATGAAAAAATTACCCATGTTTATATGATATGGGTAATTTGATACAAAAATGACGCACATTAAAGGGGTTTCATGGCTGATGAGTACATTCCCGCACTGCTTCCGCTCACCATTGAGTTAGAGACAAAAGCGATTCTTAAAAAAGTCATCACCGCGAATCGTGCCTTAGCCGAACTCAAAGGCGTAGCGAACTCCATCCCCAATCAGCACATCTTAATCAATGCCCTCTCTTTGCAAGAAGCCAAAGACTCTTCGGAGATTGAAAATATCATCACCACGCACGATGAATTGTACCGCGCGAGTGTGAGCAGTGCCGCTATCGCACAACAAGCCAAAGAGGTACAACGTTACCGTGAGGCACTTTATACGGGGTTTTCGTTGATTGGGGAGCATCGTTTATTGCTCAAGAAGCATATCATCGAGATACAAAAAGTGTTAGAGGGCAATGATGCTGGTATGCGTTCACAAAGTGGAACGGTTCTTAAAAATGAACAGAGCGGCGAAGTCGTTTTTATGCCACCACAAAATCCACAAACCATCCATACTCTGATGGATAATTTGGAGCGCTACATCAACACGCCCAAGCTCGATGAGCTTGATGCGCTCATCAAGATGGCGATTGTGCATTATCAGTTTGAGGCGATTCATCCTTTTTACGATGGTAACGGAAGAACGGGGCGCATCGTCAATATCCTTTTTCTAATGCTCAGTGGACTTTTAGAGATACCCATTTTGTATCTTAGCTCTTACATTATCAAAAACAAGTCGGATTATTATCGTCTTTTACGCTCTGTGAGTAGTGATGGAGCATGGCAAGAGTGGGTGATGTATATACTTGAGGGCGTAGAACAAACAGCGCAAAAGAGCATCGTGCTTATCAATGCTATTAATGCAACCATGAAAGAGAGCAAAGAGGTCATTTTAAAAGCCTTGCCAAAACTCTACTCAAAAGAGTTGTTAGAGTTGCTTTTCAAACATCCCTACACCAAAATCAACTTTTTAGTCGAAGAACTTGGCATCACACGCAAAACTGCCGCAAGTTACCTCAAAGCATTGGAAGAGATAGGTATTTTAGCGAGTGAAAGAAAAGGTAGAGAAGTTTATTTTATCAATAAGCGTTTGTTTGAACTGCTTAAAAATAGCCATATTTAAGGACTGTACATAAAAGAGCTACTTACACGCTACAACCTAAAACCTCCGCATGAGCTTGGCAAAGTACTTTATGTGCAATCGCTTGACATTAAAAAGCGTATACGCTCAGAGCTTAGTGTGCGCATTTTTCAACTTCTTTTTTGTACGTTTGGTTTTGCCATTTCTTTGCTGATGCTTTACAGTGGTTGGCAAAAAGAAGCTATAGGGCATGGTCTCATCGGTATTTTATTTTTCCCATTTTTATTTGTGATTATTCTTATAATAAAAGATTTATTGCGTACCACGCTCGTGGTTGTATGCGACAAAGGCATCGCTCGTTATACCATTAATTACACACTGAAAGTTGTTCAAAGTGAGTTTCTATACTTCACAGACGTTACACATTACACAGAAGAAGAAGGGTTTGTTGACCCACACAGCCCTGTGAGCAAAAAAGGTTATTTATACACTACTGCGTGGTTTAATGGCAATGGCAAACGCTTTGATATCCGTCATTTTAGAGAAGATGAGATCGAAGGGTATCATCTTGACAAAGAAGCAGCACAAGAGGCGAAAAAAGCCTTTGAGCTGTTTTGTGCACGAAAATCATTTTAGAGTTTTTTTCGAGCTTGATACACCATTCTACGCCCTATGAGATGAAAAGGAATGCCAAGTCCAAAAATCGTAAAGCTTTGTATCATGCTCAAACGCAATGTGCCGTTGGTTATGGATTGCCATACACCTTCTAACGAAAATTCGATGGGATAAACCAGTGCGAACAGCGCTAAGGCATAAAAAAAGAACCCTACAAGCATGAGACTGTATCCGTAAAATGATTTCATTGGCTAAACTCCTAGGCTGTTTAGTTTCATGACGAATCATACCAATACCTAAGGTATCACGAAGCTTAATGCACTACTTTATACTTTTTTAATATGCTACATTGGGTATTAAAGTTTATTGTTAGCAAGCAGTGAATTGATCATTGGATTGAGCAGGGTTTCGCCACGCAGTGCAAAAAGCTCTACTTCGTTAAAATAATAGTCCGCTGTACCGTAAAGATGGTACTCGTACGCTCCAAAGCCATACCCCATCGGAGTGATCTCTACGCGTGAGTACCATGCATCTTTGGCTAAAACATAACGTGCAGTATCTTGCGCATACACCCAAACAACAACCTCATTTTGGTCTTTCTGACGTCCTAACCAAAGCAGGACATTGCCAATGTCGTTAAAAAAATAGGTATCGCCATTTGGCAAAATGGCTTGTGCAGAATTAAAAAGATCGACAATGGGCAGACGACTTTCCGTACAAATGTACTTCTCTAAAACAATCTCCAAAGGCTCTTTTTGGGTATTGCCATGACGGACTAAAACACGTGTTTCACTGATGTCCATGGTAAAAATAAGCAACCCAATAACGCCTAAAAGCAAAAGGCTTGCAAAGGTTGATTTCATCATAGAAACACCCCTGTCATGAGGTAATAGCGCACGACATAGAAACTACATATAAGTGCCGTCACTATCAAACACATTGAAGAGTATTTGAGCAGGTAAACATACGATTTTTGCGTAATGCGTTCAATTAAAAAAGGCATGATTCCAAAGAAAATGCCTAAAAAGAGCGACCCCCAAATCAGATAACCGATGTAATAATACTCCTTTTGAAGCATACAGTACGGGCATTTATGGTTGGGCATTTCGTAGATGTAAAGCCCAAAAAAATAGGTAATCGCATAGTATGCAATAAACAAGAAAAGTAAGTTACAGGTAAAACTTGCCATCGTTTGTTTGAGATGATTTAAAAGAATAATCGCACCCAAAAGAGTGTAAAAAAAGAGTACTAAAAGCGTTTGTGTATAGCCAAAAGGAAGTCTTGGTGCTTGAAATACGACCGAACAGCAAAAAACAGGAACGGTGAGCGGGATATTGGAAAAGTAGAGCATTTCCAACACAAATTCACCTAAAACACCCAGAAATAAAACGGTAAAAAGAGTGTATTTGCGTTTTAAATAGGGAAACGTGATATGAAGAAGATCCAGTTTATTGATAATCAGCCAAAGTCCAAAACCAAAGATAAGCAGTAATTTTAAGAGTAAGAGGGCATTACCATAATGATTTGAACCTACAACACCCGCAGAACACATAGCACCAGGGACGATGCCTGAAAGCGCATTGAGGGATTGGATGAAAAAGAAAAATAGAACCACTTTGCAGGTAACGGTAAAGTAAAGAATGGTGTTAACCAGATAATTCTTTTTTTCAAGTGCGTATTGCAAGGGTGTGGTTGCGTTAAAATCCCAATGGCGTAAAATCGTGATGATGTTAAACTGTGAGATCGCCATCAAAACAACGAGAATGATCTCAATCAGTAAAAAAACGATGATCTCATTGGATAAAAAGATACTCATTCCAAAAGCTCACCATCGCGCATCTGTACACATCGGTCGATGACACCAAGATCGTCAAACAACGTGTCATGTGTGGCGATAATAACGGTTTTATGAAGTGCTTTAAATTTTTTAAGAATCTCAATAAAGATCAAAGCGTTTTCTTTGTCTAAATTTGCAGTAGGTTCATCGGCTAAAATGATCTCAGGCTCCATTACAACAGCCCTTGCTATCGCACATCGTTGTCTTTCTCCCCCGCTTAAGCTGCCTACATTTTGGTCTTTTTTATGCTCAATATTCGCCAATTGCATCGCACGGCTTACTTTTTCGTGTATCGCCTCTTTATCCAGAGTCGTAAGCGCCAAGGGTGCTAAAATGTTTTGGTAAACACTAAGTCCTTCTAAAAGATTGAACGATTGAAAAATAAACCCTATCTCTTTGTGGCGAAAGGCTGAGCTCATAATGTCGGGCAGTTTTGCGATGTTTTGCCCATTGATCACAATTTTGCCTTCACTTGGTTTGCTAAGTCCACCAATAAGCGAGAGTAGCGTACTTTTACCGCTACCACTGACACCTTTTAAGATCACAATTTGGGCATCTTCAACAATGAGATTGATATTTTTAAGCGCATAAAATGCATTAGGCTTGTTTGGATTGTAAAGCTTATGCAGGTTTTGAATGAGAATTTTACTCATGATTTCACCGCCTCACTCATGTCGCTAATCGCGATTTTCCATGCAGGTAAAATCACAAACGCCAAGAAAGGAATGACCCCAAAAAGAAAGATAAGAAAGAGCAAATTGACATCTACCACGGGGGTGAGCGATATGCTATTTTCAAGCTCATTTCCTAGAAAAATAGTGCGAAGATAAGGCGCATTGAACATGAAAACATAGATGTAGGAGAGCGCTACACCTAAAAGATACGCACTCAGAGAAACCACCGTGTTTTGAATAAATTTGAGCGCAATGATGTCTTTAATGCAAAAGCCAAGACTGCGCAAAATAGCAATCTCTTTTTTCTTTTCACCGTACACCAAGCCGATCTGATTTTTAAGCAAAATGAAAAAAGAGACCAAGCTCACGACGTAAAGAATCATGAAGATGCCACCTTTGTAGTAGTACAAATGACGTACAGCACCTATAGCGTCAGCTTGGGTCGTGGCTTTAGCAGTGGGATAAATCTCTACAATTTTAAGTGCAACATTACCCACTTCATTAGGGTTGGGCACAGAAACATAGAGTTTGGAGTACTCATCCATCTCCATTCCTAAAACAGCGCGCGCGGTATTAGGATTCAAAAAGATCGCATCATTGGAGAGGATGTTTGTCCCTTTTGGAGCAATTTTATTAATTTTAACTTTGATCAGGCGCTCTTCGGTGAGAAAATGAAACTCATCTTTGTAGTAAAGCTCTGCCATTGCTTTTTGAACACCCTGTCCTATGAGCATCTCATCTTTCGCCAAACGTGCATCGCCAATGATGTGAAACCACAGACGTTTTTGCGCGAAATAGTAATAGCCTTCTACCACACCTTCAACACTGCTCACACCCGTAATTTTGGAGGCATCATACACATACCCCTCGTGCATCTGATACGCCCTACCCGCTCTCGTGTTTTCCACGACAATTTCAGGTTGAGATTTGATACTTTGAATGAGATCATACTGTAACGAATCAGAGATAAACAGAACCGAACTTAAGATAAAAACAATAAACGAGAAAATCAAAAAGCTAAAAAGATGGTCATTTCTGTCTTTAAAGAGCAATAAAATAGCATACTCAACAAAATTTTTACTGAGCATACACAAACCTTTGGTATGCATTTGTTGGAAAACTGAGCGAAGCCTTAGCATCTTTAACATGCAAAGAGAGTGCTTGGATCTCTTCTGCTTTCTTTTGAGTAGGAAATTGCACCATATGTACCGCCATAACACAATAGATCAGTGAAAAAGAAGCGGCAAGCATAGCTAAAAATTTCATAGATTTTTTACCATAACTTCCGTAATTTCATCATAGGAGATGACCTTTTGACCGTTGTGGTCGCGTGAAAAGCTCAAGGCTTCTTCTTGGGTTGCAAACGGAATAAGTTCATTGCCCATAGGGCCATACACGTTTGAACCTAGCACATAAAACGCTTTGGAAGCTTCCAGTTTTGAAAGCTTATAATAATCACTGACGTAAAACTTATCATTACTTAATTTTCGAGCAAAGGCATATTTCATCATGTCTTTCACGCCATCAAAATAAAATGTTTTGTCCCCATCATACATCGCAACCCACTGAGGATATTTGGCAACGAACATACCACAGATAGGGCATTTCGCATCTTTAGGCACTTCTATTTTGCTCAAAGGGGCTAATGAGGAAGCTGGTTTGGCAAAATCTTTAGGAAAATCCTCTGAAGCCACCGCATATGCCTCTTTAAAATTCATCACTTTTCCACCATTTTCTGAGACAAAAGCAAGTGCGTCTTTTTCAAGACCAAACGCATAACTGCTGGTACGGGTCATCGTACCTCGCACTTTACTGCCTACTACATAAAACGCCTTTTTAACATCAATAAGCTCTAAACTCATCGTATCTACAACTTTAGCATCTTCTGGGATTACCCCTTTGGTTGATTCATAAAGGCAGTGAATAGAGCAATACTGGTGGTTCTCATGCGTGTGGCTGGTTTTGTAAAACTTCACCAAGTGCATTCCACAATTAGGACATGCGTATTTGTCTTTGCCAGACTGAATGAGGGTGGCATTGGCTTCTGGTACGCTTTGAAACATCTCAGCATTAGAAAAACTCAAAAAGCAAAGTAGTGTAAAAATGACTCGAAACAACATTTTTTATCCTTTTATATCGAACTACTATTTTGTAATTTTCTCAAGTAATTGAGCATTTTCACAACTCTCTTTGAGTCCTTTGTCACAACTACTTTTAAAAAGTTCTTTGGCTTTGGTGTTGTCCACGCTCACACCTTTACCCTCAGCGTATAAGATACCAAGGTTGTTACATCCTTTGTCATAACCGCTGTTACAAGCTTTTTCATAAAATTGACTCGCTTTTTTATAGTCTTGTACACTTCCTTTACCCAGTGCATACATGAAGCCAAGGTTGTCACATCCCATTGCAATACCACCGTCACATGCTTTTTGGTAATACTCATTCGCTTTTTTGTTATCAAGGGAAACACCGCGACCTTGCGCATGCAAGAAACCTAGGTTATTACACCCCATCAAGTCTTCATTCTTACATGCTTTTTTATAAAATTCTGCCGCTTTAGCGTAGTCTTGTTGCACACCTGCCCCATTGGCATATAAAAGACCTAAATTGGTACAGCCTTCATCCTGCGCACACGCTTTTTCATACAGTTTAACCGCTTGAGCAAAGTCTTGCTTCACCCCGTTGCCACTCTCATACAAAAAGCCCAAGTTATAACAAGCAGAGGCGAAGTCGGCAGAACAGGCTTTTTCATAAAGCTTAACCGCTTTGGCATAGTCTTTGGTAACATTGCCAGTACCCTCAGCGTATAATACGCCAAGGTTGTAGCATCCCGAAGCTTTACCTTCGTTGCACGCTTTGTCATAAATCTCAACGAGTTTTTGATGGTCACCATTTTCTTTGGCATCCATACCTTCTTTGATAAATCCAGCGTTTGCCATCACAGCACACGCTATTAAAATGAGTAGTTCTTTTTTCATTGTTTATCCTTTTTTGATTAAAAATAGAGTTCTTGCAGAACTCTAAACACGCTTTTAAAGCAAAGCTCTAAAAGCTACGTTAACACTGAGTTTTCTTCGGCAGAATGCCCACACACATTTGGTGCTAACTTCACTAAACTGTTTTAACATCTCTGCCCTTATACGCCAAGGCAGCTAACCCAAACAAGGCTACCAAGAGATAATAAATAAAACTTGGCAAAGAGGCATGTTCCCCTGATGCCGCGTAAGAGTGCATCCCCGTAAGATAAAAATTAACCCCAAAATAGGTCATCATAATGGAGCTGTAACCCAAAAGCGATGCAATTGAAAACACATAAACAGAGTTCAACTTTGGAATAAAGCGAAGATGCAAAATAAGTGCATACACGATGATGGAAACAAAAGACCATGTCTCTTTTGGATCCCATCCCCAGTATCTTCCCCACGATTCATTCGCCCAAATGCCTCCAAAAAAGTTCCCCACAGTAAGCATGGAAAGCCCTATAATAAGGCTTATCTCATTAATGGCAATCAAATGTCTGATTTGTTCATTCATACGTGTTGCATTCTTTTTGTTTTTAAGCATCATCAGCACCAACGTAATCAAACCAAGCAATGCTCCCATACCCAAAAAGCCATAACTTGCTGTAATGACGGAGACGTGAATGGTGAGCCAATACGATTTTAAAACAGGTACAAGGTTAGTGATTTGTGGGTTTACAAAACTCATATGCGCTACAAGCATCACGATAGCCGCTAAAATGGCTGCGGCAGAGAGGGAGAGAATGGATTTTCGAAAAACCATAACACCTGCCAAACTTGCTGACCAACCGATGTATACCATCGACTCATACGAGTCACTCCAAGGTGCATGACCTGAGATGTACCACCTAAGAGCCAAACCCAAACTGTGTGCGATAAAGCCCGCTATAAAGAGGGATAAAACACTCTTTTCCACGGTAGGGTAATTTTTGCATTTAAAGATAGAAAAGACGGCTAAACTAAACGCGCCCAAACCAAGCAAAAAGTAAAAACCAATCAGTTTTTGAAACATCCCTAAATGATTGTAAAGTACTTCTGCACGTACACGTGTCTCACTTGGCATGATCTCCCCGCTAAGGGCTCGTTGGTTTTGCTTAAGCCCAGAAAGTGCATTATTGGCATTTTCCCAATGATTGGTGGTAATGCCTTCTTGAAGTGCCACAAAGTAGTCATTGAGCATACTTTTGACATCACTGCCTACTTGTGGATGACTAAAGGCATCATTGGGAGCAATCCACGTATGCATAGCATCGTTTGGAATAGGAATAAATTTAAAAAAGACCCCTTTGAGGGTAAGGTAAGCAATATTGAGTTTTTCATCAAATTTAATGACATCATTATCAAAAGTATCACGTTTGGACCCAGCTTTTTGATTGGCGGCATTGACATGTTTTGCAAGCTTGTAGTACCCCTCATCATCAAACATGGAAGCAAAGCTCACATACTCCGTTTCGGGTGGTAAATTAAGTGCTTTTTTAATGCTTGCATTGGAGAGCTTAATGATGTTCATCTCTTGCCAAAGCGCTGCGTTAGAGCTCATACCTAAGATCATCTGCTCAGGCGTAAGCCCAAAGAGAGAACTTTGACCTGTTATTTTATTGACGATTTCCATAGCTTCGGTACTGATGGGCTTAATTCTTCCCCTATAATCTTGTACCAATAGTGTACTAAACGCTCCGTTGGCATGTTCATAAGAATTTTTACGAAACTGCTCAAGCGAATCTGTGGTGTCCGCTTTTAAAAGCGTTGTCGAACACAAGAGCAGTGGTACAAAAAACGATAAAGCACTTTTTTGCAAAAAGGCACGAAGTTTTAAAAACCTGCTTCCTTTGGTAAAAAAGTTTCCGATAAACCCTACACAAAGTAGAAAATAACCAAAATACGTTGGCCATTTACCAGGGTCTTTATTCACCTCTAAAATGGTACCCTTTTCATCTACATCATACGAAGATTGAAAAAATTTATACCCTTTGTAGGAGAGAGGATGGTTCATAAAAATGCGGTAAGGTAACACGTCTTTTTCAGCACTATCCACCACTTCAATGTCGCTCGCGTAAGAAGAAGGACTTTGTGAGCCAGGGTATCGTTGTAGCTCAAAATCGATCAGTTTAAATGCAAAAGGAAGTGCTATAACTTTAGAACCCCACGCCAGTTCAATCTCAACATCATCAAAAGAGAGCTTTACAGGTGGTTCTATCCAACCCGCACCGCCTTCAATTTTTGCCGTTTTGAGTTTGTTATCGTAACGTGCTTCCACGATGAGGGTACTTAGTTCGCCTTTGGCACCGGCATGGTAACTTTTATAGTTCACTTGCAAAACTTTACCACGCACCATCACATCGTAAGAAAAATCGTTATTGCCAATTTGTCCTAAAGCAAGCGGATACTCTAAAAAATCTTGCTCCGTTTTGATGCTAAAATAGGACTTCACCGTCAGCATCTCATTTTCACTCAACCCTTCTCTGATATGAATAACCCCTTCATATCCAAAGTAGCGCGTCATCGCTGCACCAATCAAAATGGCAACGAACGCAAGATGGAGCGTAAATGCACCTACTTTTTTCCACATCTTATTTTTATAGATAATGCCAACCAAAGAGAGGGTCAGCAAAAGCATCACCCCCTCATACCAGAAAGCATCATAAACAACTATTTTAGCGCTTTGGGTGTCATAAGCACTCTCGATAAACGTAGCAACACCTGCACCCAAACCCAACAAAAACAACATGAAGAGCATAAATTTATACGAAAAAAAGAGTTTTCCTAAGGTAGATATGTACTTCATGTTAAACCTTTAAATCAAATCTGCATACATCACACGCCAAACGTTTGTCCCGCGTAAATAATAAACATTCTAAGGCATAAAACGCCTACCACACTTGCCAATCCTGAGAGGTAAAATGCGGCATGTGAATGCGCTAGCTTTTTACCTAAAGCAAAATTGAGTACCAAAGGAAGACCAAAGCCAACTCCCATGACACCCACCCAAAAGAGTGTCGCGAACACACCGCTTTTAAACGCAACCGTCGTAGTTTGTTGAAACTCATTGCCGACTAAAAGTGAAACAAATAACATTGCAATGAGCATAATCTCAATCGCCATAATAGGCCACTCAATCGTATGCAATGTTTTCAGATCAGATGAATGCGTCTCTTCTTTGAAAAAATACGAAGCAATCATACTGGCAGACGCCGTTCCAGCGGAGAGACCCGAAACCACAAAGAGTGCTGGAAGAATTGCTGTATTGAGTATGGGAAAGCGTACCAAAACAGAAATTAAAAACCCTGTATACGCACAAATAACCACTGCAAAAATAACGCTTAATACTTCAATAAGTGGGCGCAATTTTCTCAAAATTCCCATAATGACAACAAAATACTCTACTATTTTCGCCCAACTTTGTGGAATGTATGAAAGAATCTCTTTCTCAAACATATAAAGACACATAATCAGTGTGAGTGGAATATAAACCGAAATTGCCATAACACCAATCGACATAACCGATGTAAAGTTATAGTGAATGAGAATTTTCCAAAAATAGAGTGGTTTTTCAAGATCACCCACCAAAAAGACCATACCAAAAGCAATGGTGACAAAGGACACCAACGAAGCCGCTTTTAAAAGCGGTGTATCAACATGTTGTTTTTTGTAAAAACGTACCAACAAAGCGACAATAAGCGCTCCACCTGAAATACCCGCAAGCAGAAGATAAACCGCGATCGGCCAGCCCCACTCAACGCCAT
Organism: Sulfurospirillum sp.; assembly: GCF_036802865.1. Taxonomy (NCBI): domain Bacteria; kingdom Pseudomonadati; phylum Campylobacterota; class Epsilonproteobacteria; order Campylobacterales; family Sulfurospirillaceae; genus Sulfurospirillum; species Sulfurospirillum sp. The sequence goes on along the minus strand of NZ_DAIRVK010000006.1, from coordinate 28,768 downwards.
GCGAAAACCCGTATGTATAATTAATGGCACCGTTCATATCACACCCCCACCTTGACAACAGGTATATAGCGCAAACTTGGTTTTGTTCCATACGTTGGCTTCATACGCACGTGATCTTTGACATGTAAAATTTGGTTTATATAAGACTTTTCATCGTTTAAATCCCCAAAAACAAGCGCTTTATATTTGCATGACTCCACACAGGCTGGCTCTTTGCCTTTGGCTAAATTGGTACCCAGACAAAAGTTACAATTTTCTGCTGCTTTAGTCTTATGGTTGATAAAACGCACATCATACGGACACGCCACAATACAGTATTTACAAGCGATACAATCATCAGGATTCATCGTAACAATGCCAGTTTTAGCATCTTTGTGACACGCACGACTTGGACATACTGCCACACACGGAGCATCTTCACACTGCTGACACGAAACACGTACGTATCTCTTTTCCATTGGTGTTGCAGGATCTGTTTTATTTTCAACGTAAAGCCGTACCTGCCCTTCTGGCACTTCATTGACTTTTCGACACGCTACTTCACAATCCGTACAACCCACACATTTGTTTTGATCAAATATCATCCCGTAGTGTGGTTTTTTTTCTTCTTTTCCTGCTTCAATGGCAACACTGTAACCCGCAGTGCCCAATGTCACAGAACCAAGACCCAAAACTTTTAGAAAAGCTCTTCTTTTCCCATCATTTTCCATCTTCCCCTCCAATTCGTGTAGATGAACACTCTTGCTCTACAGTTTCTTTTTCTCAATACCACCGTGAGCTTGTTTCATTTCTTCTTCGCTAAGTGGCTTTGCACTATCTGTAAGTTCGCCTGGTTTAAGCACTTTCACCAACTCTACCTCAAAAACAACGGTTGAACCAGCAGGAATCTCTTGCATATCTGCATTGCCATACGCTAGTTCACTTGGGATAATCAATTTATATTTTGATCCCTCAGGCATAAGCATTAACCCTTCTTGCAAACCATCAATAATATTAATCATCGAAAGATGCGAAGGCGTTTTACGCTCATAGGTATCATCAAATACCTTACCGTCTACCAAATAGGCTTTGTAATTCATCATAACAATGCTCTCTTTTTGCGGTTTTGAACCACCGCCAAGCGTAAGCACTTCATATTGTAAACCTGATTTGGTTGTTGTCACTTTTTTATTTTTAGCATTTGCTGCCATATATTTTTTGCCGTCTGCAATATTTTTATCCAAGGCTTGTTTAAATTTATCTTGACTGACTTTATTTAACACTTCTGCGCGGCTATTGAGATGCGTTATAATCTCTTCATCTTTAAGTTTTTGTTGTTTTTTCAAGGCATCAATAAACCCATCAATCACCGCTTCAATATCAGATTTTGCACCCATCTCCGACTGTTCAAAAAGTTGATTTGAGATATAGCTTCCTGTGGATACACCAATACTGTATGACTCTTTTTGTACTTGTGTTTTTAGCTCACCAGCAGTCGCCCCAGAAACCAAACAAATAAATACAAATAATCCTGTTGAGAGTTGTTTACGCATCATCTTAATACCTTTACATGTAAAATGAAGTGGGCTACAAACGCTATAGCCCACTTAAAAATCGCACTTTACTAAAAGTGCGACACCGCTATTTTAGATTTTTATTGACAATTCTTTGTGCTTCATTGATATACTCAATAGCCGCATCAAGTCTTTGTTTAGTGTATTTGAAACCGTGCATACCCCATGAACCGTCTTTTTCAACGAGATCAACAGCTTGTTGCGCTTTTTCGATCAACTCGTACACTCTGGTTTTATCCGATGGTGAGAGTTTTTTCACTTCAAGCAATGAGTAAAGTCCTTGGATGCCTACTTTTACCTGTGTGAATTTATCTTTCACAGGTGTTTGCCAACCCATAACCTCATCGTACGCTTGTTTTTGATCTTTAAAGTGAAGTGTCTCTTTGAGTTCTGAAACAACAGGACTGTGACAGCCTTTTGCCTCTACTTGCTCTTTATCTGCCCATGTTGTACGTGCACATGACCACATAAGATCTACAAAGTTACGACCTTCATCGTTCCTTTCAAAATGCCAATCTTTTGTATCTCTTGGTCCTGTTGCAGCTGAACTTGGTACCAAAGATTTACGTTTTGGATCTACATCAATTTTCCAGATGTGTGAACGTCTTTGAGTATCCATACCTGCTTGGTCTTGGAACTGAACCGCATACCAGTTTTCACAACTCATCATAAACGGCATGTGACATGTCTGACATGAGTTTTTACTGTGTGTATCTGATTTAGACTGGATATATCCTTGTTCTTTATGGCAATCCACACACTGTTTTTTGAGTTTTGGTTTGGTATAAAGGGAACTTAAATAGCCTTGATTTGCATTGTAATTGGTACCTTTAAGATCTTTTTCGCCCGTTACAGGTCCTGTGACATCGTGAGGATCATGACAGGTTGCACAACGCATACCTTTTTCATAGTGTGCTGTAAAGTAAGTTTGAGAACCTTCACTACCACATCCTGGTCCCATTGATTTGAATTTTGAACTCAAAGCAAGATCTGGCTTACCTACATTGGCAGGGTTTTTAGCAAGATCGGGGCTGTAGTTAAAGCGTTGGTGACATCGTTCACAATTTGAGGTAAGAAGCCCAGAACCACCCTCTAAGTGACCGCCTGCGCCATGACACTCTTCACACGAAACACCTTTAGAGATGGTGTGCTTTTGAAGCTCTTTTGCATTACCAAGAGCATTGTAAAAGTCGTTTTGGTTTTTAAAATCAAACTTCCAAGGGTGGCACACTTCACAATAAGAAGAACCTGCTTGGAAATCCATTGATTTTTTGTATTTTGCCGCATACGAAGCCAAACCTCTGACATAACCACCATTATCACCATAATCAGCCAATGTTACAGGAAAATCTGGAATCCATTTTTTGATTTTTTTTGCAACTTCAGGCGTTAGGTTCAGTGCCCATGTTCTTTGCCATTGGTTTGCACCTGCGGTAATTTGACCCGTACCATTTTTAAGAAGTCCGCCTTCTACATGGTAAGTTCCACGAAGTAACCACGCATCCAAATAGCCTAATTTTGTTCTAACATGCCCTATAGTACAATAGATCACATCAGGGGTAATTCCTTTCGGAAGAATTGATGCTGTGTCTTTATCAAAAACTGGATCCACCAAGTTGTTGTTAAACTCTGGATGTTCTCCTGGGAATCTGATTGTAGTTGAGTGTCGTGACCTGCTCCATGTTTCATATTGTGCAGGGTGGCACTCGCCACATTTTTCTGGTCCAATAAATTTGTTTGGAAATGCAAGTGTTGAAGTTCTTGCAACCCTATACATCATTGAACTTACACCTTCACCGCCACTACGTTTACTTGCTTTTGAAAAGTCTTTACCATGACCTTCCGCAATAAACTCTTTACCACGATCAGCAACATGCATTTCGCCAACCGTTTTACCACCGTATTTGGTAAAAATAGGGTGATTCTTAAAGAGCCAGTCATACATAACCTGCTCTTCGACAATATAGTCTTGCAACGAAGTAACGCCTCTGCTCTCCTTAGTACCCTTCGGATTAGCAATGATGCCCTTTGCATCCTTACTCATTTGCATCCCCTCCATGCCCTCAGCGTTTAAGCCGATGGAAAAGAGATTGATACACATGAATAAACCAAGTAACACTTTGTCCCAATTTTTCATGTATCCTCCTTTGAAAAATCGAATCTCAAATCATCTACGTTTCTTCATATACATGAAAAAACGTCAATCATTTAAAGACCAACCAGCACGAATGCCTCACTAAGAATACTATCAGTAAAAAAGGGGGGAAAAGGGGGAAGTATTAAATTTGTGTTAAATATGTAAACTAAAAAATAATTGTAAAAATTACACCTTCATCTGAATTTTCAACGCGCAATGTTGCACCACTTTTTTCAATAATCATCTGGCTCATATAAAGCCCTAGCCCGCTGCTAGACTCTTTGGTTGTAAAATAAGGATCAAAAACTTTCTCGATGATTGCAGGATCAATGTGCCCCGCATTGTTTTCAAGCGTCATAATAGGCACGCCATTTTGTAAAAATGCTGTGATTTTAATCTGTTTATCTTTACTATGATGTGTCATAAATGCTTCTTTGGCATTATTCATAATGTTGATAAGCACTTGTACGATCTCATTGGCATAACCTGAACGTATAAAGTTGTTTTGAATATCGATACTCACGTCAATCGCATATTTTTCAAGTGACGCACTGAGCAATTTTTTGGCTTGAAAAATCACCTCTTGGGCACTGAACTCTTTTTTAGCCTTGTTGGGTAAAAAGAAGTTTTTAAAATCATCAATGGTATTGGACATAAAGGCAAGCTGTGCGTTTGCCTCTGCAATTTTTTTCGTTACTTTTTCTTTGGTGAGTTTATCTTGGTCGCTGTGCAGTTCAAGGTTAATTAAAATAGCACCCACTTGCGCCAGTGGCTGTCGCCATTGATGCGAAATGTTCCCAATCATCTCGCCCATAGATGCCAAGCGGTTTTGGCTCATCATCAACATATTCGTTTTTTCTTTGAGGCGTAATTCGTTTTTATAAATTTTGTAGATAAACAAAATAAAGATAACAAACACAATGAACATAACAAATCCACCTACGATAAACTCTTTAACATGATAGGTTAAAATGCTGTAAACAGGGATTTTGAACGAAATCATTGCAATGACATCGCCTACTTTACTTTGAAAATCAGGAATCGTATGGTACTGCTCCACCATGCGCTTTGGAGCACTATTTGTGGTATGGCACTGTAAACACGAGGGGTGAGAATTGTGAATAGGAAGTCCCACGAAAAAATAGGGTTTATTGTTTTCTTTGATAATTTGAGAATACTCTTGGTATTTGCCCTCTTTAAAATCGTCCAAAATCTCATTTTCAAAGCTGTTGCCCTCATGTTCAGGATTGAGAGGGTTTGTAGCGATCAATTTGTAGTCGTAATTAATGTTCTTTTTGGCACGTTGGATGTTGTAGATTTCACGCGTAATATACGAAGATGAAAGCAACCTCGGATCAAAAAAATCCTCTGCCAACATCTTTTTTTCTTTAAGTTCGTCTATCAAAGGACGTTGTACCACGGAGACGTAATCTCGAATCGCATTCATGGTATCTAAGATAAAAATGGCTTCTTGTCTGGCATCTTTCATCGCTAATTCGCGGTAAAAATTGAAAAACAAAAGTGTTATGATTGAATACATAACGACAAAAAGCGCTACGATGATTTTAAAGCTATATTTCACACACGTATCCTACACCGTAAAGGTTTTTGATGAAATTATTATCGATTTTTTTACGAAGTTCTTTCACAATGGACTTCAGGGCTTCTTTACTGGGTTGTTCAAATTCCCACATATAATCAAACAGTTGCTCATATGTAACGGTTTGATTTGAGCGTTTTAAAAAGTATTCTAAAAGCCTACTCTCGCTTTTAGAGAGATGAATGAGTTCACCTTGATGGCAAATGGTTTTTTTGCAAAAGTCATACTTGCATTCAGAGGTTATTTGAAGCATCGGCGTATGCCCGATCAACTCCATAGCCACATCTTCTAAAGCTTTAATAAGCATATTTTTATCGTAAGGTTTTACCAAATAACGTGTAATTTTAAGCTCAACAGCGCGCCAAAGATACTCTTGTTCCGTATGAGCAGAGAGGATTATAATTGGTATTTTTTTGTCAAACTCTCGGATTTTCTTGACCACTTCAAGTCCATCCATATGCGGTATAGAAATATCAAGCATTAACACATCATAAAGGTTGCTTTTTGCTTCATCAAGCGCTTCAATGCCATCACTGACACCAACAACCTTCCCAAAAAAAAGCTCTAATGACTCCATGATATTGTTTAAAATACACGCTTCATCTTCAACACACAGCACTTTTTTATTGGAGAGGACATCTAAAAGATTGCATTCACTCATCATACCAACCCTATCACATTATTTAACACTCATGCGTGAATATGGTAACGCATCGAAGCTTATAAAATAATTTTCTAAGTAAATTATAAGTTTAAGAGACAAAAAATATAACGCAATTGCAACAAGAATGGACCAAAGCATCGCTACAGCATGGGCAATAATGCATAATGCCCTTACAGGTAGATCTATCGCTTGATTTTTAATCTAACCTATTTTCTTGTTTCTCCACACCACTACGAATAATGTCAACACCATACTTGTCGCGCAGTTTAGTGAGCTTTTCAGACAAGCGTTTAGACTTTTCATCTTCGTTTACATGTAAAAGGGAAAAGGTTTTGGTTTGTGTGGGTGTAATAAAGTTTGAAACAGCAAGGCTGATATAATGAACGCCATAATGCGGATGAGAATCAAGCGATGTAAAACACTGCACCACCAATTCACGGTACATATGCTCGCTAAAGGCACGGTCAATGGTTTGAGAAGCTTTGGAGGAGATACCATTTTCATATTTAATCGCGAAAAAATAAGTGGTAGGATGCAACCCCAATTTGGCAATTGTATAGGAGAGATGACGTGAGAGAATAATGGCACGGCGTACCATTTCATCACGATTATGTATAACATGAAAATTACGTGAAATGCCGATGGAACGACGATCTCGTTTGGTGATGACAGGTTCATTATCGACTCCGCTAATACGTGCTAATAGGTCTTTACCGATGGTTCCCCACCCTGAAACCAACTTTTGATGTTCCAACACTTCACCCAACGTGGCAATGCCATAACTGGCAAATTTTTTCTGCAACATTTTTCCAATACCGGGGAAACTTTCAATAGGCATCAATGAAACAAATGAAATAATTTCATGTTTACGAACCAAGGTAAGCCCATACGGCTTATTAAAGTCCGTGGCAAGCTTGGCGATCCATTTAGAACTCGATGCCCCAATAGAGATAGGCAGATTAAATTTTTCTAAAATCTCTTTTTGCAACGAAGCAACAAAATCATACGTCTCTTCTTCTTTAACCCAGCCTTTAAGATCACCCCAAAACTCATCAATGCTGTACTGCTCTAAGATGGGAATTTTGGTTTGCAAAAAGGCTTTGAGCTTGGTGGAAAGCAGTTGGTAAAAGAGATGATCACTGGGAACGACAAGAAGTTTTGGACACATAAAAAGCGCATCGCGCAAAGAAGTTCCTGTTTTAATGCCATACTTTTTCGCTTCATAACTCTTAGCGATGACAATGCCATGCACCCTGCCCCTTTCATCCATAAATTCGTTCTTCCATGCATTTTTATCAAACCCCTGAAACATTTTTTTATGTTGCATTAGTCCATTAAACCCACCCACAGAATCCGTCATCATGCTTTCGGTGTCTTGTGTGCTGAAAATTTTGGTATCACCACTTTTACACACAACAACAGCTCTATCCCTAAGTTCAGGAATTCTTGTGCGCTCAGCGGAGACAAAAAAACAGTCTAAATCAAGATGAATAATCACATAAAACCTTTTACATATGCAAGATTAAAGACAGTATAACGTTCTGTGAAAAAAATACTTCAAAGTATGGCAGTATGAAATATATATCTATCCTTACCTCGTTGAAAGCCATAAAAAAATTTGTAACCAACTATTTCAAAAAATAAGATAAAATTCCACACGTAAACACATCACAAGAAAGGACGCTACATGGAAGATCATCCCCCTAGTTGTAAAGTCCGCTTATTTCTTGGTGATTTATTTTGCGCTGCATAACAATTGAAATAAGCTGACTCTAAACATTTAAATCACCTTTTTACCGTCACAATTACTAAAAGGAAATGATTATGTTTAAGTATGATTACTTTTTTCAAACCCTAGTGCCTGCATTTTTGCCAAAAAACTTTAAAGCTTCAAAGCAAAACATTGCAAATGCACAATCCAGCACCCATAAACTTCAAGAGCTTGCGACCTGTTCCAAAGATGTTTTATTTGAAAAGCTTCAAAGCTCAGAAAGAGGCTTAAGCCATCATGATGTGAGAAGACGTATTGCCAAATTTGGGCATAATGTTATTTCAGAAAACAAAAAAGCAAACCCTTTTCTTGTTATCCTTGAAAATGTCAAAAATCCATTGACACTGATGCTTATCGTACTAGCAAGCGTCTCACTCTATATGAACGATATGCGAACAGCCATGGTTGTCGGAGGAATGACACTGCTAAGTGTTATCTTATCTTCTGTGCAAGAACTTCGATCGAGTAAAGCAGCTGATAAACTCAGTAAAATGGTCTCTTCTACTGTCACGGTACTAAGACAAGAAACGGAGACTATTCCTCCAGAAATTCCTGACAAATTTGGAATTAAACTCTCCGAGCCTCATTCCATAACACTTGAAATACCCATCAAAAATATAGTTTCGGGAGATATTGTCCACCTCAGCGCTGGCAATATTATTCCAGCAGATTTAAGAATTCTCAGTGCAAAAGACCTCTTTTTAAATCAAGCTTCCTTAACGGGAGAAGCAATGCCTGTCGAGAAATTTGCTATCAATGAACCTTACGAGGTTACGTCGATGCTAAGCGCCCATAATATCTGCTTCATGGGTTCGAGTATCGAAAGTGGAACGGCGATTGGTATTGTGTGTACCACAGGGAAAGAGACGTACCTTGGATCTATCGCAAAAGTTATCGAAAGTGCGGCAGAACCTACCAGTTTTGATATAGGCATCAAAAAATTTACATGGCTTATGCTTAAATTTATGTTCGTCATGGTGCCTGTGGTCATGCTCGTCAATGGTTTTTTAAAAGATGATTGGATGGGAGCATTTTTATTTGGTCTCTCTGTTGCTGTTGGATTGGCTCCTGAGATGTTACCGATGATCGTAACGGTCAATCTCAGTAAAGGTGCTTTTGCCCTCTCAAAACAAAAAGTCATTGTCAAAAAGCTCAGTGCTATCCAAAATTTTGGGGCAATGGATGTCTTATGTACCGATAAAACAGGAACGCTTACGCAAGATAAAATCATACTTGAACAGCATGTCAATATAAACGGCGAAGCATGCAACCACGTTTTAGAATTAGCTTACCTCAATAGCTTCCATCAAACGGGTTTAAAAAATCTTCTCGACGTTGCCGTTTTGGAACACTCTGAAATTGAGGGGTTGGCAAAAAATGAATTTCCTAATAAAATTGATGAGATTCCCTTTGATTTTAATCGTAAAAGAATGTCAGTTGTCGTTGGAAAGACCGATAATTCACATCTACTGATTACCAAAGGTGCTGTTGAAGAAATGGTAAAAGTGTGCAGTCATGTAGAACGCAATGGTGAAATTTTGCCATTGGGTAGCACCATGCACGGTGAGATTTTCAATCTGGTCAATAGCTATAACAACGATGGCTTTAGAGTCATTGCCGTTGCCTATAAAAACATACCAAGTTCACAACAAGCTTACGCAGTATCAGACGAATCTGAGATGATCTTAGCGGGCTTTATGTCATTCCTTGATCCTCCCAAAGACAGCGCACGCGAAGCCATTAAAATATTGAATGAATATGGTGTTTCTGTCAAAGTTCTCACCGGTGACAATGAACTTGTGACAAAAAAAATCTGTAAAGATGTAGGATTAGATATAACAGCTGTTTATCAAGGCTCTGACATTGATGCCATGAGCGAAAATGAGCTCAAAATTGCTGTTGAAAAAGCCAATGTATTTGCCAAACTCTCCCCCGATAATAAAGCGAGAATTGTAAGCGCTCTCAGACAGAACGGTCACACGGTTGGTTTTATGGGTGATGGCATCAACGATGCGCCCGCACTCAAACTTGCCGATGTGGGTATCTCGGTCGATACGGCTGTTGATATTGCTAAAGAGACAGCAGACATCATCTTACTTGAGCGAAGTTTGCTTGTTTTGGAGCAAGGAGTCTTACTGGGAAGAAAAGTCTTTGCTAACATTATTAAGTACATCAAAATGGGCTCAAGCTCAAACTACGGCAACATGTTTAGTGTCGTGGGTGCCAGTGCCATTTTGCCTTTCATCCCAATGCACCCGATTCAAATCGTCACCAATAACTTTTTATACGACCTCTCTCAGTCCACAACACCCACCGATCATGTGGATGATGATCTCATCAAAAGCCCTAAAAAATGGGATATTGCAGATATTAAAAACTTTATGCTTATCGTTGGACCAACGAGTTCCGTGTTTGATTATATTACATTTGGAGTTATGATTTATATCTTTGATGCTTGGCATAATGAAGCACTGTTTCAAACAGGTTGGTTTGTAGAGTCTCTCATCTCTCAAACACTGATTGTGCATATTATTAGAACCAATAAAATTCCATTCTTTCAAAGTACGGCAAGTTTACCGGTTATCTTAATGACAGCAAGCATTATGTGTTTTGGAATTTGGTTACCTTTTTCTCCTTTTGCCTCAGCCCTTGGGCTTGTTGCACTTCCTATGGAATATTGGAGTATTTTAGTTGTGATGATGATAGCGTATATCTTTCTAACGCAAAGTGTTAAAATGTACTATATTAGAAAATTTGCTAAATTTTAAAGCAACCGCATAAATACACACCCTATAACAATGCTGCGACTTCTCAAAACATAGAAGTCGCACAATTTTTCTCCATTGACTTTTTATTTACTAAAGGTTAACAACACGTTTAATCTATTTCTCTATACTTTCATTACCAAGACAAAAACCTCCTTTTTGTGTAGAACTCAAACATTTTTAATAAAGATGCACTCAGATTGCCCGGTCTGAGTGCTACTTCTTTTTTCACAATCCAAAAACCTCTTCTCCATTTTGCAAATCTCTCAAAAACCACTTTTATTATGTAATCGAAAAAATAAAAATTTCAAGTACAATACGGCACTTAAAATTAACGAGGACATTCATCATGCGCGCAATAGGTAATTTTTTATGGTTCATTTTAGGCGGTGTCTTTATGGGACTGTGCTGGTGGATCGTAGGCGTATTGGCATTTATAACGATCATTGGCATTCCTTGGGCAAAAGCCTGTTTTGTTATAGGTCAATTTACATTTTTTCCCTTTGGGAAAGAAGCAATAAGTCGCAAAGAACTCTCCAACAAAGAAGACATTGGTACAAGCGCTTTAGGTGTTATTGGTAATATTTTTTGGTTTTTCTTTGCAGGTATTTGGCTTGCATTGGGGCATATTGTCTCTGCCATTGCCTGTTTTGCTTCGATTATTGGTATTCCTTTTGGATTTCAACATCTTAAACTTGCTGCCATTTCACTTTTCCCCATCGGACAAACCATTGTCGATAAAGAAGTTGCCGCGGCGGCTCGTAAATACAATGCAGAAAATGTTGTCTCGCAAATGCGTAACAACAGCTAAATAGAGACCGCATGGAAGAATTATTTTTATCATTAATGAGAGAATACGGTTATGTGATACTCTTTTTATGGAGTATTTTAGAGGGTGAAAGTGGTCTGGTTATGGCAGGGCTTTTTACCCACACAGGCGACATGAATCTTCTAACCGCTATCGTCGTTGCAGGTCTTGGTGGTTTCGCAGGCGATCAGCTCTATTTTTACATTGGAAGATTTAATAAAGCGTATGTCCATCGCAAACTCAAACACCAACGAAGAAAGTTAGCCCTTGCGCATCTTCTGCTTAAAAGGCATGGTTGGCCCATTATCTTTATGCAACGGTATCTTTATGGGCTTCGAACCGTTATTCCTATCTCTATAGGACTGACAGGATACAGCGCCAAGAAATTTGCGCTTATCAATCTCTGCTCGGCACTCTGCTGGAGTAGTATTATCATTATCCCTGTATGGTACTTTGGAGATGAGATTCTAGGCGTTATCAAATACGCACGTGCACATTGGTATTTCGCATTGCCTTTTATTGCGACACTCTTAGGTGTTGCTTACTACTATATCAATGCGCTAACCGATAAAACCCTAAAAACAAAAGCACATCGAATTTAGCATTTTTTTTGATAAAATACGCGCGATTTATTTAGATAAAAAGGAGAATGGGATGGAAAGTAACGCAATTGAAGAGCATTTAAAACAAGTTGAAGAAGCGATGGAAGAGGTCAAGCATAAAGAAAAAGAGATGGAAGGTTGGCTTTCATATATTTCGCTCAGTACGGCTATCATTGCTATTCTCACCGCACTGGTTGGTTTGTATGAATCTCAAATTACATCCAAAACGATTCTCACCAAAAACGAAGCGGTACTTTACCAAAGTCAAGCATCGGATCAATGGAATTTTTACCAAGCTAAAAGTGTCAAATCGCATATTTACGCTGTAAATGCAGAAATATTCCCTGAAAAAGCGGAAGATTTTAAGAAAAAAGTTGTTGTATACAAAAAAGAGCAAGAAGAGATTAAAGCTGAGGCTGAAAGAATTGAAAGGCTTAAAGAGCTACGCAATGCGGAGAGTGACCACTATTATCACATTCACCACATTCTGAGCTTTGCCATTACATTTTTACAAATTTCTATTGCATTAGCCTCTATTTCAGCGCTCACACGCAATAAAAAGTTTTGGATAGGCTCTTTAATTCTCAGTACGATTGGTGCGGTGATTGCTGGGTACTGCCTTGTTATCTAAAAACGCTTTTCGCCCCCTTCTGTTTCTTTTTATCGTCCTATGCCATACTGCCCTTTTGGGGGCAGAGCACTATGGGGCTATCGAGATAGGGGGAAAAGGTGTTAAGGCATATGTCATTGACATAGAGTCTAATCTTACCAAAATCAGCTATCGCAATGGGTTGAACACCTCCCCACAAAGTGGTATAACAGAGCATCAAACCATGAATAACGAAATGGTCAAACAAGTCACTTCTGACATTGTTACGCTTAAAAAGATTCTGGTGAGTGAACAAAAGATACCTGAACACAATATCTTCATTATCGCAAGCAGTGCCATCAACAAAATCAATAACAGACCAGAACTGGAAGCCAATGTCAAAAACAGTACACATTTAGTACTGCATTTCATTGATGAAAAAGAGGAGAGTACTTTCGCTTTTTACGGCTCCGTTCCTAAAGAACAATGGCATAAAGCTTCTATGATCGACATTGGTGGTGGTAACACGAAAGTTGCTTGGCTTGATACCAATAATACGATAGATTTTTTTGAAATTCCTCTAGGAACTGTCTCAACAACCCAACATGCCGATATACTTGACACTAATGCTTCTTTTCAAGAAAAATGCTCACATATTATCAACAAAGAACTCTCTGTCATCAAACTCTCCAAAGGGAAAGAGACACTCTTCGCCAGTGGCGGTATTTTCTGGGCGACAGCTTATTTGAAAACAAACGGTCACTTGGAGTCGTTTGTGCTCTTAGAAAAAGCAGATTTTGAAAACCTCATCGCTCTTTTTTCGCAAGAGCAAAGAAAAGAGTGCACCGATGCAACAGCACAATGCTATTTACTAGGCTATTATGGTGCTAAAAATTTAGTTGCTGGTGCATTATTGGCAAAAGAGACCATAGAGACTATGCAATTTTTCAATCAAAAAGTCTATTTTGTCAAAGATGGTGCATGGGTTATCGGGTGGCTTTTAACGCATACCCAATAACGTCATACGACTTTTTTTAAAAAAGCACTCCCGCATTTTGGACAATTCCCATCCCACTCCAACAAATGGCTTCCATGGCATTTATAACATGAAGGTTTTTGCAAAAGTTTGGAAGGATTATGCTTCCGTCCTTTGGAAATAAAATGCTTTGCATTGAGCCACAAAACTTTTAATGCTTGAATTAAAAATCGCTTTGGATGAGGCTTTTCTTGGAGTTGATGGCATTCAAGGCAGACCATCCATTTTCGTTGTAAACTGATGTGGCGATAGGTACGAGCAAGTGTAATATGCTCTGTTTCATAACTACAAAGGGGACATAACAGATAATACTTTGCTTCCATAAAGTGTCCTTTATAAGCGATCCCTGCTTCTGTGATATATTCTATCACATATTAGACTTCTTGCGTAATCTAATCATTCAAAGCATTTTAAGTTCCATGTATAACTATACAGGAAAAGCAAAATTGCCGATATAGTTATAGCTCTACATAAGGAGTAAATTATGGACGCGCTAAACAGTAGCATCCCTTCAAGCACAGAAATCTATGCAATGAAGCAGGCGATGAAGGTTCAAGAACAGATGGTTTCAAAGCTTTTGGAATCTATGCCTCAACCGACAGATACAGCATCAACGCAAGTCTCTGGGCTGGCATCAGAGGGCATTGGGTCAAACCTTGATCTCAAGGCGTAATCCAACTCAGAGATAACCCATTTGGGTTATCTCATCTTTTTTCATCTAACATTTAAAATCTGTAACGAAGATTAGCGTAAAGGTAGCGACCTGGCTCATTGATGAGCATAACGGCATCATCAACAGCTGCATTATTAAGTAATGTAACATCTTTGTATGTGTTCGATACCGCATAGGTTTTATCAAAAATATTATCCACTCCCAGCGTAACATCAAAGTGTTTGGTTACTTTATAATTGTACTTGAGATTAAACACCGCGTAGCCTGCAAGCTCTTGTTCACCATTGTCCATATCCACATTATTCCAACGTTTTGCTGCAATCATTTCTGTTTTTAATGCATGATCCCCTACATGATACGTCAAAGATGTCATAGCACGAAGAGGAACAATGTCCGCTAAATCTTTATCGCTCTGGCCTGCCAAAGGTTCATCTTTTTTACCTTTAAGATAACTCATGCCATACCCTAGCGTCAATGTATCGCTAATATCGTAGTACGCATCCAATTCAGCTCCATAAATGGTTGCATCAACATTGACGTATTTCAAAGCATCTGCGTTATAGTAGATATAATCTTTTAGGATGGAATAGAAGAGTTTTCCTTTCACACCAAAACCATCGTAATGCGTTTTAAAACCCATATCTGCTTCATAGTTTGTCACTTGATCTAAGATAGCTGTCGAATTCGTTGGATGGTACAACTCTCGTGCATCTGGTACACGAGATGCTTTACCAAATCCAATAAAATAGTCCACATTGTCATTGGCTTTATACGTCACAATCGTATTAGCAGAGAGTGCTTCATAGTCATTATCGTATCTTTTAATAGTTGCTAAGCCTGTACGATTGGCTTTTATAGAGGTATCATCATAACGAGTGCCTGCTTGAATATTAAAGTCACCTACACTCGTCATGTACTTTGCAAAAATAGCTTTATTGGTCGTATCAACATCAGGGATATTAAGAGATGGTGTTGGAGCGGTATTTGCGCCTGTCGCCACGGTTGTTGTATAGCTTTCGCCATCCCAATTTCGTCTGCTGACATCTATACCGTAAACGAACTCTCCACCTGCAAAATTCATTTTATTTTTGAGTGTTGCACCTTCTATGTTAGTATCCATTTTAGCTGTCATATACTTACCTGCCATCATTCCTGCAGTAGGTATGACTCTTAATCTTCCAGACATTGGATGATCCACTGTAGATTTATACGCTTCAAGGCTCAACTCTTTTGAAAAAGCACCTAAATCGTAAAGACTGTAACCAAATGTGTAGATATCACTATCATCATAATCTGCATCCATACTGCGCGATGGGTACAACACATTGTCACTACGATTGAGCGTATAGCCTAAACGTATCTCTTGATTTTCCACAGGATTGATGAAAACTTTACCCATAAAGGTTTTCTTCTCATACGCTTTTTGATCGCTATTTCTGTATTGATTTGTAGAAGCCGCCTTCCCTTGAGCGATAGCATGGGCAATTTGATCATAGAAAGTATCACCATTTCCATCTTTGTACTGGTCACTCTCCTCTGTTGATGCGCTAAAAAGAACACGCACAACATCATTTCCGCCACTCGCACTGGCAGATGCTTTTTTGTAACCATAACTTCCCATGCCAAGGTTCACTTCGCCACTTGGTTCTTTGGTTGGATTTTTAGTCTCAGCAACCACTAAACCGCTTAGTGTTCCAAAATGCTCTACATCGTAAGGACCTTCAATAATTTTGACATTTTCAATATTGTCAGCGTTAATATGTGTGATAGCAGGATCCATACGATTTGGACATCCGCCGTAAATCTTAGCCTCATCCATTAGAATATTGATATTGTCTCTTTTTTGCCCACGCAAGAGAATATCATTGGCAATACCACTGCTACGAATGACCGTAATGGATGAACTGTTACGCGAAAGAGCGTCGGCAAGATCAGCAGATTTTAACTCTTCGCCATTAATGTCTTTGACTTCTTTAGAAAACGTTTCTCCTACAACGGTTACAGGCTCTAAAACACCTGTCTCAGCAAATAACATCGTCGAAACTACCAAGGAAAGACCAATTGCCCTTTTCATATTACCTCCAGATATTTATAAAAAATAAGTATAAGAAGGGTGTGTTAAATACGTGTTAAATTTGTGTCAAATTAATGTTAAATACTATTTTATGACATAAATAATTGGTATTTTTATCGTCACATTCTCTGTTGGTCTTGGAAAAAATACTTTGGCTTTATGAATAGTTTCTATGGCACTGTTAGAGAGGATTTTATATTTAGAAGATGCTCTTAGCTCCTCGATTTCACCTTGTGTTGTGAGTGTAAAACTGACCTCAACATTGTCAGAGAGAGCGCGTTTACGAGCAATTTCAGGGTATTCTTTATTTTTTTCAATCATCTGTCTTATGACATCACCGTAAAGCGCCACATAGGTTTGTTTTACAGGTTCCATCTCAGAAATTTCTACCGTACTTACTTTGGGGGGTTTCTCTTCGGCAAAAGAGGTGGCATTGCTCTCAGACACTTCTCGTGCGTCTTGAACCAAAGAAGGCGTTGGTGTTTTTGAGGCGATTTTATCTCTTTTTTTTGGAAGAGGTTTCGTTTCCTGGAGTGGCTTACTGGGTTCTTGCATTACGTTTTTTACGACCTCTTGAGGCGCTATATCTTTTGGCTCATCTTGATGAACATTTACAGCACTCATACGTAGCGATACACGTTCACTTTTGGGTGTTTGCTTTTCATCCATCCATATATAAATCGTCATCAGTCCAGCTAAATGAACCGTCAAAGAAAGCAATAACGCAGTAGTCGTTCGCTTCATTTTTCGGTAATAATATCAATATTACGAAAATGCCGTACGGTCAATGCTTCGAGGACGCCCACAAAAAATTCAAAAGGTGTTTTTTTATCACAATTGATCGAAATATGCGTTTCCAATCCCAAAGGATCCAAGTGTTCACGAAGGCGCTCTAAGGAAATAGGCTCTTTTTCTAAAAAAAGTTTTCCATCTTCGTAAATACTAATCACGACTGTAGTGGATTCCATTTTCTCAGATGAAGCAGTTTTAGGAAGTTCGACGGGGATGATTCCTTTAGCAATAAACGTCGATGTCATCAGCACAATGGCGAGTAAGACAAGCAGAATATCGACAAAAGGGATGACGTTAATGCTATCAAACTTCTTCATCATAATCTGCTAAAAAACGCTCAGAGTAACGCACTAAAATGTTGTTAAATACCATCGATACAATAGCCACTACAAGACCAACAGCTGTTGTTTTAAGCGCTAAGGCTAAAGAGCTCATTATTTTGGTAGCTTCAATGCCTTGTTCTGACATATTCATAAACGTTAGCATAATGGCTAGTACTGTTCCTAAAAGCCCTATATAAGGGGCATTTGATGTGATGGTTGCGATGGTAGTGAGATGGTTACTGAGTGCAATTTCCAGTGATTTTTTGGTTTTGTAAGATGAAAGAACCAGTGCTTTATAGAAAAAAACACGTTCAATAAACAGTCCAAAAGAGAGAATACTCATACAAAAAAGCAGTCCCATAATGCCATAATCAATGCTAAATTTTAAATACTCCATACCCACCCCTATTTTCTAAGAGATGAGTTTATAGAGCATGTGTTAAATTAGTGTTAAATTTTTTACATATAACGCAGTGGTGTTTCACCCAAAGGTAGAATTTCAGCGATGATAGCGCTGTAACTAAGCCCTTCATCTTTAAGATGCTGAAGCAATTTTGGCGCATCATTTTGTGACACCGCCATTAAAAGCCCACCCGAAGTTTGGGCATCGTACAAGATAATTTCATCTTTATGCACTACGATCGCTTCTACTTTAGAACTCAAATAACTCTTGTTATTGTACGCTCCTGCTGGGATGATGCCCATGTCCGCCAAAGCCCTCGCTTCGTCTAAAATCGGAATATTTTTAAGATCAAACGCGATGGTGACATGATTAAAACTCATCTCATACGCATGTCCAAAGAGTCCAAAGCCCGTCACATCGGTACAGGCACTTACATCGTACTTACGCATGATTTGAGAGGCTTTATGATTTAAGGTTGCCAAGATGGAAGCTACCTTTTCAATGACCTTAGACTCCAACATATCTGCTTTAATCGCTGTTGTGAGAATGCCCATTCCAAGGGGTTTTGTAAGAATCAGTACATCGCCAATGCGCGGTGTATTGTTACGGTAAATTCTCTTTGGATGCACGAACCCCGTGACACTCATGCCATACGTCATCTCAGGTGCTTCGATGGTATGCCCACCGATGATGATACCACCGCACTCTTTGACCTTGCTCTGGCCACCTTCCAAAATTTCTTTGAGAATGGAACGTGGCTGATGACAGCCATCAAAGCCTACAATGTTCATAGCCGTAGCCACTTCACCGCCCATGGCAAATACATCACTTAATGAGTTTGCTGCTGCAATCTGACCGTACACAAACGGATCATCCACCACAGGGGTAATAATGTCTACTGTTTGTACAAGGGCTCGTTCGTCATCAAGATAATAGACACTGGCATCATCACTCGTATCCATGCCAACCAAAACGTTTTCGTGCGTGCAAGAAAGACCACCTATGGCTTCTGTGAGGTCTCCCGGACCCAGCTTGGCAGCGCAACCCGCAGCTTTGACGTACTTGGTCAATTTTGCTTCGTTGTTCATCGTTTTCCTATAGACTAATTGTGCCTTCTCCGCCAAACAGCATCTCGATGGTACCAAAGGCATTACCGATTTTGCCCACTTTAAGCTTGTCGGTCACACCAAAATACTCTAAACAAACACCACACGAGTAAATCTCTACACCTTTAGCTTCAAGCGCTTTAAGCACCTCAATAATAGGCGCACTCTCTTCTGCTGTCGTTAAAAGAACGGCTTGATTGACACAGACAATGCGCTTTGGTAATTTTGGAAGCTCTAGAGTTGATTTTAAAAAGCCAACAATGAGTTTTGCTCCAAGCTCACCCTCGCCTACTTTGTCACTTTTGAGAAACAAAGTTTTATCTAAAAATGGCTCATCGCTTGTTTTTGTTGCAACATTGCATGCAAACCCTTTTACGATGGTAATGAGGCATTTGCTCTCGCCCAAATCTTCAGCTCTTACATCAAAACCGCCATTTTGCGCAAAACGCATCACATTTTCTTTTGATGCTAGAGAGCTTACGACCACTTCCAAAACAGAGTCATTGGGAAGTATTTCTAATGCTTTTTTTGTTTGTAATACTGGCTCTGGACATGCCAAGCCACTGCAATCTAGTTTCATGATTTTCCTTTGGTAAGTTAATAAGTTAGTCTAAACCTTAGACCTAAAAAAGAGGGAAGAGAGGCTTTCTTGCCTCTCTTATTTTGCGTTCATGATTTTTTCAACCCATGCACCAGCTTTTTCAACAGTGTCAAATTTATGGCTTTTTGCCACTTGGTTTTGACCTTCGTAAAAACGTACACGGATACCATCTTGTACTTCATCAATCTTGATACGTGTAATGCGATCCGCATTAAGATAAACTCTCTCATTTAATTTAACAAACATTGTAAACTCCTTCATCTTGATTGGCTCTATTTTAGCACGATTTCAGTAAATTGTGCATTTAAGATATAGTTTTGTGTTATACTTAAAAAAATGATAAAAGGCTGTGTCATGGCACGTATACTTTTACTCTTTATTATGACGGCAAGCCTTGCCACTTCACTCTTTGCCGATACGCTGTCATCTATTTTTGAGGCTAAAAAAATACGTGTTTGTATCTGGCCTGAATACTATGGTATTTCCTACGTCAACCCTCGTACGCAAGAGCTCGTTGGCATCGATGTCGATCTCGCAAAAAAGTTTGCCAAAGAACTTGGCGTAAGTGTTGAATTTAAAGAAAGCTCCTTTGCCACGCTTATCCAAGATATTACCACTAAACAGTGTGATATAGCGATGTTTGCTATTGGTCAGACGCCTGAGCGTAAACAACATCTCACTCTAACATCCGCACATCTTGCCAGTGACGTGTATGCCATCTCTTCTAAAAGTAATCGACGTATCCAAACGTGGGAAGACATCGATAAAGAGGGTGTCATAGTTGCCGTAGCCAAAGGAACATACCATGTTACACTCATGCAAAAGAGCCTACAAAAGGCAAAACTTTTAGTCGTTGACTCCTTCCATGCCAGAGAACAGGAAGTTGAAGCGGGGCGTGCCGATGTCTTTATGACCGATTATCCTTTTGGTATACGCATGATGGAAGAGCGAGAATGGGCAAAACTGATCAAGCCTAGCAAACCATTTAACATAACGCCCTACGGTTGGGCAATTGCACAAAATGAACCCGCTTTGCTGGAAAAAGTTGAAGCATTTATTGTTGCTATCAAACACGATGGTAGGCTTTTAAATGCCGCTAAACAACACCATTTAGAACCGATTGTTCTTACAGAGTAAGTCTTATGAAACAGTTTCTTGAAACAAAACGAAAAATAACACGGTATTTTTTAGCAGGTTTTATAATGGCTGGCATGATTATTGGGCTCATTTTTTGGGCATTAACCAGTTTGCGCCAAGAAGCCATTCAAACCCATCGGCATATTGCAAATCTCCATGCAAACACCCTTGAAGAGCATTTTTCACAAATTCTTCAAAGTATTAGCCTTACCATTGATCGTATTCCACTTTTAAGCAATGAAATACCTACCAATGAACTCCTTGCGCCTATTTTTTTAGAGCTTTTACACAATGCACCTAGTCTGCGTTCATTCTCTTTATTAAACGACGAAGGGGTTATTGTTGCGAGTTCCAATAGCGCAAATATGGGAAAAAAAGTAATTCTTGATAACTTTTTACCCATTCCTTTTGGTGAAAATCCTTTGCTTCGTATTGGTGTTCCTTGGGCAGGAAGAGATTTTGAGAATGCCCGTGCTAGTACGCCCCAAATGCCTATTAATTCGCAGCATATTACTTTTTTACCTTTACTCAAAAAAGTATTTTTTGAAAAAAAGCTCTATTATGTTATAGCCAACATCAATACCGACTATCTGGAAAATCATTATACGACGATCTTTCCGATTGAACAGGGCATTGTCTCTTTGTGGAGGATAGATGGTATTTTGCTCTTCACAACAGACCCTGCCATCAACCTTGGAAGTTCACACTATAGCATTGCACATCCGATGAAAGATGAAGACTTTTTTTCACATATGAAAACCCATACACGGAATATCTTAGATGTTTTTCGACTCGCTAAGTTTTTGCCTTTTATTGTTGAAGTTCAAACCAATGAAGCCAATGCCATAGGATATTGGGATCAAGAACGCAGTAAAATTCTAGCCATTACGACATTATTGATTGTTCTCTCAGGTGGATTAGCACTGATGCTCATTATTCGATACTACAAAGAAAATGAGCGTCAAAGAGCTCAACTCTCTTATGAAAAACAGTTCCGCGTTGCAATGGAAGCAACCCAAACAGGGCTTTGGACATGGAACCTTGAGGTAAATCGCATCACATGGGATCCCCAATGTTTTCTTCTTTTGGGCTTTACACCCAATACGTTTGAGCCTTCCTGGAAAAAAATTATAGAGCTTACCCATCCTGAAGACTCAAAAGATATGCTTTTATCCATCCAAGAGCAAATCGCTGCACATTCGAGTTTTTTGATTGAACGTCGTATGAAAACAACTTCGAATGAATGGGTATGGATACAAGTACGGGGTAAAGCAATTGAATTTTCACAAACACATGAACCCCTCCTCCTTACAGGTGTTTACATCAACATTGACGCACAGAAAAAAGCCGAACAATTACATCTTTCCGCTGTTGCTTTTGAGACACAAGAAGCCATTTTAATTACCGATGCTAAAGAGCACATTGTGAAAGTCAATGAAGCTTTTACTCGTATTACAGGCTACAGCGACCATGAAATTATTGGAAAAACACCACGTATTTTAAAATCAGGGTACCATGATAAAGCCTTTTACGATGCCATGTGGGAAACGCTTTTAACACAAGGTTTTTGGCAAGGTGAACTTTGGAATAAGCGTAAAAACGGTGAAATCTATGCAGAATCCTTGACCATTACAACCATTCGTGATGGAAAAGGGAAAACAACACATTTCATTGCAAATTTTAACGACATTACAACCCATAAAGTAGCACAACAACAAATTCAAGAGCTTGCTTACTACGATCCACTCACCCATCTTGCTAACCGTCGCCTCCTCGAAGAGACACTTTTGGATACACTTAAAAACAGCGTTAATCAGAAGTATTTTGGAGCACTGCTCTTTATAGATCTTGACCATTTTAAAGAGTTAAATGACACTTTTGGACACGATGCTGGAGATATGTTGCTCATTCAAACGGCTTCAAGATTGAAAGAGAGTATTAGAGAAAGCGATCTTGCTGCACGCCTTGGAGGCGACGAATTTATCGTTTTACTTAAAAATTTGGGCAATCAGAAGGGCATTGCACATCACTTAGCACAAAGCATCGCTCAAAAAATCCTCTCGCTTTTGCGAAAACCTTACTCATTGGCAAATGGGAACTATATACTAGGAGCCAGTATAGGTGTGACACTTTTTAGCGATCATCTCATTAAAGATGGCGCTACGCTCATCAAAGAGGCTGATCTTGCGATGTACCAAGCCAAAGAAAAAGGACGCAATCAAATCTGTTTTTATGAGCAAACCACCTAAACTGGATCAAAATTTGCTTAGTATTTGTATGATTTCTGCTTTCTAAGGAGTATTCATGCATGTGCAAAAAAGTGGAACATTTTACGATGTTTATGTCAAAAACGACACCTATTACCAAAAAATGCTTGATATGTGCAATGAAAAAAACACCACTATTGACACAAGCTTCAATGACTATATGAATGAAATTCAAACCAACATTTCGGAGCTTAGTAACGTCTCAGTGGGTGATATTCATATTAATATTCTCCCTGAAAGTGCTAACGACAAAAGCAGTAGCAGTACCGCAGATGTCAGCGATGATATTATTGGTATGAGCACGTCTAAATACTACTACGAAGCAGATGAAACCATTAGCCTTGGAGTAACAACGTCTGAAAATATGATTTTTAACATTACCCCCGATAAAACATCTGTACATTCGGTTATCGATAAACTTCAAGCCACCTATAAAGACGATACAAAGCTCAGTGCAACACTCAATCGCTACTCCAATCCTGAGACATTTGTCGATGATTTTCTAACGTTAGGAGTTGATGAAAATGGAGAGAAAATTTATACTCTAAGTGCCATAGAAAATCCTCTAGCCTATGCTATAGCAAATCTTAACACCGAGTTAACGGGTGAATCACTAGGAGACATCATGGATGGAAAGTGCTTTTTTGGGGCAGAGTCTATTAAAAAGATGCTGGAAGAACTTGCCGAAGAGAAAAAACGAGAAAATGAAAAAGCTCTACTCAAAACCACTAATAGTTCAAATGATGGATTAGAAGTGAGCTAACGGTTGATCAATCTTTACAGGTAAAGGAAAATAGATGATAAAAATCTACGGAATTTTGGCAATGATCGCATCTTTTTTAATGGCCGATCTTGCCTACTTTGAACGTGATGTCAATGTAGCGCAACTTGCACAGTGTAGAGCATTTTTCACTGCTACAAACGATGTTAAAACCATTCACTTGATAAATGGGGAAAAACTAGAATTCAAAGATGAATATATTGGCAATGACCCAGAGTATAAAACCTTACTCTACACACTCAAAGGCTGTTTTTTTAAAGAAAAATATCTCATTTACAGCGATTTTATGCCCGATAGTGAAGCGTACCACGCCATTGATCTACGCAATGGCAATGACATACCGCTGGACGGAATGCCCCATCTATGCCCAAACCAACGCTATTTTGTAACCGAAGCAGCTGAATCTCCACGCCTTAGCGTTTATACATTGAGTGAAGAGCGTATTGTCAAAGTTTTTACCCATAAATTCCCTTCACATTGTGTTGTACAAAATGTCACATGGATAGACGATCAGTCGCTCAATTTTGAGATTGAGTGTGATGGGTTATTTGATAACGATACCAATACCACCAAATTAGGGACAAAAGAGACACTGAAACTCATTCAAAAAAATCTCCAGTGGGAAATAATTCAGTAACGTTGATAAAAAACCATTGCCTTCTTTACGGCTCTTTAGAAGGTACTTTTATCGCCGATTTTTCAAAACTTACCGTGACATATTGAGATGGATAAAAATGGTGGCATTCAAATTGTTCAAAACTTTCGATACATTCAAGCAGATGATTGCCTATCATGATTTTAAGTGAAATTTCATTGGTTTTCGTTATATGTAAAACGTCACGGATGGTACCGTTGAGATAAACCCTGTTTTCTTCACACGCATTGGGTGTGCCAAACGACACTGAAATATCGCGAGGGTTGATCGCAACACCTCGTTTTTCACCAATACGATACGACTTTGGTAGTGACATGCTCTGCGTCGCATCAAAGTCAAAAAAGCGTTCATCCCCACTTTCACGCCATTTTCCTACAATCAAATTGGTTGTCGAAAAGTCCATCATACGACCAAAATGAAGCCCTATTTTTCGTGTCGCGATTTCACTAAGCCACGAAAGATCGTGGCTAGCAATGACGATGGTCGTTCCCCACTCACGATTGGCATGTAAAATGGCATCAGTAAATTGCGGAATGCCACTGTAATCAAGGCTGTTCGTAGGCTCGTCAAGAAGCAGTGTTTTAGGGTGAAGAACGAGTCTTGAAGCAAGGGCTACACGTTGCGTCTCACCACTGGAAAGCTCATGCCATGAACGGTGCATAAATTTTTTAGGCAAAAGCCCCACGAGTTCTAACGCTTCATGGACACGTTGATCTGCATTGTGAGCTTCACCTCGTACTTTCAACCCAAAAAGAAGATTTTCTCGCACAGTACGTTTGAGCAGATAAGGCTCTGGTAATAAAATACTAATATCACGTCTGGTTGCAAGGGGCAAAGAAGCTGCATCAAACCCACAATAATGCAGCTTCCCACTTTGTGCCGCTTCTAAAAAAGCAAGGTGGCGCAACAGAGTGCTTTTACCACTGCCATTTGAGCCTACAAGCCCTAAAATCTCGCCTTCGTATACACTAAGCGACTGAATATCTAAAACAGGTTTTTCACCGTAAAGCGTTCGTAAATTTTGCAGTTCATACATAGAAGATTTCATACGGCTATTCTCGCGCGTTTTTTCAAAAAGAAGAGCATAAAATTGAGTAAAAAAGCGATGCTTATCAGCACTAAGCCAAGCGCAATACCTGTTGCAAATTCACCTTTATTTGTTTCCAATGAAATGGCTGTTGTGATGGTACGTGTAAACCATTTAATATTTCCACCGATCATCATCGCAATACCTACTTCTGCCACCACTCTACCGTATGCGGCAACTGCTACAGCAACCAGTGCATGGCGAAGCTCCCACACGACACTTTGAATCATCTGAATCGTGGTTAAACCAAACGAAGCCAAGGTGAGGTAAAGCTTTTTTTCCATCCCTTCAACAGCTGTAGCACTTAAGGAAACAATAATAGGTAACGCTAGAATCGTTTGACCAATGACGATACCCGGTAAAGTATAAAGAAGCTCATAACTTCCAAAAGGTCCACGGTTAGAGATAAAAGCGTAAACAATGAGACCAACGACAACCGTAGGAATGGCTAAAAGTGTATCGGAAAGTAGTTTAAGCGCTTTGCGTCCAGGGAAATTAAAAAATCCTAAGCAAAAACCCAATGGAAGCCCAATCAGAATGCTAAAAACAATCGATAATGTTGAACTTTTAAGTGTCACATCAATGGCAGATATGGTTTCGGGATCAAGGTTGATGAGCAACCCAAATGCCTCTTTTAAACCTGATAAAATAAAATCCAAAATCATTCCTACTTTTTACATATAATTTAAAAAAGATACGCTAAACTACAAACATGCTAAATAAACATATTCGGAGGATTATTCAATGTTTTCAGTAAAGAACCGCTTAATGAGCAACGTTCTCTTTTCTCTTTTTGCCCTTAGCTCACTTATGTGTGCAGCTGACCTTAAAATGGCAACAACTACCAGCACAGGTGACACAGGACTTCTTGATGTTCTTGTTCCCAAATACAAAGCTGACACAGGCGTTGATCTTAAATGGGTCGCCGTTGGAACAGGCAATGCCTTAAAGCTCGGCGAAAACTGCGATGTCAGTGTACTTTTCGTCCACTCACCATCGTCTGAAAAAACCTATATGGAAAAAGGTTTTGGTGTTGAGCGAACCCCTGTTATGTACAACGACTTTGTGCTTCTTGGTACACCTGAAATGAAAGCAAAATTTGCAGGTAAAAGCATTTCTGAAGCATTCAAAATCATCGAAACAGAGCAAATTAAATTCGTCAGCCGTGGCGATAAATCTGGAACACATGATAAAGAAAAAGGTGTCTGGAAAGAGGCTTTGGGTCATACACCTGAAAAACAACCATGGTACCTTGAAGCAGGTCAAGGCATGATCGCAACCATCAATATGGCAGCAGAGCAAAAAGGTGTCACACTAGCGGATCGCGGAACCTACATCAAATACGAAGCGAACCACAAAGGTAACCCACCATTGGTCATCGTGTATGAAGGTGCGGACGCGCTTAAAAACTTCTACTCGGTCATCGCGGTCAACCCACAAAGATGTGCAAACACCAACTATAAAGGTGCTTTACAATTTATTGAATGGGTAACATCCGATAAAATTCAAACCGAAATTGCTAACTTTAAACTTATGGACAAACAACTCTTCTATCCAGACTTTCAAACACGCGCTAAAAACTAAATAACACTCAGGTTTGCCCTTATCGGGCAAACCTAAATCCTAATACAAAAGAAATCTTACATTATTTTCGTAGCACCAAAATAGCTTAGATACTTTCGTCTTTAAACTCTTTTTTATTACGAGGCTTTAAAAACAACTCTTTGAAACGCTCATTGGCATAATTTTCAATGTCCGCTTGAAGTCTGCGATAATTCTCCATAAATTCACGCGCTACTGGGGTGAGTGTTGTACCAGCATCTTCGCCACCGCCTTGTTTGGTTTGCACCATCGTATCGTTTATGTTGCGTTGTAAAATTTTGATGTGCGTCCACGCTTTTTTATAGTTCATACCTATTTTTTCAGACGCTTTCGAGATAGAACCCTCTTGCTCAATGAGTTCTAATATTTCTGTTTTACCTTTGCCAAAAAGAAGTTCTCCCTCAGCATTTTCAATCCACGTTTTCGTCTTAACGTATAAACGCGGTCGTAGCTTCTCTTTAAAACAGCCCAGTTCACAAAATGTCACATCGTAATTTTTCTCTTTCAACGTACCTCGAATTTTTTTCAATCCAATGCCCGCAGCTTGGGCACGAGCTGCTTTACAGGTCACGCGATTTTTTTCATCCAGTAGTGGCTTTAGACGATTTTCTGCTTCTTCATCGTAAATACCACCCTCTAATTTTCCAAACTGCCCCAGTTCACAAGAATCGATACGTATATCCATTGCTTTGGCACACTCACCTACTTCAAGGGTAGAACATTTGAGTTTTGTTGCGATTTTAAAGCCATCAGAACAATCAAGTTTGCCTTTTTCGTTCAAATATTTTTTAATCAGCTCTTCCATCTCAGACATGGATTCTCCTTGGATGACGGTAAATATTCATCGTGTCACCTCTCACAAACCCAATTAATGTAAGTCCAAATTTTTCAGCGATCATCAAACCCAAACACGTTGATGCGGTACGTGATGCCAAAATAGGAATTTGGTGCATTACCGCTTTTGCGACCATCTCAGAAGAGAGGCGACCACTCACCATTAAAAAAGCATTGCTCACATCAATGCCCGCTATTTGGGCTTTTCCAACAACTTTATCGATGGTATTGTGCTGTGCAATGTCTTCACCAATAAAGTAAGTATTTTCATCGGTAAAAAGTTTTGCCGTATGCACACACCCTGTTTGCTCATACAAAGGACATTCGGTATAAAATTGACTCATTGCGTTGCTCAATCTCTCAGCACTAATGCTAAAATCGCTCTTGATGACCTTCGCTTCAATCGCTTCAGGATCAATGTTTGCGGTCATACTCTTACCACAACCGCTAATGACAACACCTTCGGCATTGAGCTTTTTGATGTTTTCAACATTCACTTTCGCTTCGATTTCAACACGCATTCCATCATTGAGGAGCTTGAGCGAAGTGACATCACTGAATTTTTCAATAATATTCTCACTCATCAAATAACCAATAGCAAGGGCTTCTTGATCGACAGGTGTTGCCATAACAGCACCTATTTTTTCGCCATTGACATAAATTTCTAACTTGATTTCACGAACAAGAATATCCTCTCGCTCAAACTTCTCTTTGCCTTTGATTTTGGTGATCGTTGTTTTAAAAACTGGCTCCATACTCTTCCTTTGACGTGCTTATTACGCATATTGTACCACTAAAAAATAAATAAAGGCACAAGAAAATGATCTTTCTTGTACCTTTACATGTAAACATATTCTGCCTCGGAAGAGGCAAGCTTCAGTGCCTAGTGTAACGTAGCTTTTCAAGCT
>NZ_DAIRVK010000005.1:0-260974 GCF_036802865.1 Sulfurospirillum sp. | reverse complement strand
CAGCTGCTGATCATCTCTCTAGGCTAGCTGAAAACCTTAACAACAAGCTTAATCAATTCCGCTCTTAATCTTCCTTTTATGGGGTAATGTAATTATACTTTACCCCACATCTCTACATTTTCATCTTAATGGTATAATACGCGCAAAAATGTAATAAGGTATTTATTTGGCACTTTTAGATTTAATCGGCATTAGTAAAGCATACGAAACACAAAAAATTTTAACAGACGTTGATTTTTCTCTGCACGAAGGTGAACGCGTTGCCATCATTGGTAAAAATGGTGGTGGTAAATCAACCCTTATGAAGATCGTTTTTGGCTCATTGGAAGCAGATGAAGGAAGACGAATTCTTCAAAAAAATATTAAAGTAGGCATGTTAGACCAGACACCTCGTTTTAAAGAGGGAATGAATGTTAAAGAAGCGATTGAAGAGGAACTTAAAGAGCTCAAAACTGCACGTCTTCGCTATGAAGAAGTCATTAAAACTTTAGAACATGACTATCATAATGAAGCACTCCTTACAGAACAAAGCCAACTGGTTACTTTCTTAGACCTACATGATGCGTGGAGTTTGGATGAAAAAATAGAACAAGTTTTGCAAGAGTTCGATCTCAAACAGTTTGAACAAAGCGATGTCAATCTCTTAAGTGGAGGTGAACAGCGTCGAGTTACACTTGCAGGTTTGATCCTTCAAAAACCTGATATTCTTTTATTGGATGAACCAACCAACCACTTAGATGTTTATATGGTTGAGTTTTTAGAACAGATGGTTTTAAAGTCAAAATTCACCTTACTTTTTATCTCACATGATCGTTACTTTATCGATCATATCGCAACACGGACCATTGAAATTGATGATGGAAAAGTAAGAAGCTTTGACGGAGGCTATGAAAATTACCTGATATGTAAAGAACAACTCATACTCTCTTTACAAAAACAGCACGATAATTTACTTAAATACCTCAAAGGCGAAGAGGAATGGCTTCAGCGTGGCGTCAAAGCAAGACTTAAACGTAATGAAGGGCGAAAACAGAGAGTTTTTGAGTTGCGTGAATCTGCCAAGAAAAACCCTGCACTCGTGCGTAAACTCAAACTTGAGTTAGAGCGTGAAAAGCATAACTTCAATGGTGAAAAGATTATCAACAAGCAAAAAATGCTTTTTGAGATGTATAACGTTTGTAAAAAACTTGGAGATAAACTCCTTATTAAAGACTTTAGCGCTCGTATTTTGCAAAAAGATCGTATTGCCATTGTCGGGAAAAATGGTGCTGGGAAATCAACACTTCTTAAAATTTTTCTAGGTGACATGAATGTGGATAGTGGCAACTTTGATAAGGGAGAATTTAAGGTTGGTTATTTTGATCAACAACGCATGATGCTCGATGACAATAAAAATCTTATCGAAACTTTTTGCCCCAATGGTGGAGATCGTGTAGATGTTAAAGGTAAAAATCTCCATGTTTTTGGCTACCTCAAAGATTTTCTTTTCCCAAAAGAAGACTTAAACAAAAAAATTGGCATACTCAGCGGTGGTGAGAAAAACCGTGTCGCCTTAGCCCTACTCTTTTCACAAGATGTTGATTGTTTGGTTCTTGATGAGCCAACCAATGATCTTGATATTCCAACGATCAATATTTTAGAAGAGTACATCCAAAGCTTTGGCGGTGCCGTTATCTTTGTAAGCCATGACCGCTATTTTGTCGACAAAATTGCTGGGAAACTTTATGTCTTTAAAGGTGAAGGAATCATCGAAGAGAGTTACCAAAGTTACAGTGAATACTTAGAGATTGAAAAAGAGATTAAAGAACTTGATGCGATGGAATCAAACCAAGCTGCTCCTTGGGTTGAAAAAGAAGAGACTAAAATACAAAAAACAAAAGAGACAACGCCTACAAAATTAAGTTACAAAGAACAACGTGCTCTTGAAACACTGCCATTACAAATTGAAGCACTTGAAGATGAAATTAGTTCCATAAAGAAGTGCCTTGAAGATCCAGAGTGCTATCAGCAAATGGGACTTACAAAACTCAGTCAAACCTTAGAAGAGAAAGAAGCTCTTTTAGAGCCGATGATTGAAGAGTTATTGGAGATAGAAGAAAAAGTAGAAATGATGCAAAGAGGCTAAGCCTCCTTGCATTATGCTTTAAAAGTTGAAAGTGTAGAGTCTAGATTTTGTGAAGATTCCAACATTGTTTGAGAGATATGTGAAAGTTCCACCGCAATTTTTTCATTGTTGTCCGATAAACTGAGTGTCCGCTTCATCTGTTCCATCATTTGATTTGTCAAATGTGAAATTTCAACCACTTTTTTGGAAGCTTTTTTAGAAACTTCTATAGATGCAAGCGTACGATTTTTAGTCTCTTCTGTGGCACTTTGCACATCAAAAGCATTATGTGAAATATGACTAATGTTTTCAGCGTTTATTTCCATATGCGTACTAAGCTGTGTGACACCTTGGACAATGACACTAATTGTAGCGTCGATTTCAGCAAGTGCTTTTTGGGTTCGCTCTGCAAGCTTACGCACTTCATCGGCAACAACAGCAAACCCACGTCCATGTTCTCCTGCACGTGCGGCTTCAATCGCAGCATTAAGGGCAAGTAAATTGGTTTGATCAGCAATATCTTTAATCATAGCCAATACACCTTTGATTTGATCCGTTTGAGAGACAACATTTTGAATTTGATGTGCCATCTCTTGCTCAGAATCACTGGCACCATTAATTTTTTGAACCACTTCATTGAGTGAAATACTCATTTTTTCCAAGACACTAAATGATGCGCTGTTATCTTCAACAGTATGAATGGCAAGCTCTTCGGAAAGATCTAGATCGGCTTCAATGTCTTTCATCAAATCAAAAGACATCTTAATTTGATGTGCTTGTTCAACCACTCCTTTTGAAAATTCTAGAGCGTTATCATTTAGTGTTTCACCTGTATGTTCAACATTTTGTGAAATTTTTTGTGAGCTCAAAATAATAGATTGAATTTTTTCAATGAAAATATTGATGTATTTGGCAATATCACCCATTTCATCTTGACTCTTGATTTGTACACGTGCGGTTAAATCGCCATTTCCACTTGAAAGGTCATGTACACGCTCCATAAGTATCGCTAAAGGATCTCCAACCACACGTTTGAGGACAAGCATAATTAAAACTGAGGTTACAAGTAATGAAAATGCAAAAATGCTGATAAGTTCCCAGCTTACTTCACTAATATAAGCATCAATTTCAGAAAATGAGAATGTCATATCCATGACACCAAGTACATCCCCTTTTTGAGACGTAGCATGACAGGCTAGACAATCTTGCTCAGCAACCAATGGTTTTAAAAGTCTTAAACGATGACCTTTGTCATCATCAAGTGTCATGTTTTGTTGTTTTGGGTTTTTAAAAATATCGACAACTGCAACATCGGTTGATGGTTTAGCATTAATGCCAAAGGTATCGATAACGACTTGAGATTGGTGTATTTTAAGCTCTTTAATCCCTTTCATCTCTCCCGCATCTTGCAATGATTTTTCAATCAAAGCACGATCTCCCAGATTCATAGCGGCACGTACCGTCTGGAAAACCGATTGGCTCAGTAAATTTAAGTTATTTTCACTTTGAATTTGAGAAGATTTTTTAAATTCACTGACAATGAAAAACTGTAAAACAATAAAACTCACCAATAATAGAGGAATCAGCGTTAAGCCGATTTTTAGGCCTATACCTTTGCGCATGTGTAGGCCTTTCTAACATTCATAATTTCAACTAAATTCATGTCGTCTAACATAGTGTATAATTCTTCACAGCCCACATTTACCTGTAAGTTCATTTTATCCATTTTGATTGACTTAATTAAAAAACCAATGACAGATGAAGTAATGATAAAAGAGTCTTTAATCATCAGATTGATGATAGCATCTGGGTGCTGTTCATGCGTTTTTCGGATTGCCTCTTTAATAGCCTGTGCATTTGCAATTGTCTTGATAGTGCCCGTAACAAGAATTTCTACATGCTCACGGTGCACTTTGGTTACTAAATCCATCTCGCCTCCAAAAACAAAAATCAACTTTTATTATAGTATATATTTTTGTTATTTAGATATTAATAGATATTGAAAGTGACACAATTTAGCCACATAGCTCCGTTTTGACACGCTCACTCGCCATTGAGATATTCCAAGCGGGTTCCCAAACAATTTCAATGTCACAATTCTGCACACCTTCAATCTTTAAAACAGCATCTTTTGTCCATTGTTGAATAAGTTCATGCAAAGGACATCCCTTTGTTGATAGTGTCATAGTAACATACACATTTTTTTCTTCTTCTATTTTAACACCATAAATTAATCCTAATGAAACAATATCAAACCCAACTTCGGGGTCAATAACAGTTGATATAGCATTATAAACATCTTCTTCAGTTATCATCATTTACTCCTTAATTTTGTAATTAAATGCATAAACAGCATTAAAAGCTACCAAACTCAATGATATCAGTAGCAACAGACTTCCTATGAAAAAAAGCTTTTCTAACGATAGAACGACACCACAACAAAGTGCCAAAACAGAGGCAAAAAGCATCCATGTCTGAGCATCTGCAATTTTGGTATGAATCATTTGATGTAAAAGTGGCACTTTTTGTTTTCCTACCAAAGGTGAAAACTTCTCATACCAGATCAAAAAAGGCAAAATTTTATAAATATGCCCAACAATAAAAGAGAGTAAAAAACCAAAAAAGAAAAGCACTCCAGCAAGGATACCAATAACACTATTTCCTAAAAGAAAATAGAATGCACATGCAAACATAGAAGCTACTAAACACAATAATGCAAAAACAATATTTTTTGCCCAATAATCATTTTGTTTACGCGCTCGTTGTTTAAAGATAATACTGATCTGTACAACAAAACATCCAATAGCTGCCATCATAAGAACGACTGCAATTGATTGAACCCAAAAAGGTAATTGGGCTATTAGAGCAACCATACATAAAGCCGTGCCAAAAGTATGAAGGTAAAAAGCACGTGTAATCCATGTTTCTTCAAAACCATGAGAGAGTGAAAACATGGGTATTAAAACCATTGCAACACCCATAACAATCATCATGACAAAGCCACCAAGTGTTCCTATGATATGTGCTTTAACCCAAACATCAATGTCAATAGACAAAAGACCATGCCCCAAACTAAGACCTATAAGGAGACCTAAACTCACAGATATAATCAAAAAAATCGTGCCGATGAGCAAAAACTTACCCACAAGCGTAATCTTTTCTAAACGATAAAATGTCAAAAAAACATTCAAACAAAAAATAAGCATAGACAAATAGGTAATAACGGCACCATAAGGAATAAGTAGATGAAGTTCTGCAAAACTAAACCCACTCACCATCAATGAAAAACCAATAATGTACATGTAAAATTGAACATAAGCAAAATCTTTAGAAAAGATCGGAGCTTCAAGAACAACTGGCAAAAGTTGGTACATTGCACCAAAGATAACCATCATCACAAAACCAAGCAAATAGAGATGCGAAAAAGCTGCCAAGGATGATGAGATAATATAGCCTGTAATATCAGCACTCATAAACAAAAGTGCTATACCACTCAGACTCAAAAATACAATACCAGCAATAAAAAAATGTGCTACCAACACAAAGGGAGGTGCCATTTCAGTCGCAAGTGAGACTTTCATGAGATTAACCAGCACACTTTTTTTGGCTTAAATCTACGGTGTCACTTATACCTTCTTTGTATGAGAAAACAAGCTGGAGTTTCCCGCCTTCAAGCTCCGTGACATCAATGTCGTAAAAAGATTGTACTTTGGCAAGTAAGCCCACGGGAGAGCGATGGTTGATCATGACTACTTTTTTATGAGCATTGTCTAACAGTTCAAGCGCAATCATCGCATTGACCATTGGTTCAGGGGGAACACACAAAGATGTATCAAAGCTTATATATTCAATGCCATCTTTTTCATATGAGAAAAAAGGAACCGTTGCATTTTCTACATGTAAAAGTTTTGCGTCATGGGGATAGTTGTCTGGAGTCATCATCGTTTCATCCTTATAAATTTTATGAAACTATAATGGAATGTTGCGGTAATTTCCTTAACCTAGATCAAGAAAAAGAGAAATATTGTCTTAATTAAAAAGATATGAGCAGAAGAGCCCTAAAAAAGGCTCTTCCAAAATATTTTAATGTAAAAAGTGTCTCACACCTGTAAAGTAAAGTGCCATGCCATACTCGTTCGCAGCAGCAATGACATCTTCATCACGAATGCTTCCACCTGGTTCGATGATCGCTTTAACGCCTGCCGCAGCAGCTGCTTCAATACTATCACGAAATGGGAAGAATGCTTCGCTCGCAAGTGCTGCACCACTCACATCAATGCCCATATCTTCGGCTTTGCGTAAAGCAGCCTTCGCAGCATCCACACGACTCGTCATACCCATACCAATAGCTACCATTGCGCTGTCTTTAACATAAACAACACAGTTTGATTTAGTAAGGCTTGCAACTTTATACGCGATTTCAAGATCACTCAACTCTTGCTTAGAAGCTGTTCGTGTTGTTAAACATTTTGCATTTGTAATTTCATCATCATTCACCATATCGCTCTCTTGGAACACAAAACCACCATCAACGTGTTTAAAGTCATATGCATCTTCGCTAAGAACAAGGTATTTGCTCTCTTGCGTAAAGATTTTGATACGTTTTTTAGCGTCAAAAACATGTAACGCATCTTCATCCACATTTGCAGCAATAATGACTTCCACGAAAATCTCGTTAATTTTCTCTGCAAGTGCTTTATTAAGCGTTCCATTGATGGCTACAACACCACCATAAGCAGACACAGGGTCACATTTAAGTGCTTTCACATAACTGTCTAACAAATCTCCGCCAATAGCGAAACCACAAGGATTTGCATGCTTAATAATACACACCGCTGGAGCATCACCAAATGAAGCAGCAATTTTAACAGCACCATTAATGTCTGTCATATTGTTAAAGCTAGCTTCACCTTTGAGAGTTTTAAAGTTATTGGTAAAGAAGTAATCAAACTCGTATAAAGAGCCCTTTTGATGAGGGTTTTCACCATAACGTGTATCGAACGCTTTGGTTCCAACGATGAACTGTTTCTCACCAAACCCGTTGTTAAAACGTTTGTTCATATAGTTTGCGATCATACTGTCATACGCACCGGTATGCTCAAACGCTTTAATCATCAAATCTCTTCTAAATTCTAAACTATTTGATCCCGATTTAAGTGCCTCAACGACTTTATCATAGTCTAAAACATCAGTAACGATCAGCACATCTGCAAAGTTTTTCGCTGCACTTCTGACCATCGCAGGACCGCCGATGTCAATATTTTCAATAATTTCATCAAAATCTTCCGTCTTTGCAATCGTCTCTTTAAACGGATAAAGATTGACACAGACAAGATCAATGCCCTCAATACCATGCTCTTTTGCCACTTCAACGTGCGCAGGTAAATCTCTACGGTGCAAAATACCACCGTGAATCATCGGATTAAGTGTTTTTACACGTCCATCAAACATTTCAGGAAATTTAGTCACTTCACTGATTTCAAGAGCCTTAACACCCTCTTCTTTTAATAACTTATAGGTTCCACCCGTTGAGACAATCTCAAAACCCAATGACACCAAATCCTTGGCAAACTCGACAATACCCGTTTTATCGCTGACACTAATTAACGCTCTCACACTCGTCCTTTTTGGCATGTTAAATATTTGTTTATTTATTTATTTTACAATACGTTGGTTTTAGTAACGATTAAATACAATACCCAAAAATTTGGAGCCTTTAATGTCCCAACCACAAAAGTCGTCAAATCTTCTCTGGACAACACTGTTCTTGTGTTGGCTTACAGCGATGATTGCAACACTGGGAAGTCTTTTTTTCAGTGAAATCATGTTCTTTCCACCCTGTGTTATGTGTTGGTATCAGCGCATTTGTATGTACCCACTGGCTGTGATTTTTCTCGTCGCACTTTTTTCAAACGATAAAAGCGTTTTCAAATACGCAATGCCCCTCGTCTTACTCGGGCTTTTCTTTGCTATTTATCACAATTTACTTTATTTTGGCATCGTGCCAGAAACGCTTGCTCCTTGTTCACAGGGTGTTTCATGTACCAGTGATTACATCAATTGGTTTGGATTTATAACCATTCAACTGCTCTCTTTAGTTTCATTTGTGATTATTTTTCTATTACTACTATTTTTAAAACGAAAGGCTTCTTAAACTTATGAAAAAACAGACCCTTATTATTGCATCGCTCTTTGTACTTGTTCTTCTTTTTGTTGGAGGAAGTTATCTCTATAAAAAAGCTGACCATTCCGTTTCTAACGAAAATGCTTCTGCTCTTGTAAGACCTTACGCTTATGTTCTTGGAAACCCTAACGCCAAAACAACCATTGTTGAGTTTTTCGACCCAGCATGTGGTACGTGTAAAAGTTTTTACCCTTTTGTCAAAAACATATTGAAACAAAATCCTGACAAGCTCAAACTGGTACTGCGTTATGCACCGTTTCATACGGATTCATACTATGTTGTACAAATGATTGAAGCAGCACGACTACAAGGTAAATACCTTGAAGCCATTGAAGTCATCTACAAATACCAAGACAAATGGGCAAGCCACGGTACCCCAAATATTGGGCTTATTTGGACTTTTTTACCCGAAGTGGGAATTGATATTGAAAAATTAAAAGACGATATGAAAAAACCTGAGATAGATGCGCTCATCAAACAAGATATCGCTGACACCAAAACCCTTGGAGTTAAAGCAACCCCAGAGTTTTTTGTTAATGGCAAGCCTCTTATCAAATTTGGTAAACAAGAACTAGAAGATCTTATAAAATCCGAACTTTAAAAATTACCCCTGACGTGGAGGTGTGATTTCATTGTAACCATGAAGTCTAATGTCTCTGCGTCTTTGGGCATCATGACAACGCCTCTTTTCCACATCACTTTCTGGCACTAAGGTAGGCACGGGAGTGGGTCTTCCGTTTTCATCAACAGCAACCATCGTGAAAAAACAGCTGTTTGTATGCGTTGCAATACCTTTTTGAATGTTTTCCGCAATGACCTTAATACCGACTTCCATCGATGTTTTACCTGTAAAATTGACACTCGCTAAAAACGTCACCAGTGTTCCAACAGGAATAGATTGTTTAAAAATAACTTGGTCAACCGACATCGTAACAACATAACCTCCACAATAGCGTGAAGCACACGCATAGGCAACTTGATCTAGAAGTTTTAAAAGGTCTCCTCCATGAACATTACCCGAAAAATTGGCTTTATCGGGAGTCATTAAAACAGACATACTTAAGGTGTGTTTTTCAAAAGGCGTGGATAGCATCTAATTTCTTTCCTTTTTTATCATTTCATACGCTTCATTGATCTCTTGAAGCTTAGTGGTTGCAGCGCCAATAATAGATTTATCTTTACCCTGCCCCATTAAAATATCGGGATGGTACTCTTTAACAAGGGCTCGATACTTCTTCTTAATACTTTCCATATCTTCACTCTCATTCGCGCCTAAAATCTCATAGGCATTTTTTATTCCAAACTGCTTTTGAGTGGCTTTGTTGGCATAAAATTGTTCAAAAGAAGCAATAAGCCTTTCAAAATCAGCACGTTTGACCTCCAACGCATTGGCAATGTCTTCAGTTATCATAAACTCTGCTTGAGAAAACTCATTGTCTATGAAAGCTAAATTGAGCAAATACTCCATCACTTTGAGACGTTTGGTATAGTCATTTTTAGTGAGTTTCAGGTACTTCTTGGAGATAATCAGCGTGTTGTCAAAACTTTGCATTTCTTGTTGATAAATCGCTTTAAGCTCTTCTCGTACACTGTCACTGTTTTCAAATACACGGGCAATATCGCTAAATGTTAGCTTTAAAAGCTCCGCTTCAAGCTCATTGACTCTGCCATCGGCTTTCGCTACTTTTGCCATGAGTGCGACTAAAAGCCCAGCTTCATGTTCACGCAGATCGCCTCGAAGCGTTTGCTTAATATCTACATTAATATGTTGATATGCCTCTGTTTGATAGTTCTTTGTCAATAAATAAAAGACAACAATAACTACTGCAATAATGACGTAGGTCATTTTTATTCCTTAATTTAAAATTTCAAAAATGATTAAGTCTATTTCGATAAAATCCATTCAAAGGTTCCACCCTTCCGAAAAGACTCCAAGGGAGGCTTCGATAAGATAGGTCGGGTGGTCATTTTTACTTCTTATAATGTTCAACAATCCTATCTTTAGTCATATTGTCTTCCTCTAAAATATACTTTTCAATAATTTCATAATATGAACTATCATTACGCTCGTATTTCCTAAAAATTGCCCAACTTATATAGTCAATAATTTGAAGATTTGCACTTGATGCACTGCAATGATGAAAAATATCATAACGAATTTTTAATTTATGATTTTTAATATAATCTCCAATACCTTCTTTTAAAGCTTTCATTTGGTTATTTTTATTGTTTCGCACTGGCAGACTATCAGTAATAATAATAAAGTTTTTTTTGATTTCTAGTTTATCAAGCAATCTTTCAATGGCAAATTTAAGATTATCGATATAAAATTTATCTCTTTCCTCTCGCTTACTTGGTAAAACTTTCGATTTTTCCAAAATATACGAATACACTTTAACAGCTTCGGGATTAAACGTCGAAATAATCGAAAATAAATCTTGCTTGATATACTTATTATCTTCGCATGCGTGAAACGCTTCAATATCAAGTCTCTTGCCAAGATGTGGATCTAAATTTCGCTCCAACAATTCATAACGGTAATTAGCGATATACTCATGCAGATTAAATGGTCGTGTCTTCACTAAAAAGCTAAACATATAGTAACGACTGCCTTTAGCCGAAAAATCCATATCACCTGCTTCATCTACAAAAATATAAACAATGTCATTGATTGTTTCAATAGGAACTTGAGTATTGATTGTAAATTTAATGTACGAAATATAAGGATATGAAAGACCCAATCCATTAAAAAGTGTCTGCAATAACTCTTTATCTTTTTTCTGTATAGAACTTAACTCTAAAAAATGATTAGGATGAACAAAAATATTTACTTCCCCATAAGGCTCATCATTCCAGTTTCTTACTTCATAATCTTCAAAATAGGCATTTTCTAATTTAACTGCTAAATCAAATCTATCTTTTTTTCTAAGGATATTTTGTACAATTTTTATCTTATCTGCACTCATTTTCACCTTTACATGTAAAACGTGGTTTATGAAAATATGTTACAATCATTACACTAAAAAAAAGGACAATTTGAATGTTTAATTTCGATGAGATTGTGGACAGAACGAAGACACCTTGCGAAAAATGGAACAAGTATAAAGAGCAAGATGTCATCCCTGCATGGGTGGCAGACATGGACTTTAAGTCGCCTCCTTGTGTTATTGATGCACTTCAACAAAGAGTGAACGAGGGTGTTTTTGGCTATACCGATATTGATGATGCGACCTATGATGCCATTATTTCTTTTGTAAAGCGTCACTACGACTGGGATATAAAAAAAGAGTGGCTCATCTTTACACACGGCGTTGTGAGTAGCATGAATCTTGCATGTCTGAGTGTAGAAACCCAGAGCGTTATGACCACAACCCCTATTTATCCGCATTTTATCAAAGCACCAAAATATGCCCATAAAGAAGTTTTAGCCATTCGTATGAAAGAAGAAAATAACCGCTGGGTACTGGATCTAGAAGCAATGGAAAAAGCAATCACCCCTACATGTAAACTCTTCATGCTTTGTAATCCTTACAACCCCGCTGGTACTATTTTTACCAAAGCTGAGTTAGAGCAGCTGGGTGCATTTTGCCTTAAACACGACCTTACCATTTGCTCAGATGAGATTCATGCAGACTTGCTTTTAAGCCCTAAATCTAGGCATGTTCCAATCGCTTCTTTGAATCTTGAACTTCAAGAACGAACCATTACACTGATGGCACCGAGTAAAACGTTTAATATTGCAGGGCTACAAGCCTCATTTGCCATCATTCCAAGTGCCGAACTTCGCAAAAGCTTTAAAAGAACGATGGGAAGTATGGTTGGAGGTATTAACCTTTTGGGCATCACCGCCCTTAAAGCAGCCTACCTTGAAGGCGATGCATGGCTGAATGAGCTTCGTATCTATTTGGCTGAAAATTTAAAAATGGTACAAACATTTGTGAGCAAAAATCCAAAACTCAAACTCTTAGACCAAGAGGCAACTTTTTTAGCTTGGATAGACGCATCAGCATTAAATGTCAAAAGCCCTTATGAGTTTTTCTTGCAACATGGCGTAGGGCTGAGTGATGGAGAACCATTTGGTGACAAAAATTTTGTACGACTCAATTTTGGAACACAAAAAAGTGTTTTAGAAACAATTTTAAATCGAATGCAAAAGGCGATGGATAGCCTATGTTAAAGTATTTTTTAGGGCTTTTAACAGCCCTTAGCCTTTACAGTGCCTCTACGCATATTGTCATTCTTGGCGATCCTCATCTGCCTGGTAAAAATCCACAGATGAAAGAGCACGTGATAGAGCATATCAATCAATGGAATAATGTTGATATGGTCGTAGCCATGGGTGATCTCTGCTCAAAAACGGGCACAGAAGAAGAATACACTTATGTCAAAGCTTATTTTTCAAAACTGACCAAGCCATTGTATGTTATTACAGGAAATCATGATTTTATCTACGCTGATACATTAGATGAATATGACAAACTACAACATGCCACACATCAGATTCAAGAAGAGAAG
The DNA here is from genome assembly GCF_036802865.1 of Sulfurospirillum sp. NCBI lineage: Bacteria > Pseudomonadati > Campylobacterota > Epsilonproteobacteria > Campylobacterales > Sulfurospirillaceae > Sulfurospirillum > Sulfurospirillum sp. The sequence goes on along the minus strand of NZ_DAIRVK010000005.1, from coordinate 248,171 downwards.
TTAAAACGTTTTCAAACCACATTTGCACTTCCAAAACTTTACTACAGTGTCATAAAAGAGCCTTATCTGCTTCTATTTCTCTCCGCAAATACACCAAGCCACCTTGCTGAACTCTCCGATGATGAGTTTAAATGGTTTGATCATACACTTCAAACCCATCCAACAATGCCAACCATTGTCTTTTTCCATGCACCGTTAGAAAATACATTGGAATCGTATAAACACTGGGTCAATACACCCGATTTTATAGCACAACCCAAAGAGAAAATTCAAACACTACTCCAAGGAAATCCCCAACTCTTTTTATGGGTGAGTGGACACACGCATACGCCTGCAACTGAACCTAGTTTTGCTGCTACTATCAACAAGTATGGACATGTCACCAACATCCACAACAGCGATATGAATAAAGAGGTTATTTGGACAAATTCTTTATTTTTAGAGGAAAATCATGTTAGTATAAAAACATATGACCATAGCCAACAAAAGTGGCTAGATACGCTTGAACGTCATATTGATATACCAAAATTTTAGGTAAAAATGGTTACTATTCCGCAGTTTTTTATGAGGATTTTGATGAAACAGTACCTACTTGTGCTTTGTTCTTGCCTGTTTTTACTCAGTGGTTGTGCCCAAAAAGAGTTTACACAAAATGCGCCCGAACTTCCACGCAAAGATGATACTCCAAAACGTCAAGAAATCATAAAAAATGCACTTAAGCATCAAGCTAAACACGATGGTGGAGATTGTTCAGGATTTGTCAGTCTTGTGAATAAAGAGAGCGATCAGCCCTACTTTACAACAGCAGAACTTAATGGATATTTTGAAGATGCAAGGCGTTCCCTTGCTATCTACAATCTCCTTGACAACCAAAATCGTCTCTACCAAGAAAAACCTAAAGTTGGAGACTTAGTCTTCTTTGCAAACACCGTCAAAAAATATGCCAAAGCGAAAAAAAGCGTTGATAACATAACGCATATTGGTATCATCACCAAAGTAGATTCTGATGATACTGTCTATTTTATTCACCACACTAAAGGAAAAAATTTGATTAGCCAAATGAATCTTAACTATCCAACAGTCGCGATGTATGACAATAAAGCCGTCAACTCTTACATGGAAAAATGCCCTAGAAATGAGGGATCACAATGCCTAGCCCCTGCTTATTTTAGTGCTTATGGGAGAATAAAATGAAAAAATGGTTTGCTTTTAGTATCGCCGCTCTTTTATTCACAGGATGTGTAACAACAAACAATGTTGAAACACCGGTCAATCCTACGGCTAACAACACCCCAGCAGAGCCTAAAATGTACCTTGGTGAAAAACCTTCCAACAACTATTTCCTAAAACAAGAGCGTGAAAGTTTTGACTTGCGCCCTATGCCTGAACTTTCCAGACGTGAATCTATTGTTCACAACGCATTGATGTATTTAGGTAAACGTGATGGAGGCGACTGCTCTGGCTTTGTAAGTCTTATCAACTACAAAACAGGAACACCTTTTTATCAAGAAAAAGAGTTAAGTCAAAGTTTTGATAATGCACGAAAATCACGCGCAATGTTCAATCTTATGTCTAAAAAGGGAAATGCTTTTGAGACAACATTGCCCAATATTGGCGATCTAGTCTTTTTTGAAAATACCGAGCGAAAACCTGCCGTAAAAACAAAGGGCAAAGGTAAAGGCAAAGAAAAAGTAGCGGTCAAACAACCTGCCGTTCAAGTGGCTGAAAATATTACCCATGTAGGAATTGTCACTAAAGTTGAGCCCGATGGAACGGTTGAGTTTATCCACCATTCCAATGGTAAAAATATCCTAGATTATATGAATTTTAATTACCCGATGCTCACCAATAAAGATGGCAAAGTCATCAACACATATATGAAACGTTGCCCTTCCCAAAAAGGTGCAGCACAACCACAATGTATGAATATCGCCTTTTTTGTGGCATACGGAACGTTTTAGGCTTTACATGTAACACAAGCCAAGCTTGTGTTACTCACATTAATACGTTTTAATGGCAGGTGGCTCATACGTATACATCTTCTTCAATAAACTCTCATAGTTATCATCCACATAAAATACATTTCGTGAGCGTTCTTGTAAAAATTTCTCAGTAACCATATGATCAAATAACTCTATAAGTTTATTGTAATAACCATTGATATTTAAAATACCACAAGGCTTTTGCAATAATCCAATTTGATTCCAGGTAAAGACTTCAAAAAATTCTTCCAACGTTCCTGGACCTCCGGGTAAAGCAATAAAGCCATCGGCTAAATCCATCATTTTTGCTTTTCGTTCATGCATATTCTCCACGCGAATCAGTTTGGTTAATGATTTATGGGCTATTTCTCGTTGTTCAAGAAATGCTGGAATAACACCGACAACAGAGCCACCTTCTTTAAGAATGGCATCTGCTATGGTTCCCATAATGCCAACACTTGCTCCACCATAAATCAATGAAATATTATTTTTTGCTAAAAACTGACCTAGTAAAATTGCTTGCTCTTTATAAATTTCACTTGCTCCAAGACTTGAACCACAATATACCGCAATGCTTTTCATTCATGCCCTTTTCATTATCAAATTTGAGCTAGAATAATATTCCTTTTCTAATTAAAAGAATTTATAATCATGGATGTAGCAATGGATTTAAATCAATTTCAAAAATTTGTTGAAGCTTACTATACGAAAAAAGGATGGTTGGATTTAAATATCTTTATTCGTATTGGTTTTTTATCTGAGGAAACAGGGGAAGTTGCACGTGCTATTCGAGCACTAGAAATTGGGCGTGATAGAGCCGATGAAGCTGTCAAAAGCTACGATGAGAATATACAAGATCTCACCGAGGAATTAGGAGACGTGCTAGGAAATATTGTTGTCATTGCCAATAAATACAATATCAAATTGGAAGATATTTTTAAAGCACATCAGGAAAAGCTAGAAAAACGCATGTAAGATCTAGCATTGAAAAAAGAGGTGCTTTCGCACCTCTTAAAGAGTTAAATATCTTGTTCAATAACTTCAGCAAAACGGTTGAAATAACGCTCTTTAATTGCTTCAACAGATTTTGAAATATCATTACACGTCAAATTTGATCCGCCAACCAAACCAATTTTAACAACGCTGATACCAATCTCTCTAGCCATTGCTTCAAAACCAGATTCATTGTTGACTTCAACGATAGCACGTGAGAAACTCTCTGCAAAAATATCTCTTACATCAGTAAAGGCAATACTTGCCGTAACACCCTTGCCACTTTTAGCTGCCATTTTAGCAAGAGCAAGAGCAATACCACCCACATTGACATCTTTGGCAGCGCTCACGTAGCCTTTTTTATTCGCTTCAACCACAAGTTCCCATAGTTTAAGCTCTTTGTCATAATCAAGAGGAGCCAGTGTACCTTCAACTGTACCAAACAGTTCTTTCATATACAAGCTACCACCAAAGTCACTTTTAGTCTCACCGATAAGATAAAGGCTAGCATCTTCTTTTTGGAAACTTGATGGAAGTGTTTTATTTGCATCATCATTAAGTCCTACCATAACAATCGCAGGGGTTGGGAAAACACCAATGCCATTGGTCTCATTGTAAAGCGATACGTTACCACTGACAACAGGCGTGTTAAGCTTCGCACATGCCTCTTTGATACCATAACAGCCCTGTGCAAATTGCCACATAACTTCAGGGTTTTCAGGATTTCCGTAGTTTAGACAATCTGTAATCGCTAAAGGACGTGCGCCACTCATTGCAACGTTTCTACCACTCTCTGCAACCGCAGCAGCAGCGCCCATTTTAGGGTCAATGTAGTTATAACGTGGGTTACAATCACTACTCATAGAAAGTGCTTTACCATTCTCTTTAATACGAATAACACTTGCATCAAGGCTTCCTGGTGCTTTAATTGTATTGGTTTGAACAGTTGAATCATATTGGTCAAAAATCCATGATTTATCGCTGACTTCGACGGAGTTTAAAAGGGTATCAAACGCTTTTTGGTTCTCTACTTTGGCAAAGTCATTAATCGTAGTATTTTTAATAGACGCTAAATAAGCTGGCTCTTTTGTTGGTCTATCATAAATAGGTGCTTGCTCGCTGACAGGTTGTACTGGCATATCTGCAACTCTCTCGCCATGCCAGAAGAGTTCCATATTTCCCGTCGCGGTTACTTCACCGATGATTTCAGCGTTTAGATCCCATTTTCTAAAGATCTCAACGACTTTGTCTTCATACCCTTTTTTCGCACAGATGAGCATACGCTCTTGTGATTCAGAGAGCATAAATTCAAACGGTTGCATACCCTCTTCACGCGCTGGAACTTTGTCTAAGTGCATAATCATACCGCTACCACTACGTCCTGCCATCTCGAATGAACTTGAAGTAAGACCCGCAGCACCCATATCTTGGATACCCACGATATAGTCGGTTTTAAAGAGTTCTAAACACGCTTCAAGTAAAAGTTTCTCAGCAAATGGATCACCTACTTGAACCGTTGGGCGAAGACTTTTGTTCGCTTCTGTAAAGCTATCACTTGCCATAACCGCTCCACCAAGTCCATCGCGACCTGTTTTAGAGCCAACATAAACAACAGGATTGCCAAGACCTTCAGCTTTTCCGTAAAAAATTTCATCACTTTTGGCAAGACCTAGTGTAAATGCATTGACAAGAATGTTACCATTGTAGCTCTCATCAAAGAATGTCTCACCACCAATAGTAGGAACACCCATACAGTTACCGTATCCGCCGATGCCTGCTACAACACCACGTACTAGGTAGCGTTGGTGATGGGATGTATCGTCATTGTTGGTAACATTACCAAAACGAAGTGAGTTCATATTCGCAACAGGACGAGCGCCCATCGTAAAGACGTCTCTTAAAATACCACCAACACCTGTTGCCGCACCTTGATAAGGCTCAATAAAACTTGGATGATTATGTGACTCCATCTTAAAGACTGCTGCCATACCATCGCCTACATCGATAACACCGGCATTTTCACCCGGACCTTGAATAACCCAAGGAGCTTTGGTTGGAAAACCATTGAGGTATTTTTTACTGGATTTGTAAGAGCAGTGCTCACTCCACATGGATGAGAAGATACCGATCTCTAGCATATTAGGCTCACGTCCTAAAATGTTCAAAATATTTTCATATTCGTCTTTTGTCAACTTATGTTTTTTTAACACTGCGTCTAAATTTTCCATGGATTGTTCGCCCTATGTGATGTAATTAAAATGGGCTTATTTTACACAAAGGGAGCTAAAAGTTAGTTTTGGCGAAAAGTTACCTCTAAATCTTCGGAACTCATAGGCTTTGCAAAAAGATATCCTTGCATACTATCGCACTTATTTTCGATCAAAAATGCTTTTTGATCTTCTGTTTCAACACCTTCGGCTAACACTTCAAGATCCAAGGTTTTACCAAGAGCAATAATGGCTTTTGAGATAGCTTGATCATCTTTATCCTGTGGTAAATCTTTAATAAATGAACGATCAATTTTAAGCTTATGTAACGGTAATTGTTTGAGATAACTTAAAGAAGAATAGCCTGTTCCAAAATCATCAATCGAAATTTTATAACCTAAGTTTTCTAACTTCTGCAATGTTTTGGAGACTTGTGTAGGATTGTGCATCAAACAACTCTCTGTTACCTCAAGTTCAATGTTAAGTGCGTTGACACCAACTTCTTGGCGTATAGCCTCAATTTTTTCAGCAAAATTTTCCTCTTCAATTTGAACACTAGAAATATTAATCGCAAGAATGCCGTTGAAAAAGCCTTTCTCTTGCCATTGTTTCATTTGCTCTAACGCTTTTTTAAAGATTAATGCTCCCAGCGAGATGATCAATCTCGTCTCTTCCGTTCTTGCAATAAAATCATTGGGCATGATGATCCCTTCTACGGGATGCTTCCACCGAACAAGCGCTTCTAAGCCTATCAATTCATTGGTACGAAGATTGATCTGTGGCTGATAATAAATGACAAATTCATCATTTTCAACAGCATGTTTAAGGTCATTATCAAGTTTTGAGGTATTTAACAGTTGTTCAGTCATTGACGTAGTATAAAAAACATAACTCTTTTGTAGATTATTTTTAGCTTCATACATTGCCGTGTCAGCATTTTTAAAAAGTGTTTCAAAACTTGAACCATCTTTAGGAGAACACGCTACACCCATACTTGCACTCACCCTAAACTGTTCAAATCCAATCTCAATAGGCGCATCTAAACTCTGTATCAACCTATCGCATAAAGTGCTTACATGCAAATAATTGCGTGTCAAAATAACAAATTCATCTCCACCTACACGTGCAATAAAATCAAACGCACTCAGTGATGATTTCAGGCGCTCTGCTACCACTTGAATAACTTTATCCCCTGTGGTATGCCCATACATATCATTGATTGTTTTAAAACGATCCAAATCTAAAAATAAAAAGCAGAGTTCAGGTTCATCAATCAGGTTTTTTTCAAGTTCTTGTTTCAGATAGACACGATTTGGAAGTTTCGTAAGAGGGTCATTCAGTGCTAAAAAAAGTATCTCTTTTTGTGCATTTTTACGATCACTGATGTCACGATGTGTTCCTGCAAGTCTTAAAACCACACCCGTTTTTTCATTACGTGCTACAACAGCACCTGAACCCTCAATCCAAACCCAATGACCATCAGCATGTCGCATACGAAATTCAATGATATATGGTTTATTGTTTCGTAGAGTATTTTCAATAGCTCTTTGTGCAATCATTTTATCTTCAGGATGAATTCGCTCAGACCAGTCTGTCACCTCTTCTTGTATATCTTCATGGGTAAGCCCTAAAAATGAGAGCCATCTATCGTTTACGATATGTGTATCATGAACATAATCCCAATCCCAATACCCAAGATCAGCACCTTGAATAACATATTCCAAGCGTTGCTCATGTTCTTTAAGCTTTTTTTGCATGGATTCAATGTGAAGAAGTTTTGCTTTAATCAATCCATAAAGAAGTAAAGAAGTTATAAGAATAAAAAAGAAGCCTTTATACGTTGAAAGTGTTGCAAATGCTGTAACATCATCAACAAAATATTCAACGGCATGATCGGAAAAAAAAATCCACAGTGCTGCAAAAAGAACATAAATAAGAACAATTCGTAATGGACTCATGCTAGCACGCATCAATAATCTCCTGATATCTCGTTTTCTACTTGGAGCTATTATACTCTACGTACATGACATTTATATTATTTTGATAAAAATTCAGATAAAATCCAACCTTAACTTAACTTCGAGGCGGTACCTTTATATGTTTGGAATGGGAATAGGCGAAATCCTTGTTATCGCAATTATTGCAATTATATTTTTAGGCCCAGAGAAGCTTCCTGAAGCTATGGTCAAAGGCGCAAAATTCTTCAAATCCTTTAAAAATAGTATCAATGATGTCAAAAGCAGTTTTGAGCAAGAGATGAAAATCCAAGAGCTCAAAGACGAAGCACTGACGTATAAGAAAAAATTGGATGAAGTAGCAACAAGTGCTCGTAAAGTCATTACATTTGATGAACTTGAAGAGATTAAAAAAACAACACAAGGTGTTAATGATTCTTTAAAAGAGTTAGAAGACAGTGTTAAAGAGAGTGTTACATTGGATACGACAGCAACATCTGAAATAGCATCTGAACCTATCCAAGTTCAAATTGTTGAGAAACCAAAAGAGACAAAAAAAGAGGATAATGTATAATGTTTGATGAGTTAAAACCGCATTTATCAGAACTTCGTAAAAGACTTTCCATTTCTCTAGTAGCTATCCTTGTGATGTTTCTTGTCTGTTTTTCATTTTGGCAGCCTATACTTGGATGGATGATAGCACCTCTTAAAGCCGTACTGCCAGAAGGTAGCAATGTCATCTTTACAGGTGTTCAGGAACCTTTCTTTACAGCAATGAAAGTTGCTTTTTTTGCAGGGTTTATTCTCTCGTTGCCTGTTATTTTTTGGCAATTTTGGCTTTTTGTCGCTCCTGGGCTTTACGATAATGAAAAAAAACTTGTTATCCCTTTTGTTTTAGCCGCAACAATGATGTTTGCAATGGGAGCCTCTTTTTGCTACTACGTCGTAGTGCCTCTTGCTTTTGGCTTTTTGATTGCTTTTGGTAGTGCCCTTTTTACAGCACTCCCTAGTATTGGCGAATATGTAGGCTTTTTCACAAAATTCTTAGTCGGCTTTGGACTCTCTTTTGAAATGCCTGTTGTCATCTTTTTCTTTGCAAAACTAGGACTTGTGGACGATAAAGGCTTAAAAGATTTTTTCCGCTATGCTATTGTCATTATCTTTACAATGGCAGGTATCTTAACACCTCCAGATATTCTTTCACAGTTTTTAATGGCAGTTCCGTTGTTACTACTTTATGGAATTTCTATTATCGTAGCCAAAATCGTCAATCCTTACGTTCCACCTGTTGAAGATGATGCAGAAGAAGAAAATGATGAAACCAAGAGTGAGGAATAACCGATCGATCCGCTTTTAAAATCAACGTACGACTACACGCTTCCACCAGAGCTTATCGCCACACATCCTGTTGAACCCAGAGATGAGGCGAGGCTTTTGGTGTTTGATCGCAAGAGTGGTGTTATAACACATACACTTTTTAAAAATCTCTTTCATTTTTTACCCTCAGATATTGCGGTACTGCTCAATGACACAAAAGTTGTTAAAGCACGTATTTTTGGTAAAAAAGAGAGTGGTGGAGACGTTGAAGTACTCCTCAATGCTCCCTTACAAGACAATCTTTACTCTGTTTATATTCGAGGAAGAGTAAAGCAAGGCACCAAGCTTTTTTTTGATGAAAATATGCAAGGCGAAATACAAGAACTTAAAGAGGATGGTACTCGTGTCATTGCCTTTAATCAAGGTGAAAAAGCACTGTATACAAAAGCTCTTTTTGATGTTTTAGAAAAAATTGGTCATATTCCACTTCCTCCTTATATCAAGCGCGAAGATACGAAAGATGATAGTGTCGATTATCAAACAGTTTTCGCGAAAGAACAAGGTGCGGTAGCAGCACCTACAGCGTCCCTTCATTTTACACCAACCATGTTTGAAGAGCTCAAACGTCGCTATGAAACACACTTCTTAACATTACATGTGGGAGCAGGAACCTTTAAACCTGTAGATGCTGAACATATCTTAGACCATGTGATGCACTCAGAAATTTACGCGATTCCCGCTCTGACATGCGAACTCATTGAGTCTTCTAAAAACATTCTTGCAGTGGGGACTACCGTGACGCGAACTGTAGAGTATTTTGCACGCACAAACATTCCTGTTGGTAAATGTGATCTCTTTTTGCATCCACAAAATTTACCCATACGTGTCAATCATCTCTTAACTAATTTTCACCTTCCAAAATCGACTTTGATTATGTTAGTGGCATCATTTGTGGGAATTGAAAAAACGCTAGAACTCTACGAGGAAGCCGTAAAAGAGAAGTATCGTTTCTTCTCTTATGGCGATGCAATGTTAATTATTTAATTAAAATTCTTACAGCACGCTAAAGACTACCTTAACACTGGGTTTTCCTTGGCGGAATACCCACGCACCTTTGGTGCTTTTAGTTCTTGCAAAATGAGTTTTTGCAAGAACTCTATTATGCTTTCATATCAAGTAAACTGCCAAGCATTTCATTTTGAGTTTTAATAGTAGTGGCATTTGCTTCAAAGCTTTTATCAATAGAAATTTGATCGGTAAATTCTGTCGCTAAATCTGTCCCTTGCGTCGTTTTACTGCTTTGCGCAACAATAGCACTGTTTTGCTCAGTGATGGTTGTTTGCGTTGCATTATACTTCTCAGTATTAACGTTTGCAACGTTACTTGCACTATTATTCATCCAATTTGACATAGCCATCATGGCACTAGAATTAATTTGCATGATTGCTCCTTTATCCTTTTTTTCAACTATACTCTACTTCGCTTAAAAAAGAAATAAAGGAAATATGAACACTACTTGGTGAGGGTTTTGAGCGTTTCATTCAGAGAAGAAATAATTTTTTGACTGGTGTTTTTACTAAATGCAAAGTAAAGGTCACTCTCTTTAAGCACATAAACAACTTCGTATTCAGAAACATCGCAGCCCATTTCTTTAAACAGAGAAAAGGCTGCTTCAACACTAAAGGCAATGGCATCAACACGATTTTCTTGAAGTTTTTTAAGCTGTGATGTACGGTTAGAAAAACGTTCAAAATATTCTACGCGTAAGCCCATATCTATCAATGCTTTTTCCGAAGCTGTATCTGGGATAGTTGCTATTTTATACTGACGTAGACTTTCGAGTGTTGTTACTTTCATTTGAGTACTTTTTTTGGCAATAATACCTAATGTCATTTTTCCAATAGGTCCAACCCACTGAAAAAGCGCTTCACGTTCTGGTGTACGAACCATACTATAAAGCATTGAATTTTCTTGGTTTAAAACATTATGATAGCCTCTAGCCCAAGGTAAGAGTTGAATAGTATTATCACTAATTTGGTGACCATTTTGCGCAAAAAGTTTTTCAACAAGACGTGTTGAGTATCCCTTCACTTGGCCATTTTCTAAAAAATTATAAGGAGGACTTTGCTCCGTATAAACTTTGAAAACTTCAGCGCAAAGAGAGAATGAAAAAAAAGCTATCAGTAAAAGGTATTTCATGGACGAGCTTCTAAACGCTGAAGTGACTTCCACGTATAGATAAACATATCAAAATTTTCCAATAAAATATCAGTAATAGTAGGATCAAACTGTGATCCTCGCATCATTACAAAATAGTCTCTCACAACCTTCTCTTCCCAAGGTTCTTTGTAAACGCGTTTGTCCAACAATGAATCAAAAACATCTGCAATAGCGCAAATGCGTCCAACTAAAGCAATATTTTCACCTTGTTTTCCATAAGGATAACCTGCTCCATCCCAACGCTCATGGTGTTCCAATGCAATCGTAGCAGCTAAACGCATAAGTTCAAATTCAGAATCAATGAGCATGTCATATCCAAGTATTGAGTGGTTCTTCATAATTTCCCACTCTTGCTCATTCAGTTTATCAGGTTTGTTCAAAATTTGATCGCTAATACCGACTTTACCAATGTCATGCAAAACAGCTGCCATTTTTATTTTCTCACACTCGGCTTCATCTTTACCTAAAAATTTACAAAAAAGATAACAAAATTCAGCAACACGTCTTAGATGTTGCCCTGTCTCTTTGGATTTTAGTTCAGCAATGGAGGCTGCAAGATAAGTCATTTCGTGATTGAGTTTACGAATTTCTTCTGTTTGAGTATCAACTTGTTGTTGAAGATTTGATTGAAGCTGGTACAAAGAGATGTGTGTTTTCACTCTAGCTTTTAAAAGGCTCGCATGAAAAGGCTTGGCAATAAAATCTACAGCACCTAAATTGAACCCTATCTCTTCATAATCACTGCCATCGTTGGCAGTCAAAAAAATGACAGGAATATTGCGAACTTTATCCATTTGTTTCAGTCTGCGACACACTTCATAGCCTGTCATAAACGGCATATTAATATCGAGCAAAATCAAATCAGGAAGTATGGCTTCGGCTAAAGATAGCCCTTTCTTTCCCTCTTTTGCTGCATAAACTTCATATTCATTGAGAATGGAGCTTAACATTTCGATGTATTCAGGAGTATCATCAATTACTAAAATTTTAGCCATACGTTATATCTCCTCACTCAAATGCGTTAAGCTCATCGTTGCCGCATCAAAATCAAAACTTTTACATGCCAATAAAAGTGCTTTAAAAGCTTCATGTTCACGTACAGTTTCATGCGTTGCAAGTTGGTCTAAAAGAAGATTGACTTTAGAGACATTGGACGTATCCAGTGCCAGCTTCAGCTCTTTAAATATCTCTGCTAGCACTTGCTTATCTTCATGTACTTGTATCCCCAAGGTACTGTTTGAAAGGTCAATTTTGTCATATTCGCTGTGTAACGTGCTTATCAAAGAGCGATGCTCTTCAAAAATTGCATCCAAAGCAATGCCTTCTAGGGTGTTTTTCTCTTTTAAAAACTGCTCTAATGCACTAAGGTGTTGCTCAAGCATTAGAACACCTATTGTTCCACACAGTCCCTTGGTAGTGTGAACATAATCAATGAGCATAGCGATTTCATTGTTTTTAATCAAAGCGTTAAGCTTGCTTGGAAGTTCAAGGTAAGTCGCAAAAAAGCTCACAAAAAGCTTTTGCCACAAAGCTTCATTGCCACCTAATTTTTTAATGGCATCTTTCTTTGCAAAATGTTGTTTGACACGTTTATGAGTATTTGACTGTTGTTTTGGAGAAAGGGTAAGACTGACATGTAAAGCCTCTAAAAGAGTGCCGTAAAAATCTTCAACTTCAAAAGGTTTACCAATATGCGCATCCATTCCCGCTTGAATGCATTTTTCAACATCTTGCACCATAACATTGGCTGTCATCGCTACAATAGGCGTTAAAACATTAAGCTCTTTACGAATAATACGTGTTGCTTCATACCCATCCATAATTGGCATCTGAACATCCATCAAAATAAGATCAAAGGGATATTCGTGCTCTTGAATCATTTCAACTGCTTCCAACCCGTTACGTGCGATCTCAACTTTAGCATGGGTCTCTTTGAGCAAATACGTTGCTACTTCAAGATTAATATCATTATCTTCCACAATCAAAACACGCTTTTGAGAAAGATCGATTTTGGAAGGATCAAAAAGAGGCGTCTGCGTAGCCACAGAGCATAATGATACCAACTCATCGTAAAGCATAGAAGGATTAATAGGTTTTTTCAAAAAGGATCGAATACCAACACTATTGATGCGATTTTTGATCTCAACATCATCATTGGTAGCAATCATTAAAAACGAAGGTAAGTGCTCAACATCGACTTTTTGTGACAACTTCACATAAAAATCAGCCCCATTGGCTCCTTTTGCAAGTTCATAATCAAGAATAACCAAATGAAAAGGTTTTGCTATCGTTTGAATTGTACTGACAATGTCTTCATTACTTTTTTGAGAAGTCACAAAAAAACCAAATGAACGAATAATCTCACAAAGCATATCACTTACTTTTTTCTGGTCTTCAATAAGTAAAATACGCAACGGTTCGTATCCACCAGCACTATTTTCATGCTGAAGCTCTAACCCTTTTGCTATTGGTAGTGTAAGCGTTAAGCTAAAAAGACTCCCTCTACCCTCTTCGCTCTCTAAGCTAATATGTCCATGCATCATTTCAGCAAGTTGGGTACAGATATAAAGCCCAAGACCCGTTCCACCATGCTTTCGTGTAATAGAAGCATCAAGCTGACCAAATGCCTTAAACAAGAGTGATTGCTTCTCTTTAGGAATGCCCATACCGCTGTCTCGTACATTGAACGTCAACATTGCGCTATTGTCCGCATGAAGCTCTTCTTGAACACTCAGAACAACAGCACCCTCTTTGGTAAATTTGATTGCATTACTTATAAAATTGTTGATGATTTGCATCATTTTGCATGGATCGCCTTTGAAAAAGCGATTTGTCTCTACAAAATCACACTGAAAATCTATCCCTTTTTCTTTAGCAAGAACAGAGAAAATCGAACTGCTTTTTTTGAGTTCTTTATGCAAATCAAATGCAACAGATTCAACGTCCATTTTACCGGCTTCTATTTTAGAAAAATCCAAAATATCATTGATAATTCGAAGCAACACAGAAGAAGCCTCTTTGATTTTCCCCACATAACTGGCTTGAGTACTGTTCATAGCCGTTTTACTCAGGAGGTGCGACATCCCCATAATGGCATTCATGGGTGTTCTAATTTCATGGCTCATGTTGGCTAAAAATTCTGATTTATAGCGGCTGGCATCTTCAAGTTCTTGTGTACGTTGCTTTACTTTCTCATCCAATAGCTCATTTTCATGTTTGAGTGTGTCAAAAAAGCCTTTGAGTTTAATGCGTGTTTTATCGAGAGCAAACCCAAGTGTGCCAATTTCGTCGTTTTCATCCCACGCAAAAGGCTCTTCAAGTTTTTGCTGCGCTAAAAGATTGGAGTGCCCCACTAAGCGTCTGATGGGTTTGATGATTTTATAGTAATAGATCCATGAAAGAAGAAGCACTAAAAAGAGGATTTGAAAAAAGAGTATGGTACCAAAGAGTGTTAGATCTGCCATAATAGAATCAATAAGATCTTGACGCTTAAAGCCCATTTCCAATGAGCCAACAACCACATTGTCTTTTTCTAATATTTTATGTAAAAAAAGCGTGTCATCGTTATTTGCATCTCTATTTTTGTGTTCCCATCCCAAAAAAAGTTTTTCATTGTTATCTTTGACATAAACAAACTGTATATTAGGGTCAAGTAACAGTTGATCGAGCATTTTTTGCCCTAATTCTGGGTAAAAATTCCACAGTGACTCTACAAAAATTGCAGACGAGAGATTGAATTTTTTGGTATTGAGTGTTGTAAATGTTTCTTGTTTACTTTTGTAAGTACTATTGGCATATGTCAGCATCAAAAGAGGTAATGGTAAGAGTAAAGAGATAATAATCATCACCGCTAAAGCTTGCAATAAAGATACACGGTACAGCATTGCTCTAATCATTTTGATTGACTCTTTCTAAAAGCTATTTTACGGTATAAACCACTCATATACACAAGTTTATGCCCTTTTTAAGGACATAAACGAAGTTAAAATAAACTATAACATTTTCAAATCAAAATTGTCAATTTTACAGATAGATTGACTCTGCTTTTTTGACAATATGTACCTTACTTTCGACATTTTCTTTCAAATACGCTTTAAAAAGCTCTAATTTATCTATTTCTCCGTGAATCAAATAAATAGTATTTAATCCTTTGATATGCTTAATCCATGCTAGCATATCAGCACGATCCGCATGTGCAGAAAGACCATTAATCGTATAGAGTTTAGCACGCACTTTAATATCTTCGCCGTAAATGCGGATAAATTGCTCTCCATCGATAATATCACGTCCCAACGTTCCTTTAACTTGAAACCCGACAAATATAATGGCATTTTTAGGATTCCAAATACGTTGTTTAAGATGGTGCAGCACTCTACCACCATTACACATACCACTTCCAGCGATGATAATAGCACGTTTTTCAACCTCATTAATGTCCATTGAATCTTTTTTGCGAGGCGTATATTGAAGCTCAGGAAAAGAGAAAGGATCGTCACCAAGGCTTACACGTAAGCCCAAAGTTTGATTGAGTTGTGCAGGATATTTTTGATAAATTTTTGTTGCTTCAATGGCTAAAGGACTGTCTAAAAAGACATGACAATTGTGCAATTCTCCTGATTGATGCATCTGATGTAACAACCACAAAATTTCTTGAGTTCGCTCTAAAGCAAACGAAGGAATAACGACATTACCGCCCTCTTCAAGCGTTTGCATGACTGCTTCTTTAAACTCTTTAACGCTCTCATCTAAGGCTCTGTGTTCTCTATCGCCATACGTTGATTCGATAAAAAGGGTGTCTGCATGTTCTATGGTGCTAAGATTGTTGAGCAATAAACGGTTTTTACTTCCAAGATCACCTGAGAAAACAACACTTTTATGCAATGTATCTTCTTCATAATTGAATTCAACAAAAGCACTCCCCATAATGTGCCCTGCGTTGTGAAACGTAAGTTTTGCAAAAGGAGCGAGAGTGACAACTTCCTCGTATTGGATACGATGCATTTTTTTACTAAACAGTTGTTCAACATGCTCTTTGGTATAAAGCGGTTCTTGTACCGTGCTTTCATCACCTCTACGAAGGGCTTTTCGCAGCTGTGTTTCATACTCTTCTTGCAATAACCCTGCACTGTCTAAGAGCATAATATAAGCGATATCAAGCGTTGCATTGGTTGAGATAATTTCCCCTCTGAAACCCTCTTTAATCAGCTTAGGAACTCTACCGATATGATCGATATGGGCATGTGTTAAAATCAAATAATCAAGCGAGGTTACATCAAAAGGAAAAGGCTCATAGTTGCTCTTCCAAAGTTCACCTTGAATCATTCCACAATCAATTAAAATTTTAACGGATTGAATCTCTAACAAGTGACATGAACCTGTAACCATGGAAGCTGCACCATACGATGTGACTTTTGCCATAATAGCCCCTTTAATGAATAAATTTGTCGATAATCTCTTTGTATTTTTTTTCTATAACGTGACGTTTCTTTTTAAGTGTATTGGTAAGTTCTTCACCTACGGTAAATTCTTTCTCTAAAAAATGAATATTTTGTAGTTTTTCAAATGGTTTAAACCCTTGTCTTTGATGCAACAGATCGTTCATTTCACTTTTGATCTTCGCAACAATCTGTTTATCTTCCATCACTTGCTCAATGTTATGAACTGCTTTGTTGAAATGTACCGCGACATACTCTTTGAGCTTATCAAAATCAGGCACAATCAGTGCACCAAGACCCTTTTTAGTATGCCCAACTAAAATAGCATCGGTAATAAATGGCAACATTGAAATGGTCGATTCAATCCGGCTAGGGTCAACATTTTCGCCACTGGCAAGTACGATGATTTCTTTGGAACGACCTGTAATGACTAATTCACCCCTCAGTGTCAATTTACCAAGATCACCCGTTTTAAAGAAGCCCTTTTCGGTGAAAGACTTTGCATTTTCTTCGGCGTTTTTATAGTATCCACGCATTATCTGCTCGCCTCTCACCCAAATCTCACCCACTTCACCCGCACCAAGTTGATCGCCTTCTTTATTGACAATTTTAAGCTCAGTATCTTTGGTCGGGAGTCCTAATGTCGAAAAAGTATAACAGCTTAGTGCGCGTCCTGCGATCACTGGCGCACATTCAGTCATACCATAGGCATTGACAATGCGAATCCCAATCGCATCAATCCAAGTATCTAAAAAATCAGGCAAAGCTCCACCACCACTCACGGCAAGTCGTAGTCTTCCACCAAATTTTGCTTGCACCAGTGCTAATTTTTTCTTTGCAAAGGCATTCAGAGGGGCAAGCAGTAAACACTTAAAAAAAGCAATCGTTTTATCTTTATACGTAAAGAGAAATGAACGTTTTTCAAAACAAGGAAGTTCATCTTTTAAAACACGTTCTGCTTGGTTATATGCAGCTGAAATCGCAACAAGTTTATTAAACAATTTAGCTTTTTTAGGATCTTTTTTCTCCAAAGCTGTAATAATCTTTGTGTACATCGACTCCCAAAGCCTTGGAACGGTTGCTACGATAGTCGGTTTATAATGCTCTAAATCGGCCGCAAAGGTCTTGATGGTCGAGTAAACAGTACAACATCCTTGAGAAAGAGCCACATACTCTGCTGCTCGCTCAAAAATATGCCATGAGGGAAGAATAGAAACCCAAACATCACTGCTCTCAAGTGCAATCAATGGGGGCAGTTCACGAACATTGTACATAATGTTTTTATGGCTTAAAATAACCCCTTTTGGAGTTCCAGTTGTTCCAGAAGTGTAGATGAGGGTACAAATATCTTCTTCATCCACAATATCTTTACCCGCTGTTATAAACATTTCAACTTCATTATGATGAATCGTTCTGTCTTTTAAAATATCTTTGTATGAATAAATATTGCTTAAAAGTGAGTGAACTTTGGGAGCTTCCAAAATAAAAATAGCTTTGAGTTTCAACCCGTTCAGCATCATCTCATGTCGAATATAGACTTGCTCGTCTTCAACGATCAGAAATTCTGCCCCAGAATGAGAAAGAATAAACTCAAGCTCTTGTGTAGGAGTGTCGCATCCACGTGGAATACTTATCGCTCCAAGTGAAACAAGTGCCAAATCTGTGACCATCCACTCATAGCGGTTGTCACACAAAAACATAACTTTAGAGCCTTTCTCGATCTTTTTTGCTTTAAAAGCTCGAGAAAGAACCAAAACATCCTCAAATAACTTTTCATAACTCACTTCAAATTCTTTATCTGCTACCTTATAGATAAAGGCTTTCTTCTCTTTGTTCTGCTCATACGTCTTAATAAACATATGAAACAACGTGTTTTCTTCACGATGCAAGCACAATCCTTACTATTTCAAATTAGCTTTATTGTAATCTTTCTTCCTGAAAGAGAGGCTTAACGTGAACGAAATGCTTTCAAAACACAGTAAATAATTACGATTTGGACTACCAAAAGCAGACTATGCAGAAAATAAACTTGGGTTTCTTTATTTAGAATGCCAAAAAATTCAACAATTTTGTAAAAAAGATACGAAATTACCATCCCCGCAAGATAGCCTTGTTGTTTAACAACATCTGCAAAAGAGAGCAACGTTGTACGCTTAAGTGCAAGCGTTTCCATACGCATAAGGTAATTACCAAATACAAACGTAAGTTGGTATGAGATGTAGATAAAAAGAACATTGGTATAGCTATACTGAAAGATGAGAAAACTGACAATAATCAATAATGCCAAAAACTCGACTAAAAGAGTGATGCGGTAAAAGACGAGAAGATTCATCATCTTCTCGTACACTTTTGCCACGACCAGTAAACCTACGGCTAACCCAATGCCTCCTAATGAAAACACGGAAGGCTCAAGCGGTGTGTAAAGCACAAAAACACTACCTACCGCAAGCCCAAAAAAGAGAGAATTGAGTAGCTTATACCAAAGGTAAGGTCGTAGGTTTAGTTTCATTAGAATTTCGCCTCAACACCCATATAATAGCTTCGCTCAGCCGAAGCATAGCCATAAACGGTTTGATAGTAGCGATCAAAGAGGTTATTGACTTTAAAATAGACATCTAAATCTTTGGTAGCATGATACGTGACTTTGGTATTGGCTACGAAGTAGTTTCCTGTTTCTTCTGTTGAAGAGTCTTTACGAGACCCAATATATGTTCCATTAACGTTCATAGCGATTTGTTTAATTGGCATATACGTTGCATATAAAGACGATTGGTACCGAGGAATATCTGTCAATCTATTACCATCTTTATCTGCTGCATCAACATAGGTATAATTAGCACCCATAAGTAGAGAATTGAACAACTGTTGCTCATAAGAAAGTTCAATGCCTCTAAACACAGAAGTGCCATCAATATTAACATACTTTGTTGAACGGAATCTGATCAGATCTTCAATTTCATTTCTAAAAAAATTCATATTAAACCCAGCATATTGCATACCCATATTAAAACTTTTGATATTCTCAGGTTTTAAATTGAAATTTGATGAATTAGGGAACCATGGATAGATCATTTCAAACATCGTAGGTGTTTTATACGCTGTTCCATAGTTGGTATAAATATTAAATTGATCGCTAAAAAGGTATTTTGCACCAATTTTACCTGTAGTTTTATCATCAAATGCACTAAATTTATCATAACGTAACGCTTCATTTAGAACAACATTACCTAATTTATTTGTATTATTGATATAAAGAGCTTTTGAATTTTCATCTCGTTCTTTTTCACTATCTCCAACAGCAGTATAGGTTAGTTCTCGTTTTTCATAACTGCCACCAAAAACCAATGTACTATTGTCATAGTATTTCCATGTATCTTTTACTTCTACCGAAGGGACTTTCCCCTCATAGTCACGTAAATTTCCAGATGTTGTTTCATCTAATTCTTTTTTTGTAAAGGTACTTTGAGAGAGTGTTGTTTCAATAGCATGATTTGCTACAAAATATTTATACGTTAAATAGCCCGATCGTTGGCGAAAATCACCACGTTGAATAGAATTTGGATCCATTATCCAAGTTGTTGGGTCAGAAGCATCATAATTATTTAAAGCGTTAATATCATGATAGCCTGCTTCAATACGGTTAGATTCATCAATCCAATAACCTGCTTTAAGATTAACTGTCGTATTGCGATAACCATCTTTTTCAAATTTATCTATATCTTCATTTCTTGGTGCATATGCAGTAAACCCATCTTCTGTAACACGTTGCACAGAGAGCATAGCATCAAATTTATCAGTTTTATGTGAAATGGAAGTGTTCATACTTCTACGTCCGTAACTTCCAACTTCTACACCTGCAGTTCCATGTGTCCCACTTTGTGCACTCTTAGTAATAATGTTAATCACACCAGCTGCTGCATCTGCGCCCCAAACACCACTTTGTGCACCTTTAATAACTTCGATACGCTCAATATCACCCACTAAAAGATGACTAAAATCTGCACCAGAAAGACTACTAGGATCGTTATAACGGACACCATCAACCATGACAAGTGTGTATTGGTTGCTCATACCTTGCATACGAACACTGCTTAATTTACCTAACCCTCCTTGTGACGTAATACTAATACCAGGAATAGTATTGAGCGCTTCAGTAACAGAAGTAATGCCTTTGAGAGAAAGTTCTTCGGAGGTGATAACCGTAACGTTATCGGTGACATTGGTCGCACTGACCAAGGATTTGGAAGCAGTATATACTTCAGACTTTTTTTCTTTGATCTTCTTTGAGATCACCACAACAGGTGCACTGCTTTCTTCGAGCACTTCTGTTGTTTCAGAGGACGCTTCAGCTTTTGGCGTATTGAGTTGCTTTTCATTATCTACGACACTTTGCCCTTCACTTGCAAGTGCAATCGTAGCATTTAAAGCAAGTATAGCCGCTAGACTAAAATACTTTCCTCTAAATCCTTTCAGATTTTTCATATATTCTCCTTAAAATTTGGGAAAAATATTTTATCCAAAAAGTAACTGTTTTCATATATCTTTATGTTACATAAGAATTGATCTTTACATGTAAGCACTAAAAAACTTATCAATACCGCTATAATTTGGTACAATAGATGCATAAAAAATGTAGAAAAAGATTCGTAATCAATTTGGTTACGAAGAAGGAACTGAATGAATCAAAAGACCTTGCGGATTATCTTTTTTAGTTATCTTACGGTTGTTTTTATCGGCTCTATTTTATTGATGCTTCCTTTTGCCCACATCGGGAAATTAGCGTTCATCGATGCACTTTTTACTTCAACATCAGCAACCTGTGTAACAGGGCTTGTTGTCAAAATCACACCTGAAGACTTCACATTTTTTGGACAATTTGTCATTTTAATTCTCATGCAAGTGGGCGGTGTAGGCTATATGAGTATTGTCACCCTCTTCTTCTTGTTTATGAAGCGAAATCTCAACATCCATGAAAAAAATATGGCAAAAGATTCCTTGAACTATTCCTCCAATTTAGACATTCAAAATTTTCTTCAAAAAGTGTTTATCTTTACACTCATCATCGAGTCCCTTGGTGCACTTATCTTAACCCTGCGTTTTGCAACACATATGCCATTGCCTAAAGCTATATGGCAAGGCATCTTTCACTCCGTTGCAGCTTTCAATAATGCGGGTTTTTCAACATTTAGAGACAATCTTCTAGGCTATCAAACCGATTTCACCGTTTTAGTGACCGTTGGACTTCTTATCATTTTAGGGGGTATTGGTTATTTGGTGTTGGTTGAACTTCATGCAAAAGCGACACACAAGCGTTTTATGATCTCAGCGCACACGAAAATCACCCTTGTAGGAACACTCATACTGATTGTTTCAGGTACTCTGCTTTTTTTAGCGATTGAATGGGACAACAAAGGCGTTTTTGCCAATATGACGTGGTATCATGGATTGCTTAACAGCTTTTTTCTCTCTGTCAACTTTAGAACTTCTGGCTTTAACAGTCTTGATCTTTCCCAACTCAGTGACGCATCACTTTTTTGTTCAACCATTTATATGATGATCGGTGGAGGTGCAGGCAGTACCGCTGGTGGTATTAAAATTACAACCGTTGCTGTGCTTATCATTGCAACCATCCACACCATTAAAATTAGCAACCAACAACCCCATGCTTTTAAACGTACCATTGCACCTGAAATTATCAACCGCTCTTCTGCCATCATTTTGGTTGCATCCTTTATAGCGATCACATCAACGATCATTTTAGTCGAAACACAAAAAACGAATTTTATGCAAACGCTGTTTGAAGTCGTTTCAGCTTTTTGTACGGTAGGAGTTTCGGTTGGAAATGGCGATGTACTAAGTCTTTCAGAAAAGTTTAGTACCTTTGGTAAAACACTCATTATAGCACTCATGCTCATCGGACGTATGGGTATTTTCGCCTTTGGATTTCTCATTATGGGAAGAGAAAAAATTAAACACATACAATACCCTGAAGGAAGGATTTTATTATGAAAACATACGCCGTCATAGGCTTGGGCAAATTTGGCTTTCACATTGCTAAAGGATTGGCTGAGCAAGGCATGGACATCATCGCCATTGACAACGATCCACACAAAATACAAGTCATTAGTGAATACATTGAAGATGCTATGATTTTAGACAGTACAGACATTAAGGCCCTTCAAGAAGCAGGTGTTGTAGGCCTTGATACAGTTATTATTAGCATTGGGGAAAACATTGAGGCGAGTATTTTAACGCTAATGGCACTGAAAGAGTTGGACAATAAAACCATTATTGCTAAAGCCATTACGCTGACACACGGCGAGATTTTGGCGCGTCTTGGTGCCTTTAAAGTTATTTACCCTGAACGTGAATCTGCTAAAAAATTGGTTGAAAACCTTGTTGGCAATGTGGTCATCGACCAAGTTGATTTTAGTAGTACGATTAAAATCGCCAAATTCTCAGTTACGAAGTCTCTTATTGGGAAAACAATCAAAGATGTTGAGCAAATGTTTGAAAATGAAATCCATCTCATTGCCTGCAAAACACGCGACAACTGGATGTTTGATATTGAAAAAACCTATAAAATTCGCGAAAACGATATGCTTGCTTTTATAGGCAAGAAAACCTTCATCGAGAAGCTGAGAAATCTTACGAAACTTGAAAGCTAATCTTTACATATAAAGCCTCTTTTAATAGAACCATGTTATAACATTGGACAATTAAAGAGGTTTTCTCGCTATTTTTAAAACCTCCTTTGCACAATTTTTCATCAAATCCAAAAGGAGTGTTTATGCCATTCAATCCACTGACACCTGAAGAAGAACGCATCATCCTGCATAAAGGCACAGAGATGCCCTATTCTGGGCTTTATAACAGCTTTGATGAGAAAGGAACGTACCTCTGTAAACGCTGTAATGCACCCCTTTACACCTCCAATGACAAGTTTAATTCACACTGTGGCTGGCCTAGTTTTGATGATGAGATACAAGGAGCCATTAAACGAGAGATAGACCGCGATGGTAGGCGCACAGAAATCCTTTGCAATGCGTGTGGAGCGCACTTAGGACATGTCTTTGAAGGTGAAGGTATGACCCCTAAAAACACCCGTCATTGCGTGAACTCACTCTCGCTTACATTTGTGCCTGTAATAAAGTAGTGTCATGTTTATGCTATAATACAACACAAAATATTTTAAAGGAATTCTGAATGTCCCCAAGTGAACCAGACTCGCGTAGTTGTAGCTTACCCCTTACTCTAGGCAGTCTATCATGACCCTACTTCTTGTCTATCTTTCGATCGTTTTATTTATCTCGTTTCTCTGCTCCATTTTAGAAGCTGTTTTGCTTTCAAGCACTGATTCTTATATAGAAACCCTTCCAAAAGAAAATAACGAAAATGCCATTGCTATGCTCAAAGATCTCAAATCCAATATCGACGTGCCAATCTCGTCTATCTTGACATTTAACACCTTTGCCCATACTATGGGTGCTGCCGGTGTAGGTGCGCAAGCGCAGATTCTTTTTGGAAATGAATGGCAAACAGCTGTTGCATTTGTTGTTACATTGCTGATTTTATATATTGCAGAAATTATTCCAAAAACTATTGGTGCGCTTTACTGGAAAAAATTGCTTATACCCTCAGGTTATACGATTTCATTTCTCGTGACACTAACGTATCCTTTTGTGTGGCTTTCTTCACTCTTGACCAACTTCATTTCAAAAAACAAGAAGAAACATCCAAATTTTTCACGCGATGAAATCATGGCTGTTGTTGCTATGGGTGAAAAAGATGGTTCTATTTTAAGTAAAGAGAGTGATCTCATTGAAAATCTTTTAAAACTTAAAAATATTAAAGCAAAAGATATTATGACACCACGAAGTGTTGTATTTGCATTGCCCTCATCCACTACCATTGAAGAAGCCATTGAAGATGACCGTATGTACATCCACTCGCGTATTCCTGTTTTTGGCGAGACACTGGACGATGTTGTGGGTATTGCCTTCAATCAACGAATCTTAGAAGAGAGTGTGGAAGACCACGATAAAATTACACTGGAAGACATTGCGCATGAAGTGCATATGGTTTCTGAAAATCTTCCTGTACCAAACCTGATCGACCAATTTGTCAAACGTAAAACACACCTTTTTATCGTTTTTGACAGCTACGGACAAACAGCTGGCGTTGTAACGCTTGAAGATGCCATTGAGACACTTTTGGGTGTTGAAATCGTCGATGAGATGGATGAAGTTGAAGACATGCAAGTGTTTGCAAAAGATAGAAGTAAAAAGTTCCAAGACCGCATGAAAGTCGAGCGCAAAAAGCTCGAAAAAGCGAAAGTAAACTAAACGCGTTAAGACACAAAGAGGCTTTTACATATAAAGCCTCTTTACAAAACTCTTCGGTATATCCACTGCATACTTTGATAATCCCATGTCAATTCATTGACACACGCGTAAGGTTGTTCGATGCTAAACATATCGTTAATGGCTATACCCAGTATTTGTGAGAGAATCATTCGATTGACACCGGCATGAGCAACGATAAGTATTGTTCCGTTAGCATGATGTGTAATAGCATCAAAGGCATCTCTTACACGCTTTGCCATAACATGAAAACTCTCACCATTGGGCGGAGTAAAATGTTCTAAATTTTCACCTCTTTGGGCATAAAGTTTGGGAAAGTGTGACTGAATGTAAGCCATTGGTACATTTTCCCAATCTCCCATATCTATCTCACAAAATGCATTGACAATGTGATAGTGCTTTTTTTTATCTTCACACAACGGTTGAATCGTTTGCACACATCGTGTTAAAGGGCTTGTAAAAATAGTCTCAACAAGAATTGCTTTAAAATAATCACACAATAAACGGGCTTGCTCTAAACCTAGAACATCAAGCGGTACATCGGTTTTACCCAAATACTTTTTTTCGCTTCCATTATCAATGTGCCCATGGCGAAGCAGATACACTTTTTCAACCATAAGGAAACACTTTACATGTAAGAATTTCTATTTTTAAAATAATCGCTTTTGTGGCGTTCAAACGCTTGGTGATGTTCCTTTGTGCGTCAAGGTTTCCCTCACATTTTTTTAATGCCTTCTCAAAGCGTTTTTCAAAACCACATACCTCATCTTCACTTACCACTTTATCGGCTAAGAAAAGCAATTCATTGGCATTTAAAGGAGCATTCGCATCAACTTCAATGTCCATGTGTGTCGCGATAACATCACCTATCGCTTTATAGCCCATCGCTTTGAGTCGTTCTGCCCCAACCGTGGCATGGTTTTTTTCTTGTCGTGCGATGTCATGCAACAATGCCGCAGCACGTAAAACCGTTTTATCAATGCCCAGTCCAAACGAAGCGATCTCTTCATAAAGAGTACATGCCATTTTTTCCACGGCTTCGCAATGCTTAATGATAGGCTCAGGTACATTATTGAACAGCATCATTGCCAAACACTCCTCATGTGTAGGAGCATTTCTCGCTTCATAAAGGAGAAGTTTTTGGTAGTCTTCTGGTGTATCCATATCCATTAAAACAGCTTGGTCGTAAACATTGACATTTAAAGCATCCTTTTTAAATGCTTCCAAAACCTTTTTAAGTCCACCTTTGCCATCGCTCAAAAGAATCTGCTCTTTATATTTCATGTCAATGAGCGGAGGATGACCTTTGTGACCTAGGAATGTAGGGTATATAACCCCTTTGCGCTCACGCATGTACGCCTCATACAAACAGTCCAAACTGTGCATTTTAATGAGGGGAATATCAACTGGCTGCATGTAAAATGCATCTACTGTTGTATCAATGGCACTAAGCCCTTTTTGAATAGAGCTAAACATGCCTTTGTCATAATCCTCGTTATAAATAATAGAGACATTATTATCTTTCAAGACTTCTCTAATCTCTTCTTGCCGATGCCCAACGACCACATAGATATGCTCCACACCATGCGCTTCATAGGTCTGAATCAGTCGCTCTAACGCACAGGTATGAGCAAATGGCAAAAGTGCTTTAAAGTCGTTCATGCGCGAAGAATACCCCGCAGCAATGATAAGAACGGCGATGTTATGCTTCATTGTCTAACTACGTTTCGCTTTGACAAGCTCTGCGGCGATACTAATGGCAATCTCTTCAGGTGTTTGAGCATTGATAGAAACCCCAATAGGACAATGTACTGCATCTAAATCTTTTTGCGCAAAGCCTTCATTGAGGAGTAGATTGTAAACATAATTTTTTTTCGTTTTACTTCCAATCATGCCAATATATTTAGCTTTCATGTGAAGCGATTGTTCAAGTACCACTTTATCAACACCTCTGGTGACAATGACAATGTAACTGTTTTTAGGTATATGCACCTCTTGACTCAGCCCCTCATAGGTGGAAGGAACAACGTGCACCTCATCTGCTGTAGGAAAACGCTCTCTATTGGCAAAAGCTTCTCTATCATCTAGGACAACCGTATAAAAGCCCAATGTTTTAGTCAGTGCCGCTATTTGTTGTGACACATGCCCCGCGCCTACGATATAAAGTCGTTGGGTATCGTAAAAAGGTTCTACCATATACTGGTATTTTCCCGAAAAAAGATGAAATTTAACATGATTGAAATCTTCTCGCAAAGACTCAACAATGCGCCCAACTTCTTTATCTTCTTCACCATACAGTTCAGTTTCGGTACATATCCATTTATGTTTGCCCGTAATGCGCTTATTGGATACAATCCTTGTAATCATCACAAAATCTGTTTCTGAAGTTTTGAGCTCTTTGGCTTTATGGTGAATATTCAGCTCCTGAATATCCAAAGCATCTATGTACTCCAAAAGAATTCTTACCTCACCCCCACAGACCATACCAGCAGCTCTTGCATCATCATCTGTTAATTCAATGTCTTCGATAGAACACTGCTTGGTTTTAAAAATATCGGGAGCCAGTTGCATTGCCATGGCTTCCAGTGTGCCCCCACCAATAGTCCCTTCAATCGAACCATCTTTGCGAATCACCATCTTGGCACCCGCTTCCCTAGGCGCAGAACCGCTTTTTTCCAATATCGTTGCCGTAACGATTTCGTTTTGTTCATTTAAACTATCGACAATGTGTTCAATGATTGTTTTCATACGTTAGTTTCCTTGTCTATAATGATGTAATTTTCTTTTAATCATGCTGTTGGTTATGTTGATGGAATGGTCGTCTTCCTTCGCCTCTATGGTAAGTTCGAACATAAAGGCAAATCGCTCTTTGATTTGCTGAACGATCACTTTTTTAAGTGCTTCACACTCCGATTTATGGGTAAGAATAAGTTGGATATGTAAAGCATTATTCTCACTCATCGTAAGCTTATAATCTAAAATAGCACCAAACTTCAACAGAATTTCATCCATATCTCTCAAATGAATTTCATGCTGGTTAATCTCTATTTTATTGTCGATGCGACCGAGGACTTTTTCCATCGTTCGTAAAAATGTTCCACATGCACAAGGTTGCGTAGAAAAACGTGCCATATCGCCCGTTCGATAACGAATGAGGGGCATTGCTTGGCGATGAAGCGTTGTAAAGACAACCTCTCCGTACACACCGTCTTCCACAAGAGCTCCCGTGATAGGATCTACGATTTCAAAATAGAGATCATTCTCTCTTAAATGGTAGCCACCCAGACATTCGCACTCAACGCCTCCACCGTATCCCATTTCCGTCATACCGTAATGGTTAAAGACCTTGCATGCACCCTTATAGCTTAATGCCTCTACTAGGGCATCAGGCACATAGTCGGTGCTCAAAAGAACTTTTTTGATATGAGTGTAAAAGACATCTGGCTTTAGTTTGCTCAAATAAAATACTTGCATAGGGATACCCACAATACACGTAATATTGTTTTTTTGAATGCACAAAGCCGTTTTTTCAACATCATTTAACACACCATGCACGATGCACTCAATGCCACTTTTAGCCAATGCTTTCTTGAGTAAATCCCCAATGCTTCCATATGCGGGACCAGGAAGTAGCACCATCACTTTATCGCTCGCATCGACAAGACAGTGCATACCGTGTTGAAAAAAGTCGATGGTCGCTTCTAAATCCTCATGCGTAAAAAAGATGCGCTTCTCATCACCCGTTGTACCTGAAGTATTGAGTGTCACAATACGATCAATATCGTTACTCGAAACACACACAAAGTCGTAGGCATTGTGTTTAATATCTGCGGGTGTTGTAAAAGGAATTTTCTCAAAATCTTTAAGAGATCTAATAGCGCTTAGGTCAATAGTTTCCAATGCGGTTTGATAAAAGCGGCTTTTATCTTTTGCATAGGTTAATGCTTTAAGGAGTTCGCCAAACTGATATGCCCGTAAAGCCTCTTGGCTTTTTTGCGCTGGTTGAGTGCGTGTGAGTATCCAATGCTCTAAAGGTGTTACGTTCATCGTATCCACTTTGAACCACGGTAAAGGGATTCACCCTCTTTGTTGGTGATGTTATACATACAAAAAGGAATCAACCTCCCATCAAGGGTAGAGATATGAATGCAACACTCTTTGATACGTTCTAGATTAACATTCCATGCGTCTTGAAATGCCATACCTGAAATGCTAAACGCGTTGTTGGCAATGGCACTGAGTATCTTGTCCCAGTCCGAAAGCTTCTCGTTTTCAACCTGTTTTTGATACGACCAATTACGAGCCACAAAGGCTTTAGCTTTCGTAGCACCCACTTCTGCTTTTTCGCTCTCACTTGAACAACACGCCCTCTTTGTCACAGGCTTTAAAACACCCTCTTCTATCAAATAATTGCCATTAAAAGAGCAGAGCGCATTTTCACATCCGGGAGGTTGCATACTTTGCAAGCTAATCATATGATCGGTTTGCTCACAAATGCACTCCATCACTTCAGGCAAAGTAATTCTCTCTTCATCACGAGGTGCTTTAGGAATTCGCCCAAAGTAACTGACAGGTTGAAAATGAACCCCTCGAACGGTGGGAGTTTTGCTTATGCCAAAGCGTATAATTTCGCCGATGCTATCCACATTTGTATTAGGCACGATGGTAGGAACCAGCACCACCCCGATGCCATACTTTCGGCAGTTTTCAATCGCTTGGCATTTAACATCAAACAAAGCCCTCCCGCGTAATTTTTCATAAATAGCATCATCAACTCCATCAAATTGTAAAAAGACAGAGTTAAGCCCTGCTTCTTTTAAACCTTTCACATATATTTCATCTTTTGCCATACGGATACCGTTGGTATTGACTTGAATGAAAGGAAAGCCTAAGCTCACACCTATGCGAATAATCTCCGCCAAATCATCTCTCACCGTTGGTTCACCACCTGAGAGTTGAATATTGCACTTTCCAGAGGCTTTTAAAATACTCTCAAATTGAAAACGCAACTGCTTTAATGACGGGTCTTTACTTTTGCCTTCAAGCGCGTCAGCAAAACAAAAATGACAGCTTAAATTACAACGCGTTGTCACTTCAATAAGTGCCGTACACGTGTGTTGTCGATGCGCTGTGCACAATCCGCAATCAAACGGGCACCCTTGATCCACTTGGGTAATAGGATTTTTTATGTAAGCCCGCTCTTTAGGGCGTATCCACGCATGCATCGGTGTTTTGCCGCGCCATAAAACCGTTTTAAAGAATCCATGTTCCAAACAGGTTTTCAACATGTAAGCACAATCATCCTCTTCGACGATAAACGCTTCAAGCTTACGCAAGCAAATAGGACAGAGACTTTCCGTGTGCATCAAAGGATTCAGAGTCATCGCATCTACCCTCTATTTCCGTACTCATAGCCATGTTCTTGCAAAATCTCATAGACTTTGACATACGCTTTTTGAATCATTCCTGCACAGATAGGCTTAAAACTCTGATCGGCACTTGTAAAATCCCTCTCACCAATGAGCGTAACACATTTTGTTGTGCCAAATTCGGTTTTAAACCACGTGTGAAATTCATGAACCATGTGCGCAAAATCTTCTTTTGCATCTTCACTTTCATTGCCCTTTGCACCGTAAAGCCCTAAAACACCTATGCCTCCAGTGAGCACACCACAGGTTTTCTGTGTATCGGCGATACCCCTACAAAGACCTTGCGCTGAACGTATGAGGTCATCATTTTTCGTATCTTCATCTTCAAGAGCGAGCTTATACATGATCTGAGCACAGCAAAATCCCTCAGATGAGAATTTAAATAAGCGTAGTGATAAATCATCCATTACTTTTCTCCTTTTTTAGCGATTAACATAAAATAACCTGGTTTACATTGTTTAATATTGTCTTCAAAAGAACAGCACGTTTGAAGCGCTTCACCTTCAATAGTTTTTCCCCAAAATGCCCCCATAGAGCCATGTGAAAAGATGATTTTGACCATAAGCTCTTTAAGAAGTTGACTACAATCTTCCAAA
This sequence comes from Sulfurospirillum sp., assembly GCF_036802865.1. NCBI lineage: Bacteria > Pseudomonadati > Campylobacterota > Epsilonproteobacteria > Campylobacterales > Sulfurospirillaceae > Sulfurospirillum > Sulfurospirillum sp. Next base: position 217,674 of record NZ_DAIRVK010000005.1, on the reverse strand, counting down.
AGCATAACCTCAAAACCAATCGTCTCCAATACCTCTTTTAAAGAAGCCAAATCATGCATTCCCCGCATACACGACGTCATAGAAAAATGGTTCATGTTGCTTAGAAACTCAGGTTTTTTGGCATAAACATCGTGTATCACAAACCAACCGTCTTTCTCCAAAACTCTGTGTATCTCATTTAGTGTTACGTGTAAATCATGCATCAAAGACAACGTACACTCTGCCAAAACACACTCAAAGCTCTTATTGTCAAACGGAAGCGAATCTCCCGAACCAGTAACAAAAGTTGCAAAAGGATTTTTCACTTTTGCGATATTAAGTAACTTAGAAGAAGGGTCAAGCCCCACCACGTTAATCCCATGATTTTGAAACAAATAAGCCACTGTTGCACCCATGCCACACCCTAAATCAAGCACACGAGTCTGCTCATTTAATCCACAAAAATTGAGCGCTTTTTCAGTCAGCTTGAAGCCTCCTGGGCGAAGAGTATCGCCTGTGGCTTCTTGCATACAGCTGCTTTCATAGAGATTACACGTAGGCATGTTATTTGTCCTCTAAGCTTTTTTCAACTTCAAGTATCTTGCCTAACGCCAAATCATCACTAATAAACGCCATATTGCACTCTGGGCATTTTAAAAGGTCGACTTCAAAGTTACCCTCTAAGTAGCGCACTTTTAACTTTTGGATTACCAATGCTTTTTGGCACTTATCACATATCCATACGGTTGTTTTATCGATTTGATCACTCATCTTAACCCTCCACTACTTCCATGCGGTGACTGTACACATCTTTAAGCGTAATGTCATTGCCATTTTCTTCGTATTTCACCCAAAACGTCACGTTTTGAACTCTAAGGCGTGCGAGATAGTCTGATGTTTCAGGGTTAAAAAATCGCTCTTTGTGTGTAATAGAGTTTTCCACCACTTTCTCAACATCACTGAGTAAAATAAATCGCTTTTCCATCAATGTGACGATTTCATCGGGGACATGTAGGGTAAAACTATAGGTATTGCTCACAGCACTCTCCTCTTCTTCGTTCCATATCTCTTTTAGAAGTTGGTTTTTCAGTCGTTTACGATTGTTTTGGCGCTCTGAGAGCGTTGGCATTTTTTGAGGCTCCTCTTGGTTCACTTCATTGCCATAAATGATGTCTAAAAGATGATACGCTCTCTTATTGCCCTTCACTAGGGCATCTTTACACATCGCACAGTAAACCAGAACATCTTGCTCGCTCTCGCTGATGCGATCTTTGACAAAGTCACCCGCTTGTTCAGGGTTAGCATTTGAAACCAAGCCACCATAGCCACAACATTTTGCTTTCTCTTTGGAGAATTCCAGCTCTTGGATGGTGTAGCCTAATGTTTTGACAATGCTACGTACACTGTCATGAAGCCCTGAATTATGTCTGGTAGCGCAGGCATCGTGAATGCAAAGCTCTCGTTTGCCTTTTTTGATATCAACTTCAGGCAAACCGTATTTTTCAAACACTTCCCACAACGAGATGGTTTTAATCTTTGGTAAGTATTTCTCAAATGTCGCAGCACAACTCGAACAGGCTAAGATAAACGTAGGCTCTCCCATCTCTTCCCATGTCTTATGAATTTTTTCAATACTCTCAGGCATCAAATCAAGCCTTCCAGCCCAATCCGCAGGCGCTCCACAACAACCCAAATAAAGCCCGACATCGTTGTCAGCGTCTTTCTCTTTGATAGCACCAACAAGATGTTTATAAATATCGCCGATGTAATCGGTGTGCGTAGAGCTCAGCTGACACCCTGGGTAAAAAAGATACCCTGTTTTTCCAGATCCCTTGTACAAGCCTCTTGCGTATTTTGAAAAGGCGATGACTGGGTAGTAAAAGAGGTCTTTGGATTGTTCTTTACTCGGCTGTTTACGCACCATGGAGAAGTAATCACTGTGGCTAAATTGCATGTCTTTAAGGGCAAAGTCATGCGCCGAAAGTGGCATTTTCCCACGCTCGACCATGCTTTCACGCGTAGCATGAATAATGTCTGCCATACCAATACCTACAGGACAAACCTCTTTGCACAAACCACACTCGGTACAGGAGTTGATCATCAAATTGGCAGTTCTATTTCCTAGAACAATCCGTTCATTATGACTGATACTTCTGATATATTGATCGGGAGTGATGGAAAAACGTTGCATATGCACACACGCTTTGATACACGCATCGCATTGGCATTTTAAGCATCGTGTGGCTTCTTCTTGTGCTTCAGTATCAGTGTAAACCGTGGCTGTTTTAACCACTGTATCAACAGGGTTTACGGTGTCAATTTTATATTTTAATTTTGTTTCAAATATACCCTCACGCTCTCTTGAAGCGAGCATAGAGGTTTTGTTAATGTAACGATCAATTGAGACTGTTGCTCGTCTTCCTGAGCTGACGCTATCAATAACCGAGTTGTTTTGGCTTTGAATTTTTCCACCTACAAATAAGGAAGATTCACCGACTTGAAATGTATCTTGGTTAATGCTATACGCTTTGTTCCAAGACCCAGTAGCTAAATAAATCGCATCGTATTGTTCGCTATAACTGTTGAGATTTTCTTCTGAAACTTCGGTGTTGTAGCAAATTGTTATGCCTTTTTTGGCAACCACCAAAAGTTCTTCTTCAATGACTGAGGTCTCTAAGCCTTTACCTTCATACTCCCAAATGCTTCCACCTAAGCGGTTTGTTTTTTCATAAACAGTGACTTTATACCCTTTTTTATCCAGCTCAACCGCTGCAACACACCCACTGAGTCCTCCGCCGATAATGGCGACGTTGCCTTTGTTTTTGGGCAAAAGCAGTGGTTTTTTAGGAGGCACATAGCCTAAATCAATCACCGTTTTTTCAAGTTCGCTGATGCGTATACTTCCACCAGCCTCTTTTCTCACGCACTGCGTTTCACAAGGGTGGTCACAAATCTTTCCAATAAGCCTGCTAAAAGGTATCTTGTTTTCCATAACCTTATACGCTTTAGCAAAATCACCTTTTTCAATTTCAGACACAAAAGCTATCACATCCAGATGAACCGGACACGATGCCACGCATACGGGAGGCTCTGAATGAATACATTGATTTCCAATTTCCAATAATTTATCTAAATCCATTCTACTATCCTCAGCTATCGTATAAAAAACAAAAATGTGCGTGAGATACGGCTCGGTATCTCACGCATGCTTACAACGTTGCTACATTAAGCCATAGCTGCTAAAACTTTTTCTGGACGTGCTGGTAAGTGAGTTACTCTCGCACCACACGCATTGTAGATAGCGTTAATAATTGCCGCATGTGGAGCCGCAAGAGGCATTTCACCCGCACCTGAAGCGCCTAGTAAGCTGTTTGGTCTTTGGTATTCGGTATAGATAAGATCAAGATTGTCAGGGACATCTTTGATTTTTGGAATACCACATCCTGTTAAGGTTGTATGTTTTTTAAGATCATCAAAGTCTTCTGTTAGTGCCAAACCGATACCTTGAACCAAACCACCATACATTTGACCATCAACAACAAGTCTGTTGATAATCGTACCAACATCTGATGCCAACGTCATTTTCTCAACATTGGTTTTACCCGTTTTAGTATCGACCTCAACCTCAGCGATACAAACACCGTACATATACGCCGCAAATGGATTGCCTTGACCATGATCTGGTGGTGTGTCGGTACATGGCGCTGTCCATTTACCCATGTATTTCACTTCACGGCCTTCTGCAATCATCTCTGCATAGGTTCTGTATGTGCCATCTGGTTTTTTCAGCGCTTCAAGTAAATTACGACATGCCACAACGGTTGCATTACCGGTTACAACATTCGAGCGACTTCCGCCTGCTGGTCCGCTGTTTGGTGTTTTAGTCATATCATTCAAGACCAAATCAACTTGTTCTGGTTTAAGATTGAGAGGTTTTAGCGTTTCATGTGCAAAGGTTAATGTACCCACATCTGCACCTTGTCCATGATCTTCCCATGAGTTACCCACAGTCACGCCTTTTGCGGTAATCTCTGCCCATGCTTCAGAAGAATCTGGACCATCCAAACCACAACCATAAATGTTAACAGAAACACCCACACCGTATTTTTTATCAGCTGCCGCTTTTGCATTTTTCTCTTTGGCTGTCTTTTTCGCTAATTCGTATACTGGGCGACTTTTGTCAAACAACTCTTCCAAACAGAAGACATCTGGAGAACATCCTGTTGGCGTTGTATCACCTTGTCTGTAGATATTTTTGTATCTGAAGTCAAACGGATCCATGCCCACTTTTTCAGCCAATTCATCAATAAGTACTTCAGAAGGGAACATAATCTCAGGAGCACCGTATCCACGGAATGCTGAACCCCAACCATGGTTTGTACATACCGTACGTCCATTACCACGAATGTTAGGAATCATATAACCCGCACCACCAAATTGGAAACCACGTTGTGTTAACAAGTCACCAAACTCTGAGTAAGGACCATGGTCAACACTCCAATCTGATTCTAATGCTAAGATTTTGCCATTTTTATCAGCAGCCATTTTCATGGTTGTCCAGAATGGTGAACGCTTACCTGTGTAAGTAATTTGTTGTTTCATATTGAACTCAAGGTAAACTGGTCTACCTGTTGCCATGGTTGCAACACCGAGTAAGCCTTCCATCGTTGGACTAAATTTATAACCAAAAGTAGCACCCGTATTGTTTTGAACGATAAAGACATCTTCAGCTTTCATACCCACACCCTCAGCAATCATCAATGCATGGAAATGAAGTGCGATACTTTTTGAGTGAATAATAAGCTTTCCATCATCATCCACATAACCAAAACCAACATCTGGCTCAAGTGGTAAGTGCGGTTGACGTTGTGTATAGAAGCTATCTTCCACAACAAAAGGAGCGTCTTTCATAATAGGCGCAGTCTCAGCCCCTTTACTAATGTGATTGTTAAAGTAGACGTTTGGAGTACCTGGATGAATTTCGATAGCATCTTCTGCCATTGCATCTGGAGCGTTCATATAGGCTGGTAACACTTCGAGTTCTACTTTAACTTTATCAACACCCGCATGTGCTGCTTTTTCATTCTCTGCCAAAACGATAGCAATAGCATCACCGTATTGGAAGATTTTTTTATCATTTAAGATTGGTCTATCTAAACCATCACCTTTATTGGTAGGGAAAGCCAAACCATTAATGCGGTTTGTTCCTTTTACATCTTTATAGGTAAGTACTGCCACAACACCCGGAACTTTTTTAGCCTCTTCTGTATCGATAGAGATAATATTTGCATGAGAAACTTCAGCTTGGACGATTTTTGCATGTAGAGTGTTAGCTGGAAGTTTTAAGCCTAGGTCTGCACCAAAATCCCATGTTCCCATAACTTTTGCCATTGCAGAAGGACGGATATACGATGAGCCAACCAATGACGTACCTTCTGGAATTTTTTTCCAAAAATCTTTAAGTTCTAACTCGCCTCTAATGATTTTTGCTGCATCCATAACGGCATCAACGAGAGGTTTATAACCTGTACAGCGACAAAGGTTTTTATTTTTTTGGAACCAGTCTCTGATGTCTTCACGTGTTGGGTTTGGATTTTGCTCTAAAAGAACTTTAGCTGATACGATGAAGCCTGGTGTACAATAACCACATTGTGCAGCACCATAAACCATCCATGCAATTTGAAGTGGGTGAAGCTTGTCTTTAGTACCTACACCTTCAATGGTGATGATTTCATCATTGTCTTCAATTTTTTTCATCTTCGTGATACAGGCACGAACGAGTTTACCATTAAGAATAACCGTACACGTACCACATTCACCACTATTACAACCTACTTTTGTGCCCGTAAGTCCTAGTTGCTTTCGTAAAACATCGGATAATTTTTCTTCTACATCCGCAACCAATGTTGTTTTAACACCATTAATGATTAACATTTTTTTTAGCATGTTTTTACCTTATAAAATAGTATTTGCAATATCTTACATATTGAGATATATGCAAAAAGAGCATATTTTTATCCATAAGTTTTCTGAAAACCTCATTCCAAAGCTCTACAATATGTATATTCTGCATATTGATTAACAAGACTTTTCAAAAACTCACCAATTTAAAACTCCCCATGAAGCACGTACATACACTGTATTATTCATGTTTTATAGAATCTTTTTTGGCCTCCCATACTCTATGTGTTTGTTGTTGTCTTTAATTGTTACTTCAAATGATATAACATGAATGTAGCATGAATATAGCAATGAAATTTATGCTAAAAACCCATCATAAAGAAATATGGTTATGTGTGGTATGGTTACATACAAAATCATATTTATTGGACTTTAGCAACAACGATATTTTTGCAAGTTGCTATTTGCTATCCTTAACTCGATCCTCAAAAAGAAGGGACGTATTTTGTGAGAACATATAACTTTTGTTATCAAACAGGCGCATTACAGGGCATTATCGATTTTGCACTCTTTACCAATGAGCAAAATATTTTAGTGCAAATCTTTTGCGGTCAAGACAAAGAAACCTTAAAATACGTTAGCGATGTGATTCTAAACTATCTACCTCAAGCCATTTGTATCGGAACAACAACCGATGGAGAAATAAACGGCGAGTCGATTACGACATTACAGACGATCATCTCCATTAGCATTTTTGACTATACAACCCTTAAAACAGCTTACTCGAATGATGAAGACTCCTTTGTATGTGGTACAAACATAGCGTCAAATCTAATAACTCCTACCACAAAACTACTCATTCTTTTTACCGATGGCACGCATATGAATGCCGAAGAGTTTTTACAAGGTGTAGAGTCCTTCGATGGAAGTGTGCCCATTTGTGGGGGTATGGCAGGAGACAATGGTAAATTTATACAGACCTATATTTCATCCCAAAACACGCTTTTAAGTGCAGGTGTAGTGGGGGTTTCTTTAAATTCCAATATTCTTCAAGTAGCAACAGACTATAAATTTGACTGGAAACCTATAGGACTTCAGCATACCATTACGAAAGCCCACAATAATAGGGTTTACCAAATAGATGACATGAGTGCTGCTTATTTTTACGATAAATACCTCGGTAGCAATTTTTCACAAACAGAATTTCCCTTAATCCTTGAAAAAAATGGCATCATCATGGCACGCGCTGTCATAGGTAAATACGAAGATGGTAGCCTCAGTTACAGTGGCAATTTGAGTGAAGGAGATCAAGTCAGAATTGGCTTTGGTGATGCTGAATCTTTGATGAAAGACCCCATAAAAGTTTTAGTGAACTTACAATCCATCAATGTCGAAACATTTTTTATCTTTTCCTGTATGGCACGAAGAAGGTTTATGCCATTTCTCATCAAAATTGGCATTGGGTCATTTGCAAAAACAGCCACGACCTCAGGTTTTTTCACTTACTCAGAATTTTACCATCACAACGGTCACAATAAACTCCTCAATCAAACCCTTACCGTTGTTGCCTTAAGCGAATCTATCGAAAGGGTACCTGCTTTAAACAATACAAACACCGAAGAGACTAAAAAAAACACTTCTTATTCTAAAACAATCGAATCCTTAACCCATTTAGTGGAACAAAGTGCCTCTGATTATCATGAGCAATCCAAACGATTAGAGAAGCAAATTAAGTATTCAGACTCTCTTTTGGCATCGCATAAGCAGTTCTTACGTTACACCGTGCATGAGATGAATACACCCTTAAGTGTCATTCTCAGCAACATAGAACTGCATGAGATGGAATTTGGCAGAAGTGTTTGTTTGGAAAATATTGAAGTTGCGGTTAAAAGCATTTTTTCGATGTATGATGATTTGAGTTATTTGGTTAAAAAAGACCATATTACCTATGTAAAACAGAAAATTGATTTGGTTGATTATGTTCGAAGCCGTATCGATTTTTTTGCACAAGTTGCCCATATAGCAAAATCTCTTTTTATCTTTGAAACCAATTGCGATAAAGCGACCATATTTTTTAATGAAACAAAACTGCAACGTATTATTGACAATAATCTTACCAACGCTATTAAATACACATTTGAAAATGAAAATATCGTTGTCTCAGTACAAACAGATAATGAATATTGTCATTTTTGCATCGCATCGCATTCACGAAAAATTCAAGAACCCGAGAAAGTTTTTGAAGAATTCTACCGTGAAGAAGAAGTACAACAAGGCTTCGGCTTAGGACTCAATCTCGTTAAAAGAATCTGTAAGGAAGAAAACGTGAAAATTACACTGCATTCTGATGAAAACATCACATCCTTTTCATACCAATTTAAAGTTGATAACGCATGAAAATCTTACTCTTAGAAGACGATATCCTCCTCAATGAATCCATCACCAAGTACCTCACAACCATTGGTCACGCCATCACGTCTGTCAGAGATGGCAATGTATGTCTAGGCATCTTAGAGAGCGAAAAATTCGACCTGCTTATCTTTGACATCAATGTTCCTAACATTGATGGATTAACCATTTTGGAGACATTGCACGCGCACAAGAAAATCACACCGGTTATTTTTATCTCAACGCTTATTGACATCGAAGATATATCCAGAGCGTTTGAATTAGGATGCTATGATTATTTGAAAAAACCTTTTCATTTGAAAGAACTGGGCATCAGAATCGACAGAATTGCAAAAACAGCTAAAAAAGACATGCATCACAAAAGGCTCTCACCTTCTTACAGTTTTGATTGCGATGATATGACCCTTTACTTCCATGAAGAGCCACAAGTACTCTCAAAACGCCAGCTCCAAATCATAGAATTTTTCGCACACAACCGAGGATTTGTCTGTAGTTTTGATATGTTTAGAGAAAGTGTCTGGGCAGATTGCGATATGTTTGTCGATGATGCCACCATACGAACAGAGATCAACCGCTTGAAAAACAACTTGAAAGAAGACTTCATTACCAACATTAGAGGTATTGGGTATATGGTGAAAACGCCTTCGCTTTAAACTCTTTTAGACACCAATGTCTTCATTCCAAAGCTCTGGATTTTTTGCTATAAAAGACTCCATAAGTTCACGACACTTTGAGTCATTGACGACTTCAACCTCTACACCTCGTGACCTGACGTACGCTTCTGGTCCACAAAAGGTTTGGTTTTCGCCGATGACAACTTTGGGTATGCCATAAAGCAAAACAGCACCACTGCACATATCGCAAGGCGATAACGTCGAATAAAGAGTAGCTCTTTGATAATCACGTGCACTCAGTCGTCCCGCATTTTCCAAACAGTCCATTTCCGCGTGCAAGACTGCACTTCCTTTTTGAACCCTCTGGTTGTGACCACGCCCAACAATTTTACCGTCTATCACGAGCACTGAACCGATAGGTATGCCACCCTCATTCAACCCTTTTTGGGCTTCTTCTATGGCTGCTCCTAAAAATTGATCCATGGTTTTGCCTTTTAGTTATCTTAGATTAGTTTGTATTATAACTTTTTTGCCATATTTTATTATATATAGAAGCTACACTTTGATAAGTTGATTTTGATATCTTTACATGTAAAAAAATGGAATTTTAGAAAGTTAAAAGTTTAGCTCAGACCCTTTTATTTACGAATAAATTTTATGAAATATACATGCCTCTTTTGAACTTAATTTGACACCTTTTAATACGAAGTTATCTGCAAATTGGAAAAATACCCATTTGAACCATCATCTACCCAAAGCCCGACCGAGCCTTTGGCCTCGGCACCCATTTTCAAATCACTGACTGTGATAGCAGGTTCCAATTCATTATTTAAATAAGCCTTAGCCACACTTCCTTTGACTTCGATTTTAAGATGAATCCATTTTTTAGGAGCAATATTTGCACCTTTTTCATATTGTTCAGGAAATTCATTACGGAATCGATCAAATGACCAATCAGGATATGAGATGTATTGAATTGCCCTATCAATGCGGGGAGAAGGTGGAATAGGCTCCGCATTGCGTCCGTTTGTCATGCGCAAATAAATTGCCTCGAATTTAGAGACATCATTGTTGATGCGAAAAGCAATTCCTGTAAATCCCCGTGCATCTTGATCACCTTTGCCGTTGACTTCACCGGCTATATCAACCTCAATAATTCCATTTTGGAAAGTAACGGGTATTAAAGCAAAAGTGGCATGATTCCCACCAAGACCTTTCAATATCTGTGCCTGTTTTTCTTCACTAAGATAAACCTGAAGACTTTTGCGACCTTCAAAATCAGCAGATTTAACAATCACATTGTTCGGCTTCACCTGATCCGTATGTGACAAATCAAAGGTTTGTGCCTGAACAGATGAAACTCCGAATAAAATAGAAACAATAACAACATAAACAAACATACTTTTCATTCTAACTTCCTTTTTTACAAAATTAATCATTAATAGGGCTCAGGGGCTAAACTTTTAACTTTTTCAAGGTAATCTTTCAACTTCTTATCCCTCTTTTTTATCCTTAGATACTCATCATTGTAGCTAAAATATTACAGTTGTAAAAACCGCTCAACATCTAAAACTATCTCATCCACCGCCTCTGTCGCTTTTTTGTAAATTACTTTGGTATAAACCCTCTCGTTAATGGCTTCACTTTTTTCTAGATTATTGAGGATTGAAACCTTTACATGTAAAGCAAAATGATCCATAGCGATGACGTTTCCACTTGAACCGATGATGACCAAAAACTGGCACTCTTCCATTGCTTCATAAAGGTGTTCATACATGGGAGCAGCTTCACCAAAGAAGACGATGTCGGGACGTAGTGAGCCATGACAACTTTTGCATGTAAAGTCTCGCTCTTGTTTGGTGTAGCCGATGAGATGGGTTTTGCCACACACTTCACAGCGTAGGCGTGGCAAAAACCCGTGTAAATGCAAAACGTCTTTGCACCCTGCTCGCTCGAAAAGATCGTCCACATTTTGGGTGATGAGTGCAATGTCACTGGGGTATTGCTCTTGTAGTTTTGCGATAGCGTAGTGTGCGGCATTGGGTGTGACGGAAGAGAGTTGTTCACGTCTGGCATCGTAAAAAGTCAGGGTGTTTTCTCTGTTCCAGTTCAAACACCCGTGCGTACAAATTTCTTCGATGCGGTACTTTTCCCACAGTCCATCGCTGTCGCGAAAGGTGGAGAGCCCACTCTCCGCACTGATGCCCGCCCCTGAGAAAATCACGACTTTTGCCATGGGAAAACTCCTTTTAAACGTTAAAGTAAAGCGCTTCTCTATGATGCATCGCGATAGCAGTGGTACTTTGTTCTGGGTGAATTTGGAACGTCTCGCTTAACTCTATGCCAAACTCTTCAGGCTTGAGAAGCTCAAAAATGACTTTGGTATCTTCAAGAGCTGGGCAAGCTGGGTAACCAAACGAGTAGCGACATCCGTGGTAGCGCTTCATCTGCACGTCACGCAAACTATGCCCCTCATGCTCAGCAATGCCCAAATCTAGGCGTATTTGTTTATGCACGATCTCTGCTAATGCTTCGGCAAGCTCAACGCTCAACCCATGGACAAAAAAGTACTCTGTAAAATTTCCCGCATCGTAAAGCTCTTTTTCATAGACTGAAAATTTTGGTCCTGCGCTGACGCATGTCAACGCTAAAACATCGTGACGATCAGGATTTATAAAATCACTCAGTGACCGATACGGATTTCTGTTCTGACGCGGAAAGTCAAACACTTTGATAGCGCGCTCTTTAATGGCTTCGATGTTCTCACGATTGACCTGAGCATCACTAAAGTAGCCCTCGCTCTCATCAAACAGATAAAGATTGTTTTCATGTGAGCGCGCTGGATAGTAGCCGTAAATGATGGTTGGCTCAAAAAGCCCTAGTCTTTCGATGTCCGCTTTCACACGCTCAAAAGTCGGCCACAAAACAGTGTCGAGTTGTTTTTGTTTTTCTTCTTTGCTCTGCCCTTTTCCACTGTAACCCCAGCGCTGAGCAAAGAGTATTTTGTGGTTGATCCACGAAAATGCTAGCTCTTTCACATCGGTTTTAAGCACACGTCTACCCCAAAATGGCGGTGTCGGAAGGGCAATGTCTCGGCTAGGCATCTTAAGGCTCTCAAACGGCGGTATCTCTTTGACTTCTTTATTGGCTTTAGAAACGCTGTTTTCAACCACTTTGCGATTAAACGAGGTGTCGTAATTCTTCGCCTCAATGCGCCCCATCGCTTCAAGACCTTCAAAAGCATCTTTACAATAATAAATCGGACCATCGTAAATCGGACGGCAAAAGTCCTCCACAAAGTTGTCGGTCAACGCTGCACCGCCTAAAACGACAGGGATTTTTATGCCCATTTTCTGCATCGCTTCGAGGTTTTCTTTCATCACATTGGTTGACTTCACTAAAAGTCCGCTCATGCCTATGGCATCGGCATTGTGCTCTTTGAGTGCTTCTAAAAATTGCTCCAAATCAGCCTTAATACCAATGTTAATAACCTTAAAGCCATTGTTACTTAAGATGATGTCAACCAAGTTTTTACCCACATCATGCACATCGCCTTTGACGGTTCCGATGATAAGCGTTGTGGTGGTACTCTTCTCGGTTTTTGGCAAGTAAGGCTGTAAAAAATCCACGGCGGCTTTCATCACTTCGGCTGATTGAAGTACGAAAGGCAACTGCATCTTTCCACTTCCAAAAAGCTCACCCACCACTTTCATCGCATCTATCAAGATTTCATTCACAATGAGTTCAGCGGCTATCTCATCTTTTGCGGTTGGTAAAAGGGTGAGCATACGCCCCTTGTCGCCATCGATTAAGAGCGTGGAAATTTTTTCTTTGGTACTCATCGCCTCATAGGCGGCATCACTCTCATCTTTGTTTTCAACAACCCCTTCAAAATAATCGATAAATTTAAAGAGCGGATCCCCCTCTTCTCTTCTGTTAAAGAGTAAGTCTTCACAGACTTTTTTATCTTCATCGCTAATTTTATGCATCGGAAGTGTGTTTTTAACATTGACAATTGCCATGCTAAGCCCTGCTTCAACACAATAGTGCAAGAAGACCGAGTTTAGGTACTCTCTGGCGTGTTTTGCTAAACCAAAGGAGATGTTAGAAACACCCAAAACAAAGCCTACTTCGGGGTGCATCGCGTGAAACTCACGAATCGCTTCGATGGTCTCGATTGCCGCAGTATGGTATTCAGGATCACCACTGCCCACAGTAAAGGTTAAGAGGTCAAAAACCAAATCACCCGCATGGATGCCATGTTTTTCAGTCGCAAGTTGGAAAATACGCTCCGCAACCGCCACTTTTTGCTCTTTGCTCTTTGCCATGCCCACTTCATCGATGGTCAAACAAACCAATGCCGCACCAAAACGCTTGGCTAAAGAACAGACTTTGTCGAACTTTTCGATGCCATCTTCAAGGTTGACTGAGTTGATGATGGGCTTTCCGCCGATAAGTTTGAGTGAAACTTCAAGAGCGGGCACTTGCGTGGTGTCGGGCATAAGTGGCAGTGCTATCTTTTGCACATAGCGACCCATCACTTCTTTGGTGTCTTTGTGCTCATCGCGTCCTGCAAAACCGACACTGACGTCGATGCCATGCGCTCCGCTTCGCACTTGCTGTTGCGCAACGCTTAGTGTGCCATCATAATCTTCAGCGAGTAAAAGTTCACGAAACGCTTTAGAACCTGTCGCATTGCTTCGCTCACCAATGAGAAACGGTGCTGGGTCTTGTTTGAGCGCTCTGGTTTCAAACAAAGAGGCAATGCTTCTTGGCATACTTCCAACAGGTGCGAGAGGTTTTTTACCCTCAACGCGTTTGGTAAGCTCTAAAATATGCTGAGGCGTTGTACCACAACATCCTCCCAGTATGGCAACCCCTGCAATTTCTGTAAATTTCTCTTGAAGTTCGGCAAATTCACGCGGTCCCATTGGGTAAAAGGTATATCCCCCACGGTTTTGAGGAAGTCCTGCATTGGCGTGTACACTGATAGGTTTCCCCCAAACGGAGCTAAGCGTTTTAACGTGCTTTTCAACCTGTTCAGGACCCGTTCCACAGTTAAAACCAAGGCTTAGGATGTCAAAAGGCTCTAAGATAGCCGCAATCGTTGTAGCATCGGTTCCAATGAGCATCGTACCACTGAGCTCAATGGTGACAGAAACCATGATAGGCAGTTTTGTGTTCAATGTTTCTTGTGCATCAGAAATGGCATGCAGTGCCGCTTTGATTTGAAGGGGATCTTGCGCTGTCTCAATAAGGAAAAGATCTGCTCCACCATCGATAACACCACGCGCGGCAATCTTATAGCCCTCATACATCTCATCGTAGCCAATATGCCCTAAAGAAGGCAGTTTCGTTCCCGGCCCAAACGCAGCAGCGGTGAAACGAGGTTTTTCTGGCGTTGCAAAAGCAGCACACGCTTCTTTGACGATGCTTGCACCCGCTTTGGCGAGTTCATACGTTCGCTCACCTATGCCGTAATCTTCTAAAACCCATGGCAATGCCCCAAACGTGTTGGTTTTGATGATGTCTGCACCTGCGAGTAAGTAACCACGATGAATTTTTGAAATTTCCTCGTGTGCCGTAGCATTAAGCAGTTCATTACAACCTTCTTTGCCTTCCCATTGTTCGGGTGTTAGGCTGAGTGCTTGTATCTGTGTGCCCATCGCACCGTCGATGACTAAAACTTTTTCTTTGATGAGTTCTTGAAGTGTTGCCAAGTGGTGTTCCTAGTATGTTATAACATGCTAGACTTCTTTTATAACCCTTGGAATATAAAGAGTGTGAACAGAGTGCGTTAATTTTTAAAACTCAAAATTGAGTCATAGCCAAAGCTATGGCGATGTTTTTAGTTTTAAAAAGTGATGTGCTATGTCTCACATCTCTTGTTCCAATGGGTTATGAAAGAAGTCTATTATTATGTTATCAAAACTTTGGTAAGGAGAGGCTAAAAGGTTATGAGTAGTCCAAAGAGGCAAAATGCCCCTTTGGTTTTGATGGTTAATTAAGGATTAACTGTAGATTTGTAAACGGCTTTGCCGCCTTTGATCTCTTTGATAACAGCGGAACGGGTTGCATTTCCTTTATCGTCAATGCTGATAAAGCCTGAAACACCTTCAAATTTTGACGTTTTACGGATTTCTGTGTTAATACAAACGCTGTCTTCTGGATTCGCACAACGATTCATCGCATCGACCATAATGTTATAGGCATCCGCACCTAAAGCAGTAAATGAGTTCAACTCTTTTTTGCCTGTTTTTTTCTCATACGCAGCGATAAAATCTTTTGATTTGTTGGTTGGAGGTGCGCTGTGATCAAATGCATCGGTAAACATATACCCCTCAACAGCGTCCCCACCTAAGTCGATAAACGTTTGATTGGCAACGCCATCGCCTGAAAAGAATGGTTTGTTAAAGTCGGCTTGTTTTGCTTGACGCTTAATCATCGAAGCTTCTGAATGATACAAAGGTAAGAAGACAAAGTCTGCATTGAGTGCTTTGATTTGAGAGATGACCGCTTTAAAATCTTTATCGCCAGAGCTTACACGCACTTCTTTAAGCACTTTCCCACCGTTTTGTGTGAATGCCTGCGTAAAGGCTTTTGCAAGACCTAAAGAGTACACTTGTGCTTGATCGGTCACAATGACAGCTGTTTTTAGCCCTAAATCTTTTGAAGCATAATTTGCAACCACCGTTCCTTGAAACGAGTCAATAAAACAGACACGATTGGCATAAACTTTATTTTCAGTCAGTTTGTCATTGGTTGCCGCAGGGGCAATAACAGGTATCTGCTTTTTCTCTGCAATAGAGATAATCTGAGCTGTATTGGTGCTAATCATCTCACCGATAATTCCTACAACTTTATCAGACGTAATAAGTCTTGTCGTAGCGTTAGCTGACTCTACTTTATCGCCTTTGGTATCAACCAAAACAAGTTTGATGGTATCGCCATTTTTAAGTTTTGGCTGAAGTGCATTGGCAAGCTCCACACCTTCATACGCTACTTGACCATAACCCGCAAGTGCCCCACTCATCGGCAAAATAATACCAACATTGATCTCTTTTGCTAACATACTTGTTGCCATAACAGCAGCAAGACTTAACAGTGTCATAAAAGAACGCATCTTTTCTCCTTTAAAAAATTCCTGAGAAAGTCTAACACAATGAAGATTATGATTGACTCAAAAAACTCATTTCTAGGGAAAATATTACACATTTAAAGGGATAAAAAAGAAGTGAAAGAAGAGAGTAACGTCTCTTCTTTTTGGATTAAGAGTGACTGTTCTCCGCGACATTCAGTGCTTCTGAGACATCAACAATCACATTAAGTTTTTTAATAATCTCATTCATAGCGCGACTCTCTTCTTGTGCCGCAATACTTATGCGTTCTACTTCAGACTGTGTTTTAATAATTTCATCAACCGTACGTTGCAAAGCAGGCACGATTTGATCAACCACTTTTTGAACATCCATGATGGAAAGGCGAATGTTATCCGTTGATTTATTACTTTGATCTGAGAGCTTACGTACTTCACTTGCCACAACGGCAAAGCCACGTCCATGTTCCCCAGCGCGCGCTGCTTCAATCGTTGCATTCAGTGCTAAAAGGTTGGTTTCACTGGCAATATATTTTATTGCAGTAGTAATATTACCGATTTGATCCACTGCCTCAGTCAACTCTTGTGCCATTGTATTGGTTACTTGAACATTTTGAACTTCGGCGGCAAGCTTCGTATTTACAATGACAATTGTATTGGCAGTATCTTCGATAGATTTAGAAGCATTTTGAGTTATAAGTGAAATTTCTTTGGTTTGTTCTGCCAATTTTTTAGAGATATTGCGCGCTTCTTGGAGCGCTTTATCACTATTAATCGCCGTTACAATTTGCGCTAAACCACTGACACTCTCAGCCGTAGCAGTACGAGGAGGACTTGGCATAACGGTGACATCAGGACGTAAATAGCTACTGTATTTTGTGTAAAGTGTTTTACCCGATGAAACGTATCCATCGGTACCGATAATATACGGAGATTCACCCAAGGCTTCCCTTGTTTCATTATCGCTACACTCATCAAACGGTACAACACGATAGCTTACATGATCGAGTCTGTAAAATTTCAAAAATTTCAAAAGAACATTAGCACCAGAAGTACTGTTGTTAAAAATCGCAACTTTTTCACCCGCAGGAATACGACTGACTGCCACAAAAAAATCGGTAGGTGGTACAAACTCGACAGAAATAACCTTTTCTTTGCCATATTTTTTCACCATTTCATCATAGCGATTGGCAAAACAGACAATTAAATCATACTTGGTAGGATCATAATTTTGATAGTTGCTTAAAGTAGCTTTTTGATAAACAGCGCTTTTCGAAAGTGTTGCATCTACCAATGAGACCAGCTCCTCAGTTGTTGCATCATTTGCACCAATTAACAGTAGATTAACGCTCATGTACTTCCCCTTACCCTCTATAATCTTGATAAGATCACGTAAAAACGCTTTTTTACAGCGCTAACATTCTATTTCATTCTGCATAAAGTATCGCTTTGTTTGTACATTATAAGAAAAATGTATGACAAAAAAAGGACTAAATTTAAGCAATCCCTTTTTTACAATCGGAGTATAATAAACCCATTCTTAATCAAGGAGTGCCTATGTTTGACATTCAAAACTATTATAGCTTTATTGTAGCTATTTTTGTCTTTCAACTGATCCCTGGGGCTGGAACCATTGCCATTTTAAATGCTACGGCACGTAATGGTCTGAAAGCAGGACTTGGAGCAGTTTTTGGAACACTCTTAGGTGATTTTGTGTTTATGATAGCAGCCCTTGCAGGACTTGCAGCACTTATGCAACAAAATCCTTTTCTTTTTGAACTTTTACAATACTTCGGTGCCGCCTATCTTATATGGCTTGGCATCAGTTTAGTACGCACAAAATTTTCTTCACAACAGAATCAAGAAGAACCCAAAAGATCCGCATGGGTCTATTTTAGGCAAGCTTTTTTTGTAAGTATCACAAATCCTAAAGTCATGCTCTTTTTTGTAGCGTTTTTCCCCCTTTTTTTACGTCCCGATGCAACAACTTCTACGCTGATCGCGATGATAGTACATGTAAGCCTTATAAGCCTTGTCTATCAAACCCTTTTAGTCCTTTTAGGCAATACCGTTGCACACAAACTCAAAGCTTTTCCCTTCGCTCGTAGAGTTGCTACTCGCCTAGCAGGTATAGCACTCATTGTCTTTGGTGTTAAACTTGCGATTAGCAATCATTAAAAGGTCTGTTATATGCCTGTAAAATATATTTTGCTTGCGCTCAGTGTTGTCGCCATTTGGGGAATTAATTTTGTAGTGATTCAAGTTGCACTCAAAGAAATTCCTCCACTGATGCTTACATTTTTACGTTTCTTTTTTGCCGCTTTTCCCGCGGTATTTTTTCTTAAACGCCCCAATACTTCATGGAAAATGCTTTTTTTCTATTCCTTGAGTATGTTTGTACTTGATTTTTCATTTTTATTTTCAGGAATGTATGTGGGTGTTAGCTCTGGAATCGCCTCTTTAAGTCTGCAAACACAAGTCTTTTTTACCGCCATTTTAGCGGTCATTTTTTTCAAAGAGAAGATGACCTTTGCCAAAACAGTTGGAGCGAGTGTGGCTTTTTCTGGCATCGTTTTTGTAGGGTTTCATACAGGAGGCGATGTCAATCTTTTCGGGCTTTTTTTAGTCGAGTGTGCAGCGCTTTCATGGGCAATAGGTAATCTTGTTTCTAAACGCATTGGGCATGTTGATATGCTCAGCCTTGTTGTGTGGGGAAGCTTACTTTCTCTTCCTTTTCTACTCGCTCTTTCATTTACCTTGGAGTCGCATATGTGGAATGTACAAACCTTCATCACGCTCTCATGGCTTAGCATTAGCTCTATTGCTTACTTGGTTTATCCTGTCACACTTTTTGGTTTTGCTATTTGGAGTTTCTTACTGAGCCGATACCCTGCAACCACCGTAGCGCCATTTACACTGCTTGTACCTGTTTTTGGCTTCTCTTCATCCGCTATTTTAGTGGGCGAAGCGCTTCCTGGCTGGAAACTCCTCGCCGCTTTTTTAATTGTCTCAGGATTGGTGATTAATCTTTACGGAGATCGTATCCGAAAGTAAATCTTTACTTCTCTTGAATCTTCGTCAAATTTTCTCTTCTAAGCATTGCTTTGTCATCTTCATAGGGAAGAGTCAGGGTTTGATTTAATGTCTCAACACTGAGTGTTTTATCAGTATCTAAAGGGCCCATCGTGATGTCACCACCTAGCTTGCCATACGAAAAGCAATATTTACTTTTGAAAGAGGTATTGTTTTCAGACGATAATGCTGTTATGCGTGAACATTTATCAACCCACAAAAACGCATCATTGGCATGATAGTCATGCAAGTAACCAAACAGTTTAGCTGTCTCAAAAAATTTGATTTTTACTTCAAAGAAAGGGCTGACTTCCAAATTTTCACTTAAACGTAGAAGTATTGGAAATTTATACAGTGTTGAGCCTATTTTGAGATTATTTTTGTTGCTGTTTAGTACCACATCTTGCTCTATTTTGGGGAATTCCCAAAAGCGACCAATCTCTTTCGTCCATGCACTCAAAATTTGATCAAAATTGTCAAATGTCGCTTTTAATGAGATGTCTTCTCCTAAAAGATTGCGACTGAGTCCTAACTGTGCGTTATAGCCTAAAAATGGCAATAGTGTTGCACCGATATCCAGTGTTGTCCCTACTTTTTCCACTTTTTGACCACTCGTTGCCCTTGGATCGATAATCATAAATTGATTGCGGCGCTCACCCTTCATAAGGTCATCAATCGCCATATTGTGCATAGCAAGGTGGTCTGAGCCTACAACGATAATCGTATTTTTACCATACGGAGATTCTCCAATCTGCTTAATAAACTTCGCAATGAGTTCATCCGAACAGATAACAGCATTGAGCATAGAGTTGCTTCCATCTTTATACTGTTGCGCTTTACAACTTTTTGAGACATGACCATAAGGATGGTGTGTGTCCATAGTGGAGAGAAACATCGCGAATTTTTGTTTGCTTTTAGAAGCTTTTTTAAAGTCGTTCATCGCAATGTCAAATAAGGTATCATCATACAAGCCCCATGGTGTTTGATAACTTGGGTTTTGAAGCAATGGTTTAAGCTCTTTTATTCCCTTAACATCATCGAATTGATGGGTTTTGTAGAGTTTATCGACCCCTGCAAATTCTAAAGGAGAACCGCTACGATAAATCAGTTTATAGCCTTCTTTATGAAGCATATCACTCATACACACAGCACCGGAGTAAAAGGTACTCATTTTTGACATAGAGTTACCTTGAGCAGAATGGGCATCGGTAGATGGTGTGACTAAGGGAAGACCACATATCACAGAAGTCATTCCTGCTATCGTCCAGCTCGTTCCTTGGGCTTGTTTTATCTGTGTGAAAGACGTGCTTTGTTCTCGAATAGGACGCAATGCCGTTACGAGTGAAGGAAAAATTTTCTCATCAAAATAGGTATCTTCAAAGCTTTCTGCAAAAATATAGACCAAGTTAGGGTGCTCATCACTCGTAGATGTTAAAGAGGGTTCTTGGTAATAATCACTAAAACTGTACTGAAGGCTTAGAGGGTTTTCAAAACCTAAAGCCTTAAGCGTATTGTCAAATCCAAAACGAACGGTTGGATGTAAAACCAATGAGAGCATGAGCGCTGCAACAGAGATAGCATGTTTTAGTTTATGATGGTGTTCAAAAACATCATTTTTCACTAAACGATAATAGAAAATTGAAAGCGCTAAACTCGCTATAAAAAGTCCTACGCCAGCTGCAATGATTAAATAATAATCACCAAACCCTGAACCTTCCAATCCATAGCGAAGATGAAAGATAACAGCATCGTTAATGCCTTCTCCTGTAAAATAATTGGAGACAATATAAAAAGCACTGATAATCATATAAGTAAAAATACATACAGCACCTATAAGCGCACTCTTTTGTGTACGTGTACGATTTTTAGAAGTAAATAATGCGATTAAAAAAAGTACTGCGGATAACCATAGCATGTTATTCATTGTTGTTTTGAATCCTCTTTGATTTTAGGATGGTATTATATCTTGTTGTTAAAAATTTGTAGAGAAATTTGTTATTTTTCCAAACTGATTAATTTTTAATCAGTTGAGTGGACATATTAAAATCGCACAAGTGATACAATTTCATCAGTTCAACATTTTAGGAGGATTTCATGAGAAGTAAACTACTTTCTCTCGCAACATTGTTGCCTGTATCAGCATTGTGGGCTGCGGAAGAAGCAGCTCCAGAAGCGGCAGACGTCGCAGAAAAGGTTTTAACTCTTGACGTTGGTAACACAGCGTGGGTTTTAACAGCTACTGCACTCGTTATGTTAATGACACCAGCAGGTTTGGCACTCTTTTACGGCGGCATGTCTCGCTCTAAAAACTTACTTAACACCATTGCTATGAGTGTTATGGGTTACATCGTAGCAGCCGTTGTTTGGGTAATCGCTGGTTACACCTTGGCATTTGGTACAGATATCGGTGGTGTTATCGGTTTTGATAGTCTCTTCCTAAGTGGCATTAAGGTCACAGACCTTTGGGCAACAGGTAGCATTCCTGTGCTTCTTTTTGTGGCATTCCAAATGACCTTTGCGGGCATTACGGTGGCACTTGCAAGCGGTGCAATCATCGAGAGATTGAAGTTTTCAACATGGATCGTCTTTGCGGCTATTTGGATTCTGGCGGTTTATGCTCCTATTGCTCACTGGGTATGGGGCGGTGGATTTTTATCAAAACTTGGCGTTCTTGACTTTGCGGGTGGTACAGTTGTTCACATCAATGCAGGTGTTGCAGGCTTAGTGGTAGCGCTTATGCTTGGCAAACGTGCAGATTTTGGTAAAGCAATGTTCCCTTCATCTGTAACGCTTACAGTACTAGGTGCGAGTATGTTATGGTTCGGTTGGTTTGGATTCAACGCTGGTAGTGAATTAGGAGCTGATGGTATTGCGGCGAGTGCATTCCTTGTAACCAATACAGCAGCAGCTGTTGCAGCGCTTGCTTGGATGACAATTGAGTACATCACATACAAAAAGTTTACATTGCTTGGTATCGCTTCTGGTATCGTTGCGGGTCTTGTTGCGATCACTCCAGCGGCAGGTTTTGTTGACACAGGTGCTTCACTTATCATTGGTGCGGTTGCTGGTATCATCGCATTCTACGGTGTAAATGGTCTTAAAAAAGCGCTAAAATACGATGACTCACTCGATGCATTTGGAATTCACGGTGTTGCTGGTATCTGGGGTGCACTTGCAACAGGTATTTTTGCAAACCCAGAAGTTAACGAGCTTGGTAAAGGTTTACTCTACGGTAACGCTGATCAAGTAATGATTCAAATCGAAGGTATCATTGTAACTATCGTCTATACAGCGATCGCTACAGCGATTGTCTTTAAAATTGCTTCTGTCCTAACAGGTGGTGCAAGAGTAAGCGCGGATGCAGAGTCACAAGGTTTGGATGAAGTAGAACACGGCGAAAAAGCCTTCAACTTAAGATAATAAGGATCTAAAATGAAAAAAATCGAATCAATTATCAAACCATTCAAACTTGAAGACGTAAAAGACGCTTTAGCGGAACTTGACATCACAGGTATGACCGTCAGTGAAGTAAAAGGTTATGGTAGACAACAAGGACACTCAGAGCTTTACAGAGGCGCTGAGTATGTCGTTGACTTCTTACCAAAAATTAAAATCGAAGTGGTTGTTGTTGACGAACTCGTTGACAAAGTCATTGACGTTATCGTCAAAAGTGCACGCACTGGCAAAATCGGTGACGGAAAGATTTTTGTTTCCGCTATCGAGAAAAGTGTTCGTATCAGGACCGGTGAGCTTGATAACGAAGCTGTTTAATTTAACTGTGGGCAGAATAAAAATCTGCCCACGTTTCCTCTTCTTCTAACGCTTTTTCTTCTTTCATTCGATAGGTCATTACCAAATTAAAACAAAGCTCACTGAGCATCAAAAGATCCCACATGGAGAGTATCTCTAAAAAAGGCATTCCTTCTTCGAGCTTTTCAAAATCAATCTTACACGTAAAGATATACGCATCATTAGGAGCACCCAGTTCTGGGAGATTGCGTGAATATTGAAAAGCAAAACTCATATCTGCATTTCGTCCCATACGACGAATGCGCTTTAATGTCCCATCGTAATCTTTCTCACTGAGACGGATCTCTGAATGAATATTGTGAGAGAGAACATTACGCACAAAAGAAACAATGTCAAAAAAATTCTCGTACTGGTCAGCAAAAAGTTTTTGCATAAAGATTTTAAAAGGGCTCTCAAATCGAAGACTCTCAACGGTTGCCATACAAATACCACGAAAAGCGTTGAACTCTACAAAATACTCAAAAAGTGAAATCTCCTCTTTTTTCGTTTGACGTGTATTGATGAGAAGCTCTTGAATGATCTCCGCATTGAAGTAGTAGGCTTTATCATTTTCATATTTTTTGACCACAAACAAACTACGATCATTCAAGTCTTCTGTTTTAGAAAGTTTTCCTAAAAACTCTCCCATATGTAAAAAGTAAAAATTTTGCTCCACGAGTAAAAGAGCATCATCGAGTAGAATTTCAGTATCGGTCATTTGATTTTTTCCAATTTCACTTTCATCTCTTGATACACTGCACTATTTCCCTCTTGGCTCATCAAATGGGGAGTGAGTCTATTGGCATTTTTAGCGCCACTGTAGAGCAGTAAACAATCATCGCGAAGCTTATCAGATGGCATGACTGAATACTCTGAACTTCCGTAACGATTGGTAAGTCTGACACGATCTTCTTGTTCAAAACCCAAAGAGAGAGGAACATAAAGGTAATCATCGGTGACAAACTGTGAATTAAGTGACTTGTTTTGTTTGGCAGCAATCAGAAAGAATTCTTCGTCGTCATCAAAATCATCGTCAAATTCGTCTAAAAACTCAAACTTGCCACTCTTGGTATAAAATGTCTTCTCATACGGTAAATCTTCGTATGTTTTGGAGATTAAAAATCCTTCTTTTTCAACACTATTGGATGCAATAATATTTTCTATGATATGCTCTTCACTTGCCAAAGGCTCGTACCCGAAAGTAGCCAATAACGCTTGAGAGAGCGCATACTCACTCATACCGATTTTACTCTCAACCAATTTTGGCATACGCCCTATAAAAGGATGCCCGTAGCTGAGTTTTAAATCTTCTTTTTCTAAAAAGTTTTTGGCAGGTATAACCAAATGTGCCTTTGCAGATGTCTCATTTTCATGTAACCCAAAATAAACCACACACTTTGCTTTATCAAGACCTTCTTTGACTCTTGAGGTGCAAGGCATTTGATTGAGAGGGTTTCCACCTTGAATAAACACAAGATCATATTTACCAAAATTGGCAATAGGTAAAGGCTCCGTTTTAGCTTTGACTTTAAAGGGAGCATCAAAACCAAAACCACTGTTGGAAAGATACCCTACTCCACAACCTACTTTTCCAAAGAGCCCAAGCATAGCACCTAAGGCATCAATAGCGCGTAGAACACTATGTCCAAAGCTGTACTTTTGAACACCAATGCCTACTAAAATAGAGACTTTTTTCCCTTTGATTAAACGAAGTAATTCACCCACTTCATCAAGATTGACCTGCGATTTATCAAGGAGTTTTCGCATCGGAATACCACTAATAAAGTCTAAAAAATCTTTAGCATTAAGCGTTCGTTCTTTTAAAAAAATCTGATCTTCCATCTCTTCCATAGCAACCAAACGACACAGTAAAAGAGCAAGGTAAAGATCACCGCGTGGTTTGATCTGAATATGGAGTGCCGCATGAAAGGCAAGGTCAATTTTTACAGGATCAATAACAATAAGTGTTTTACCTTTGAGGGAAGGAAGCATATGCGAATTGGTTACCGTTGGATTTCGCCCCCATAAGATGACAACTTCAGACTCTTTGACATGCAAAGGAGATAAACACAGATTTGCTCCTCTACTCTCACATACACCAGCATCACCCGCCTCATCACACAATGATCCAGAAGCAAGCGTAGCTTTATGTTGTGCAAAAAACATCTTTGGTGAGCTTTGCATAACTCCAAGATTTCCACTCCCTTTAAAATAAAGCGTTTGAGAAGGCTCATATGTTTTTAACTTCTCTTCCAAAATCTTTAAAGCATCTTCCATTGTGACACTTTGCCCCAAATAACGTGGCTCTTCAATACGTTCAAATGTATGGTAGTGGTTGAGATGGTGACAGAGATAACCTTGTGTAATGGGGTGGGATTTATTGCCTTTAAGCTTTAAATCTTTACTGACAGCAATGCTGCATCCATCAAAACAATCCAGCGGACAGGTAGTAAAACGCATCAAAACCCCCTCATAATAGAGTTTGATATATAAAAATAAAGGAAGGAGATACTTTTATAGAATATCTCCTTGAAGCAGTTAAATACTAATTTCTTTAATATCCGCAATCGATTTAAAGGCATTATAAACCGAAGCAATAAGGTTTTGACGATTAGCTCTTACACTTAAATCTTCGGTATTAACCATCACGTTGTCAAAAAAGGCATCGATTTGTGGTTTAAGTGAAAACAGTGCATCTAAATTTTCTTCAAAAGAGTTATAGGTTTTAGCTGTAGTAGCTTTAAAAGCAGCGTAAAGTTCATTTTCGTAGTTATTGTCAAAGAGTTTTTCATCGATTGGCATTTGCGCTTTGACATCCATATTTTTGATAATGTTTGCAACACGCTTAAACGTCGAGAACATCTCTTTAAAACCATCATCTTGAACGATACTGGAGAGTGCTTTGATCTTTTGTGACAGTTTCACAATTTCACGTTCACCACTGTTAATAACAGCTGTAATAATAGAAGGATTCACATCAAAGAACTGATACATTCGCTCTAAAAAGAATGTCTCTAAAATAGTAAAATCAAACGCTTTATACGATGCACTTAATGCTTTGAGGTCTTTATGAATGTCAAAAACAATGCCTTGGTCAAGAACAATTTTGACAATACCATTTACGGCACGACGAAGCGCATAAGGGTCTTTATTGCCTGTTGGAATTTTATCGATGCTGAAAAGTGCAATAAGAGAATCAAGTTTATAGGCAAGGGCTGGAATCGCACTAAAAAGTGTGCTTGGCAATGCACTCTCTTCAGAATTTGGAAGGTACTGTTCTTTCAACGCTAATGCAAAAAGTTCATCTTCGCCAGCAGCATTTGCGTAGTAGTAACCCATCAAACCTTGAAGCTCCGTAAATTCATAAACCATCTCACTTAAAAGATCACTTTTACTGTACATGACTGATTTGTCCATGAGTGCTTGTAAACTTGAAGCATTAAGGCGACTGTTTTGAGCAAGGAGTGTTGGTTGGTATTTGCTGGTTAAATACGTCGCAATCTCTTTTTCACGAAGCTCTTTATCCAGTAACGAACCGAGTCCATCAA
This sequence comes from Sulfurospirillum sp., assembly GCF_036802865.1. Taxonomy (NCBI): domain Bacteria; kingdom Pseudomonadati; phylum Campylobacterota; class Epsilonproteobacteria; order Campylobacterales; family Sulfurospirillaceae; genus Sulfurospirillum; species Sulfurospirillum sp. The sequence continues at coordinate 191,266 of NZ_DAIRVK010000005.1, read as the reverse complement.
GATACGTGATGTCTTTTAGTTTTTCATAGCTAAGTCCATGTTTAAGGTCATTGTCTAGGAAGAAAAGTGCATCGCTTAAACGTGCACGGAGTACTTTCTCATTTCCTCTTACAATCAAATCATAATCATCGCTAATTGCATTCGAAACCACAATAAAACGATTGGTCAGTTTACCCTCTTTAAAAACAGGGAAGTAACGTTGGTTCTCTTTCATGGAAGTGATGATAACTTCAGGAGGTAAACGCAAAAATCGCTCTTCAAAACTACCAATAAGTGCTTTTGGATACTCAGTTATGGCAACAACTTCCGCTAAAAGGTCTGCATCAATTTCGATGTGAATACCCTCTTTTTGCTCAATCGCTTTAAAATCATTTAAAATAATCTCTTGACGTTTGCTTGGGTACAACACAACGCCACGCTCAGCCAATCTATCAAAATAATCACCTGCAAACATATAGGCAAATGGCTCATACGAAATGGTTCTGTGCGGGTATGAAAAAGGTGTGGATTCGATGCCAAAAAGAGAGAAAGGAACATGCTCATCGCCCAACATACAGCCAAACCAACGAATAGGACGAATAAAGCTCTCTTCTAAAAAGCCCCAACGCATGGACTTTCCAAAATTAAGACCCTTGATAAAACTTTCGATCATCTCTTTAAGGAGCAATTTTGACTCAGAACCCGCAATGGTTTTTTTATAGTAAAGTACTTCTTTACCATCTTTTAGAGTTTGTGAAACTTGAGAAAAATCAACACCACATTTTTTTGCAAAACCAAGTGCCGCAGGCGTTGGTTCTCCATCTTTGAGTGCAACACTTAAAGGTGCGCCAAAAAATTCCTCTTCACGCTCTGCTTGTGCAATGGGGAATGCTTTATGCCAAAGAACTAAACGACGTGGTGTATAGTAAAATTCAAACTCACACGCGAGGGCATTTTTCTCTAAAATATCAAGCCATAATGTTTCAATATTGGGAAGTTCTTTCAAAAAAGGGATCGCAGGAAGTTCTTCGACGCCTATTTCTATCAAAAGGGGTTTGATCATTGATTGACCTTTACATGTAAATAATTTAGCTCTATTTTAGCTAAACAGAGGTTAAATCGTGCTTTTACATGCAAAGGATTTTTGCGGTACTAACGGCTACTTTTACAGTGTCCAAACAACTTGGTGAAAAACCAAATAGAAGGACAAAAATCGGTAATTGCCCAAATGAGAGTCATAGCGATGACAAAGCCTAGTAAAATTGTGCCATACACAGAACCTGACGTCATCAAACAACATGCAATAAATAAAACAACTGCCATCAGCAAACGTTGAAGTTTTTCAGCACAGATCATTTTGAGTCCTTTGTTATGATTAATATAATTGTTAACTATAAAAGTAAAGGGCTTAAAATGATGTTATATTTGAGACTTAATCATTGACCGTATGGAAAAGTGCAGTTATCGGAAAATGATCGGAATAGCCATCACCTTGATGTACACCTCTGCCTCTATCGCTGATTTGCCAGCGCTTAGGATCACTCTTGTCATCAAGCATATAAGGACGTGTGAAGACGGTTAGGGACGAAGGGTTATACTCTATGCCTTTGCCATCACTCAGTGTTTTAGGGATAATAATGTGGTCTAGCGCCGCCTTTTGTTTTCCATAACTATGAGAATAGCGCTTATCTTGAGGCAAGTCATACCAAAGGTTATACAATGAAGCACTTTTGTCTCCCGCTTTTAGGATCGTGACTAAGGCTAACCCCCAGTCTTTTTGAACCTGATAGGGAGAGTTAAAATCTCCTAAAAGTATATATTCTTTACCCTCTTCTTTTAAAAGTATATTATGCAGTGTTGTAGCATACATCAACCGCTCTTCTTCTTTTTCTTTTTGAGCAGGCCAATGGTTGATATAGACATCCAAGCTCTGATTCTTAATTTTTAGCGTAATGCGATGAATCCCTCGCGGTTGATCTTTAATGGCAATCGTTGATGCCTTGTCTATCGGGAAACGAGAAAGAAGCGCTGTTTCAATCGTCACACGTTCTTTTTTATTGGGATAAAACAGATACGGATACGCTTTATTGCCCAATGCTACGTTGAGTTGTTTAAGAACAGCTTTGTTCTCCACTTCTTCTAAAGCGATAACATCGGCATCTATATCAGCAATGACACGGGCAATATGTGCAATTTTTATTTGCAACATTGCTTCATTCCAACCGTGTTTATTATTGGGCACATACTCTTCGTACTCTCCGCCCTCTTTTTGGACATCAAAAAGATTCTCGACATTATAAGTTGCCACTTTAAACTCTAATGCACTCAGAAGAAGAGGAATAAAAAGCAGAACCCAACGAATCAATTCTCACTTCCTAACATTGGCTCAAATTCGCCTGATTCGGTATTGAAGTACTCAAGTTCTCCTGTTTCTAAGTGATAGTACCATGACCTTATAAAAAGATCTCCCGCATGAACACGACGCTCCACATCAGGATAGGTTAAAAGATTTTTAGATTGAAATAGCAGTGAAATTTTCTCGGTCAACTCCAACCTTTCAGGCTGCGTTACATCTTGACTAATCAACTTTTGAGTGACATAGTTTTTAGCATCCATACCCAGTTCTAGCCACTTCTTAACATGCACCAAGTTAATGTCAGTGATTTTTGTGTACATAGTCTCAATAGCACCACAGTGTGAATGCCCACAGATGATGATGTCCGTTACGCCCAAAACCGAAACAGCATACTCAATACCCGCCGCTGTTGCATGAAAGTCATTGTCTGGGGCGAAAGGAGGAACAAAGTTACCAATGTTTCGCAGTACAAAAAGCTCTCCTGGGGCAGAATTGGTGATCAACGAAGGGTCAACCCTTGAATCACTACAGGCGATAAATAAAACCTTTGGATGTTGACCATTTTTGACAAGATCCAAAAATTTGTTTTCATATTTTTTAAATTTGGTATCTTTAAACTTTTCGTATCCGCTGATAAGCTCGGCTATCTTCATCATCCAGCACCCTTTTGAATTTTAGATGGGTAATTATAGTGAATCTGCATGAAAAAGAAATTACAAGCACAAAGTAACTATAATTATGGCTATATTTTATTTGAACAAGAGGGAAAAAATGGAATTTAAAAATGTTACGGCCAAGAAAAAAGCAAACGTTTACTTTGATGGCAAAGTGGTCAGCTACACGCTTACATTTGAAGATGGATCAACTAAAACACTCGGCTTTATGCAAGTAGGAGACTACACCTTTAACACAGGGAAAGCCGAAATTATGGAGTTTTTTAGTGGAGAACTGACTGTTGAGCTTCCTAACCAAAAAGAGCCTTTAGTCATTCATGGTTCTGCCACATTTGAAGTACCTGCTAATTCAAGCTTTACCTTACATGTTACATCGATGGCAGACTACTGTTGTTCTTTTGTACAATAATTTCAGGATTTTGCAATAACGCTTCAATATCGGTGATGTTCAAGGGCTTGCTAAAGTAGTACCCTTGAGCTTCATCGCATCCATTCTCTTTTAAAAAGTCCAACTGCTCTTTGGTTTCAACACCCTCAGCAATCGTTTTGAACCCTAAACTTTTTCCCAAGGCAATGATCGTCTTAACAATTTCACGATCCTCAGGATCAATATTGATGTCACGAATAAAGCTTTGATCGATTTTAAGTTTATAAACTTTAAACCGTTTCAAATAACTCAAAGATGAGTACCCCGTACCAAAGTCATCAATAGAAAGGCGTATCCCTTTTTGAGAAAGTTCATTCATCGTCTCTATAGCATGAATAGGGTTTTGAGCAGTAACACTCTCAGTCAGTTCAATCTCCAAATACTCCGCTGGAAGTTGAACGTCATCAAGAATGGTACTGATAAGATGAGAGAGATGCGCATCATGAAACTGAACGGCTGAAAGATTAACAGCCATACGCATCGTAGGAAAACCTCTCTCTATCCACTGCTTCATGCATGTAACAGCTGTACGCATCACCCATTCGCCAATCAATAGTATCTGCCCACTCTCTTCTGCAATCGGTATAAATTCTATAGGAGAGATCATTCCAAGTTCGGGATGGTGCCAACGGAGTAATGCTTCAACGCCTATAATTTTGCCATCACTGAGTGAAATTTGCGGTTGATAATGAAGGCTTAACTCTCCCCTAGAATGCGCATATCGCAGTGCATTTTCAAGGCTTAAAATGCGCGCTGATCTACTTTGAATCTCTGAAGTAAAAAAGCGATAATTATTTCGTCCATTTTGCTTTGCTAAATACATAGCAGCATCCGCACATCTAAACAGGGTATCAATATCTTGTCCATCATTTGGGTAAAGCGCTATACCAATAGATGCCGTAACAATAAGCTCATTATCAAGTAGTTGGATGGGCTGTTCAATGGCTTGGAGAAATTTTTTCGCCATATGTGCGGCATCATCAACACTGACAGCCGGTAAAATAACAATAAATTCATCGCCACCTTGGCGTGAAAGTGTATCTACTTGGCGAAGCAACGGTTTAAGGCGCTTAGAAACTTTCACTAACAGTTCATCACCAATCGCATGCCCTAAAGTATCGTTGATATTTTTAAAGTGGTCAAAATCAATAAAAAGTACTGCCAACTGTTCATTTTGACGTTGAACAATACTAAGATCATGCTCAACGCGAAGATGGAGCTGAAGTTTGTTCGGTAATCCCGTAAGTGCATCAAAATACTCTAATTTTTGAATTTTTGCTTCATTTTCTCTGCGCATTGTAATATCACGAGCAATACCAAGAACACCTAAAATATCACCATTGTGATTATGTACAGGTGTTTTAATAGTCTCAAAAAGTCCATAGTAACCATCTTCTTTAAAAAGAAGTTCTTCTTCATTGCTGACAGGATTTTGTGCTTCCATTGCTTTGATATCATGGGATCTGAAAAAATCTGCAAGTTGTTTTTCTACAAAATCATAATCGCTCTTACCGACAATCTCTTGCTCTTTTGCTCCAAAGAATCGCTCAAACGATTTATTGCAAAAAAGATAAATCCCATGAGGATCTTTGAGCCAAATAAGATCGGGGATAGCATCTAAAAGTACTTCAAACTGGCGTTCTAACAGTTTTTTTTCTCCTGTTGTTTGAATGACTTTTGATTCAAGTGCAACTTTGGTAAATTTTAGTGCGATGAACAGCTTAGACATGTAGGCTAGCATCAAAGCAAACACCAAAGCAATCAATTCAAACAGCATAAAAACCATGGGACTTCCCCAACCTTTTGTAGGAGAAAGCGTAATCGTCCATGTTCCATTAGGTATTTCAAATGCATATTCGATAGGATCACTGAGTTGCACATGAGAAGATTGCAAAATAACATGCTTCTCTTTTGTATCGGGATGAATGCGCCACACTTGATAGGAAAATCCACTCTCTTCAAGTTGTGCAAGTTTCACATTATCAAAAACTTCAGCAATTCGAATAACAGCAATCGCAAATCCAAAAAAGCTCTCTTTATTGGCTCTGTCTTCAAAAATAGGCAAACGTCCAACCAAGCCAATACCTCCTTGAACAAGCTCCAAAGGACCCGCAAGGGTGAGTTTACCACTATCACGCGCTAAAAAAGACTCTTTATTTTGAGTTTTCAACTCAAACAGATTGAGTCCGAGTGCTTTTTCATTCCCACTTTGAGGCGCTACTTGCGTAATGATACCCTGAGGTGCAATGGCTAGTTCAATAACGCCAGGATAAGAAGGCAAAATATCCTCTGCAATCTCTTCAAAATCACGGATAAATCCACCATCATTTTGCGTAAGAAGTGCTTGAATTGTATAGGTAGAAGAAAGTGCTCGATCAAGATTAAATTTAATGTCATAACTATAATTAACCGCAGTCGTATAGACCTTTGCACGCTCTTTTTCAGATTCTAAAGCATGAAGATTGTAAACAATAGAAGAAAGCAGGGAAAAAGAGAGCATAAAAACAATAACTAAAACAATTTTTGGATTGCGTAATGACACTAAAGCTAATTTATTCACACGCACTCCTTTTCTTAAGATATTCTATTGTATCAAACAATGATTGCTTTGGCAAGGTGATATGCTGATGCAAATGCCCACTGGAAATTAAACCCGCCAAGTTCGCCCGTAACATCAAGCACTTCACCAATAAAATAGAGATTTTTACACTTTTTACTCTCACAACTAAGTACATCGATCTCTTCTGTACAGACGCCACCACGCGTCACTTCGGCTTTGGTATAGCCAAAATTCCCTGCTGGTGCAAACGTATATGTTTTTAATGTAGCAATTGTTTTATATTCTTGTGGAGTCAGTTTGGAGAGCACTTTATCTTCGATGCCTACAGAATCTAAAAAGGCTTTTATCAGCCGTCTTGGCAGTCCTAGTGCTGTAATAATCTGTTTTTTACTCTGTTGTTTAAAATGTGCTTCGATGCTCTTAATGTGCGGTAAAAAGTCTATCGTTATATTGCCTTTTTTCCAATACAAAGACCCGCTTAAAACAGCAGGACCACTAATGCCTTTGTGAGCAAAAAGTAAATTTTCACTAAAACTTTTTCCTTCTACCTGTAACGTAATTGGTAAAGCAATACCACTCAGTTCTTTCATCCAAAATTGCTCTTTTTGAAGTGTAAGTCCTACAAGAGCAGGTGCAGGCGTTACCAGTGTATGTCCAAATTGCTGTGCAATTTCATAGCCAATGCCACTCGCTCCAATGCTTGCATAACTCAGTCCTCCACTTGCAACAACGACTTTCTTCGCAAAAATCTCGCCTTTATCAGTACGTACAAAAAAGTGGTCATTTTTCTTTATATGCAAAACTTTTGTACCGAGATAAAACGTGCAGTATGAGGTCAATCTTCCAAAAATGGAGACCAACTCTTTGGCGCTGTTGGCACAAAAAATTTGCCCATGCGCACGCTCTTCTAAACTAAGTCTATTTTTTTTCACAAAGGAGAGTGTGGCAGAAGCGTCAAAGGAAGAGAGAATGGAAGCAATGAAAGCTTCATCGCCCAAATAGTTTTGAGCCGTGGCAAAACGATTGGTAAGATTGCATTTTCCACCACCTGAAATAAGCAGTTTTGAGCCTATTTTAGGGTTTACATCAACAAGGGCTACGTCATGCCCCTCAAGATGCGAAGCTGCCATAAGAGCACTTGCGCCTGCTCCAATGAAAAGAATATCGTGAATTTTCAAGCTTGCTCAAAGCTTTCAAAATTTTGACGAATCGCATCGTAGAGAATAATTCCTGCTGAAGTGGCTTGATTGAGGCTTCGACCAAGTTTTCCCATTGGAATAGTAATGGCATTTTCCCATTTAAGTTGCATAAGATCCATAGGGAGTCCTGTGGATTCACCACCAAAAAAGAGAAAATCACCAGGTTTGAAAGAAGCCTCAAAATAGGTCTTTTTCGTTTTGGTTGTGGCAAAAAAGAAATGATCCACTTTATCTTTATGCGCCTCTAAAAAGGCTTCTAAATTCTCCCAAACCGTTACATCAAGCAAATGCCAATAATCAAGCCCCGCGCGCTTCACGGTCTTATCGCTGATCTCAAACATGGTTGGTTTAATGATGTGCAATTTACAGTCGGCATTGACGCACATACGACCGATACTTCCTGTATTTTGCGGGATTTGGGGGTGAACTAGAACGATATTAAACATAAAATAATCTCCAAATGAATAAAACTTACCACGATCTTCTTTCTGCCTCATACGAGGCAAGCTTCAGCGCCTAGTGCAACGTAGCTTCTTGGGCTTTGCTCAAGAAGCGTGTCAAAATGGTCTTAAAAGATAATTGTCTTGTTATCGTGAACAAAAATGCGTTCTTCAAAGACCAAATCAAGGGCATTTGAAAGAACATTTTTCTCAACATTTCTGCCCGCACGCTGCATATCTTTCCATGTCATTTCATGATTGACATGAATAACATCTTGAGCGATAATTGGACCTTCATCAAGGTTGTTATTAACAAAGTGTGCTGTTGCGCCAATAATCTTAACACCCCTTGCAAATGCTTGTTTGTAAGGGTTTGCACCGATAAATGCTGGGAGGAACGAATGGTGAATATTGATCATTTTTTCTTCATAATGTCCCACAAACTCACTGGATAAAATACGCATGTATTTTGCCAAAATGATGTAATCAACCGTATATGCACTTAAAACTTCCAACACTTTCGCTTCGTGTTCAGCTCGGTTCAATCCCTCATGGCTTACACAGTGAAAAGGAATGTTGAATTTATCACTTAAACTTTTTAAATCCTCGTAGTTTGAGACAATCGCTAAAATGTTAGCATTAAGATCATCACTGTCATGTTTGAGTAAAATATCGCCCAAACAATGCGTCTCTTTCGTACCCATTAAAATAATGTCTTTTTTACGGGCTTCTGCCACGTAAATATCGGCATTAGCAGGCAACATCGCTTCAAGTGTGCCCTTAAATGCACTGATCTCCACTTCACCGCTGAGCTCCGCTCGCATGAAAAATTTACCATTGTCGCGATCAACAAATTCATCATTTTTGATGATGTTTAGTTGGTACTTAAAAACCACATCCGCAATACGGTATATCAAGCCCTTTTCATCAGAGCAGTCAATTTTTAAAATATAATTTTTATTCTCTTGCATTTTTACACACCTGTTCTATTTTTTCAATTCGTCTTCGTCTTAATTCATCTCTTATCGCTTCTTTTTCAAAGCCATCTCGTATAACATCTTGTACGTTCACATTTCCTGTAAATACCGCATCCCAAATACCAAGTTTTTGTGCTCGCTCTTTAATTCCCTGACGGTAATGTCCAAGCCATGCACTCAGAGGCATGTCTAAGCTTACATGCAACAGCATTTCATCACTGATTTTTCCTTTAAAAAAAGGCTGCAACTTAAAAGTTTGCAAGTAATGATTGGGTGCATCAAGCATTCTTAGCCAAACAAGAGGCTCACATTTGAGTCTATTGGCTACGATATAAACAAAATAGTAAGGCTTAAGTGCCTCTTGAAAATTTTGCTTATATCGTACCAATTCACGGGCAATCTCAAAAAAAAGATCTTCGACTTTATGTGTAAAACATTTTTCAAAAAGGTTCAATGCATACATGTAAAAAAGCCCATAGTGCAAATACGGTGCATTAAAGAGCTTTTCAAACTCCCATAAAATGCGAGGACGACTAAGGTCATCAAGGGCAATGCCCTTCATCACGTATAAACTTTTTGGCTCTATTTTAAAACCAAGACGCGCACAAAATTGTACCGCTCGAAGCACCCTTAAGCTATCTTCTTTAAAACTTTTTTCATCAATGATGGAAACTCTTTTAGCGGCAATTGCCTCTTTACCACCCCAAAAGTCAAGCAATTCACCATTAAAAATATTGAGCATCATCGCATTCATACTAAAGTCACGACGCTTTGATGCCTCTTTTTCATCTTGACAAAGATGTACTTCAAATGCAGCATGTCCAACACCGCTTTTACGCTCAACGCGAGGCAGTGAAAAGTCGATGTTACCAAGCTTATACACAAAAAAACTTTTACCAACACCCACGGCACCAACACGATGCATCAAGGCTTCAAAAGCCGTAGATTCGATGTCATACACTTCGATATCTAAATCATGCAAAGGCTCATATAAACAGAGGTCTCGCACACTTCCACCCACCAAATAGGCTCGCTTCGTATAAGGTTTTAAAAAAGCGATTGCCTCTTCCACTTGACTTTGAAAATGCGCAGGTAAAACGCAATTCATTTTCATTTTTTGAGATTGTCCATGTGCTCCAACTGCTCATCAATGGTCGCGAGAAGGTACTCTAAAAAATTAAGTGTCAGGTCTATTTTAGCTTCGATATTTTTATTGTTTGGCGACTGAAATCCTTCAAAAAGCACTAAAATACGCTCCCTGAGGTTCATGTAAAATTGTTTTTGAGTCTCAACACAAGACTCATCCTCTACGTCATCATTCTCTCGCGACATAGCATATGCTTGGATCATACTGATCTCTTCTGTGATTTCTAACAGTGGCTCTGGTTCAAACGAAATTTCCTCAGATTCACGTTTACGTGGTGGTTGAAGTGTTTGTTGTTGTTGCTGTTCTTCCTTGGGTACTACCTCTTCAAGCTCTTTGAGCGTTGAGAGAATCATATCTTTTAATTCCATAGCTTTACCAACCACCTTTCAAATTCTAAAAATTCCACTTCTGAGTTCATATTTAAAAAAAACTTCTTCATCTCTTCGTCTACACCAAGGTACTTCTTGCGAATACCTGAAAGACGTTTGATGGCAATTTTTGCCTCTTTATTGTCAGGATTTTCACGAAGTAACTCTTTGTAAATTTCCAAAGCCTCATTTTTGAGACCTTGGAGTTCATAGATCGAAGCTAATGTAAGGGTTTTCATAATTTAGCTGCATAATCCGCAATAATAGAGCCCATTTGAGTGGTTGAACACACCTCTTTAGCTCCAAAATCGGCTAAATCTTTTGTGCGGTAACCGTCTTTCAGTACTTGCTTAATCGCATTTTCAATACGATCCGCTGCTTTGCTCTCACCAAGAGCAAAACGAAGCATCATTGAAGCACTCAAAATGGTTGCTAATGGATTGGCGATGCCTTGCCCTGCAATGTCTGGAGCAGAGCCATGAATTGGCTCAAACAACCCTACTTTTCCACCAATTGAAGCAGACGGCAAAAGACCGATAGATCCACTGATCATACTGGCTTCATCGCTTAAAATATCACCAAAAATATTGCCCGTTAAAATAACATCAAATTGTCGAGGATTGCGCACGAGTTGCATCGCAGCATTGTCCACATACATGTGGGTTAGTTTGACTTCAGGGTAACCTTTTGCGATTTCATTAACGGTATCTCTCCAGAGCTGTGAAACTTCAAGAACATTGGCTTTATCAACAGAGCAGACTTCTTTACGACGTTTCATTGCAGACTCAAACGCAACATGCGCGATACGCTCAATCTCAGGCTTGGTGTAAACCATCGTGTTGTAACCTTTGAAGCCGTCATTACCACGAGGTTCACCAAAGTAAATGCCTCCCGTTAACTCACGAACAACAAAAAGATCAACACCTTTTAGCACTTCAGGTTTAAGGGTACTTGCGTCTAAAAGCTCATCAAATACAGAGGTTGGGCGAAGGTTTGCAAAAAGCCCTAAAGATTTACGAAGTTTTAAAAGCCCAGATTCAGGACGAAATTCACGAGGCAACGTGTCCCATTTAGCCCCACCAATGGCGCCAAAAAGAACTGCATCGGCTTTTAAACAGCCTTCAATAGTCTCATCAGGAAGAGGCGTGCCTTTAAAATCATACGCCACACCACCCATTAGGTAATCTTCATAACGAAGTTCAAAATCTTCTTTTGTACAAATACTATCAAGTACTTTTATCGCTTCATCAATGATCTCAGGACCGATACCATCGCCTCTAATAACCGCTATATTGTAGATTTTTTTCATTTATTTATCTCTTTTTTCGCGTAATTCATAAGTCCACCAGAAGAAAGCAACTCTTGCATGAAAGGAGGAATCGGAGTAAATTTATAGGTTGTTGCACCATTTTTAACTTCACCGCTTTCCATAGAAATAGCGATGCTATCGCCCTCTTTAATGGTGTCAGTTTCAGCCAGTTCAAAAATCGGAAGTCCTGTGTTAAACGCATTTCGGTAAAAAATACGTGCAAAACTTTTAGCAACAACCGCACTCACACCCGCAGCTTTAAGCGCGATAGGAGCGTGTTCACGACTACTACCACAGCCAAAATTTTCGCCAGCAACGATGATGTCACCTGCTTTGACTTTGCTCACAAACTCAGGGTCTGCATCTTCCATGACGTGTTTAGCAAGCTCTTTAGGATCAGAAGTGTTCAAATACCTCGCCGCAATAATAAGATCGGTGTCGATGTTATCGCCAAAACACCATACTTTTCCGCTAATCGTACTCATTGATTATCCTTAGGGGTCTCTTGATTTCTTAAAATTTTACCCAAAGAGGGTTGTAAAAAAGTTTAATCACCCCACGCTTTGAACAAAATAGCGCCCTTTTTCACACTTTACATGTAAAGGAAGATCAAAAACATGTGAAAGATGCGCGTCATTTAAAAGCTCTTCCTTCTTACCTTGTGCGTAAATATGCCCTTGTTTGATAAGTACCACTTGCGAAATCTCCTCAAAAATTTCTTCCAAATGGTGCGTCACTAAAATGATGGTTCGATGTGTTGCTATTTTTCGTATCATCTCTATAAAATTGAGTTGCGCTTTAATGTCCAAACCAACGGTTGGCTCATCCAGTATCATTGCCTTTGGATCATGCACAAGAGAGCGTGCTATGATGCACTTTCGTATTTCACCTGTGGACATTTCAGAGATGAGTTTGTCTCTTAAATGTTCTATTTCTAAAAAACTCAAAACCTCATTCACTTTCTTTACATGTACAGGTGAAAATTCCTGATGCTCATAGATATGAAAGCTGCTGTAAAAGCCCGAAAGGATGACTTCAAAACCTTTAAGAAAAGCCGCACGCTGTGTAAATTCATAGTGCAAATCGTTCGTGATGATGCCAAGATGCTTTTTAAGCTCCCAAATATCCCATACCGTTTTGCCAAAAACCTCTTTGGTCGTTGTTTCACTAAAACGCGGGTAAATGTCGTTGGAAAAGAGCTTTAATAAAGTCGATTTTCCAGAACCATTCGCTCCTAAAATAACCGTATGTTGACCCTCTTTGATGTTAAGATTGATGTCATGCAAAACATCTTCCTCATCATACGCTACGTTAATATGCTTAAAATGAATAATTTCCATAGTACAACTCCTTATACAATCTCACGATTATATCACATCATTATTCACAAAATTTCGTTAGAATGTGACATTTCCTAACATAGATTAAAGGTAGTGCATTCAGATGTTTTCTAAATTTTTTATCAACCGACCCAATTTTGCCATCGTTGTTTCACTGATTATTATCATCGCTGGTATCATGGCGATTCGCTCTTTACCTGTTTTGGAATACCCCAATGTCGTCCCTCCTCAAATCATCATTACCGCAACCTACCCTGGAGCTGATGCCAAAACACTTGAAAACACTGTAGCCAGTGCGTTAGAAGAAAAAATAAATGGCGTTGATAATATGCTTTATATGATGTCCACGACATCGCCAAGCGGTATTTTAACGATGAATATCTTTTTCGAAGTCGGCACAGATATGGCTCAAGCCAAATTGGATGTCAACAACCGCGTCCAACTTGCACAAAGCAAAATTCCCGATGCCGTTAAGCAACAAGGTATCGACGTCGCGGAACGCTCAAACGATACATTACGTGTTTTAGTTTTATATTCCGATGACAACCGCTTTGACACTGTCTTTATGTCTAACTACGCTATTAACAATATTCTTGAAGAGTTTAAACGAATTCCTGGTGTATCTGAAGCTGCAGTTACCGGAAATCAAGAGTACTCTATTCGTGTGTGGATAGACCCCTATAAACTGCAATTTTATAACATCACAACAACCGACGTTATCAACGCAATTAAAGCACAAAATCAAGAATATCCAGTAGGGCAAATTGGTCAAGAACCCTTAGAAAAAAATCTTGCATTTACCTACACCGTGACGTCATCGGGTAGGCTCAAAACACCTGAAGAGTTTGAACAGATTTTAGTGAAGTCTAATTCAGATGGCTCTTCACTTAAACTGAAAGATGTTGCTACCCTTGAATTAGGCTCTGAGCGTTACTATTTCAAAGGTATTTTTAACAAAAAGCCCACTTCAATGATTCGTATTACGCTCAATACAAAAGCGAACGCACTTGAAGTTTCAGACCTGCTTGATAAAAAAATTGATGAAATCAAAAAAGATTTCCCCGAAGGTCTCAAAATCGATGAGACGTTTGATCCAACGCAATTTGTAAAGGCCTCTATTAAAGTTGTTATTGAAACGCTTTTAGAAGCGGTTGCGCTTGTTATCTTTGTTGTTTATCTTTTCTTAGGCAACATTCGAGCTACCATCATCCCTATTCTTGCAATTCCTGTTTCGATTATAGGAACATTTGCTGGATTTTATGCCGTGGGCTTTTCTATCAACCTTCTCACCCTTTTTGGACTAACCTTAGCAATTGGTCTGGTGGTTGATGATGCCATTATTGTTATCGAAAATGTCGAGCGGATTTTGCGAAAAGAGAGCCTGAGTGTTAAAGAAGCGACGATTAAAGCGATGCAAGAGATCACAGCGCCTGTTTTAGCAATTGTTTTAGTCCTTAGTGCTGTTTTTATTCCTTCGGCTTTTATGGGAGGACTCAGCGGTACGATGTCACGACAATTTGCCATTACCATTGTCATTTCAGTCACTATTTCTGGATTTGTTGCCTTAACGCTCACCCCAGCACTGTGTGCGCTACTACTCAAGCATGAAGAGGAAGAACCTGTCTGGTTTATTCGCAAATTTAATGCGATGTTTGATTATATTACCCACCATTTTGGACAAATTGTTCAATCAACCATTCGTTTTAGTTTTTTCAATCTCCTTCTTTTTGGCATTATGATTTTTGGCATTATGAAACTTATGAATACCATTCCCACAGGACTCATTCCCAAAGAAGATAAAGGAACATTTTTCCTTTCCAGCTCGCTTCCTGCTGCTGCTTCACTCTCACGTACCCATGAAGTCAATATCGAGGTAGGAAACATTGCACTTGAAAATCCATCCGTCCAAAAAGTAGGAGGTTTTTCAGGAAGTGAATTCACCTCAAAAGCCTACACAACGGAGGCTGCTTATAGCTATGTCAAGCTAAGGCATTGGAATGAACGAAAAGAAGAGAACCAAACCATTGAGGTTGTTGCTAAAGATGTACTTAAACAACTTTCAACCAATAAAGAAGCAAGAATTGTTACGATTTTCCCTTCTACCATCAATGGGCTGGGTGTTGCAGGTGGTTTTGAGATGTATCTGCAAAGCAGAGCCAATGGAGATTATCAACAACTTGAAGTCTATGCAAAAGAGATTATCCAACGTGCCAATGAGCGAAAAGAACTCCGCTCTGTTAGAACAACACTCAGCACCAATACGCCGCAATTTAAAATTGACATCAACAACCAAAAAGCAAAAGCGTATGGCATTGAGATAGCAGATATTTATAGCACCATTCAGGCGACCTTTGGTAGCTTGTATGTCAATGACATCAACCTTTTTGGGCGTAATTATCGTGTGAATGTTCAAGCAAAAGGCGATTTTCGTGAAGACAAAAAAAACTACAATGATGTCTTCGTTCGTGCGAGTGATGGCAGTTCTGTCTCTTTAGGCGATTTAGTCTCATTTAAACGTGTGATGAACCCCAATATTACCAAACGTTTCAATATGTTTCCCTCCGCTCAAATTTTAGGAGAAACCAATGTCGGCTACTCTTCGGGTGAAGGCATTAAAATCATGGAAGAGATCGCTGCAGAAGTGTTACCTGAGGGCTATTCTATCGCATGGGGTGGTGCTTCACTGCAAGAGAAAAAACTTCTGGAAAAAGGCAATATGGCTTTTATCTTTGCCGTTGTGTTTATCTTCCTTATTCTTGTTGCACTGTATGAAAGTTGGATGATTCCTTGGGCAATTGTTCTGGCCGTTCCTTTTGCCCTTTTAGGCGCAGAACTTGGCGTGTGGCTACGAGGGCTTCAAAATGACATCTACTTCCAAATTGGGCTTATCACTTTGGTAGGACTTTCGGCGAAAAATGCCATCTTGATGGTGGAATTTGCACTGCAAAAAATGGAAGAAGGCTTGAGCTTGATTGATGCTACCATAGAAGGGGCTAAGATTCGTTTTCGTCCTATCATCATGACCTCTTTTGCTTTCATTGCGGGAACTATACCACTAGCAATTAGCTCTGGCGCTGGTTCAAATGGTAGACATGTCATCGGAACAACCGTTGTAGGCGGCATGGTGACACTGACACTCATCGGTGTCTTTTTTACCCCACTCTTTTTCTACCTCATTATGAAAATCAAAGAGCGATTTGTACGAAAATAAGGGCTTAATGCCCTTTCTCTTTTTTAACACGTATCTCTTCTTCATATCAATATATCTTGATATGAAAATCTCATTGTGCTATACTGTGCAAAAATAAATTAGACTTCTTGCATACCCCTTGAAAAGACAAAGAGTTTGCTTTGAGTGCGTTAATTTTTAAAACTCAAAATTGAGTCATAGCCAAAGCTATGGCGACGTTTTTAGTTTTAAAAAGTGATGTGCTATAAGCGATACTCTTTTTTCAATGGGTATGCAAGAAGTCTATTAATGAGAAACCCTATGGATAATTTTTTAAAAACGGTTGGCGCGTTGAATGATGAAACGCGTGTACAAATCCTTCACTTCATTCACACACACGGTGAAGTATGTGTTTGCGAGATTGAAGAAGCTTTTTCGATGATTCAGTCACGCGTTTCACGTCATCTTAAAATTCTCAAAGATGCAGGTTTTTTACGCGTTGATCGCCGTGGAAAATGGGCGTATTATGCGATTCGCTCGCCACTGGATCGTTTTAGGCTTGCATGCCTAGAAGAGATAAGCTATCTAGAGATGCCCACACGCTCAACTGTTTGTGCGTGTAAAGATATAACATGATCCTCGCTTTTTCACTGTTTCTCATCACTCTTCTGTTCGTTATCATTCAACCCCGTGGACTTCAAATAGGCACATCCGCAATTATTGGTGCGGGCTTTGCCCTACTTTTAGGCATTGTGAGTTTTGCCGATGTTTTGGTCGTCACCAACATCGTTTGGGATGCAACACTCGCTTTTATCGGTATTATCATCCTATCTTTAGTCCTCGATGAAATAGGCTTTTTTGAGTGGTGTGCAATTTGGATGGCAAAATTCTCAAAAGGCAATGGGCACTTGATGTTTGTCTATTCGCTTTTACTGGGTGCTCTTATATCAGCTTTGTTTGCCAATGACGGTGCAGTGCTCATCCTCACGCCTATTTTATTGGCTAAAATGCGCATCCTAAAACTTGAACCTAAAACCATTGTGGCATTTTTACTTGCGGGTGGATTTATCTCAGATTCGGCTTCACTTCCATTTGTCTTTTCAAACCTCACCAACATCGTCACCGCAAACTATTTTAACATTGGATTTTCCACATACCTAAGCGTAATGTTTACACCTTACGTGGTGAGTACCTTCGTTTCCATCACGGTTTTGTGGCTCTTTTTACACAAAGATATTCCTGTACATGTAAACGTAGAACTCTTAAAACATCCTGATGAAGTGTTAAAGTCTAAACCACTTTTTTACCTCGCATGGGTTTTTATCGTAGCCCTTATGGGAAGCTACTTTGTGGGAGAGCAGTACCACATTCCGATTAGCTTTATCGCTTTGGGTGGCGCACTTCTTTTTCTTGCCATTGCACGCTACTTTAAAGCAGTACAGCCGTGGCAAATTATCAAAACCGCTCCGTGGCAAGTGGTCTGGTTTAGCATCGGGCTTTACATCGTCGTTTATGGGCTTAAAAATGCGGGACTCACGACCTATTTAACGCACATTTTAAATGCGCTAAATGCCCAAGGAAACACCATCGCCATCGTAGGTACAGGCTTTATCGCCGCCATTTTAAGTGCACTCATGAACAATATGCCCAGTGTGATGATTATGGACATTGCGCTTCATGACATCCAAAATACCGCCCTTGCCTACGCCAACATCATTGGCTGTAACTTAGGTCCCAAAATGACCCCTTTTGGCTCACTTGCCACCCTTCTTTGGTTACATGTTATGGCAAAAAAAGGGGTGAAAATCAGCTTTTGGGACTACTCAAAATTTGGCTTACTCGTCACACCGCCTATTCTTCTAATCGTGCTACTAAGCCTTGTCTAGTCTTTACCTATGTATGGAATGAATCAAAAATAAAATCGGCGAAGTATCTGCCCAAATTCTGCAGTGGTTATGAAATTAAAATGCTCATTACTGTCGTTTATTTCTCAAAAATAGCATTGGTAATCTGCACCGTTGAAATGGCATTTTGAGGTGACCCATCAATCAGTTTGTCAGAATAGGTCAAATAAATCAACGTATTGCGTTTTGCATCGTAAAAGCGCACCACTTGGATATGCTTAAACAAAAGTGACGTGGACTCTTTAAAAACGCGCTCGCCATCGCTTTTTTTAGATGAAACCTCTTTAGAAAGGGCAATCACACCCGTTTGCCTACACGCAATCGAAGCATCAGAGGTATCTTCCGCAACGCCAAACGTACCTTTCAGCCCTCCTGTTTTAGCACGGGAAAGATGACATGAAACGCCCTCAACTTTTGGGTCATCAAACGCTTCTATGACGATTTTGTGATTAGCGCCGATAAGCTTGAACGCGGTATCGACTGAACCAATTTCTTCACCAAACAGAGGCGAAATGAGAGCAATTTGCATCAGAGGAACTAACATTTTCAGAGTATAAGATCGCATCATTTTTGACCTTTTTTAGAAGTTATTTTTACCATTTTACTTTGTTTTTCTAAAATAAAAAGAACGGGTTAACTTTTACAATTCACCTATGTTTAGTACGTTCTTGAGTACAATTTATTTTTAGATGTAAAAAGGAAAATCAATGAAATTAGTTTCGTGGAATGTAAATGGCATTCGTGCTGTGGCTTCTAAAAATGCTTTTGGGTGGGTAGATGAATTCAAACCCGACATTTTGTGCTTGCAAGAGATCAAAGCAGAAGCTCACCAAATTCCTGAGTCTCTTTTTGCACACTCCTTTGTATGTAGTCATGTGAATTCTGCCACAAAAAAAGGCTATTCGGGTACGATGAGCTTTTCGACCATCGACTTTGAAAAGACCGATACGGCTTATGACATCGACCATACCCATGAAGGACGCATTTTGGAGCATCATTTTGGTGATGTGGTTTTGTTTAACGTCTATTTTCCAAACGGTCAGCAAAGTGAAGAACGCCTCTCTCATAAAATGAAATTTTACAGTGATTTTTTGGCATATACCGAAGCGCTAAGAGCGGAGGGAAAAGGCATCATCGTTTGTGGCGATGTCAACACGGCACACCGCTCTATTGATCTTAAAAATCCTAAAGCCAACGAAGAGACCTCAGGATTTTTGCCTATTGAGCGCGCTTGGATTGACTCACTTTTAGAACATGGCTACATCGACACCTTTAGGCACATTCATGGCGATGTGAAAGATGCCTATTCATGGTGGTCATACCGGTTTAGTGCACGCGAGCGAAATGTAGGATGGAGAATTGATTATTTTTTCATCTCCAAAGAGTTGGAACCGCGATTGAAAGATGCATTTATTTTAACCCACATTGAAGGCTCTGACCATTGCCCTGTGGGTATTGAAATCGAAATTTAAATACCGTTAGCTATAAAGCCTTATTTTCGCTGCTGTTTATACATTTCGAGGGTTGTTCTAAGATCATGAATGTCCGTGTGTGTTCCAACCACTTTAGTAGGATACCCATGTTCATTGTACGCAATGACTTTGGCTTGGTCAAGCACCCATTTATGACTTCCATCACTGCATAACATACGGTGTTGATGTTGATAATGCTTGGTGCGACCGCTTAAAAGTGCCGTAAGTTCATTGAGGCAGTTGGTTAAATCTTCAGGATGAATAAGTGACATCCATTTATCTTTCGTCTGAACAAAGTCTTTTGCATCATAGCCTAACATTGTAATCCATTGAGGTGATAAAGTGATGCGATTTGCGATAGGTTCCCACTCCCAAACCCCATGTCCTATACACTCTAAAATATTAATATAATCTCTTTTCATCGTCATTTACCTTTGCCAATTTATCATTTTCAATTAAGATTTTACAATATTAATGTGACATTCGCGTTATATGGAACATTGCATGTAAAACTTTTCACCACCAATATGTGGGATAGTGTCTTTTACTGTTTTGAGAAAAGTTATTGACTAACAGTGCCACCAAAAGCATAATAATGGCACCTAAGCCGATGGGAGTCACGGGATAAAGCCACCCTAAAGAGTGAATATGTTCATTTCCCATGATATAAATCAGTGCCGTAGCACCTCCAGGTGGGTGCATAGTACGGCTAAAGTGCATCACCATAATAGAGATGGATACACTAAGAGCACACAACAATTCTGTCGAAAAAAACGGTGAACAAAACTTTAAAAGCAAGACCGCAACGCATGCTGAGAGCACATGACCGCCTAAAATATTACGTGGTTGAGAAAAATCAGCTTGCGGTGCGCCGTAAATCAGAACTGCTGATGCACCAAAAGAGCCTAAGAGAAAAAAATTGTTTTCCATAGAAAAGTAGTATCCGAAAATTGCAATCAAATAAATCCCAACAAATGCACCAAATCCTGACCAAAGTATCTTGCTTAAAGGCTTCCTTGAAGGTGGTTGTGACTTTGTCTTCATTCTTTGCACATAACTTCTAATCACACCTTACTCCCCAAATAATTTTGTTTATTTTAAAGAATTTGACGATTTTTTGGTATGACTCACATCAAGTCATTTATATTTTTTCCTCATTTTTTCTTTAAAGTTTACATATAATTTACGCAAACTCACTACGATACGCGCCAAAACAAAAGGAGAACCATGTTATTGGCAACGATCAAAAACAAACTTGCATTTTTACTGATTATTATTTTTTTAGGATTTAGTGCATTAGGACTTGAAAGCCTCAAAGAAGGAAACGATGCCAAAATGGCAGCAATTCGACTCACTAATATTGCTGATATTGAAAATACAATGATGGTATTACGCATAGAACAGCGTGATTATCAACTCTATTTTAAACAAACCAATCTGGATCGTTATGAAAAAACATATCAACAATTAATAGCAGATTTTGATGCACTGAAACTCATTTTGATGAGTCCCCAAAACCATCAACGTATTGAAACGCTCAAAAACCTATTGATCCAATGGCATGATGTTAACACGCCAAGAATGCAACTTTTTAAAAAATACGGCGCAACCATACATGAACCAAGCTTCGCGCAAAATCACCCTGAAGATGCCAAAAAGATTGATGAATACTACAAACAAAGCAGCCAAGGGTTTGCTACGCTTTCAGAAAAAATAGACGATTTGGCAAGCTCTGTGAAGAAAAATAACTTCAACCGACTTGATACAAACATGTTAACCTCCCAAATTACGTTAGTCATCGTTTTAGTCATCGTTTTTATGATATTTTTCATTGTGACGCGTTCGATTAAAAACTCTGTGGCACGGGCAAAGGCAGGGTGTGAATTGATGCGCCAAAACAAAGATTTGAGCATGAAAATAAACATTGATTCTAAAGATGAGATCAATGACATCATCCAAGCGGTTAACTCCCTTGTAGCAGATGTCGCGAGTGCTCTGAATGACGCCAAAGACAATGCCATCGAAAACGCTTCCGTTGCCGAAGAACTTTCCAGCACAAGCCTTCAAATAGGTAAACGAGCAGAAGAAGAATCCAAAGTCGTTTACGAAACCACGAACGATGCCAAAGAAGTTGCGGGCGCCATCAGCGATGCGAGTGTACAGTCCCAAAATGTCAAAGAGATTACGTCCAATGCCCAAGCAAGCCTACTAAACGCGCAAAAACTACTCAATGAAACCATTTTTCAACTCAGCAATACCGCTCAGGCAGAAGCTGCTATCAACGAGCGACTTAACCATCTCTCAAACGAAGCAGAACAAGTTAAATCCGTTCTTGATGTCATAGGTGACATCGCAGACCAAACCAACCTTCTAGCGCTCAATGCCGCTATAGAAGCAGCACGCGCAGGTGAGCATGGTCGTGGTTTTGCCGTCGTTGCCGATGAAGTGCGAAAACTTGCAGAACGTACGCAAAAAAGCCTCACAGAGACCAATGCTACGGTCAATGTCATCGTCCAGTCTATCAGCGACATTAGTCAAGAGATGAACCACAACGCTAAGCGTATTCATGAACTTTCCGAGTTTTCCAACCAAGTCACCACACAAACCAATGATGCAGTCGATATGTTAGACCAGAGTGTGCTTGCAACCGATGAAGTTGTTGAAAAAGCAAACAGCAATGTTAAGCTTATCAAAACAGCGGTCATCGAAAAAATCGGAGAAATTAACACCCTTTCCAGCTCTAATGCCAGAAGTGTCGAAGAAATCGCTGCTGCGGCAGAACACCTCTCCAAACTCTCTTCAACCCTTAGCCATACTCTGGCACAATTTAAAACAGCCTAATGCTTTTGTCCAAAGAGGAAGACTCTTTGGACATTTCTTAACCAATTATTTGCTATCATTTTGGACTTTACATGTCAAAGGGTATTGCGTGTTTGAACAGACTATTTCACTAAAACTTACACCTCATTTTAAACCACGAGATGAGCAACAGAGCATTCTTTTAGGCTTTTGTGGCGATGCCCTATTGATGGCGATTGATGGCTCATTACCGCCAGCACATGTGTTTGAAAACATGGAAAAACCACGCCATAGCTTTCACATAGGAGAGATCGAAGCGTCTCTTTATACGCTCCTCATTTGGGATGAAAAAACCACCCTACCCGAACACCTTGTCAAAACCAATCTGAGAGAATTTCTTGACGTTCATCCACCGCATCTTTATGCGATGCTTTCTCGAGCCAAACAACTCGCACACTGGCTTTACGACAACCAACACTGCGGACGCTGTGGTGATCCTATGGGCTATGCAGAAAAATTCTCAGCCCTTAGTTGTACCACTTGTGGCTTTACCGTTTTTCCTCGTTTATCACCTGCGTGCATCGTACTCATTACAAAAGGTGATGAGATACTTCTAGCACGTTCACCCTACTTTACAACGGGCATGTACAGCCTTCTTGCTGGCTTTGTAGAAGCTGGGGAGAGTGTTGAAGATGCGGTACATCGTGAAATGTACGAAGAGGTTGGCATTCGCGTCAAAAACCTTCGCTACTTTGGCTCACAACCGTGGCCTTTCCCGCACTCCTTGATGATAGGCTTTTTCGCAGAATATGAAAGCGGTGAACTCACGTTACAACCCGAAGAGATCGAAGATGCCAAGTGGTTTACGAAAGAAAACTTACCACAGCTTCCAAAACTTGCTACCATCTCAGGTATTATGATCGACGCATGGCTGAAAAATCATTGATTTTTCATTGATCTTTTTCTGTTAAAATTGGTGAACTTTCCAAGAGGAGTTTACTATGCATATAACACCTGAAACGCTTTTTGAAACGCGACGACATTTTCTCAAACTTGGAGCAGGCGCATTGGTGAGCAGTACAGCCATTTCCCAGCTTTTAGCCGAACTGCCCCAAGATATGAGCCTTTCATACACACCCGACATAAACCTGCAAAAACTCTCATCCAACACCTTTGAGCAGATTACCAATTATGTCAATTTTTACGAATTTTCCACCGACAAAACAGCTCCTGTTAAACTGTCTCAAAAGATGAAAACAACGCCTTGGAGTGTTGGACTTTCTGGAGAAATCAACAAAAAGCAGACCCTCGAAGTGGATGAACTCATCGCTAAATTTGGACTTGAAGAGCGCATATACCGTTTTCGTTGTGTGGAAGGCTGGTCGATGGTCGTTCCGTGGATTGGTTTTCCACTGTACAAACTACTGGACTACTTAGAGCCAAACAGCAAAGCCAAATACGTAAAGTTCACCACAAAACACGACCCAAGCATCTTTCCAGACCAAGCGAAAGGTATATTTTCTTCTATCAATTACCCTTATGTTGAGGGGTTACGCATGGACGAAGCTCGCCATCCGCTTACCTTCATCGCTGTGGGTATGTACGGGAAACGCTTATTGCCTCAAAATGGCGCACCTATTCGCCTCGTCGTACCTTGGAAATACGGCTTTAAGTCCATCAAATCACTCGATAAAATAGAGCTTGTAGAGAGTGAACCACTCAACACATGGCAAGAACAAAATCCGAAAGAATACGGCTTTTACGCCAATGTCAACCCTGCCGTTGACCATCCACGCTGGACACAAGCCAAAGAGCGATTGCTTGGAAAACTCACCAAACAAGATACCTTGCCTTTCAATGGCTACGAAAAAGAGGTCGCCTCACTTTACGCAGGAATGGACTTAAGGAAGTTTTTTTGAAAGTCTTCCTCGTCCTTCTTGCTCTCCTTCCACTGGGGCTTGCGTACTACAAACTTGACAACGCCATCGACCCTATCAAGATGCTCTACTCGTACACAGGCATCGGGGCAATTTCGCTTCTTTTACTCTCGCTCATACCCTCGACATGTAAAAGAATATGCGGGCTAAATTTGCTTCGTTATCGCAAGACTATCGGCTTGCTTGCGTTTATGTACGCCCTTTTACATGTAAGCGTTTTTGTCATCTTAGACAGCGAATTTGACTTCATCACCATCTTTGAAAAAAGCCTCAAAAAACCGTTTATTTATGTCGGTGCTATTGCTTTCATTATCCTTTTTTTGATGACTCTAACCTCATTTAAAAAACTTTTTTCAAAGTTTTCAACGTACCACAAAACTGTCTATCTTGCTCTTGCACTTGCACTGCTTCATAGCTTCTGGGCACAAAAGGTTGCTGGGGTGTTTGAGTATAGTGTCGTTGCCGTTGGCGTGGTACTTTTAGGGGAACGAATTTGGGCGTGGCGGAAGAGTTAAATAACTTTATATGTAAAGTTATTTAACAAACAATTTACTTTTCTTCCTCTTTAGTAATTTCATCTGCATAAGCTTGAAGCTCTTTGATATGAGTATTTCCTTCTTTTTTAGCTTGTTCAATATTTTGTGAAAAATCCCATCCAATTGAACGAACACCTTTTTTTAGAAGTTTTTCTATATTCTCTTTAGCTTCTTCATAATATTCTGGAAAATGCGCTAAACGATAAAACCATAACTCAATTTCGGCATCTCCTTTATGCGTATGTGATAAAAGCTTCTCAGCTTTTTGAATGTATAGTTCAGCTTCTTTTTTTCTACCTAAGAACAAAAGTAATTGAGCATAATTTACATTACCATTGATATGCTCTGGATTTAATTCTAATGCCTTTTTATAATGCTTTTCTGCTTCATCATAATCCTTGTGAATTTCATGTAAATACATTGCATAACTTATATGCGCTTCGACATATTCTGGATTAAGTTTTAATGCCTTTTTATAATACTTTTCTGCTTCATCATAATTTTTACGAACAGATTGTAAAAAAACACCATAACCTACATTTGCATTAATATATTCAGGATTCAGTTCAAATGTTTTTTGATAATATTTTTCTGCTTCATCATAATTTCTTCGTTCACCATGTAGAAAAATGGCATAATTTCCAAGAAGTTCATAAGATTTTGGTAATTTAGCAATCCCTTCAAGATATAAAGTCTCCTTTTCTTCTTGATTCTTCGTATGATTAATCTGGTTTTGATATTGCCACCATACTGGTAATACTTCTTTAATAGCTGGCGATATTTCTTCCCCACTTTTATCTGCTTTTTCTTGTACCTCTTTACTAAATTTTTTGAGCTCCTCATCAAATTTTTGCATACGTATTTGTGCATTTTTAACAATTTCATCTTTTTCTATTTTTAAATTATATGCACTACTCACTTCAACCATAAGTTCATCAAATCCATCTATTTTTACAAAAAAGTCATCTCCTCGCAATGCTTTTTTTATATCATCATTTATATTATTAATATCTTTTACACACCAATAGATAGACTTTCTATCTGTTATTAACTCTTTCAGATAATTCATCAAACTTCCATCGTTACCGCCATAGCCAATCACTATGAGGTGAAATCCTGATAAAAGAGGCTTTAAAGCTTTTTGCCATTGCTCCTTTAAATCATTTGTTCCTTTGGAATCACTTATGGGGTCAAACAAAACATCACGATGAATTTTAACAATCGTTGGGCGAAAACCATGTACATTGATATAACTTGCTAAAGATTCATGCCCACATACGAGAGGTTTTGTTTTGGTATAAATGAAAAGGGCATCCTCGATTAAAGAATCGAAGTTTGTCGTAATAACAAAACGATGAGGAGTCTCTGCCAAAATCTTTGCAAAAAAAGCATATCCGATACTTGGTTCTTTATGTTCCAACTGTTTTTGAATTTCTACATACCCATTTGAAGGACTTGATTTAAAACGCCTTTCATAAATAGCTGAATACGATGAAGCTAAATTTTTTTCATCTATTTTTTTCTTTTCTTTCCATTCATCAAACTGTTTTTTATCTAAAAACTCTCTAATTTCACCATACCATTGTCTGGCTAGAGTAGTAGCTGAAGGAATTCCTGAAGAAACAGATGCTCCCGCACCAAGTAAAAAGCAATATTTACTGATTAAAGGACTATTTTTATCATCTTTAAAAATTTGTATAAAATCATTCAATGATAAAATTTTAGTTTGACTTGGCACTGCATACTCCTTTTGACATCAGTAATAATAACAAAATAATTCACATAAGAGATATGATTAACCAATATTTTGCTACCATAACCCCCCTATTCCCACCACAAAGAGCACTCAATGAACGCATTTATTTCAGGTTTTAGTCTCGGTTTTTCACTTATTCTTGCCATTGGAGCACAGAACGCTTTTGTCCTCAAGCAGGGTATTAAGAAAGAGCATGTCTTTATCATCTGCTTGGTCTGCGCGCTCTCCGATGCCATCTTGATTTTCTTGGGAGTTTCTGGTTTTGGGTATTTTGTAGAGCAGTTTCCTTCTTTGCAAACTATCGCGAAGTATGGTGGTTTTGCCTTTTTGTTTGTCTATGGATTGAAAAGTTTTTACTCCGCATGGAGCATGTCACATGAACTGAACCCACTCGATCAACCAACGACTTCACTTTTTAAAACGATTCTTCTCGTACTTGCATTTACATGGCTTAACCCACATGTTTACCTTGATACCGTCATCTTACTCGGTTCTGTTTCGACCAAATTTGGCTCCCTTGCTCCTCTTTTTGGCTTTGGGGCGATGACATCATCTTTCGTGTTTTTCTTTTCACTCGGTTATGGCGCGAGGATTTTAACGCCTATTTTTCAAAAGCCCATTTCGTGGAAAATCCTTGAAGTACTCATCGGTGTCGTCATGCTCTCTTTAGCGTTTATGCTCTTAGGCTTGTGAGAGGAGTGGAGATAAAGCGCTCACTTTATCTCCATAACGCGGAAGAAAAAAGAAGTTAAGACTTAAATTGGTTCAGTTTACCATTTAGATTTTCAGCCAATTTAGAGAGATGATCCGCCGCAGAGGCTATCTCTTCAACACTTCTGGCGTTTTCACTGGTGAGTGAATTGATGTTGGTGACCATCGTGACGATTCTGTCCGTATCGCTGGCGATGCGATTGGAGTTTGCCGCACTGGTTGTTACAGAGACAACACTCTCTTGCATCACACTGGTTGTTCCAAGGATGGTATCTTCAACACCTGTTGAAACATCGCAAAGGCGTTGGATATTTTTGGCATTTTTGCCCATTTGCTCGGACGAATCAACGATAGACTGAACGATAACATTAATCGTGGCATTGATCTCGGAGAGTGAATGCTGAGTACGTTCTGCTAGCTTTCGTACTTCATCCGCAACAACCGCAAATCCTCGTCCATGCTCTCCTGCTCGTGCGGCTTCTATAGCAGCATTAAGTGCTAGCAAATTGGTTTGATCGGCAATATCAGCGATGACTGTCAAAATCTGTTTAACTTGCTCTGCGTCATGGCTCATCTGCTCTAGTTTTTGCGCAAGCGCACTCTCCGCTTCACTGGCCAGTCCTACTTCATTACGAAGGCTGACTACTTCATTTTTAGCGTTATTGAGTCTTTGCCCTGCATCGGTGATGCTTTTTTTCATCTGCTCGGAGAGTTCCGCAGTCTCTTGCACAAAGGTTTTAATCGTCGCTATCTCTTGAATGGTATTTTCTACTATCGTGGTACTTTGTTCGGCATTGCGCCCGATTTGCATACTGGTGGTACTTAGCTCATGCGACACAGAGGCATTTTCGTTTGAAGAGTCTTTGGCATCAACAATGGTCTGCTCTAACGTCGTTACTAAGGCATTGAAGCTATCGGAGATATTTTTAAGCTCATTTTTTTTGTCATAATTGATTCTAAAGTTCAGCTCTTTATTTTTTACAAATGTAATCATGCTTGAGCTAATCATATCAACACCATGAACGATATTGCGACGAATCAACAATCCCAAGAACAAAAGCGCTACACCAGAGATGGTTGCGATGATGATCATCACAATGGCTGCACTATTTTTTTCTTTTTCTGCCTCTTTTGCTGATGCTTTAGCAAGTTCAAAATTGTACTTCATATGTTCTTCAAATACTTGCGTAAAATTAATAATGACATCTTTACTGCTTGACATTAACTTATCGAGTTCTGCTTGATTTGCATTGCGAGAAAAGGGGATAGACTGATTTATCATTGTAAAATAAGCTTCAGCAGCTTTATAATCTTTTGCCAAATATTCTTTATCTTTGTCATCAGAAATCAGCGCTTCATAACGTTTAAGAGCATCTTTCAAAGTTTTATTGAGTGTTTGCATGTTTTCTTCGACTTTATCTTTTTGCGCTAAATTTGAGGAAGAGAGATGTTGCCACATTGCTAACCTCAATCGATAAGCAACTCGCATCGCTTCATCAAGAACGAAAATACTCGGTAGGGTATTTTCATTACTGTAATTTGTCTCAGTATAGACTTGTTCCATTTTGATAAAACTAATTCCAAAAATTGTAAATGTAGCGAAGATTCCAACTGCAAGCATCACTAAAAGCTGTCTTGAAATACTCATGATAAACTCCTTTTCTTTTGTCTACGGGTATCATATCAATCAAGTGTTGCAAAGGAGTTGCATGTTTTTTGATGATGTAAACTATAAAATAAAATGATTTAGACATTAGAGGTACTAGCAATAAACAATCATTGGAGCTATCACTTTTTAGAGAGGTTGCGTTATACTAGCCTAGTGATAGATTGTAGTAGCAGGAGTACATGATGAAATGTAAAGATGGCTATGGTGAGCTAGCTCGAAAGCTCGAAGAAACGCTTAAAGAACACCTATTCGATCAAAATTTTGCCATTGAGACGATCACCAAAACACTGGTGCAAATGCGCCTTGTAAGCTCAAAAGTCAGAGCACTTTTTACCTTCATAGGTCCTCCAAATTGCGGTAAGCGCTACCTTGCTGAACTTCTCGTCTCAGCTGATTCGCAGATAGACCAACTGAAAACCTTTCAGATGGATCAGTACAACGACACTTTCAACGCCGAGCAACTCTCAGCTTCTAACATTGAGGGAGATGTCACTGAATTTGTCGAAAAAAATCCTAACGCCATTTTACTGTTTGAAGACATCGACAAAGCCGACACACAAGTACAACTCTCTTTATACACGCTCTTTTCTGACTCAGAAAAAAACATCGTCGATTTTTCCCATGTCATTGTTATTATGACAACAACCCGTCTTAATCAGCTATTAGGACGCCAAGACTTGCTAGAATTGTTTAAAAATGACCCTCTGCAAGCGCATACCTTTTTGATGGAACGCTTAGGGCAAGAAGAGATTGTCATTAGTGGCATCAAAGAGAAAGTATTCGATAAAAAGCTTCTTTCCCTTTTAAACGAATGCACGCTTGTGCCTTTTAACCGCCTCAGTCTCACGGCTCTCATCAAAATCGGTGCGCAAAGCTTACATGGTATGTCACAAAACTTCATCAAAGACAGTAGCATCGAAATCGAGTATAACAACATCGATATGATTATCTCTCTTTTAACACTCTCACTAGCGCCTTATCTCAATGCTAGACATATTCGCAAAAAACTCCCAGAAGTCGTTTTTAACCGCATCTATGACACACTAAAATACCACGAGAACGTCACTAAAATAAGCTATAAAGTTTCTCAAAAAGCAACTACTTTTGTCAAAAAAGTACTCAAAGATCAGCCTTTACTGCTCAAAAAAATCAGCAAGCAACACGAAAGCATTGAACTTGAATGGAGTGCTCATGTTATCAAAGGCGTGGCAGAATTTACCATCAAAGACGCCTTTTTCCGCAAAGAAAAACTCCCCATGACTTCCGAAGATGCACTGCATATTTCGGATGTAACATTTGATGACATCGCAGGACAAGAACGTGTTAAAGCAGAACTTGCAGAAATTTTAACCCTCCTCAAAGAACCCGCACGGCTTAAACAATTTGACATGCCTCCCCCAAAAGGGATGATCCTCTATGGGCCTTCAGGCATGGGTAAAAAATTACTCGCACGTGCTTTTGCCAATGCCGCAGATATGCCTTTTACGGTAGTGCGTGATGCTGACTTGTTTGATGCAGCAAAAATTCACAAAGCTTACGCACAAACATACGGTTCAGCACCTGCTATCGTGCTTTTGGAAGATATTGATGTGCAAGGGCTTGTTGGTGGCGTCATCGCAACGATGAGCATACAACCCATTGTAGATGAGTTAGATGCCATCAATCAGAGCTTTGAGGCACCCATTTTTACAATTATCACTATTGGTGAAAATAGCCCTATCCCCGATCCATTGGTTCAAACAGGACGTATTGATATTCGCATCGAAGTGCCAAAACTGGACATGGAAGCACGTCGCTTTTTCATCGAAGAGATTTTAAAAAAACCGCACGATGCAAGCATTGACATCGAAAAAGTGGTGCGCTATATCTCGGGTATGGGTGGCGATGAGCTTAAACGTATCGGACAAGAGGCTGCTTTGTTTGCCGCGCGCAAAGGGTTAAAAGAGATCACAGAAGAGATACTTTTAGAGCAAATCAACATCATCAAATACGGCAATAAACTTGAAAACAAACAGATTCGAGACATCGAAATATCGATGGCAAAAACAGCGTACCATGAAGCAGGACACGCTGTACTCTCGTATGTCCTTTGCCCCAATATCAAGATAGAGCAAGTCACCGTTGCCCCTCGCAGCGATGCCCTTGGCTTTGTCTCATACCATAATGATGACTATGTGAATGCCATCTCCAAAGATGAACTGTTTGCCAATATCTGCGTTTTGCTAGGCGGTCGCATCGCCAATATGGAAAAATACGGTCAAGCAGGAATGGAAACGGGTGCTATTACCGATCTTGAAATCGCCAGTATGCAGGCGTACTCTGCGATTGCTCTTTTTGGTATGGATGATGAACTGGGGTACATTAACATTAGTGGCATTGAAGATGCGTACGACAAAGATTTATTGTCTGAGAAGTTAGAAACACGCATGCTTTTATGGATAGATAAGGCTAAAAAAGAGACGGAGAAAGAGGTAAAACGACTTTGGCCTGCTATTGAAGCAGTCGCACTGGCACTCATCGAAAAAGAGATGATAGATGGGCTAGAACTCAAAAAAATCATTGAGGAAAAACTGCCAAAACTCGCCGTAAACGTGTGAAGATTATCTAGGGCTAAAGTGCCCTAGATAAAGAGTTATTTTTTAATCAAATAACGAATGGTAGGACCATCTTGAATGATCTCTAAAACGGTATAACCGTAGTTTTTTGCATCGTGAGGGATGTTGTTAATGGACTGAGGACAGTCACTAATAACCTCTAAAATCTCGCCTTTTTTAAGCGTTGGTAACGCTTCAAGGGTTGCGATGGCAGGGTAAGGACACGGCTCGCCACGCATATCAAGTGAATAATTAGGTACGATTGCTTCTTTCATAAACGCTTCCTTTTAGATGTGATTATTTTGGTATTGGCTTTTTTTGGCAAGAAAACGTCTCTCCCACCAAACCACAAATGCAAATGATGCCGCCATAAGGGCATAGTTCACATACAAACCGCCATACGTTCCAAACAGTTTAAGCATGTTGATTTTATCATAGCCATAGACCAAGCTTGGCGCTAGGTTATCCCATGAAAGGGCTAGAAGAAGAGAACCTAGAACATTACCGATGCCAACCCACCAAAAGTGAATTTGACCTTCCATCGCTCTATACATCCAACCTGTCTCACAGCCACCAGCTATTACGATACCAAAGCCGAACATCAACCCACCGATGATGGCATTTGGTCCAGCCCACATAATTTTTGGCTCCATGCCTGTTTGAACAAACGCAAAAACACCGATAGCACTCACTGCCATACCAATGATAATCGCTTTTGCAAGCAAACCACGTCCGGTGATCCACATATCGCGAAACGCTGACGTAAAGCAGACTTGTGCACGCTCAATACAGATACCAAAGCCCAAACCAAAGAGCATTGCCATGCCCAATTTTGGGGCATCAAAGCTTCTAGTAATCGCTGTAATAGCAATCGCAAAAAAGAGCACGCTTCCGATGATAAACTTGATTTTAGCGCTTTGTTTGTTCTTCTCAAGAGGCGTAGCTTCTGTAACTTTTTTCATCTTTAAAGGAATACGAAACAGAGGAAGCATAGAGACTTTTGCGCCTGCAAAACAACCAATAGCCGTAGCAACAGCAAAGAACCACGCATGAAGTGAGAACTGAGGAATACCTGTAAAAAATGCCGCTAAGTTACAACCCATCGCCAAACGAGCACCAAAACCAGCTATAATACCACCCAGTAATGCCTGAAAGATGCGAATACGAGTTGAGGGTAAACGAAGCTTGACGTTGTCAGCCCAAAGAGCCGCAGCAAGCGCGCCCGCAAACATACCGATGATCATAACACCATCAATGCGATCCCACGGTGTGCCTTTAAAACCAAGGATTTTAAGGTAGGTCCACTCCGCAGGGTTTGCGCCAAAAAGCTGAGCCAAGTGCCCACCCCAACGGGTAAATTCACCAGTAACCGCCCAAAATGTACCAAGTAGACCAAAATAATAGGTCGATAAAATTCCCAGCGCAATAACTGCAGGAATGGGCGACCAAAACTTAACAAGATAGTGTTGTTTAAATTCACTCCACCATGACATGAAAACTCCTAAAAATTAAGATGTTAGGTTTGATTGTGAAGTACATAAAGAGGAACTTAATAAGTTGCTAATAAGTAGCGCAAAAGCAGATATTTGAGCGTTTATGTACCCTTGCGACCGCAAGCAAATCAAAGAAAAGACTCTATCAGAGGTTTTCTTAAAATCTGTTTTGTATGACGAAAAAAAGAGTTACTTTCGCATTCCCCGAAAGAGTTGAGAAAACGTAGAGCGTTTTTTAGCTTCCAGTGGAAAGCTTGGGTCACTCGCATGTCTTACATCTTCGATAGAGTAAACCGCTTGAGGATTATGAAAAGCTATGAGAGAGCGTACACGCTCGATGTCAGAGCGTTTGATGACGGTAAAAATGATATTGACAGCTCCCGTATTGCCCTCGCCATCCACAACAGTGACACTGTAACGAAGCGCACGTAAAGCTGCAACTAAAATATGCGAATCACGTTTGGTGATAATGCGCACAACCACCATACCAAGGGCTAAACGATTTTCGATAAACATGCCAATGTAATTACCGATAGAAAATCCCAGTGCATAGGCAATGTAATTAATAGGATTGGTCAGATTTGCCATAACTTTTGAAATCGCCATAAGCCAGATGCTCACTTCAAAAAAACCCAAAATGGGCGCCCAAAGTCTAAGCCCTTTGGAGACAAAAATAATGCGAAGTGTGCCAATGCTGACATCGGTAATACGCGCAAATGCAATTAAAACAGGAATCCCATACAAGCTAAACCACTCTTGTTGAAGCAACTCACCCATAGTTTTTCCTCATATTATGTTATTTTTTCTTAGTTTCTTGCATCATACATTGATATATGTCTATTATAACACCGCCACTTTAAAGCTGGCAAAGGTGTAAAATATGAGATTTATTAATAATTTCCTTATAATCCTATGATACTATTGTATCTTTAATAAAATATATTCTATGACTGAGAGCTCCATGCTTGTAAAACTCTTTTTTTTCTCTCTTTTTTTGTTAAGCTCTGTGCATGGTAAAGAGTATATTTTTGCGATGTACCCTGCCAACAACCCAACAAAAATAGTTCAGGCACTCACACCTTTAATGGAGTATCTAAGCCAGCAAAGTGGCGATACCTTTAAACTTGTTGTCACCAAAGATTACGATGAACTCACGCAGCGAATTGAAGAAAAAAGTGTTGATTTTGCATGGGTCAATAGCAAAAATTTTGTTTTACTCAAAGAAAAAAAACCCTCACTTCATTACCTTGTCACCTACCTTGAAAATTCTAAAAGTGGTCAAATCACTCCTTATTACCGATCGTTTATTGTCGCACTCAAAGAGACAAACATCACCACGCTTGAAAATGCGAAAGGAAAACACTTTGCCTTCACCGATAAAGAGTCAACCTCAGGTTATGCTTATCCGATGATGATTTTTGAAGATCATCGCATCAATCCCTATACCTTTTTTCAAAAAGTTTTTTTTCTTAAAAAGCATGATAAAGTCATTGAAGCACTGATCAATCATTCTATAGATATTGGAGCGATATCCGATGGTACATACTACAGCGCTCGTGCAAAGTATGGTGATAAATTCAATATTCTTGCCTTCTCCGTACCCATTCCCCTTGATGCCATCATTGCTTCTGAAAATGTTTCGATTGAAGAATCCCAACGCATCGCCAAATTGCTTGAGAACATGCCCAAAGATGCACCCTCTAATAAAGCTTTTGAGGAGCATTTAGGCTGGCTAAGTGCAGGTTTCGTGAAAAAAGATGAACACTTCTACGATACATTCAAAAAAACACTTAAAGTGCCTATCTATGAAACTTTACGATAAAATCCTACTCCTTACCACGCTGCAAATCATAGCGATTTTCATTTTTGGCATCTATCAAATTCAATCAATTTACCTCGCTCAAAAAAAGGCATTTGATCAAACAAATCTCATTCAAACAGAGGTGATTCAAAAGCGCTTTGAAGAAAAACTGAGTGAACTTCAAAAAACAGCGCACATATTAACCAATTCACAAGAAGTCATTACGGGAATTCTGAGCAATGACACCGATATGCTTTACAATTGGAGTAAGCTCTTTCTCTCTTCGTCCATTGACAAAATTCATTTTAGTGATTTAGATGGCATGGTGATTAGTCGAGGAGAAGCAGAATTTCGTTTTTCAGATGATGTTTCCAAACAGTTGTACATGCAACAAGCTCTTTTGAACAACACCTTCTTGGGTATTGATCGTGTCGATGGGGAAGAGTGTTTGGTCTATGCCGAACGCGTCAAACAGTATGGAGAAAAGCCTATTGGTATTATCAGTGTGGCTTTGGTTATCGACCATGCATTTCTCGCCTCTTTGGTTGAAGGAACTACGATGAGCCTCGCCTACCAATCAGAGCATCAAAACCTCTCAACCGCTAAAGAGAGAACGCTCATAAATGCCTCATCATTATCGTTGATGTTGCAATCAGGAAGTATCTCTGATGCCAACTTTAGCATCGGTTTAAGCTCAGAGAAGGAACTTTTAGCGCTCAAACAAGCCCGTACCAATTTTTTTCTTGGCATTGCACTTGCCTTGATTGTTCTTGTCATTGCGTTGCATTTTACACTCCTCAAATACCTCAAAGAGTATGAAGCATTGTCACAAATCTTGATTGATTTTTACGAAGATCGTCTTGATATAAAAGAGGTTATTGGCAAGATCAAACTCTCCATCAACAACCAACCGACCAGCGAAGTCAAAAAAATTGCCGAAGCACTTTTCAATATGAGCCAAAAAGTCTCAGACACCCAAAATGCGCTCGAACTCTTAAGCAGCACCGATCAGCTCACCACACTTGCCAACAGACGTAAATTGGAAGAGTATCTGGAGCAAAAACTCAAAGAAGCCAATCGAGGAAACTTTTTCTCCATAGTGATGCTTGATATTGACCGTTTTAAAACCATCAATGATACATATGGTCACGAGATAGGCGACCACGTTTTAATTCATACCGCAAAGCTTATGCAAGCGGTCATTCGAGAGAGCGATATGCTAGGGCGTTGGGGTGGAGAAGAGTTCTTACTGATTTTACCGCAAACGAATTTAGAAGGTGCGCTGGTTATGGCAGAAGCGTTGCGTTCAAAAATTTATCATTACGAATTTGAGCACTACCCACAGCGTGTTACGATGTGTTTAGGGGTCTCAGAATACCGCACGAGCGATACGCCTAATAGCATTCTAAGACGCGCAGATCACGCTCTGTATCGTGCTAAAAACAATGGTCGAAATAAGGTTGAATATGAAAATTAAACGACTTTTGTCAACCTTTTTAGTACTCACTCTTTCACTGTTTGCCAATGAAAAGCTTGTTTTTGGCGTTAATCCCTATAAAAGCCTTACAGAACTGCACATAATTCATGCTGAGCTCATTGCGTATCTTGAAAAAGAGCTTGATAGAGAGATTGTTTTTGTCGTATCAAAAGATTACAATCATCTCTTAACACTGATGGAACAAGGGCACATCGATATTGCGTCCATCTCTCCCAAACTTTTTGCAACATCACGCCAAAAAGGGATTCTAACCCATTATTTGGCAACATTCAAAATCAATGATGACCAAGGATATGCACGCAGTACGTATCATGGTTTGATCGTAACGCACAAAGAGAGTTCCATTCAAATGATGAGCGATTTAAAGCACAGAAGCTTTGGATTTACCGACACTCAATCAACATCAGGCTATTTCTACCCTCGCCTTTTAATGCGACAAAATGACATTGATCCCCAAAAAGATCTTGGGAAAGTTTATTTACTCAAAAAACACTCTAAAATTATTGATGCTATCTTGGGAAAGTCAATCGATGCAGGGGCAGTTTATGATGGAACGTATTTAACACTTTCAAAGGAGACGCAAGAAAAAATTCGTATTCTTGCTACTTCGGAAGAGATACCTTACGATGCGATGATTGCATCAAAACAACTCGACAAGGCATTGGTAGCAAAACTTCACGAGCTTCTTTTGAAGTTTCATTCAAACCAATCGTTCACAGGAAGCATTGCAGGGTTTGAGGAAAGACCGCTTGTTCTTTACGATAAACTCAACCACTTGGAGTGATTTTTTGCTTTACATGTAAACGTGAAAAGCTTAGAGAATGATCTCTTTCACACGCCCTACTTCACCGCTCTCTAAACGTACTTTAATACCATGCGGATGGTTCGCTGAGTTGGTAAGTATGTCTTTTACCACACCTTCGGTAAGCTTTCCCGTTCGTTGGTCTTCTTTTAAAACGATCTGTACTTTAACACCTTTTTTAATATTACTTCTACTTTGTCCAACACTCATTTTTATCCTTTATAGGTTCACGCTAAGAAAGTTTAGCACATAACGTTAAAAAAGCTTCGCCATAACGTTCAAACTTCACTTCACCCACTCCACTCACCTCTAACATCGCCTCTTTGTCTTGAGGCAATTTTTCTGCCATCTCTTTGAGGGTTTTATCGCTAAATACCACATAAGGAGGTATGCCATTTTCTTTGGCAATCTCCAAACGAAGGGCACGCAACTGCTCAAATGTGGAGAGTTCAAATGCTCCCGTAACAACTTGCTTAGTTTTTTTAGACGCTTTTTTTCGCTCTTCCAACCGTTTTGCATGAATGCTTACGCACAAACGCTCTCTAATAACCTGAGCGCCGTATTCACTCAAGCTCACCACACGGTACTCGCCTACTTTAAGGGCTTCAAGCTCCAAAAGCCTATCACCGATGGTAAGCCATTGTGCTTTGGTTTTATCTTTCCCAATGCCAAACACTGAGAGGCTTTGGTGTCCGTTTTGTTCTATTTTTTCGTTGTTTGAGCCCATCAAAACGTCAACCACGTATTGCAAACCAAAGCGTTGCCCCGTTCGGTACACACTCGATAACAGTTTAAGAGCCTCATGAGAGATATCCACACTCTCTTTTTCGCCATCAATACAGTTATCGCAACGCGTTATACAGGGCATAATCGCGTCATCAAAATAGGTCGCAATCTGTTGATGACGGCACACTTGTGACGAGGCAAACTTAGCCATTGCACCCAGTTTTTCATAGGCTACTTTTTGATACTCCGAAGCAGGCTGTTCACTGATACGACGTTTGTGCTCCACAATGTCTGAGGCTGAAAAAAGAAGCAAAGTCGAAGAAGGAAGTCCATCACGCCCTGCTCTACCTATCTCTTGGTAATAGTTCTCAATGGTTTTTGGCAAAGACATGTGCGCAACAAAACGAATATTGCTTTTATCGATGCCCATGCCAAATGCCACCGTTGCCACAACCACATCAATTTCATCGTTTAAAAAAGCGTGGTAGGTCTCATTTTTTTCTTCTGTCGAAAGCCCCGCATGATAAGCACATGAACGAATTTTATGCCCATTTAAAAACAGAGCCAAACTTTCGGTCTCTTTACGGCTAAGCGTATAGATGATGCCTCTCTCATTTTGAAATGCACTTAAAAAGCCAAGAAGTTGTTCTCGCCCATTGCCATTTCGATACTCTGCTTTGATCGTTAAATTATCACGCTCTACTTTCGCACGAATAATTAATGGATTTGACAAGCTTAACTGATGAAGAATGTCGTGTTCAACGATCTTCGTAGCGGTTGCCGTAAAAGCAGCAATAGGTGTTTGTGGGAAGTAGTGTTTAAGACGAAAGAGTTGTCGGTAATCTTCCCTAAACTCATGCCCCCACTCGCTCACACAATGCGCTTCATCGATGACAAAAAAATTAAGGCTAAGGGTTTGTAAAAAATTTAAAAAAGACTCCCCTTTTAAGCGCTCAGGGGCAACATACAAAAGTTTAAGCTCTCCCTTTCGACAGGCTTGCATGGTCTCTTGTATTTCAGAAGAAGATTGCATGGAAGAGATCATAGAAGCTTTAATGCCAAAGGCAGAAAGTGCGGTAATTTGGTCATGCATCAAAGCTAAAAGCGGTGAAATGACCACGCTCATGCCTTCCATTACAAGTGAAGGAAGCTGATAACAGAGTGATTTTCCAGCCCCTGTAGGCAAGATCATCATCACATCTTTGCGCTCTAAGATTGCATTAACGGCTTCTTCTTGATTGGCTCTAAAACGATGGTGTCCAAAGACACTCTGGAGTATTTGGTATTTTTTATCCACCTACAGTTCTATCTCGTCTCTCTCTTTTCCATCACTCACAAACCACTCATCTTCAATAAAATCATTTTCAACGATTTGAGTGACACTGCGCTTCATGTAGCGACCTGACGCGGTCACAGCAACTTCACCATCAGGAAGTATCAGCTCTCCCGTTCCTTCAAAAATACGCCCTTTATCACTCACGATACGCCCAACGACTTTGAGTTCGACATCCAAAGGAACAGGCTTTTTATACTTAAGATTAAGCTCGATGGTGACACCAAAGCTCTCTTGCCCATAGTGCGCCATAATGGCTCTGCCTATTGTCTCATCGAGAATCGTTGCTGAAATACCACCATGCAAGATACCAGGGTAGCTTTGAAGGTAAGTATGAGGCGTAAAATACGCCACAATTTCTTTGTTTTCAAGTTCGTAAAATTTTGTTTTCAGACCAAAAGGGTTTTGCACACCACAGACTAAACAGTTTTTAGAGATGTGCTGTTTCCCCGTGACTTTAAATTTCACGCCTCTTCTCCATGTACCTTTTCAAGCTCTTTGCGTACTTTGGAGTAGAGTTTTAGATCGACGATTTTGTAGCTTTTAAGAAGTCCATCTAAAAGGGCATCTTCAAGTTCTTGTTGATCTTCTTTATTTTCAGGAACAATTTTATCTTTAACCGTGCAGTTGTTACAAAAATCATACAAGTATGTCAAATCAATCTGATAATCCAAACGGTGTGTCAACTCATTTTTAAGCTTTCGTGTCTCATTCATAATGACAAATTCTTGCTCATTGATGGTTTTAAGAGAGCGTAACTCTTCAAGCAATTTAAACTGTGTCATACTACGAGACGTTCCAGGAATAAGCACTTCTGCGACAAACTCATAGTACGCTTCAACGGCAAGTACCATGACATAAAGGTTCTTACCAATAGGATTTTCTTCTTGCTCAATAAAATTTTTAAAATAGTGTAATTTTTGCATCTCAACGATCATTTTATTTACCTTTAATTCCATATTTAAAAGAGTTTAAACTCTCAATACGCTTTTAAAGCAAAGCTCTAAAAGCTACGCTAACGCTGAGTTTTGCTCGGCGCAAAGCCCACGCACCTTTGGTGCTTTATTATTTACCTTTTACTTTACAGTTTTTAGCATCAATGCCACACGATGTTTTAGCCGCTTTTTTAGCTTTTGATGCTTTGATCTCTTCACGTTTTTTACGAAGACTCATTGGTTTTCTATTGGCTTTATCACGATCAATTTTCGCTTTGATCGTATGTTTTTTTGACTCTTTATCAACCCATTCTTTGGTCTCAAATCCTGGGTAAAACTCTGTTTTAAGCGTGTATTTTAAGATCTTCTCGATCTCTTTTAATCTTAACTTCTCTTCTTGACAGACAAACGAAATCGCCCGCCCCTCTTTACCCGCACGCCCAGTTCTGCCCGCACGGTGTAGGTAATCTTCTGCATCACCTGGGAGTTCGTAGTTAATGACATACGGCAAATCTTCGATGTCAAGACCACGTGAAGCAATGTCTGTTGCAACTAAAACACGAATGGAGTTCTCTTTAAATGCAGCAACGGCTTTGGTACGTTGAGAGTGCGCTTTGTCGCCGTGCAGTACAAGGTTTTTTAGACCGCTTTTTGTTAGGTAATCGCCCACTTCGTCGGCACTCTGCTTGGTCTTGGTAAAGACCAATACTTGGTGCCAATTTTGTGAGCCGATCATAAAAGAGAGCAGTTCGCATTTACGTTCTTGATCCACCACGTAGATGGTTTGCTGTACATTTTTAGCAAATTCGCCTTGGTTGTTGATAGCAACGGTCACTGGCTTTTTCAAACTCACTTCAGAGAGGCGTTTGACTGACTTAGAAACACCCACTGAGAAAAGAAGTGTTTGACGTTTTTTAGGAAGCAAAGAGAGCAGAAGTTCTACCTCATCCCAAAAACCCATATCGAGGATTCTATCGGCTTCATCAAATACAACAATTTCAACACGAGAAAGATCAACGCTAGAGATTTTGATATGCTCAAGAAGCCTTCCAGGAGTGGCGATAAGAACATCAATGCCCTTTTCTAACTTCTTCACTTGGGGCGTAAACTTCACGCCACCGTAAATCGCCCCGATGTTTAACTCAAGGTTTTTGCCATACTCTTGCACGTTCATATTCACTTGTGATGCCAACTCACGCGTCGGCACTAAAATAAGCGCACGCACTACTTTTTTTGTGGTTGATTTTTGTGTTTTTTTAGCAAGAATTTGCAAAAGTGGAAGTGCATACGCAGCCGTCTTTCCTGTGCCGGTTTGAGCCGTTGCCATAACATCTTTACCCTCTAATACCAAAGGGATGACCTTTGTCTGCACAGGCGTTGGTTTTGTGTACCCAAGTTCAGTTACTGCTTCTTGTATCGGTGCAATCAAGCCTAGCTTTTCAAATAACATCTCTATCCTTTATTTATCTTAATGACACGATTGTACCTAAGTTTTATTTAAAGAATCGAACTGCCCTTATTTAAGGCATCTGAATGCTAAAGCTATTGCTGCCTTTACATGTAAAAGATTTATTGCCTAATTTCATTAAAGTTGCCTGTATACTTTACTCGTGCTGTGGTTGAACATCCTATAGTTTTTAGGTAATATTCACAATTTAAAATACAGGAGATAAAACACTATGAATACTATTTTTCCAGACATTATCAAATCCATTCCAGAAAGAGATTATGGTATTGAAGGACTTATCGTACACGAAGACCATACTTCACAAGGAACAATCTATTTCATCCATGCCCAAAAAGAAATACAATTCCCAGAACACGCTCACGAAGAACAATGGACTGTCGTACTTAGCGGGAAATGCACACTAACCATGAATGGTGAAACAAAAACGTATCAACAAGGTGATACATATCTTATTCCAAGTGGAATGAAGCACCAAATAAAATTTCATGCGGGATATTCAGAAGTAGATTATATTAATAACCCTCACGATAGTAAATAATCATAAACGTTTTCTAAAACTTGTTAATATTCCATAGATAACGCTTGGTATCAAAATCAAAATGGAGTCTAAGTTTTTTACTCCTAATAAGAACTTAGACTCCATTACTTACTCTATGAGATACGGATATCTTAATAAATGACTTACAAGATTATTTAAAACCTTGAGAATTCCAGATTCTTAGGGTCAGAGCTAAACTTTTAACTTTCATTTATCAACTCCATCAATTAAGTAAAATTAAATTCATGTAAAACGCAGTGAAAAACTATTCCACCCCTCTTTACAGGTAAGCTCAAATCCAAACCCATGTTTTTGTACGATTTTTTTGACAATACTCAGCCCTAAACCAAAGCCCTCTACACCTCTAGCATCATCTCCCTGGGCAAACGGTTCGCAGTAGTACGCCAACGCATGTTCGAGTGCTTCGCCCCTGCTTTTAACGCTGATGGTGCGCTCTTTTACTTCGATGAGAATGGGTTTTTGCGTCGTGTATTTTAGCGCATTATCGATCAAATTTTTAAGCGCGATGCTAAGGTAATTCAGATCACCCTTGATCTCAAAAGAGTCATCGATGTGAAGATCCACCAAGCTTTCATCATCAATCAGTGCGCGTGAAAGTGACTCGGAGATGAGCGTTTCGGCATCGAAACGCGTAAGATTTAGCTGCTCCATATTGGCATTGAGTCGTTCGATATCTAAAAGCTCTTTGGTCAGTTCATCAATCTGTGAAATCGCTTTTTTAAGGCTCTGCTGGTACTTACCCTCACCTAGCATCTCTAAGGCGAGCTTGGATTTGGCAAGTGGCGTTCTTAGCTCATGCCCGATGTCACGCAGTAAGCGTTGACGCGAGAGAATGAGCGCTTCGATGTTGGAAGCCATGGCATTAAAGGTGTCTGAGAGTTTTCCAAGCTCGTTGGAGCCAAAGTGTTTCATTCTTACATGTAAAGCACCTTCACCAAAGGTTTGAAGCGTTGAAGCGATCTGTTTGAGGGGGAAAATAAGCTTCATAATCATCAAAAAGGTAAGGAGAAGCACAAAAATATCGGCAAAGATCAGATACGTCACCATTCCTTGCCCTAAAATGCTCTCATCTTGTGCCCTATCACGCATCAGTAAACTTTCATCCAAATAACTCATCAGCAAAAGATACCTACCTTTTGGATCAATCAGAATTTTGATCTCCCCAAAAGAAGTGTTTTTTTCATACACTGTTTTTGAAAGTTCTAATACACTTTGCGTCCTAGAAATCACTTCAAAATCTAAAGATTGAAGTCTCTTTGAAAGAGCATTTTGGTCATTATTGGCAAGGTCGCGAAAGAGGTCTGTTGAGGCTTGAAGGTACTTCTCTTTTAAAAGCATCTCGATTTTAGCTTGGGTCAGTTGGCTGGTTTCGCGCGAGACAAAGAGCATCAAAGAGAGACTGACAATAAAGAGTAAGAAAAGTTTGGTGAAGATAGACATGTTAGCCTACCAACTTATAGCCGATGCCCCAAACCGACTTAATGTATTTGGGATTTTTAGAGTCATCGCCTATTTTGGCACGTAGATTGCTAATGTGCATATCCACCGTGCGATCTTTGGAGTTATAACCAATGCCGTTTATGGCGTTGAAAATGACTTCACGTGAAAAAACTTTGCCTTGATTGGAGAGTAAAAGAAGCAAGATGTCAAACTCGATTTTCGTAAGATCTAACGTATAGCCGTCCAAAGCAACTTCCATCTTCGCTTCATCGATTTCAAAATCCCCCACTCTTCTTTTTGACTGAGTGTTTCTTCGTAAAAAGGAGTTGATTTTTAAGACTAATTCACGTGGCTCATAAGGCTTAGCGAGGTAGTCATCTGCACCCACGCCATAGCCTAAGATTTTGTCACTGAGTTCATTGCGAGCTGAGGAAATAATGATATGCACATCACTCATGGATCGGATTTCTTTACAAACATCAAAACCATCCATCTGTGGTAGCATAAGATCAAGGACGATTACTTTATACTGTGTGGGACTCTCTTTTAGATGAGTGAGTGCGTCTTTAGGTTTATCGTAAGCCTTCACTTCAAAGTCATAATTTTGAAGGTACTCACTTATGAGTGATTGCATCTCCAAGTCATCCTCGATGAGTAAAATTTTCTCGCTCATTCGACTTCCCACTCTTCAAGGTTGTGTGCAAATTTTTTGCGTTGCTCTGGGGTTAAAAGGTTGTGCATTTGAAGCAAAAAACGACTCTCTATTGTACTAGCTTTTTGCGAGATGGCTTGATTGATTTTTTGCAAATCATCTTCGTTTAAAACTTCGCTCATCACTAAAGCCTCTTTTTCATCTTCCATCTTCTCTTTGAACTCACGAAATGCTTTGATATCCACGCGAAA
The DNA here is from genome assembly GCF_036802865.1 of Sulfurospirillum sp. Lineage (NCBI taxonomy): Bacteria > Pseudomonadati > Campylobacterota > Epsilonproteobacteria > Campylobacterales > Sulfurospirillaceae > Sulfurospirillum > Sulfurospirillum sp. The sequence goes on along the minus strand of NZ_DAIRVK010000005.1, from coordinate 146,985 downwards.
TTGTTTGAGAATACCCTTAGCAATCTCTTTTTGCTCAGAGGTTAACTCTAAATAAGAGAGATCTTTACTCAGGTGATGCTCTTTTTTACCGTCACTGGCATACAATGAAAGTGCGAGTAAAACAATGAGTAAAATTTTCATTTATAACCTTTTGATGTCTCGATTGTTCAGTAGTCCATTTTCAAAATTATCATGGCACGCCTTACAATTGGATGGTTTACCAATGTCTGCTTGTGCAAAAACAGCTTTGTCGATCTTTTTGTGGCGATTTTTCCAAAAAGGTGTTTCGGTAATAGCAAGATAGGTTTTCTCTTTGTCCAAGCTTGATAAAATGCGCAAAGATGAATCTTTTGTCGATGTCTCAGCACTGTTTTTCACTAAATATGCTTTGATAGACTCTGTGGTTGCAGTGTCCAGCGAGGCATCATCGCCAAAATGGTTTTGCAGAGTATCCATCATGCTTACCCATGATTTTGAGGGGAGTAAAAAAGGCGGATAGAGTGTATGACAACTGATACACTCTTTGTAAAACGCGCTGTTCTCTTTGGTATAGTCCATTTTTGGGTTACCATCGGCGATTAAAAGACTATTGGGAGCGAGTAGCATATAGACAAATGCAAAGAGTGACACACCAATAGCAATACCACCAAAAACTTTCTGTCCCAAAGTGAGTTTTACACCCTCTTCTTCACCCAGTTTATAGCCATCGACCATCGACTCTAATGCACGGGATTTGTGGAAGATTTTATCGACCAAAACGCCTGCTATATGCGCAAAGATGACTGCCATTAGGGCGTTGGAGAAAAGCTCATGCACCTCTTTGAAAAGCTTCATATCGCGAAACATCGTGTGATTCATAAAAGCAAACACGCCCATGCCCTCTTTCACGCCGTACGTTAAAGCACCTGTGATAACCGCCAAGAATGTCAAAACAATCATCGCGATGATGGCATAACTGGACGCTGGATTGTGTCCGATGTACTCTTTTTTGTTGCCCAAAATAGCAAGCATATACTCTTTAAGATCCATCAAATTAAAGTTAAAATCTTTAAATTTAGAGTATTTAACGTCCATAAAGCCCCAAAGTATTCTAAAAAGAAACAGCAGTGCAAGGGTATATCCAAGTGCTACATGTAATGTAAGGAGACGTTTAACTTCAGGGGTTAAGAAAACCGCTAACATCATCACCATAAGGAGTACATGTGAGACTCTTGTATAAAGTCCCCAAACAAATATTTTTTTCATTCCCATCTCCCGTGATTTGGTATAACAATGGCGCGTTCACTGTAATTACCTTTATCTGCTGTCGTATGACATACAAGACAATTGGAAAGTGAACCAACCTCTTTTTGCTCAATCAATTTTGCAGAAATTTTGCGATGCTCTTTCATAAAATAAGGCGACTTCGTGATTTGCATTGAGCTGTTGTTTGCGGTTATTTTACCACTTCCTGCATTATTTACGAGATAGCTCAAAATCTGTTCACTTTCAACCTTGCCCAAAGAGGCATCTGTACCAAAGTGATCGCTGAGATTTCCCATCACCTTTTCCCACGAAACTTTGTTTAAAAGAGCGGGTTGGTAACCAAAATGACAACTGGCACACTCTTTTTGGTACTGTGCATTATCGGCGGGTGCGACACTGCCTGCAAAGGCAAAACTTAGTCCAATGGCTGTGATTAAAAGTATCTTTTTCATAATATATCCTTTATTTAGTTCTGCCGATGCAATCGGCTAGCTTTAGTACCTTAGCGGTTAGCGTAGTCAAAAGAGCTTTGCTTTTTTGACGTGTGTAGACTTTGATAAAAGTCTATTGGTTAATGATGTAGGTTAAGACATCACCTTTTTCAAGCGCACTTCCCTCACGCGCAAACACATCGTTAAAATTACGTCTGAGCCACTTTTCGACCTCAGCAACATCGGTTAGTCGTGTAGGATTTGCCGAAGGAGCAAGGGCAAGAATTGGCTTATTGGTATTGACATTTTGCCCACCGTTTTTGAGATTGGTTGAATGACACGTAGTACAACTCATCTCGCCTCCTTTTTTGCCCGTATGTTTGGAGACAAAAATTGCCTCTCCACGCTTAGCATCAAAGCCTGTGAAACTTGGATTTGCTGCTTTTGCTTCGGCACTTAAGCCATCCATATAGGTTTTCATGGGGCCATTGAACTCTTTGGCATTCAGTAATGTGAGTGTCAGTAGTATAAAACAGAGTGTTTTTTTCATGGTTAACTCCTAAATTGATACTGAAATCTTAGGATAACAGTGTCAATTTAGGATTGACTTTTTCTTTACACTTTCTTTACATGTAAAGTTTTATTGAAGATCAGCTCGCGGTTCAAACGGTGAGATATTATTGAGAAACAGAGGTCCATAGGGTGTCTGCTTTTCAATGTCATAGTAACACTCAATGAGCGTTTTATCTGAAACGATCGCCCCTTTAATGATGCGAAGTATCTTAGCGGCATCGGTTCGAAGAATGTGGTTTGGTGCTTGAGAAGCAGAAGTAAAGTAACGGTGCATGCGGTAAATGAGCTTTTTGTTTTGAATCTCAACGATGAGCGAATCAATCGGCATTTTCCAAAACATAAAATTTTGCTTGACGTTGATGGAGATATACGCGGTATCCATCCCATAGACCTTTGTAGAGTGCGAGTCAAAAAAGTAGAGACTTTTGTTGTAGTTGTCGTAAAAGGTGTCGTGCATCAGCTCTAAAATCTGTATCTTTTCATTTTTTGTGTAAAAATTGCCTATGCGTGAAAAAGCAAAACGCAGAAGTGATTCGATGGAGTACCACTCGGTTGATTCAAATGCATAATTGGATATTTGCTCGTAGCGCAATTTTTTAAGTTCCACCGCTTCAGCGGAAATAACCCTTTTATAGGGAGTTGGTACAACTTTATCCCGATACGCAGGTCCAGGGAATTGGGGATGAATCACAAAGCGATCTTGCGCCTCTTTGTCTAAAATGTAGCGAAGTCCGCCCTCATACCCTTGATCGATAATGCGTATCTCATCTTTAGGAACGTGTTCCAACATATCTTCAAACTCAACTCCATGACACTCCTTCTCCCAAATGGAAGAGGGATAGCGAAAGAATTTAGAGATAGCCACTTTAACCTCAGTAGAAGGCTCTTTGGTAACCAACCTATCGATCCAAGCAGTCAAGGTTCTGCGATCTTTGTTAATGATGGAAGCAAACTTGGAGATGCTAAGACCTGAACGGTTGTAAATAGCAACTATTTTATCGATGGCGTTGTCGTACATGAAGCTCACCTTAGTACTTTTTTGATACATTTTGTATGAAAACTGTACGAGTCTAGCATCTATGTCTGAAAATTGTCTTAAAAAATCAAAACTAGTACACTGAATTCAACCTTAAGTAGTTATATAATTGTTCAAAATTTGTACTACAGGAGATCCACGTGTCATCGAAGTATGAGTCAACTTACAAAGAATCCATTGAGAACCCAGAGAAATTTTGGGCACAAGCGGCGACGAAAGTGCATTGGTATCACCAATGGGACAAAGTCTTAGATGTAGTCGATAACCACTACAGATGGTTTGTTGGCGGATGCATGAACAGCTGTTACAATGCGCTGGATTTGCACATTGACAATGGCAGAGGTGACCAACTTGCCATCATTTACGACTCTCCTGTCACCGATACCAAACGCACTTACACTTATAGAGAACTGCGCCAAAGAGTTTCCAAAACGGCTTCCATTCTTGTCAATAAAGGTGTTGTCAAGGGTGATCGTGTTGTCATTTATATGCCGATGATTCCTGAAGCGGTCATTGCGATGCTAGCCTGTGCGCGCATTGGTGCGATTCACTCGGTTGTCTTTGGCGGATTTGCGGCACACGAACTTGCCACACGCATTGACGATGCAAAACCTCGTGTCATCATCAGTGCCTCATGCGGTATCGAGATCAGTAAGCTCATCAAATACAAACCACTTTTGGATGAAGCCATCAAACAATCAACGCACAAACCAACCACCTGCCTTATCTGGCAACGTCCGCAAGAGCGCGCCAACATGCTTCCATGGCGTGATGTGGACTGGGAAGTGGAAGAGGAAAAAGCAGGCTTGGTTGAGTGTGTCCCTGTGGATGCAACTGACCCACTGTACATTCTCTACACATCAGGAACAACCGGCAAGCCTAAAGGCGTTATACGAAGCAATGGCGGTCACTCGGTTGCGATGAAATGGTCGATGGACAATGTCTACAACGCCAAACCAGGTGATGTCTTTTGGGCGGCAAGCGATGTGGGCTGGGTCGTAGGACACTCTTACATCGTTTATGGACCACTCATGAATGGCTGTACAACGGTTGTTTATGAAGGCAAACCTGTACGAACACCCAATCCTGGGGCTTTTTGGAGAATCTGTGATGAGTACAAAGTCAATATTCTCTTTGCCGCACCTACTGCATTTCGTGCCATCAAAAAAGAAGATAGCAAAGGCGAATGGGTCAAAAAATACGACCTCAGTTCACTTAAAAGCATTTTCCTAGCAGGGGAACGATGTGATAGCGATACGCTTGATTGGATCACTACGATCACAGGTAAACCAGCCATTGATCACTGGTGGCAAACAGAGACAGGTTGGGCAATAGCCGCCAATCCGATGGGGCTTGATCCTATGCCTGTAAAATCAGGTTCGCCAACCAAACCGATGCCAGGGTTTAACCTCAAAGTTTTGGATGAACAAGGTAATGAATGCAAACCAAGTCAATTGGGAAATCTTGTCCTCAAGCTCCCTCTTCCACCTTCATGCTTGATGAGTATTTGGTCGGATGATCAACGCTATAAAAAATCCTACCTCAGCTTCTATCCAGGCTACTACCTTACAGGAGACAGCGGATACATTGATGAAGATGGCTATGTGTGGGTTATGGGAAGGATGGACGGTGTCATCAACGTCGCAGGACACAGGCTTTCTACGGGGGAGATGGAAGAGGTTATCGCCAAGCATCCTGATGTGGCTGAGTGCGCTGTTATTGGTGTGGATGATGAACTTAAAGGTGAAGTCCCGATGGCGTTTGTGGTGCTCAAAGATGGCATCGAGCGCGATCATCGCTCCATCGCCGATGGCGTGGTGCAACTGGTACGTGAAGAAATTGGTGCGGTTGCGGCACTCAAACTGGCTACGGTCATTGAGAAACTCCCAAAAACACGCAGTGGAAAGATACTAAGAGCTACTATGCGCTCTATGGCGGATGGCAAAGAGTGGACTGTTCCCTCCACCATTGAAGATGAAAGCGTACTACCAGAAATTCAAAAATCAATCGAAAAACTAGGATACCCAATCCCTAAAAAAGGAAAAAAATGAGCATGATCAGCGCAGGCGCACAGTTTAGAAAAGCAGTTAAAGAGAGTCACCCCCTTCAAATCGTCGGTGTCATCAATGCCTACAGCGCGATGCAAGCAGAGCGTGTCGGGCACAAAGCCCTTTACCTCAGCGGTGCAGGTGTTGCCAATGCTAGCATCGGACTTCCAGATCTTGGCATGACCAACTTAGAAGATGTGTGCATTGATGTAAGACGTATCACCAGTGCGAGTTCACTACCTCTTTTGGTTGATGCAGACACAGGTTGGGGAGGTGCGTTTAACATCGCTCGTACCATCAAAGAACTCACCCGTGCAGGAGCTGCGGCATGTCACCTTGAAGACCAAGTCGCACAAAAACGTTGTGGTCATCGCCCTAACAAAGAGCTTGTGAGCAAAGAAGAGATGTGTGATCGCATTAAAGCGGCAATGGATGGCAAAATTGACAGTGAATTTGTCGTTATGGCACGCACCGACGCTCATGCGATGGAAGGACAAGCAGCTGCGCTTGAGCGGGCTCAGGCTTATGTTGAAGCGGGAGCTGACATGATCTTTGCTGAAGCCATTCACACACTTGAAGAGTACAAACAATTCACTAAAATCATCAAAGTACCCGTGCTTGCCAACATCACCGAATTTGGGCAAACACCCTACTTTACATGCAATGAATTAGACTCTGTTGGTATCGCCATGGTGCTTTACCCTCTTTCAGGTTTCCGTGCGATGAATCAAGCAGCCTTAACCGTTTTTAAAGACATCTTGAAAAATGGCAGTCAAAAAAACTCAATTCCTCTCATGCAAACACGTGCAGAGTTGTACGATATGTTGAATTACCACGCTTTTGAAGAGAAGATTGACGCACTGTTTACAGGTAAAGATCAAAAGTAATCGTTGTGCATGTAAACGTTTCTGCCAACACCGTTGGCAAGCTTTAGCGCCTCAGTGGCTAACGTAGGGAAAGGAGCTTTGCTTCTTTCCCGTATGAGAATAAAAAGTAAAAAGGAAAATACTATGGAAGCAAAAGAGACAAAAAAAACGGGTGGGCTCGCAGGGATTGTGGCAGGTCGTTCTGCTATTTGTACAGTAGGCACCGGGCATGGTTTAAATTATCGTGGCTATGACATTTACGATTTGGCTAAAAATGCGACCTTTGAGGAAGTCTCGTACCTTTTAACCAAAGGCGTATTACCAACACAAAGCGAACTTGAAGATTATAAAAGAGAACTTATTAAAGCACGTGCTCTTCCTGAAGCACTCAAAGTCGTTTTACGCTCTTTACCTAAGAATGCCCATCCGATGGACATTATGCGTACGGGCTGTTCAGCACTCGGCTGTTTAGAGCCAGAAGCCGACAATTTTAGTGACCAAGATGCAAAAATTACCCGTTTGATGGGTGTTTTTCCTTCTATCTTACTCTACTGGCATCACTACCACATTAACGGCAAAGAGATCGATACTAACAGTTCTCAAGATACCATCGGTGGTTATTTTTTAGAAAAACTACACAACAAACAACCTAGCGAGCTTTGGATCAAAGCGATGCACGTCTCGTTAATTCTCTATGCTGAACATGAATTTAATGCTTCGACCTTTGCGGCACGCATCGGTGCATCCACACTTTCAGATATCTACTCAGCGATCACCGCTGCAATTGGTGTGCTTCGTGGACCATTACACGGTGGGGCAAATGAAGCGGCGATGGAGCTTATCTCTGAGTATACTTCAGCATCTCAAGCGACCAGTGGCATTCATGCAAAACTGGATAGCAAAGCCAAAATCATGGGCTTTGGTCACCGTGTGTATGTGAGCAATGACCCACGTAACATTGTCATTAAAGAGTGGTCACGCAAACTTGCTGATGATGTGGGCAATGCTACCATCTTCCCTATCTCGGAAGCTATTGAAAAAGTAATGTGGGATGAGAAAAAACTCTTTCCAAATCTTGATTTCTACAGTGCTTCAACGTACCATTTCATGGGCATTCCAACGGCATACTTTACCCCAATTTTCGTTATGAGCCGAACAGCAGGTTGGGCGGCACACGTAGTAGAACAACGAGGAGACAATAAACTGATTCGCCCAAGTTCAGAGTACATAGGACCAGAGAATCGAGCCTATGTTGACATCAAAAATAGATAATTAAAGGAACACCATGAGTACAGATATGGGTATTTTAGATACCAAACGACCAGAATTTGACCCACTTTTAACGGACATCGCACGCTATGCTTCTGAATTTAGCATTAAAAGTGACGATGCCTATGAGACAGCACGTTACTGTTTAATGGATACCCTAGGATGTGGTCTTTTAGCACTTAAATTTCCACAATGCACCAAACTTTTAGGACCTGTGGTTCCAGGAGCTTCTATGCCCTATTTAGGGGCAAAAGTGCCAGGTACTTCGTATCAGCTTGACCCAGAACGTGCCGCATTTAATGTGGGTGCGATGGTAAGATGGCTTGATTTTAACGACACCTGGTTGGCTGCTGAATGGGGACATCCAAGCGATAATCTAGGTGCTATTTGGGCGGTAGGTGATTACATCAGCCGTCGAAATATAAGCGAGGGCAAAGCACCCCTTAAAGTCAAAGACATTTTAACCGCGATGATCAAAGCGCATGAAATTCAAGGTATTTTAGCGCTTGAAAACTGCTTTAACAAAGAGGGAATGGATCACGTGCTTTTAGTACGCGTGGCATCTACAGCGGTTGCAGCAGCAATGCTTGGGGGAACATTTGAAGAGATCAGAAATGCTGTCTCACACGCATGGGTCGATGGTGGAGCGCTTCGTTGTTACCGTCATGCCCCAAATACAGGTTCACGTAAATCATGGGCGGCAGGCGATGCCAGCAGCCGTGGTGTCAACCTTGCCCTTAAAGCACTTGCAGGCGAGATGGGTTACCCATCGGCTCTCAGTGCAAAATTTTGGGGTTACGAAGATGTCAAAATGGGCGGTAAGAAACTCACCATTCCACAACCATTTGGCAGTTACGTGATGGAACAAGTCCTTTTCAAGATCAGCTTCCCAGCCGAATTTCATGCCCAAACAGCCGTTGAGTGTGCTGTGAAATTGCATGATGAAGTTAAAGAGAAGCTTGATGCGATCGAAAAAATTGTTATTACAACCCAAGAGTCAGGTCATCGCATCATCAATAAAGTAGGCCCTCTTGCCAATCCAGCCGACCGTGACCACTGCATTCAATACATGGTTGCCATTCCATTAATTCACGGCACATTAGTCGCAGAACATTACGAAGATGCCTATGCAAACGATCCTCGTGTTGATAAACTCAGAGACAAAATGGAAGTTGTCGTCGATGCGCGTTACACTAAAGAGTACCTCGAAGCCGATAAACGCTCCATCGCCAATGCCGTGCAAATCTTCTACAAAGATGGCACAAAAAGCGAAAAAGTCGAAGTCGAGTACCCAATAGGACATAAACGCAGACGAAAAGATGGTATTCCTCTTTTGATCTCAAAATTCAAACACAATCTAGCAGGACGACTTAGCCCAAAACAATGCGCAACGATAGAGCATATTTGTGACACTCAAGTCAGTTTAGAGAGTATGAATTTCAACGAATTTAGCGACCTATTTGCTCTTTAACATTTAAGAAGCCCTTTTAATGGGGGGCTTCTTCTCTTCTTTTTCTCGTTAACATTTCTAATGTACAATAGTGCATCTTGTTTTTATACGTAAGGACTTGTCATGCGCACTCTTTTTACTACGCTTCTACTTTTTTTAGCCCTTATACTGAACGGTTGTGCTCCTAAAGAGGTTAATTTAGCAACCATCAATCCTGTCTTTAAACCGATGCCAAATCAAATTATTGCCGTCTATAATCCAGACCAAGACACCATCATGTTTCATGAATTTTCACTCAAAAACGCCATTTTAGTTGAACAGACTTGGGGAAAAGTACTGCCATTTCGAGTCGAATTTATGGATTTGTGGGTGACAGGACTAGGACACGATCTTCGCCGTCTCACCAATGGAAATGCTGAAACCATCAAAGACGCACTCATGTATGATGCAGGATTGCAAGGAATGCAAACGCTTCATGTCAATCAAAGAGATTACATCATCAACTACGAATTTGCCAGAGATATGGTCACCGCCATTGATCGTTACGAAGAGAAGATCAAACGCTATCAAAGAGACCGCGAATTTCCCTATCTTTTAAGACGCTAAGAGCTGTTTAGCTCTTTTTGAGGCAAGAGAAGGCATACTTATCTTTACAAAAGCTCTGCAAGAACTCTTGTATCACGTCTTTTAGGCAAAGCCTAAAAGCCTACGCTAAGCCGCTGTGGCGCTAAAGCTAGCCTCTTTCGAGGCAGAAAAATTCTAATAATGAAGCGAGAATACGATGCAACTACCTGCTTGTCCAAAATGTAATTGTGAATATACCTACGAAGATGGTGAAATGATCATCTGTCCTGAATGCGCTCATGAATGGGCAAAAAATGGCACTTCAAGTGCAGAATCCGCTACGATTATCAAAGATGCACATGGTACCGTGCTGAGTGATGGTGACACCGTTGTTGTTATAAAAGATTTAAAACTCAAAGGCTCATCTGCTGTCATCAAAGGTGGAACAAAAGTAAAAAACATCCGCCTAAACTATGAGAGTGACCACAATCTTGACTGTAAAGTCGAGGGTATTGGGGCAATGGGACTTAAATCTGAATTTGTAAAAAAAGCTTAAAAGACATTTTGAATTAAGACCATATAGGTCAGTGTTGCGATAAAAATGCTTAACAGTGCGTTTTTAAACTTTACATGTAAAAGGATCGCAACACATACCCCGATAATCTCAGCAAGACCATACGGATACATTTCCCACTTCACATCTTTAAGTGCATAAAACACTAAAATGACCATAATCATCAAAGGCATATTGAGCTCAATATATTTTATGAGTGGTGAAGGCTCACGGGTACGAAAGAGCAAAAATGGAATAATACGTGTCGCATACGTTGCCAATGTCGCGACAATGATACTTCCTATAATGTAACTACTTTCCATTTTCCATACTCCTTTTAAAGACAATCAACACAAATGCCGCAGCACAAAGCGATAAAATGAGCATCTTTTGTGGTGGAAATACAATCATGCCAAACAAACCAATAATAAGCGCCACAAAAAACGGCTTATGCAGTCTATTTTTCTTATACAATTCAATAGATAACACTACAAAAAGTGCTGTAAGAGAAAACTCTATGCCTTCATAGTTAAATGGCAAAACATTGCCTAACAATGCGCCCACAACACTTCCTATGATCCAATAACATTGATTTAAAAGACTGATTAAAAGGTATGCTTTTTCACGGTTACGCTCAGGAACATCACTGGTTTTTAAAAGTGCAAATGTCTCATCGGTTAACCCGAAAATGAGATAATGCTTTTTCCATGAAAAATCTTTAAAAGAAGAAACCATCGAAAGTCCATAAAACGTATGGCGCAGGTTGAGCAAAAAGGTTGCAATACCAATTTCAAGGATGGTTGCTTGCGATGCAAAAAGCGTAAGGAGAAGAAACTGCCCTGAGCCCGCATAAATAAAAGCACTCATAAAAAAAGCGTAATACCATGGAATCAAAAGCTTAGAAAGTAGTAAACCAAACGCCATACCAAGAGGAATATAGCCCATCATAACGGGAATTGTAAGTTTAAAAATAGCTAAAAAGTTCATACCGTATCTTTTATAGGTTAATTATTTTTTAATGTAACGATCCAAATACTTTTGCGTGGCATTCGTATCATTTTGCTTTTGATGTATCTCTTTTTGAGAGCTTGTATCTTTTGGAGTTGTGTCATTAAAATAGAGCTGATCGATCGCGACAATAATCGCGATCAAGATCAGAATGGGTACTAAAATCAACATTGTAAATAATCAGCTATTATGTTTTGAGCGCATTAACGGTTTGCAGCATTTGATCACTCGTTGTAATCGCTTTGGAGTTTGCTTCATACGCACGTTGACCTGTAATAAGATCGGTCATCTCTTCTACCAATTGCACGTTACTCATTTCAACAAATTGTTGTCTCGTTTGCCCTAGTCCATTGAGTCCTGGGTTACTTACTATTGGGTCACCTGATGCATTGGTATTGATGAAGTTATTATCTCCCAAAGAGTGAAGACCTGCCGGGTTGATAAAATTGGCAAGTTCAATTTGACCGATTTGTTGTGTTTGAGTAGCGCCAGCTTGAAGAACAGAAACCATACCATCGACACCAATGGTAATTTGTGTTGCATCCGCAGGAATTGTAAGTTGTGGGATCATTTGATACCCATCACTGTTAATTACATTGCCATCGGCATCCAATTTAAATGAACCATTTCTCGTATAGCCTGTTGTTCCATCGGGAAGGAGGATTTGGAAAAAACCATTTCCTGTAATCGCCATATCTAAAGAGTTACCTGTCTCTTTGAAGTTACCTTGTGTAAACAGCTTAGCAATCGCTGTTGGACGAACACCAAGCCCCACTTCTATTCCAGTAGGCGAAACTGTAGTACCACTGGTTGATGTTCCAGCATATGTCATAGTTTGGTACATCAAATCCGCAAACTCAGCACGTTGCTTCTTATACCCGATCGTATTAACATTCGAAATATTGTTTGACGTGGTATCAATCTGCGTTTGCTGTGCGATCATACCCGTTGCAGCTGTGTAAAGTGATCGAATCATTTATCTTCCTTAGTTGCTTTAATTATATTATGCCTTAGTGGACGCTAGTTTAGAAATAGCTTCTGAATTGATGTCATTCATATGCGATTTCATAACTTTTTGATACATCTCAACAAATCTATTGGTTTCAATCAGCCCTACCATTTCATTAACAGGATTAACATTACTTGTCTCTAAAAAGCCTTGAATGACCAAATTTCCTTCACCAAGTTCCGTTAATTCATCCGTACTTTTAAATTTATAAAGATTTGCACCCTCTTTAAGTAATGATTTGACATCATCACTCTGAACAAGATACAAACGACCTAAGTCATCTTCCCCATTATAAAGTCCACCATTTTGATCGACTCTTAACGCACCGTCTTCGGGTATCGTAATGTACTGATGATTTTGGAAATAGGTTGCAGGTAAAACAGGGTAGCCTTCTTTCGTACTTAACACACCTGCACTGTTAAAAGAAAAAGAGCCATTTTGTGTTAAACGAATACCATTGGGCGTTTCTACCATAAAAAATGCATCGTCACGTTTAAGTGCCAAATCAAGAGGATTACCCGTGTTCTTAATAGTGCCTTGGTCATATTTTGTGTACTCTTCTACAATTTGAGGTACTCTCGTGCCAACGGCATTCATAAACTTACTTGCCTCTTTTGTATTATTCTTCAACGGCATCTCATCTTTGTATTCTTGAAAAATGCGTTTAAAATCTCCCACAACAACATCATCTCTTTTGAACGCTGTGGTATTTAAATTGGCAAGGTTATTAGAGATGACATCAAGTTTATTAAACTGTGTGACCATCGCTCCCGTAACGCTATAATAGCTGCTTTGCATTGTTTATCCCACTATTTTTAGAATCTTTCCCTAGTTAAAGCAACTCTTGTTCCACATTGTAAAAATAGTATCTTCAAGGACATTTTAAAAAAAACTCGGTATAATCCACATCTTTTTATTAGAATTTAATTAAAAAAATCTAATCTCCAAACACACCTACTCAAGGAGAGTTACACTTATGGCTTCAAAAGAACTCTATACATTACTAGAAGAACTTTTTGCGGAAAATGAAAAAGCATACGTTACCTATGAAAACGTTATGGATCTTTTTGTAAAACCTCCTACTCCTGCAAACGTCAAAAAATTGATGAGCCTTTTAGAAAAATACAAAGTCACGTTAATTTCTTCTGCTGAAATTGCGAAAATGCGCAACAAAGAAGAAGCACGAAAAAGAGAAGAAGAACGCCAAAAAATTAAAGACGATGCCCTCGAAGAAGAGTTTGATCTTGCCAGCGAAAAAGAGCTTCTAGAGTGGTCACGTAGTGACAGCCCTGTTCGTATGTATCTTCGCGAAATGGGACAAATTTCTCTTTTAACCAAAGATGAAGAGATCGACATCAGTAAGAAAATTGAATTTGGTGAAGACATTATCATTGATGCGTTCTGTTCTGTTCCTTATTTGATCGATTTTATTTTGGATTATAAAGAAGCACTTATTAACCGTGAACGTCGTGTTAAAGAGCTTTTTAAAACCTTTGAAGATGACACCGATGATGGTGATGATGATGAAGAATTTGATGATGAAGAGGGAGAGGAAGGCGAAGAGAAAAAAACTTTCTCTAAAAAAGACAATACCCGTACTGAAAAAGTTATCGAAAGCTTTAAATCACTCGAAAAAGCAAAAAAAGATTGGCTAAAAAGTCTTACAAGACCACCTGAAGAAAATCTTGACGATGCTGAAGAAATGATGAACTATGACCTAGGACTTGCGTATAAAAAGAAACTTCTTAAAGACGCACTGATGGATCTAGGACCTACCAGTAAACTTATTAATGAACTTGTAAAATCTATGGAAACTGCGCTTAAAAGTGACTTTGAGTTTGATAAAGAGCTTAAACGTTTAGAGTACCGTTTACCACTTTTTAACGACACGCTTAGAGAAAATCACACTAAACTGCTTGAAAGCATTGTTGACTTAAACAAAGAAGACATCACAACCATGGTTCCAGAAGCTACGATGGTTTCTACATACATGGAAATTAAAAAGCTTTTCCAAACTAAGGAAGCAAGTAAACAAGGGTTTGATCTTGACCCTGAAAAACTCAAAGAAGTTCTTGAACAGATCAAACGGGGTAAAAAAATTGCCGATGAGTCTAAAACCCGTATGGCAAAAAGTAACCTTCGTCTGGTTGTCTCCATCGCAAAACGTTACACAAACAGAGGCTTACCATTCTTGGATCTCATTCAAGAAGGTAACATCGGTTTGATGAAAGCGGTCGATAAATTTGAGTACAAGAAAGGCTACAAATTCTCAACCTACGCGACATGGTGGATTAGGCAAGCCATTTCTAGGGCTATTGCCGATCAAGCACGTACAATTCGTATTCCAATTCACATGATTGAGACGATCAACCGTATCAACAAGATCATTCGTAAACACCTTCAAGAAGAAGGTAAAGAGCCTGATATCGAGACCATTGCACTCGAAGTGGGGCTAAGTGCTGATAAAGTTAAAAACGTCATCAAAATCACAAAAGAGCCTATTTCATTAGAAGCACCTATTGGTAACGAGGACGATGGTAAATTTGGCGATTTCGTTGAAGATAAAGCCTCTGTTGCACCGCTTGATTTCATCTTAAAATCCGATCTTAAAGATCAGATTGATGAAGTTCTCGATCAACTCAATGACAGAGAAAAAGCGGTTATTCGTATGCGTTTTGGTTTGATGCACGATGAGAGCGATCGAACGCTTGAAGAGATTGGTAAAGAACTCAATGTTACCCGTGAACGCGTTCGTCAGATCGAAAGCTCAGCAATTAAAAAACTCAAACATCCAAAAGTTGGACGTAAACTTAAAAACTACATCGAAAGTTAACCATGAGTAGTTTCGCAGAAGCATGGATTGAGCACGACTACAATCCTTTTATTGTTTTTGATAATACAGGTAAAATTATTTCCCTCAACCAAGAAGCGCAATACCTTCTTGGTGAGGTGAATCACAAAAAAATCTTCGACATTGCCCAAACCTATGCTAGCATGACATATGGTTTCAAAACAACCATCATTGACATTTCATTTAGTTCGTATAAATTCTACGCCATTACCGTTGGGTACGATGATGAAACTTCCATAGGTATTAAACTCTATAAAAGTGCAACGAAGAAGTTTGCCAACGTTGAAGAGTATGGTGAGAGTGTTAATATCTATGCACTCCTTGATCTGTGCATCAGTGCCTCTTCTACCAATGCTAATATCAAATTTAAGAAAGAGTTTGACCCAACATTCCCCGATGTACGTCTGAAAGTCGAAGACTTTATGAAACTCCTCACAAAAGTCTATCAGTCACATATAAACTCTACCGTCATTACAACACGCCTAGCGCTCATTACCGGTGAGTACATCCGCTTTAACAATAAAAAATACCCCATTTTTGCCATCTCAGTCAAAGGTGATAGCCGAGATAGAAATTATGAAAAAAGTATTGAAGAAATTGGTGTGAAAAGTAACTGCA
Organism: Sulfurospirillum sp.; assembly: GCF_036802865.1. Classification (NCBI taxonomy): domain Bacteria; kingdom Pseudomonadati; phylum Campylobacterota; class Epsilonproteobacteria; order Campylobacterales; family Sulfurospirillaceae; genus Sulfurospirillum; species Sulfurospirillum sp. The sequence goes on along the minus strand of NZ_DAIRVK010000005.1, from coordinate 131,464 downwards.
CCATTCACTTTGAAAATGACGAAACACTAATCCACGCAGCAATGGTTTCATAAAGATGTTTACATGTAAAGTCATTTGGCTTTGCATGTAAACTTCATCTGCTCAAAAAAAACAAACAAATTCAAAAAATTTACTTACGACTTAGTTGCATCATGATACACTACACACCGTTTTCCATTGAGAGAAAACAGACAGATAATTTTGACTCAAAAAAGGTATACGGTGTTATTACAAAATTTCAAAGACAATGTCATCGAAACCAAAAACTTAAACTTTAAAAGTATTATTCAAGACGTCTCATTTGAAATCAGAAGAGGCGATTATGCTGCCATTATTGGTCCTAATGGCGGCGGGAAAAGTACACTTGTTAAACTCATATTAGGGCTTATTCCCTACGACAGTGGGACGGTAAAACTCTTTTCTCAAACGCCTTCATTAAGCTCTTTGAAAAAAGTAGGCTACGTTTCGCAAGGTATTTCAAAATTGGATGAAAATTTTCCCATTAGTGTCAAAGAGGTTGTCACTTTAGGATTAATTGCAAACAAATCACTTTTTTCAAGAATCAGCAAAAAAGATGAAACGATCATAGATCTCGTTCTTGCAAAAATGAATATTGCTGAACTCAAAGATGCCAAAATTAGTGAACTCTCAGGCGGACAACGACAACGAGTTATGATCGCTAAAGCGCTTGTAAACAACCCTCAAATTCTCATCCTCGATGAACCAAATACTGGCGTTGATAAGCAATCACAAATTAATTTTTACGCACTTTTAAAAGATTTAAATCAAAAAGAGAACATTACAATTCTTTTTATCACGCATGATTTGGGTGTTATCGTTGATGATATTAACAAAGTATTGTGCATCAACCAATCACTTTTAGCGTGCCATGACCCGCGTCAACTCTACCACTCTGAACAGTTAAATCAACTCTACGGTGTCGACGCACACATGGTTTGTCACCATCACTAAGGATTGATATGGAAATTTTTCACTACACATTTATGCTCAAAGCCTTTTTAGCAGGCACTTTAATCGCCGCTATTGCCTCATCCCTAGGAATGTTCGTTGTCGTTAAACGCTTTTCAATGCTCTCCGACGCCCTAGCGCATATCTCTCTTCTTGGCGTTGCGATTGGTTTTTTAACAGCATTGTCTCCCAGCTATAGCTCGCTGGTTTTTACTCTGGTCGCATCATGGGTCATTGAATACCTCAGGCAACACAACAAACTCTATTCTGATTCGATACTTTCTATCTTTTTATCAGGCTCTTTAGCTTTAGCCATCATCATTGTATCGGTATCAGCCTCTTTTAATACCTCTTTATTTGACTATCTCTTTGGCTCCATCGTCGCCATTGATGATGACGATATTCTTATTATCATGCTGTTAGGTTTGACGTGTAGTGTGACGTTATATGCCAATTTTCAACGATTTTTATACATCGCATTTGATGAAGAAAGTGCCAAAGCCTCAGGCATCAATACCACACTTTTGAACTATATGCTCATCTCGCTTGTTTCGGTGGTTATTAGTGTTTCTATTAAAATTGTTGGAGCTCTTTTGATTGGAGCGATGATGGTTATTCCTGCCATTATTGCCATGCAATTTAGCAAAAATTTTAAAAATTCCGTTGTTTATGCCATTTTGATCGCTATTGTATCGGTCATTTTAGGTCTTTTTATCTCTTACTATGCCTCTTTGCCCAGTGGAGCAAGCATCGTTGTTTTGCTACTTTGTTTCTTTGTCATTTCACTTTTATGTAAAAGAAAACTTTACTAGCCCTCTTTTGCTTAAGATTTTTTCATAGCAGAACTTTTATATGCAACTTAGTTGCATTATGTTATAGTTTGATTATAAAACTAGAAAAGGAGTCATGTATGTTAAAAAAGCTTACATTTTTAGCAACTCTCAGTACGGCTATGTTTGCAGATGTATCTGTTACAACTACTATATTTCCACTGTATGATGTTGTCAAAAATATTGGTGGCGATAAAGTAAAACTAACCAATCTTGTACCATTTGGTGTTGAAGCACATGAATTTGAACCCAAAGCCAAAGAGATTGCCAGTCTTTCAAAGAGTGATTTTTTTATTATCAGTAGCCCCGTGTTTGAGCCTTGGAGCAAAAAAGTGATTAGCTCTTTGAAAATTCAAGATAAAACGATTGATATGAGCCAAAAAGTCAAACTCATCGAGATGAAACATGACGATCATGGGCATGAGCACAAAGGATCTTATGATCCACACTACTGGTTAAGCATTGATAATTATATGAATGTGGCAAAAGAAGTAGCAACCCTACTCAGTACCAAAGATCCTGAAAATGCAAAAGTTTATGAAGCAAATTTGGCGGAGTATCTTACAAAACTTCAAACACTAAAAGCGGATTATGAAGTGCTTAAAAATTGTAAAAATAAAAAAGTCATCGTCAATCATGATGCTTTTGAGTACTTAGCACACGAGTACGGCATCACCCAATACTCAATCTCTGGCATGACACCTGAGACAAAACCTTCTCCAAAACAGATTGCAAAATTAATCGATCTTACAAAAAATGAAAAGATCAATACCGTCTTTTTTGAAGAATTTGCAAGCGATAAAGTTGCAAAATCCATTGCAAAAGAAGCCAATGTCAAAACAGATGCTCTAAGACCTGTGGAGAACATTACCGTCGCTGAGAGTAAAAAAGGTATCGGTTATATCGATATTATGAGAGACAATCTAACAAAACTCAACGATGCTATGGATTGCCGATAATCCATTTTATGCCTTTAGTAGCGTTTACATGTAAAGTTGATTTAGCTTTACATGTAACCCACATTAGTCGTTTAAACACGATCCTCCATCAAGCGCTTCACTTGGTTTCATATGCTCTTTTCCCCACTGATACATTAAACTTAAAATGGGTATGAGCGTTTCTCCCTCTGACGTGAGTGAGTATTCCACTTTAGGCGGCACTTGGTTGTACTGTTCCCTGTGAATAATATTATTACTCTCTAACTCTTTGAGTTGTTGGCTTAACGTTTTGTGTGCAATGGGCTGTAGCATCTCTTTTAAACGATTGTAGCGAATGACTTTTGCTTCCGATATCTTCCACAAAATAATCCACTTCCATTTTCCCTCAAGAATTGACATCGCGTAGTACATAGGACATTTTTCGTATTTATCACTAAAATTTTCCATTTTTTTCTCCATTACTTTCCTTTTAGTTAGTATATAACTAAAAAGTTCATTCTATACTTAGATTGTAAATAACCCTATAATTCAATGAACAAAATATTTAGAAGGAAAACCAATGAAAATTGTAGCGATCAATGGAAGTCCACGCAAAAATGCCAACACCGCAACCCTGCTCAAAAAAGCGCTTGAAGGTGCTGCAATACAAGGTGCGCAAACAGAGCTAATCCATCTTTACGACTTAAATTATCAAGGCTGTGTGAGCTGTTTTGCCTGTAAACTTAAAAATGGAAAAGCCTATGGTAAATGTGCGCATAAAGATGAGCTTAAGCCGCTTTTAGAAACGCTACGAGAGGCAGATGCGATTCTTTTAGGCTCGCCCATTTACTTTGGAAACATCACTGGCATGATGCGCTCTTTCATCGAACGATTAGCCTTTCAATATACTGTTTACGATGTTAAGTACTCCTCTTTATTCCCAAAAAAAATACCTATAGGATTGCTGTATACGATGAATTTAGATGAAAAAAGAATGCGAGAATGGGGTTATGTTGAAGCGCTTAGTGGTCTTGAAAAGAGACTTGGAAGTATTTTTGGCTCTTCTGAAGCACTTTATGTCACAGATACCTATCAGTTTAAAGACTACTCAAAATACGAAGTAACCGCTTTTAGTGAACCCCACAAAGCACAAAGGCGTAAAGATGTGTTCCCCATAGATTGCGAAAAAGCGTTTAATATGGGTGTACGATTTGCTAAACAAGGTGTTTCATCTTCTTTTTTCAGTGAAGTTGAGCCCCATTAAAAGGAGAGTGACGTTTACATGTAAAATTGAAAACCTTACATGTAAACATTATTAATGCAAAAAAGCCTACAATCCCAATCGTCGAATATTGCTTAATGAGATAAGATGCGCTGTCATAAAAGGCGTTGCTCCTTTTTTGTAAATATCAAGCTTTTTCTTCTCACTTAGATGATTTAACTTTTCTTCATTAACCGTAAAGAAGCCATTAATGGTATGTGATTTACCTTCGTCATCGACAATATTTGCACTTTGTTCAACCAACAGTTCCCATGTTTCAAACTCTTTAATCAAAGCACTACATGCATGTAACTCACCTTGAAAACGAACGAGAAAATCTAACGTACTGTTTGTCAAATCACTAGGTGTTTTATCTTCTTTAAAAAGGGCTCTTTGTTGGTTAGAGGGAGTTAATTTTTCCAAAGCTTCTTCTTCAATGCCTAAAGAAAAGCTCTCTTGAGCTTCATTTTGAACTAAAACAAACGGATAACGTCTTAAAAAAGCAGGAAGGTATTTTCCTTTTTTAAAGCGACGATTTTCATCTAAGTAAACATTTTTATCGTTATAGCCAAGCAAGGCAATAGCAAGCCAATGTCCTTCTTGATTTTTAGTAAACAAAATAGGATAATCTTTACACGCTTCGTAAAATTCTCCTAGTCCTAGAGGTACGCTTATCATCGTTTCTAAGTTGGGGTAACGAATTGCCTCATTGACCGCTTTATTTTGATCGTCTGGTTGGTTTATAATATGCATTGCCATGATGTCATGTTCCTCTAAGAGATAGTTATATAGCCTGTATCATAGCATTTTCAGTAAAAAATTTCACTTTGCTTTGTGAAAGAGAGCGGTTACACGTTACATGTAACCGCAGGAGAGTTCTAAAATTCGATAAGGTTTTGGATTTTCTCAACGATACTTGGATCTTCAAGTGTTGAGATGTCTTGCGTAATTGGTTCTTTCTTCGCGATAGAACGAAGAATTCTTCGCATGATTTTGCCGCTTCTGGTCTTTGGAAGTCCTGGAACGAAGCGAATGGCATCAAGCTTAGCGATATTACCGATCTCTTTAACGATGAGTTTGTTAAGCTCCTGGATCATGTAAACCTCTTCACTGATGCTATCTGCACCCTTGATGACGATGTATGCAAAGATACCCTCACCTTTAATAGGATCAGGTCTTCCTACAACGGCAACCTCTGCTACGTTTTCATGGTTGCCTAGAACAGCTTCAATCTCAGCTGTTCCAATTCTATGACCTGAAACGTTAATAACATCATCGGTACGCCCTGTTATGATGATATAGCCATCATCATCGTACATTGCGCCATCGCCTGAGAAATAAACAGGCTTACCATCTTTTTTACAATCCCCAAAATAGGACTTAACATAACGCTCAGGATCGCCCCAAATATTACGAATCATCGATGGCCAAGGTTTCGTGATACACAAGAACCCTTTTTCACCTTTTGGTGTTGGATTGCCATGTTCATCGATAATTTCTGCTTTAATACCCGGAAGTGGGAATGTCGCGGAACCTGGTTTTATCGGTGTAGCTCCAGGAAGTGGTGTAATCATATGACCACCCGTCTCTGTTTGCCACCATGTATCTACAATTGGGCAGTTACCGCCACCAATTTGCTCATAGTACCAATTCCATGCATCGGGATTGATAGGCTCACCAACGGTTCCAAGTACTTTTAACGAACTTAGATCGTACTTTGAAGGAGCATCTGCACCTTCTTTGTGAAGCAAACGAATGGCTGTTGGAGCGGTATAAAATTGATTGACACGGTGTTCTTCAATCATTCCCCACCATCTGCCAACATCTGGAAACGTTGGCACACCTTCATACATAATCGTCGTTGCACCCATCGCCAATGGTCCATAAACGATGTACGTATGCCCTGTAATCCAACCAACGTCTGCTGTACACCAGAAGGTATCGTTTTCTTTCACATCAAAAACGTGTTCCATCGTGTATTGCGCCCAAAGGATGTAACCAGCACTTCCGTGTTGAACACCTTTTGGTTTACCTGTACTTCCAGAAGTATAAAGTAAGAAAAGAGGATCTTCTGAGTCCATCCATTCAGGGTCACAGTACTGAGACTCGTTCATTATAATCTCGTTGTAAACATAGTCACGTCCTGGAACATAGTCGATATCTTCAAAGTTTCTCTGAACGATAAGTACTTTTTCACAACATTCACAACCAACGCTCAATGCTTCATCCACAACAGGTTTTAACATGTAAGGCTTACCACGTCTAAATGCACCATCAGCAGTAATGACGAGTTTTGCCTCCGCATCTTGGATACGGTCTCTTAGTGCTTCAGCAGAAAATCCACCAAAAACAACCGAGTGAATCGCACCAATTTTTGCACACGCAAGCATCGCAAACGCCGCTTCAGGAATCATTGGCATATAAAGAACAACACGGTCACCTTTTTTGATGCCAAATTTATTGCGCATCAAGTTTGCTAAACGGTTAACACGGTAGAAAAGTTGAAGATAAGTGATGATACGACGCTTACCGTCTTCACCCTCCCAGATAATCGCCGCTTTGTTTTTGCGTGATTTTAGATGACGTCCTAAACACTGATGCGTAACGTTTAATTTGCCACCTTCGAACCATTTGTAGAACGGAGCGTTTTCTTCATTTAACACTCTGTCATAAGGCTTAAACCACTCAATTTTCTCACGTGCTAGCTTATCCCAATATCCTTCAAAATCCTCGTCTGCTTGGATACAAAGCTCCTTATACTCACACATGTTCTTAATTCTGGCTTCTTTGCTTAAAGCTCTACTTGGTTCAAAAAGTTGTGACATCGTTACGATCCTTTTTCATAAAATTATTTTATAACGTCTTTTGGGCAAAGCCCAAAAGCCTACGTTGCACTATGCACTAAAGCTTGCCTCTTACGAGGCAGAGATTTAGTTTATAACTGTATTTTTAGTGGCTTGAAGCGCCCTCTGCTCCAATCCCTGTTTGGCTTCTGATATACTGATGATCATATGCCGCTATCTCTTTGGCTGCATTTTCACTTTTATCGATAATAGAGAAGAACCAAATTCCGATAAAAGCAACTGCCATAGAGAAAATCGCTGGATTACCGTAAGCATAGATCGCTGTTTTATAGCCTAAAACATCAACCCAAACCGCCTTACTCAAAATTACCAACACAATCGCTGTTATAAGCCCTAAACTACCACCCCAGACGGCACCTTTTGTTGTAAGCTTTCTCCAGAACATTGAGAGGAAAAGAATCGGGAAGTTAGCACTTGCTGCAATTGCAAACGCAAGTCCTACCATGAACGCGATATTTTGCTTTTCAAACGCAATGCCTAAAATAATCGCTACGATACCAAGAGCAATCGTAGAGTACTTAGAAACTCTCATTTCTGTCATTTCGTCCACTCGACCTCGTGCAAAAACATTTGCATAAAGATCATGACTGACCGCACTCGCACCTGCAAGTGTAAGACCTGAGACAACCGCTAAAATCGTTGCGAAAGCAACTGCTGAGATAAATCCTAGGAATAAGTTTCCACCAATCGCATGCGCTGTATGAATCGCAGACATGTTACCACCACCGATGATGCCACCTTTGACTGGGTCAAGATACGTTGGATCATTCGTTAATAATACGATAGCACCAAAACCTATGATGAAAGTTAAAATATAAAAGTAACCGATGAAGCCAGTTGCAAAGAATACAGATTTTCGAGCTTCTTTAGCATCACTTACCGTAAAGAAACGCATCAAGATATGTGGAAGACCCGCGGTTCCAAACATCAAGGCAATTCCTAAGCTGATCGCCGAAATTGGGTCACTTACAAGTCCCCCTGGTGCCATAATCGATGCAGTTTTCTTCGCTGCAACAGCTTGTGCAAAGAGTGATTCAAAGCTAAAGCCCACTTTGTACATAATCATAATAGCCATAAAAGATGCACCGGAGAGCAATAATACCGCTTTGATAATCTGTACCCATGTTGTTGCCAACATGCCACCAAAAGTAACATAAAGAATCATCAAAATACCAACCATAATAACCGCATACTCATAATCAAGACCGAAAAGAATCTGGATAAGTTGACCAGCACCTACCATTTGAGCAATCAAATAGAGTGCTACAGTTGCCAATGAACCAAGTGCGGCAAGCACACGAATTGGTGTTTGTTGCAAACGGTACGATGCAACGTCGGAGAAGGTATATTTACCCAAGTTTCTAAGTTGTTCTGCCACCAAGAAAAGGATGATTGGCCAGCCAACTAAGAAGCCGATGGAATAAATAAGTCCATCAAATCCTTTAAGATAAACCAGTCCTGAAATACCAAGGAATGATGCTGCTGACATATAATCGCCCGCAATTGCTAAACCATTTTGAAACCCAGTAATGCCTCCGCCAGCGGTGTAAAAATCTTTCGCTGTTTTCGTTCTTCTTGCCGCCCAATAGGTAATACCTAATGTCGCAAGAACAAAAATGACAAACATGATAATCGCAGAGACATTTAAATCTCTCTTACCACTAAATTGAGCATCCGCTGCCCACAAAAAATTTGAAAGTGTTAAAAGTAACAAGCCCCATTTCATTTCTCACCCCTTGCTTCTTCTTTGATTTGATTGGTTAAGTCATCAAATTCGCCATTGGCTCTTTGCGTATAAATACCCGTAAGAACAAACGCGATAATAATAACGCCAAGTCCTATTGGCATACCAAGTGTGGTAACACCTTCTCCAAGTTTCACTGCAAATGTTGCAGGGGAAAAAGCAATTACAAGGATGAAAGAATAGTAAACAACCAGCATAACGATGGCTAGTTTCCACGCAAAACTACTTCTTTTTTTTACGAGTTCGGCGAATTTTGGATTGGCCTGTACTCTGTCGTAGATGTTCTGACTCATAAATGCTCCTTCAATGTGATGTGGTAGCTATGAGGACATTGTAAAGAAGTAACGTAGCATTACCGTAGCATTTTAAGGTTTGAAGAAAATGGAGGATTTTTTTTAAATAATATGAGTAAAATTGTAACTTTTAGCGGTTTTTCTCAGGGAAATACTTTTCAATTTTATACCCAACACCTTTAAGATTGATGATAAAATCTTCCTTAAGAAGCTTGCGAAAACGGCTGATTTCAGCCCTAATTGAGGCATTGTCGATGGGTTCATCGTTCCACACATAACTTCGGAATTTTTCAAAGTCAACAACGACGCCAATGTTCTCACAAAGAATTGTAACTATTTGTAACTGTTTCTTGGTAAGCACTTGAACATTGTTGTTATAAAAGAGCATTTGTTCTTCATTTGAGAAGACATATTTTGCACTTAAAATGATATGTTGAAGTTTTTTGATCTCATACTCTTTTTTAATTTTGTCGATGCGAAGTCCCAGTTCTTTAAGATGAAATGGCTTTTTGAGATAGTCTGACGCTCCAAGTTCAAACGCACGCGTAATATCATCAATGTCCACGTTTGCACTGATGAAGATGGTCGGAAAAGCATGTTCTATTTCATTCAGGGCTTTAAGTAAACTCAGCCCATTGAGTTTAGGAACATTAATGTCTAATAGCAAAAGATCAAACACATCCTTTTTGATTGCTTCATATGCCGCTTCGCCATTTCCATACGCAATGACTTTATGACCAAGTGCTTCCAAGTACTCTTCAATAGAACTTCGAAGCATCAGCTCATCTTCCAACAATAAAATTTTCATACATTATCCTTTCGTAAAGCGGTAGCGAAAAAGTGTTTTTGACTCATCTGAGAGAACGCTAATAGCCACAGCATTGGCATCACAAATCTCTTTTACGATGTTAAGCCCCAAGCCAAACCCACCACGCGCTTCATCTTCCCGGTAGTAACGATCAAAAAGCTGGTCAGGCATTTTAATCTTCTCGCCAGAATTTTGCACTTCAAAAATCACACTCTCTTGCTCTGCATAAAGCTTTACACGCAAAGGCTGTTTTTCATAACTGTACTTAATGGCATTGGAAAGATTATTATCGCAAATGCGTTGAAGTTCTATCTCATTAAAAACAATAAACAGATCGCGTGTTATGTCCGTGATGATGTGCAGTTTATTGCCCTCGGCAACATCTTCAAAGTACTCTACCCTCTCTGTTAAAAACTTGGAAAAATCAATCATCGCTTTTTCGTACACAACTCTGTCTTTTTTCACAACATACGCCAAATCTTCATAGATATTATCAAGCACTTTGACGGCGGCTTCAATTTTAAGCAAGTAAGGATTTTTCTCATATTTTAGATTATAAAGATCAATGTTCATTAAAATAATGGAAAGTGGCGTATTGATCTCATGAATGGCATTTTTGATAAAACGATCTTGTTGTTCAAGTAACTCTTGGGTAAACGCAACAGAGCGTTTTAACTCTTCCGTTTTTTGCTCGACGATTAGCTCAAGATTGCTATTGAGTTCAATAAGCGCACTGTTTTTACTTTTAATCTCCTCAATCATCACATTAGCATGGGTTACTATCTCTTGAAACTCTTGAAACTTGATCTTTTCCATATCGATAAACTCATAACTCGAAGAAGCTTTTTTGAATGAATAGGCAATAAAACGTATTTCACGTTTCATAATGTCGCTGACATAACGGTATTCAATCGTACTGATCAGATATAAAAAGAGTGTTAGCATATAAATTTTAAGGACAAAATTGATGATTTTATCTTGGTAGTCTTTCTTCCTTTGCTCCAATACATCTTCTATATTGTGGGTACTAACACCACTACCCAGTATCAATCCCAACGGTTCATACAGTTTTGTCACTACGATATCTTTACTTGTCTCTTCCACACTAAAGGCAGAAGAGCGGTAAAGCATCTCACCTGAATTTTTCTGTAAAAAGACATAATTTTGCTCTTCCGTATGCGACATCAACGCACCAATGTCTTCTTTGAGTTTTTGATAAATTTCCTCTTTCGGCAAGCTTTTACTCTGCGTAAAGCGGTATTCGGTAATGTTAAAAAGAAGGGTTAATTGAGAAGCGGCACTTTTTTCTTGCATCTGAATATAGTTTGCTTCAAGTACTTTAATCTCTTTTTGAAACTCTAAATACTCATTGACGATCACTAAACATGCCGATATAAAGGCAAAAAGACCCGCAAAAAGAATTGCCATAAAATTAATCTGGTTAATACTTTTGTTATCTTTCGTCTTTTGTAGCAAAAATATCCTTTACATGTAAATGCGCATGGTGGCTATTTTACCCTCTTTCCACCCAAAAACAGAGATGAGATCTCATTTTTGGTATAATTTACTTTCAATACACGCTACATGGAGTTACACATGAAAATCAGAATACCAGCCGAATGGGAAGAACAAGAAGCACTTATCGTCGTTTTCCCACCCAAAAATAGTGACTGGGCACACTCCATTGAGGAAATTCACAAGACATATCTTACATTTATTTCGACCATTGCACGTTTTCAAAAATGCCTTGTGGTCTGTGAAGACAAAAAAACACTTGCCAACTTTTTGCCAAACTTGCAAAACATCGAGCTGATCCAAATGCCTACAAATGACACATGGATTCGCGATTTTGGTGGCATCAACATCTATAAAAACCATAAACGCCGTACCTATGACTTCATCTTCAACGCATGGGGAAACAAATTTGAAGCCAATCTTGACAACAGCATCACACAGCAGCTCTTTGAAGAGGGTTATTTGGAAGGCAAACTCAAAAGCCTTGACTTTGTACTGGAAGGCGGAAGTATCGACAGTAATGGTCATGGCGTTATGCTAAGCACAGCGTATTGTCTGTATGAACAAAACCGGAACGCACATCTTTCTAAAAAGAAAATCAAAAAAACGCTTCAAGAGCTTTTTGGACTTAAAGAGCTTATCGTGCTTGAGCATGGCGCACTTATGGGCGATGACACTGATTCACATATCGATACATTAGCACGCTTTATCAACAAAAACACCATCGCCTATGTGAAATGCTACGACAAAGAAGACGAGCACTATAAAGAGCTTCGTAAAATGGAAAAAGAGCTTCAAAAAACAGAATTTCACCTGCTTCCACTGCCTTTACCATCGGCTAAATACTTCAACAACCACCGTATTCCAGCAACGTACATGAACTTTGTACTTATCAATAACGCCGTACTTGTACCAACCTACTCTGATGCTTACGATAAAGAAGTTTTAGCTATTTTCGAGCGCTGTTTTCCTGAGCGAGAAATTGTGGGCATAGAGTCATCCATTCTCATCAGAGAGCACGGAAGCCTTCACTGTGCTTCGATGAACATTTATAAAGAGAGAGATAACGCCTAATGACTTTACAAAAAAAAGCGACCGTTGTATCGAGTGCAACAGCTACTTTACTGATTGTTATCAAACTTTTTATTGGTATCATGAGTGGTTCTGTTGCCGTTTTAGCCTCTGCCATTGACTCTGTTTTAGACTTAATTGTCTCTGCCTTTAACTACTTTGCCATCACAAAAGCAGAACAACCTGCCAACAAAAAGTTCAATTATGGCAAAGGTAAAATCGAAGCATTAGCAGGAGTTATCGAAGGAACGGTCATTACCGTTTCAGGTCTTTTTATCTTCTACACCTCTATCAAAAAAGCGATCAACCAAGAGCCTATCGAGTTTTTGGGCTACTCTGTCATTGTTATGTTGGTTTCATTGGTGATTACCATTGCTTTGGTGCTCTTTTTGAATTATGTCGCTAAAAAAACGCATAGCATGGTCGTCAAATCAGACGCCCTGCACTACAAAACAGACGTTTTGAGCAATGGTGCTATCCTTATCTCTTTGGTGCTTATTCAAGTCACTGGATTTGAGATGATCGACTCCATTATGGGTGTGGTTATTTCCATCTATATCATCCACTCTGCTTATGAGATTATCCGTGATGGTGTTTATATTTTACTGGATGCATCGCTCGATGAAGAGATTGTTGAGAGTATTAAAAACATCATTATTGGGGAAAAAGAGATTAGCGATTTTCACTACCTTAAAACCCGCAAATCTGCCAATACGAACTTTGTCGATGTGCATTTGGTTTTTAGTCCTGGAATTTCACTAATGCGAGCGCATCATGCAGGAGATCGCATTGAAGAAAGCATCAAAGAGCTGATTCCCGATGGAGAGTGGGTTATCAATGCACACCTAGACCCGTACGATGACTCAGAAATGAACGATAAAACAGCCAAGAAGATGGATTAGCCTTAGCGTTCTTGCAAACTCGAAAGAACGCTTTACACGCCTTTGGAGCAAAGCTCCAAAACGAAGTTTCTGTGAAAGACTACGCTAACGCGGTGATTCCTTAAGCGAGAAGCCCGCGCATTTACCCTAAAAGCAACGCCACGCGATACCCTATAAAAGAGAGTCCCCACGCAATCACCGTCGTAAAAATAAAGAGATAAAAAAGATACTTATAACTTCCACTCTCTTTTGTAAAAACAATGCTTGCCGCCATACACGGCAAATAAAACATCACAAAGATAATAAACGAAACCGAAGATGCAAAAGGAATTTGCTGGCGAAGTACCCCTATAAGACTCTCATTGCCCTCATCCACCTCTGAGCCAAGTGCGTATAAAACACCCAGTGTAGAGACCACAACTTCTTTAGCAGCCAAGCCCGATTCTAGGGCTATCGTCATTTTCCAGTCAAAGCCAATCGGTGTAAATAAAACATCGGTTGATTTGCCAATCATCCCTAAAAAACTCTTCTCTAAAAGCAGTTGAGCTTTCTCATTTTCAAGTACCGTTTTCTCTTCGGCATTTTGAACAAGCTCTATTTTTTGGGCATACGCTTCTTCAATATCAAGATGCTTAGGGTAATTACTTGCAAACCAGATGAGCAATGACGCACCCAAAATAAACGTACCCGCTTTTTTAAGATACATAATCGCCTTTGTTGCAACCGTATGCCAAATGAGCCTTAGTGAAGGCAAACGATACTTTGGCATCTCCATAACAAAAGGCTCATCTACACCTTTAAAGACAAACACTTTCAAGAATTTCGCTGCAATAAGCCCTATAAATGCCCCTGCAATGTAGATAATAAAAAGGACATTGCCCGCATTTTGTTGGCTAAAGAAAGCCCCTGCAAAAAGAACGTACACAGGAAGTTTCGCACCACAGCTCATAAACCCAATGATAAAAAGTGTGATAAGCCTGTCTTTGTCGTTTTTAAGGGTTCGTGCGCTCATATACGCAGGAACAGAACAACCAAAACCCGTCACAAGGGGAATGAAGCTTTTGCCATGCAACCCAAAGCGGTGGAAAAAGCCATCGAGTAAAAATGCAACTCTCGCCATATATCCTGTCGTTTCTAAAAGGGCTATGCCAAAAAAGAGAATGACGATGTTAGGAAGAAACATTACCACTGCACCAACACCTGAAATAGCGCCATCGGCGATCATCGAGCCTAGTTCGCCATCGCCAAAAATCGTTTTAGCATAATTGCCAAGCGAAACAAAAAAGGCATCGATCCAATCCATCGGAATGGAACCCAGCTTAAAGGTCAGTTGAAACAAAGCCCACATCAAAAAAATAAAAATAGGAATGCCAAAAATTTGATGGATCAGAAGTCTATCGATCTTTTCAGTCACATTTTGAGACACGCTCTTTTTAGAGATAACCGCTTCCATCACCGCACCTTTTGCAAATGAAGCTCGCTCTTCTGCAAAAATTTCGCCAACATCTTTCGTTTCATGGTGCAAATACAAATGCTCCAACGCCTCTTTCAAAAGCGGTGAAAATTCAAGCCAAATAGGCTCATCGTGCATTTTGTGGTAAATTTTTGGGTTTTCCTGCAAGAGTTTTAGCACCACATCACGATAAGGAAGTTCTGTTTTATAGCGTTTTTGTCTCAAAAAGAAAGAGAGCTTTTCGACCTCTTCTTCTACCACATCACTGTAAATAAGTTTTGATTTTTCATGGGGAAAGTTTGAGATATCAATGGTGCGATTGAGAAGCTTACCGATGCCTTTCTTGGTTGCCGCAGAGACCTTCACACAAGGTACACCTAAAATAGAGCTTAGCAATTCATGGTCTATAATAATGCCCTCTTTATGGGCTTCATCCATCATATTAAGCGCTACGATCATCTTTTTATCAAGCTCTAAAAGTTGTGTTGTGAGGTATAAATTGCGTTCCAAATTGGTCGCATCAACAACATTGATGATAAGATCGTACGGTTCATTTTCCAAAAACTCTTTGGTAACACGCTCATCTTGCGTGTAGTCATTGAGTGAGTAAGTTCCGGGTAAATCCACGATTTTGATAGAACGATCTTGCGCCATAAAACGCACTTCCGCTTTTTCAACCGTGACACCTGAGAAGTTGCCTACTTTAAGGCGTGCATCGGCAATAGAGTTGATGAGCATGCTTTTACCAACATTGGGCTGCCCCACAAGGGCGATAATAAGTTCGTTCATGCTCTTTGCACTCCAATGTATTTGGCTTCTTCAAATCGAAGTGCTAAAAGTGTACTTCCCACTTCGATCTCCATCGTACTTTTTGCAATACTCGTTGCTTTGATTTTGAGGTGACTTCCTCGTCGAAGTCCTAAAGAAAAAAGTCTCTGTTTTAATTCGCCATCGGCTTCAATGAGCGTCACAATAGCGTTCTCTCCAGCATTCATTTCAGATAATGTCATTCTAATATTCCTTAATTGATAATGCTCATCAAGATTGTAAGTTAAAACGGATTAAAAGCTCATTAATGTATAATAAAAGCAACAAAATTAAGCACATTAGGTGGATTTTATGAAAGTCGGACTCATCCAACACGCAGTAGAAAGTACCAAAGAAAGTACCAAAGAAAAAACCATAGCCAAAACCGTTTCACTCATCGAAAAAGCCGCACAAGAGGGCGCAAAGCTCGTTGTCCTCCAAGAGCTTCACCAAGACCGCTACTTCTGCATCAACGAAGATGTCGCATGTTTTGATTTGGCAAATGACTGGGAAGCCGACATCGCTTTTTGGTCAAACATCGCCAAAGCCAACAAAATCGTTTTAGTCACCTCACTCTTTGAAAAACGCTCCGCAGGTCTTTACCACAACACCGCAGTGGTCTTTGAAAACGACGGAAGTGTAGCAGGTAAATACCGCAAAATGCACATCCCCGATGACCCAGGCTTTTACGAGAAATTTTACTTTACACCAGGTGACACAGGCTACAACCCCATTCAAACCAGTGTCGGAAAACTAGGACTTCTTGTCTGTTGGGATCAATGGTATCCCGAAGCCGCACGATTGATGGCGCTTAAAGGGGCTGACATGCTCATTTACCCCACAGCCATCGGTTGGTTTGATGAAGACATGGAAGATGAACAACGAAGGCAATGTGACGCATGGGAAACCATACAACGAGGACACGCCATCGCAAATGGCTTACCTGTCATCAGCGTCAACCGCATCGGCAAAGAAGAAGACAATCATGGCGTATTAGAAGGCATCCGCTTTTGGGGCAACTCCTTTGTCGCAGGTCCACAAGGCGAAATCATCGCACGCGCCAGTCACGATGAAGAAGAAATTCTCATTGTCGATGTCGACCTAAAACGAGGCGAACACGTCAGACGCATCTGGCCATTTTTACGCGATAGAAGAATTGAGACTTATGGGGATTTAACGAAACGATTTATTGATTGAAATCTTTTTACATGTAAAGTTTTAAAGCTTTACATGTAAAAATTATTCTTATTTAACTTTATTAGACATCTTATTTATTAATACCTCTTTTAATCCATATGAAGCTGAATTGATAATTTCTATCTTGCTATCATATATACTACATTCAAAAATTGACTTTATGTCATTCGTTCTAATTAAAAACGATTTTTTGGAATTTTTAACTTCAACCGCTTTTTGCAATTGTTTTATTGCATCTTCAACAGTTTCATGTTCTTTTTGGATACGAATCAATATTGGACTATCTTGATAGGTTTCTTTCAAAATAGCATCAATTCCACTGTTTCTTTGGACAGGGATATAATCAATGTCGTATAAAAAATTTTCAACCACACTATCAACATTATTGTATGCGTCTTTTCCATTTCTTAATAAATTCGATTCACTTTTTATTGGATTTGCTAATCTTAATTTTGTTAATTCGATTGCATCTTCTGAAATATCTATCCCAATAACATTTCTATTATTCAATTTACCTGCAATCAAAGTTGTCCCACTTCCACAAAACGGATCAAGTATTATATCGCCTTTGTCTGAGGCTAAATTAATAATTCTTTCTAATAATAAAATTGGTTTTTGAGTAGGATATCCAACCCTCTCTTTTGCCTTTGGATTTAAATATGGTATTTCCCACACATCATTTAAAGGAACTCCTTTTTTTATACCACTATTTATAATATTTCCATTTTCATCTTTTGCATAGATAGTTTTACCATTAATATCTCTTACCCTTTTTTGTAAAATTTGATCTATATTCGTTGTCTCAGAATAATTATTATAAATTGTTTTAAATTTAAAATCTTTTGTTTTTGAGTAAAAATATATTGTTTGATGAGATGAAAGTAAACCTTTTTTTGAATTTGACCATCTTTTGTAATACCAAATAATTTCAGACTGAAATTGATTTAAACCAAAGATATCATCTAAGAGTGTTTTTATGATATGTGTAGCATTTTTATCGCAATGTACAAAAATACTTCCTGTATTTTTTAGTACTCGCTTTAATTCAATTAATCTATGATATAAAAACTCAGCATACTCTTCATTACTTTTCCAAATATCTTTATATGAAAACTCTTTATCGCCATCTCTTGTTTTTAATTTCTGTATTGTATTTGTAAAGAAAGGGGGGTCTAAATAGATCAAATCTATACTATTCTCATCAATCTCTTTGAGAAGCTTTAAACAATCACCTTGCAAAACTCTTTCCATATTTTTTATACTCCAGTGTTCTCTTCAGCAATTTTTTCTAAAATCTTTTTTAAATCAATACCTGTTCTATTTTTTACATACTCCCATGCTCTATTGCCATGGTAATATTCCCCACCAATTCCTTTGTATAGGGTTTCTAAAGTACTTTGAATTCTCATAGCTTGTTCACGATTTGGATAATAAAACATAACCCTAATAGGATTATAACCTGCTGCATGAATCACTTTAATTCTTGTATGTTCTTTTGTTATGTGATCACCGTCAGTTGTTGCATCTTTCCATTTAATTTCTATTGCATTATTACCCTCTAAACAATCAATTTCAAAAGTTTTTGGTTTTTGTCCTAAAGTATTGACTATTTTTGTCGTAGCAGAATCAGAAAAGCTATACAAGAAACATAGTTTTGTTGCTTCTTCTAAAAATGAACCAGCATATTTGTATAAAAATCGCCCTTTGTTTTGATATAAATCAATTAAATCACCTTCTTCATCTGTTATTCCTAACACTTGATAAATTAAATAATGAGATTTATCGTCACCTTTCATTTCTTCAGTTCTTATATCGATTTGAGTTTTTAAATTATCAGCATATTTTTTTGCTAATTCTTTTATTTTTTGCTCAATTGCCATAATATTCTCTTCCTTCTTTTTCTCTCTTATTTCGCTTTCTATTTTTTCTATTTCATCTTCAAGTATATCTAATCCTATAGGATAATAATCTGTTAGTAACTCAATATCAGATATTTCGCTTTCAAGATGTTCTTTTTGTTCAAGTAATAATTCATTAAAATCATCTGTAGATTGGCTTTCAAGGTATTGTATTAATTCTTCATATTTTTCTTCTTTAGCCTTTAACATAATTGTCAATTCATCTAACGTATATTCTTCATAAACTCTATACAAATTAATTATCCCTAAAATATAAATTTATTTAGACTCACACGTACTAAAGTGCAATATTAACTAAAAACAATAAGCCAATTTTTCGTTTAACAATAAGTTATCGAGTGCGGAATAGAGCATTAATCTTCTCTTTGGATATATTGCACTTCGTTTTTTAAGTCAACTTGTATTTTAACATCTACAGATATTTTCGAAAATTCAGCATCATGCATATAGATTTTTTCAATTTCCCATAGTTACCCATATATAATGTTTTCTATAACTTTATACTAGAAAAATATTATAGCGAAAGTTTATTTTGTTTCATTATGCTAAAACTACGAGGGAACGCTCTTTAAAAATGAAGAAGATTTACTGCGTCTGATTTTTGGTGGCTACAGCAGCGATGAAGACCTAGGCAAACGCCCTCTTTCCAAACTCACCAAAGACATCTTGGAGCAATTAGAGATTATTTAGTTTTGCCAGCACTTTTAACGATGCAAATCAAACAACTTTTCATACATGGCTTATCATTAAACAAACTTTCGTTATATTTTTAAATATATAATGTTTTAAGGATTTTTTATGGGTTCAGATATAGCCCTGTGGAACTGCTTTTCAAAACAATACCCTCATAAAGACGATACATCCATAAACGATGATGCAAGCTACATCATTCAATGGATCGAAAGTCATGGTATTACCTTTGAAAACTATTCACTTTTAGACATTGGATGTGGGACAGGTGCTTTTGCAATTCCACTAGCGCAGAAAAAAGCTCATGTCACAGCGCTTGACATCTCTTACGACATGCTGAGAATCGTTCATAACAAATGTCAAGAGCTCGCTTTAAAATTCCCTATAACATTGCAACATTCAGAGTGGAATACTTTTGTACCTACTCAAAGCTATGACATTGTTCTAGCATCAATGACCCCTGCTATTAGCTCTCAAAACGATATTGAAATGATGATTAATGCAACTAAATCGCTTGGTATTTTTGTGGGGTGGAGAAAATACCAGAACAATACATTGCTTGATCTTTTACTTATAGCACATAATGCACCTGAATATAGGTCCAATCAAAGCATAGAAGTCAAAGACTTTCTACATGCTTTAGAGAAACATTCCATACCCTACAATGTTCACTATTTTACAACGACATGGAAGCACACTTTTTCATACGATGAAGCAAAAGAGTATGCCTACAAGCAACTGCTATATCGCAAAATATTTCCAAATGAACAAAAAATAGACGCTATTTTGAATGACATCATGGAAAATAACCGCATTGTTTCTGAGCATAAAGCAGAAAAAGGTGTCGTACTCTTTTCAAAATGTGAAGTTTTAAAATATTTTAGCCTTGTATGTTAAGTTACATATATGACAAATTCATGAGGAGTTTTGTATGAGTGAAGTTTATTCTATATTTTTATCAGCTGTTTTTTCGAGCTTTATCGTTACAACCAGTATCATTACGATCCTAAGTACTGTTTATTATCTAACATATAAATGCTTTTCATCGTATATTTCATTTGATAGAATTGCGCAAATTGAACAAAAAAAGACATCATCAAAAAATAATAGCGTTAGTAATTGACATTACATAACACTACATGACATAATTTTATTAACTAACAAGGCTTAACCTTGATAAATCAACTCTAAGGAAGTTTCGTATGAAGATAAGTGCAAGAAATCAAATCGTTGGAAAAGTGTCAGAGATTAAAAATGGTCCTGTTAACAGTGAAATTGTTGTTGCTACCGCAAGTGGCGATAAAATCGTTTCTGTCATTACACATAATGCCGTTGAAACACTTGGTTTAAAAGTTGGCTCTGAAGCTATTTGTATTTTTAAAGCGCAAAGTGTTCTTCTTGCAAAAGCTGAAATTGCTTTAGCGGTTAGCGCACGCAATAAAATTAAAGGGACTATTGCTGAGATCAAAGATGGAGCGGTAAATTGTGAAATCGTTATCGCTACGTCTGCTGGCTTAACGGTAACAGCTATCGTGACAGAAGATGCAAAAAAAGAGCTTTCACTTTCAAAAGGTGACACCGTTTATGCTATCATCAAAGCTTCAAGTATTTTGGTAGGCGTTAACTAAAATTATTACTCGTTCTTTCTAAAGTACCACATCAGTGCAAACATCAGCCCTGATGTGGTTGCGATGCTTTCATCAAACATAAATTCAAGTGTCTCTTCGCGTTTGAGGTAGATAACTTCAATGTTTTCGTTGTCGATACCACCACCCTCATCTACTTTCATACTATCATCTAATACGGCGTAGTAAAGGGTTTGTCTGCCACCCGCAAAGCCCACAGCGGTGTAAAATGAGGAGATTTTCTCTAGCTTTTCAAGGGGAACATCGTACCCTGTCTCTTCCAAAACCTCTTCTTTGGCGATTTCGATGAGGCTTTTGTCTTTATCGACAATACCAGCGCACAGTTCATACGTAAAGCCATCTTGATTTTTAACGTAAATGGAAGGGCGAAACTGCTTAACAAAAACGAAACTATCAAGATCTTTATGGTAGAGTAAAATCGCGACACTGTTATGTGTATCAACGATATCCCAGCGCTTTTCAACGCTGTTGTGCAAGTAGTACATACTTTTAGGTTTTATATACTCTGAGTGGACGCACTCTTCGATTTTAAGCACCTCAATCGTATGTTTCATGCCCTAAATCCACCCTTTTTTCTTGAAATACAAAATCGGAGAAACAGCAGAGAGTACCATCAAGAGAAGTGAAAAAGCGTACCCATAGTCCCATCTAAGCTCTGGCAAGATGTCAAAGTTCATACCGTATATGCTTGCAATGAGCGTTGGTGGCAAGAAAATAACATTCATAATTGTAAAGATTTTAATGACTTTATTTTGCTCAATGTTCAAAACACCCAAGAAAATATTTTGCAAGTAATCCAGTCTTTCAAAATTGAACTCACTGTAATCAATCAACGACTTAATATCTTTAAGCATGATAACAATATCACTTCGCAGGGAAGCATCAAATTTATTTGACTTGATAAATGAGGTCAAGATACGCTGTTTATCCATGAGGTTTTCACGAATATTCATATTGAGATCTTCAAATGAAGAGATTTTTTCCAACATCTCAGCATCATCATTAGTATAGTCCGTAAATACGTGTTTACGAAGACGCGTAATATCTTTTGAAAGTTTTTCAATAACGTCGGCATCCGCATCGATTCTGATGTCTAAAAGTTGTGAGAAGATGTAGTAACCGTTTTTAAATTCACGAGGAGCATAGTAAAAACGCTTACTAAATTCTTCAAAAGTTTTGAGCTCTTTATAACGAATAGAAATCAACAAGTTATCTTGCAAAATGAAAGAAACAGTCTCATTGTGGGCATTTTCTTCATCGGTAATCAAGAAGAAACTGTTAATCTCGATCTTTTTATCTTCTTCCCAATAACGTGAACTGATCTCAATCTCTTCACTTTCTTGTTTCGTTGGGAAATCTATACCAAATGTCTTTTCAACAAAAGCAATTTCTTCCGTCGTAGGCAAAAGCATATCAAGCCAAACAACTTTGCTCTTTTTGTCTTCATCATAACCAAATTCACTAAAATCGGTAACGACTTCAAGTTTATTACTGTTCTTAAAAAAACATCGTATCATGTGGACTCTTTTTTGATCATTTATGACGCTTGCCTCTTTCGAGGCAGATAAAGTTCTTGCGATTTCAAGAATTTCATTTTATCGCAAAACAGTTTCATTTTGTTTACACGTAAAAATTAACCCTCTTTTTTTTCAAAAGGGCAAGAAAGATTGAAATTTTCTTCTCTAAAAGGTGGTGTATCACTTTCTAGTGCATTTTCAACTTTTTTTCTAAGTCCCGTAGTATAATCTATAAAGGCTTTAAGTTCATTCCCGCCCAATGCACTCTTAGCAATTTTCACAACACTGGCTGGATTGATTGCAACATTACTTCGGTACAAACCAAAATGCAGATGTGGTCCTGTGCTCATTCCTGTGTTACCTACGTAGCCAATTACTTGACCTTGCTTAACACCTTGACCACTACGAAGTCCCTTTGCAAAGCCATTGAGATGTGCGTATAATGTTTTATAACTACTGTCATGATTTACCTCAATGGTATTACCATAGCCACTTTTTTCACCCACAAAAAGTACTTTGCCATTGCCTGCAGCTTTTACAGGAGTACCAATACTTGCCGAATAGTCAATCCCTAAATGCGCACGATACTTTTGCAAAATTGGATGCCACCTGCTTTGCGTAAAAGGTGATGAAATACGCGTATAATTAACAGGATTTGACAATAAAAAACTGGTAAGTTCTTGACCTTTTATGTCGTAATAATTCTCTTTATAATAAAAAATATAATTTTTCTTTTTTGCAGTCTCGATCATCGAAACATCTATTTTCATCGAGCCAAACGCACGACCCAAACGACGTTTTTGTTGGTACACAAGTACCAATTTATCGCCTTTTTGAAGGTTGCGAAGATTGACTTCTCCTTTAAACGATTGAGCAAATTCATTGGCTAAACCATAATTATTGGTCGTATTAAGAATATCAACGTAAGGAGAACTATTAATTTCTATGGCAAGGGTATGCTTTTCATTTTGAAGCATAATAGGCGTAATTTCCATAATAAATTTATCATCTTTTTTCTTAAGATGCATTTGAAGCTCTTCACCAATGGGGATTAAAACTTGTTCTAATTGGTTCTCTTCACTTTTTAATACATGGTATTTGACACCCGCAACAATCTCTGCTGCAAGTTCTTGTTCTTCTTTGTCTAATGTATAGTAAATTGATGATGGCAAATGATTTTTTTCTAAAAATGTAAGAAATGTTTCGCCCTTTGGCCACTTTAATTCTTCGACATAAGCAGCGGACGAAAACGATAAAAAAAGAAATAATAACGTGATGATTTTTGCCATTTGCACCCCCTAGTTTTTTTCGATTTTATCTGAACAAATCTTACAAAATGCCTAAAAGACTCTCTTCTGGGAAAAAGAAGTTTTTTTAAAACAGTTATAGTATAATCTCTCTCATAAAAATAAAAGGGGTGACATGTACCCTTCAAGGAGTTCCCGTTGAACAAGCTATTTTTGGTTGTGTGTCTATTCTTACTTGGCGCTTATGCACAAGCTCAATCGTTTTTTAAAGAGTATAAAACAAACGTTTTAGAGGCAAATGAAAAACAAATCGTTATCGCTGACTCTTCAGAATTTATCGTCGGTGCAAGTGGTATCGTCAGCCATAAATTTGATGCAAAGAGTACAAGTATTATTGCACGTGTTGATGTTATCAGCAAAGATGGATCAAAAGCTGTCTTACGTCTTGAAAAATTTGACATGCTTTCGCAAGGTGCATTTCCTGACACAGGCATCAAACCAACCGTAGGCGATGAAGTAACGATCAATTATCTTTATGACCGCGCGCTCATCGTAGTTCCAAATCAAAATGCTTTTAACGAAGTGACTAAAAAGTTCAATACCATTACATGGATTCATCCTGACATCGTCGCAGCGTATTTAACAAAACTCTACCGTCCGAATCCAGATAAAAAAATCTTCCAACAAGCGTGTTATCAAAATGCCGCATCTATCATCTTCTTTGGTATTAAAAATACGGGTTATTTTGTTGATTGCCATAATTTTAATACGCTTCAAACTGTTTCTATTTCTGACAATGGCGAAATTCAACTTCCGTTTTATTCACGTGTTAAAAATATTGATTCAACATGGTTTAGCTGGGACAGTTCAAAGATATCTGATTATAACAACTACTATGCTTATATTTTAGGGCAAACACAAGAGCTAAAAGGCAGTGGAATTGATGGTATTATTATGAAATTACCATTTGATGTTGTAGAGAGAAAAGATACCCAATGGAAATAAAACATATTAACTATTTTAAGGACCTCTTAGGTTCGGACAACGTTTATGATGATAAAGCGCATTTAATTGCTTACTGTTACGATGCAACACGTACACGCTATGAGCCTGATGCTGTGCTTTTTCCAAGAGATGAAAATGATGTCAGCAACATTTTAAAATACTGCAATGAACATCGCATTGTTATCACGCCTCGTGGAGCTGGAAGTGGCTTTACGGGTGGTTCATTACCAGCCAATGGTGGTATTATTTTAGCGTTTGAAAAACATATGAATAAAATCCTTGAAATCGACATGGAAAACATGGTTGCTGTTGTTCAACCTGGTGTCATCAACATGCACTTGCAAAAAGCAGTTGAAGCACAAGGTCTTTTTTATCCACCAGATCCTGCAAGTGAAGAGTACTCAACCATTGGTGGAAATGTCAGTGAAAACGCTGGCGGAATGCGTGCGGCAAAGTATGGTATTACCAAAGATTATGTCATGGCATTGCGTGCTGTCATTCCCAATGGTGAGATTATCCGTGCGGGAAAACGTACTATCAAAGACGTTGCAGGCTATAACATTGCGGGTATTATTATTGCCAGTGAGGGAACCCTTGCGTGCATTACGGAAATTACACTGAAACTCATTGCCAAACCTAAAATGTCACAAACTGCTATGGGTATTTTCCCAACCGTTGATGATGCTATGAACGCCGTTTATAAAACAATGGCAGCAGGCGTAACGCCCGTAGCTATGGAGTTTTTAGATAATCTCTCCATCAATGCTGTTGAGCAAAAATACAATAAAGGGCTTCCAAAAGATGCAGGGGCTATTCTCATCACGGATGTTGATGGTAATTCACAAAAAGAGCTTACAGAACAACTTGACATCATCGAACAAGCGTTTTTAGCAAATGGCTCTAGTGGATTAAAAAGAGCCACCACACCTGAAGAGTCTAAAAACCTTTGGTTCGCACGTCGTAATGCAAGCCAATGTATCACTATCTATGGCAGTAAAAAACTCAATGAAGACATTACGGTACCTCGTAGTAAACTTCCACTTCTGCTTAAAGAGATTAGCCAAATTGCTCAAAAATACAACGTTACAGTCCCATGTTTTGGGCACACAGGTGATGGCAATGTTCACACCAATGTGATGGTCGATGGAAGCGATCCTAAGCAACTTGAGATCGGTCACCATGCGATTGAAGAGATTTTCAAAGCAGCCGTAGCCCTTGGTGGAACTTTGAGTGGAGAGCATGGTATAGGTCTGAGTAAAGCACCGTTTATGCACTTAGCCTTTAGTGATGGAGAGATGGAACTTTTCCGTTCGGTTAAAAAAGCGTTCGATCCTAACAATATTTTAAACCCTTCAAAAATGGGACTTTAATTGATAAGCACTCAAAATTGTGCCCAATTTTTTAAAAAGTTAAGAGACGTAGAGCTTGCGCACTACGCCTCTTCTTTGAGTTTTCACACGATTTTAGCGCTAATCCCCATTCTACTCATTACCTTCAGTATTTTTACCAAAATGCCTCTTTTTGAGGTTTACTATGAAAAACTGCAAACGTTTATTTTTAGCGCACTGATTCCCACCCAACAAGATGTAATCATCCACTATCTGCGTGACTTCATGGCAAATACCGGAAACATGGGCGTTGTGGGCATCATCTTTGTGCTCTACATCTCCATCATGTTCTTTTTGGATTATGAAAAAATTGTGAGTAAAATTTTTGAGATTCCCTCTCGCAGCTTTTGGGAAGCCCTTGCAACTTACTGGACAATGGTAACACTGATGCCTCTGGGTCTCATCATCTTTTTTTACAGCTCCTCTGTTGTGCAAGAGTTTCTAGATAAAAGTGATGTTACAAGTTCGATTAACTTAGTACGTTTTTCACCCTATTTGATTGTTTGGCTTTTGTATCTTATTATGTATTCCATCTCGGCTAAAACAAAAGTTCATCTCAAAAGTGCCCTTTTCTCTTCCTTTGTCGCTTCACTTGTTTGGTATGTCTCTAAAATTCTTTTTGTCTATTATGTCACTTACAACAAAACGTATCTGAGCATCTACGGCTCTTTTAGTATTCTTCTTTTCTTCTTCTTATGGATCTATTTTTCATGGTTCATCTATCTTTACGGTTTAAAATTTTGCTTTTTACTGAACGAAAAAGAGACTGAGAAAAGCAAAGCCTAAACAGGTATAAAGTGCCACTTTATAGCGTATTGAGATCAGTGAAACGCCCACATACCCCACCAAAATCCACCACGGAAAACTAAGTAAATAATGTTGCGTCTTTACGTCTAAAAAATACAGCAGATATACATCTAAAATTCCACCCAGTTGAATAACATGTAAAAGTACTCCAAGTGGATAAAAGACGATGAACACTAAACTTGAAAGTGGTGAAGTGAGTTGTAAAAAGGTAAAGACAGGGAAAAACGTATGCACGATAGGAACCATTAAGAGAAAAACACCCAAATCAATGATAGTAAGTAAGACCCAACGATTGAGATTTTCAAAATGGTGTAAAAACAGAAAAAGGTAAAAAACACCTGCAACGGAAAACCAAAAGGAAAGTGAGAAAAGAAGTGTGGGAAATAGTGCCAAAAGTCCCAATGTTGTAAGCCCTAACATTTCATAAGAAAGCACTTTAATACCTCTTGAATAAAAGAAAAACCCTAAAACACTCATCGCAAATGCCCTTAAAAAGGAAGGGACAAAATCAATCACAACCATATACGCAAATAAAACAACCAGTACGACCATCGTCAAATCTGCTGTGCCATTACGATACGGGAAATAACGACTTTGAAAAAATTGGTAAAGCGGTTTTAGAAAAAAGAAAAGTAAAAATGAGATAACACCAACATTGTAGCCACTAATAGCAATGAGATGCGAAATGCCCCATTTTTGGACTTCTTCGCGAAGCTCTTTTGAAATGGGTGTAGCAAAAATAAGCGTTCTGTACAATTCAGCTATCTTTTCATTGTCATGTTGATTATCTATCCAGCGATACAGTGGCTTAACATCAAGGGGCGGGTCATCTTCGTAGATTTCATATAAAGATAAAGAAGGAGCAAAAAAACCTTTGAGGTAGTCATAAAAGGTCACTTTATCGACTTTAAGCTTAACCTTAATACGGCTTTTTATAGGTATGGACGTAACACGAAATGATGTTGTGTACACCTCAGCATCGCTTCCATCAAGCTTCAGCTTGAAAACATCATACGTTCTCCCTTTTTCATTTGTTTTAGTGTAATGATTCAGCACCGTAGCATTGCTTACATGTAAAGGAGTGCGGGTCAGTTCTTTAAAGTGGGAAAACTCAATAAGCAGAGAAATGCAGGCAATGAACAACACTACACCCAGTGTCAGAAAAAATTCCTTTTTACTGACAAAGAGCGGTGTATTTAGCATTAAAGCGGTGGTAAACTGATCTTAGCCTCTTGCGTAATTGAGGCATTATATTGAACAACTTCGATAGGAATGGAGTTTTTACCGCCATCCACAAAACGGGTACATGCTTTTTGAAAAATAAGATTGGCAACGCCAACAGGTCCATTTCTATTTTTACCAACAATGACTTCGGCTAACTCTTCAGGTTTCTCGAAAAAGTCACTTTTGTACTCTTTCCCCTCGGTTCTAGCTTTTTGCTCTTTCTCTTTTTCTTCACGTACACGGTAAACGTCGTCACGGTAAACAAACAAGATCATATCGGCATCTTGTTCAATCGCACCTGACTCTCTAAGATCGCTTAGCATCGGGCGTTTATCACTTCTGGCTTCCAAGCCACGGTTGAGCTGGGAAAGTGCGATGATAGGAATGTTAAGCTCTCTTGCTAAAAGTTTAAGCCCACGGCTGATATCACTGACTTCAATATGTCTATCGCGTGTTCCAGCAGAACTCATCAACTGCAAGTAGTCAATGATAGCAAGTGAAATCTCAGGGTGCTGGGATTTGAGTTTGCGAAGTTTTGCTCGTACTTTATGAATATCCACAGAGCCATTATCGTCAACAAAAAATTTACGTTTACTCATCTCATCAGCAGCACTCGTTAGTCTACCCCACTGTTCATCGCCCATATCGCCCACTTTGAGCTTCTGAAGTGGTATGGATGTTTTAGCACTGAGCATCCTGAGCATCAACTGTTCTGCTGGCATTTCAAGAGAAAAGATCGCAACGCCTTTGCCTCTATCTAGAGCACTTTGCGCTAAATTGAGACAAAAAGCTGTTTTACCCATCGCTGGACGTGCTGCTACGATAATAAGATCGCCTTCTCCAAAACCAGTCGTGAGACGATTCAGCTCAACAAAGCCTGTATCGACACCTACAACGCCAGAGTTTCCACGCTTTTTCATCTCATGTATGTGCGCGATGGTCGCATGGGTCATTTCAGGAGACTCACGGAACTCTTTACTACCGCTTTCTTGCGTGATTTGATAAAGTTTTTGTTGCACCAGATCAACTACTTCATTCGATGGTAAATCTTTCTCAACCGCGATCTCTTTAATGTCACTGGTTAATTGTACTAGTTCTCTCTTAATTGCTTTTTCACGAATCTCTTCAACATATGCTCTTGTGGCAGGTAAAGGATTGGTTGAGAGAATTTCAAGCATCGCATCTTCATCAAAACGCCCTTGCTGGTTGAGCTTTTTCTTGATGAACTCTTCATCAATCGGAAGATCTTCTCTCTCGCACGCCTCCATTGCTTCGTAAATATAACGATGGCTTGGCAAGTAAAAATCTTTCGCTGAAATGACCGCTGCGATATCTTCAAATGTCGCAGGATTAAATAAAATGGAGCTAAGGACAGAGCGCTCTATGTTGACATTGTGCAGATTGCTCATGCTTTGTACTCCTTGGCTGCAAGTTCTACGGCTTCTAAAAATTTATCGACAAGGTCTTCTTCTTTCAGTTTTGCCACCACTTCACCTTTAACCATCACAAGCCCTTGTCCTTTTCCAAATGCAATGGCAACATCGGCATGTTTAGCTTCGCCAATGGCATTAACCACGCATCCCATCACCGAAATGTTCAGAGGTGCTGTAATGTGCTTGGTACGACGTTCTACTTCAGCAACCGCTTTAACAAGGTTGGCTTCCAAACGCCCGCAAGTTGGGCATGAGATGATATTTAAACCCGCTGCTTCCACACCGCTATCTTTTAAAATGGCACGCCCTACTTTGATCTCTTCTTCAAGCTCTCCTGTGATGGATACACGCATCGTGTCACCAATACCATCCAACAAAAGAGTCCCCAAAGCAATGGAGGATTTGATCGTCGAGTGAAACAGTGTTCCCGCTTCCGTAACGCCTAAATGAAACGGGTACTCCACCAAAGGGCGTAGCATTCGGTACGCTTCAACAGTACGCTCCACATCGCTGGCTTTGAGTGAGACTTTCATGTTTGTAAAACCAAGGTCTTCAAGGTATTTGATGTTATACAGAGCCGATTCGACCATCCCTTTTGCGGTTGGTCCATACTTCTCATCAAACTCTTTTTCCAAGCTTCCACTGTTTACCCCAATGCGAATCGGAATACTTCGTTCATTGCACGCTTTAACCACTTCTTTAACGCGATCTTTATTGCCAATGTTACCAGGATTGATACGAATACAATCCACCACTTCAGCCGCAATAAGCGCCAAACGGTAGTTAAAGTGAATGTCCGCAACAATCGGCAAGCTTGATTGCTCTTTAATGGCTTTAAGTGCATGTGCATCGTCATAATCAGGCACAGCCACACGCACAATGTCAGCTCCAGCAAAATGCAAACGGCGAATTTGTTCTACCGTAGCTTCCACATCGTGTGTTTTTGAAAATGTCATCGATTGAACAGGTATTTTGGCATTGCCTCCCACGGGAACATTGCCGACAAAAATTTGTTTGGTTGGGTATCGTTTTATCATTGTTTATCCAAAAGTGTTGAAACTATGAGACGTTTGCACTACGTCTTTTAATATAAGGTGATTATATCTTTTTTGATATTAAGAAAATGATAACGGGTCTATATCTGCTTCTACATGTAAAAGTTTTACAGCATGGGCAAGTTCCAGTAACGCTTTACTTGAGTCACTGCGTGCTAGGAGTTCATAGCGGTATTTGTTGGCGATTTTAGAGATGTTGGCTTTTCCGTGTCCTACCACTTCAACCTGCGGGAAACTTTGCGCTATTAAAGCCACTTTTTCGATCAAATCTTTGGCTTTTTCATCTTTAACGTGTGAAGTCATAAGCCTCAACATCTTTTTAAACGGCGGGTAAAGCCCTTTTCGAAACACCAACTCATCGTTTAAAAACTGTTCAAAATCACTCAAATACTGCTTGAAAAAGTCGCTGTTTTTACTCTGAATGAGCACTTCGCCATACCCTTTTCGCCCTGCACGTCCTGCGATTTGTTGCACCAACGCTAAGGTTTTCTCGCGCGATCTAAAATCGCTCATACCTAAAAGTGCATCCACGCCAAGAATCACGGCAAGCCCTACTCCGTGGTAGTCATGCCCTTTGGAAAGCATCTGAGTACCGACCATAATGTCGATCTTATGCTCATTAAAATCACTCAAAATAGAAGAGAGCTGTTTTTCAGTTCGTACCTCATCGCGGTCAAACTGTTGCACAACATGTTCTTTGAAATGCTCTGTCAGTTTTTGACTCACTTCCGCCGTTCCCATACGCGTTGCCACGATCTCTTCACACCCGCATTTGGGGCACACTTTGGGAATCACTTCGGTGTAATTACAATAGTGACACTTAAGCGCGTTCATGTTGTGGTGAATACTCATCCCCACACTGCAAAATGGACACTCCACATTCGCTCCGCAGCTTTTACATGTAATGTACTTAAAGTTCGCGCGTGTCGGCAAAAAGACGATGACTTGTTTTTTGGCATTCAACGCTTTTTGGATCGCTTGGGTCATCTTGAAACTTAGCCCATGTTCGCCATCATCGTACATGATGTAGCTTTGAGAGTCAAAAAAAGTGCCTTTGAGCCTAAAAGTAGAAACTTTGTGAAAACTACTAAGTGTAGGCGTTGCACTGCCTAAAAGTACTTTACAACCGATTTTTTGTCCAAAAAGAAGTGCTAGATCTTTCGCGTTGTAACGCGGTCTATTGCCCGACTTATAACTCTCATCGTGCTCTTCATCGACTACAATCAAACCAAGATGAGCCATCGGTAAAAAAAGCGCGGAACGAGTCCCTGCGATAATGGAAACTTTCCCCTCTTGAAGGTCATTCAAAATCTGCTCTTTCTTCTTCGCGCTAATCTTCGAATGCCAGATAGCAACATTTGTTCCAAAATGATGCTTTAAACGGTTTTTCATCTGAGGTGTCAGGCCAATCTCTGGGAGCAAGAAGATAGCTTGTTTACCTTCATTGATGGTTTGCTCAAAGAGCTTCATATAAATCTCTGTTTTACCACTTCCCGTATCGCCAAAAAGAAGTGATGTAGGATGTGTTTGTATAAATTCATACGCTTTTTGTTGCTCAGTAGAAAGCGCTATATCTGTCGCAATCGTTTCGTTTATATGTAAAGCATTTTGGATATAAGGCACAAAAAGACTCAACGCTTCACCAAGAGAGCAGACATAATACTCTGCAATAAAACGAGCGAGTTCAAGCGTTTTGGGAAGGTAAAATGCTTTACATGTAATCGTTATAGATTCACAGTCAAAAGAAGGTTTTTCAACTTCGGCAATAACAACACCTTGTGTAGTACGCTTGGAAAGAGAGACTTCAACAACACTTCCAACTTTGAGCATTTGCTCAGACTGGTAGGTTAAAGGAGAAAGAGGAGATTTTAAAAGAGCGATATGATAATAAAACACACGTTTATTGGGTGAGTAATTTACAATTTGTACCTGTAGCAACAGCAGTAGCATTACAATCAAAACCTGTAGTAGTACTATAGGTAAAAGGAATTGCTTGCCCACTGAGTTGGAACGTATAAGTTGTATTGGCCGTTTTCATCCAAGAACCATCACCATTTTTTGAGATAATGGGATATTCTAAAATATTTCCTGATACATCACCATAAAATAAATTTACGCCTTCTGTATTATATGTTGTAATACCATCCAGTGTTGTGATAGCTGTTGTGTTGCCTTCTAACAATCGTTTTGACTTTAAAAGAGAAATACCACTGCGAATAGCGGATACTTGGGACTTTCCTTTAACTAGAACCGCATCGTCACGACTCACCCCAAGCCTTGGAATAGCAACCGCTGCTAAAATACCAAGAATAACAATAACAAATACAAGCTCAACCATCGTAAAAGCAGGACGAATATCGTCCCGCTTAATGTAGTGAGCGTTCGGACTCATTACCATTTAACTTTTTGACCTGCCATAGAAATATTTTGCTCGCTTAATTTCATATCATTCCATAACATTTTACAAACAGAACTAGTGCTAGATCCTTTTATAATTCTTAATACAGGTGAATTAGAACTAATCCATGCACCTGTTGAACTATTATAATCACTAGTCTTAGCAAGATTACCATTGGATGTATTGGTATCACTAGTATTAAAATCAAAAATAGCAAGATTAACACATGTCACATTGTTATCATCATTCCAAGTATAATTAACATCACTGTTTTTTACCCAAATACTTGTATCAACAGACATTGCTTGTCCAATACGAACATCTTTTTGACCTTGATACCATGCAGGAATAGCATTCATAGCTGTTCCAACATCTGTTTTAATGGTTACAGCTCTTGCATCATCTCGTGTTGCAGCAAGCTTAGGGATCGCTACTGCTGCCAAAATACCTAAAATAACAATAACGAAGATCAATTCGATCATCGTGAAACCTTTTTTCATCTAAACTCCTTAATGTATGTTGATCAATACACTTATTGACCACCTAAAAGCGATTTTATAACAATCCTTGTAAAGCAGGACTTAAATTTCGTCTATTTTTTTTATAAGCGTTGAGATCTCTTGCTCTAACATAAAGTTATCGTAACACTTCCCCACATAAGCAAACAGAAGCTCTTTTGGGTCAATGGTGTTTTTGCCTTTAAACTTCTCGTTAAAATCAGCTTCAAATTGCTCGGCAAATGCACCTTCTAACTTGATGTCAAAGTCTTTGCCACCAAGGCTGATGGTTATTTTACTCATCTGCCTAGCACTGCTTCAATTTTACTGAGAAGATCATCTGAATTAACATCTTTGTTAATAAGATCTTGCTCTAGTTTTGAAATCTGAACATTTTTAGCTTCTGCCAATGCTTTTGCTTTTACTACTTCTTGACGTAGGGCTTCATTTTGAGCCAGAAGGTCTTTGTATTTTTCCAAAAGTTCCGTTATTTTTTGGCTTAATGTGCTAATGTTTCTCTCTTCTTCAAACATTTATGACTCCGTTGTGGACTGTTTGGTATAATTGTAACAAAATAATGGGAAAAGTATCAACAATGAGTGAATTTTATTTAGAAAGTCCCTATCAACCTTCTGGCGACCAGCCACAAGCTATCGAAAAACTTGTCGCTTCCATTAAAACAGGTAGTCGTTACCAAACGCTTATTGGCGTAACAGGCAGTGGCAAGACATACACCATGGCGCAGATTATTCAGAAACTCAAAATGCCCACTCTTATTATGACACACAACAAAACGCTTGCGGCGCAACTTTATAGCGAATTTAAGGGCTTTTTCCCTAAAAATCATGTGGAGTATTTTATCAGCTATTACGACTACTACCAGCCTGAGGCGTACATTCCTAGAAGTGATTTATTTATCGAAAAAGACAGCTCTATCAACGAAGAGTTAGAGCGTTTGCGCCTTAGTGCCACCGCTTCACTACTTTCCTTTGATGATGTCATCTGTGTCGCTTCGGTCTCTGCCAACTATGGATTGGGTGATCCAAGCGAATACAAAGAGATGGTGCAGGTCATCGAAAAAGGTGAAAGTATCAACCAGAAAAAGCTTCTTTTGCGCCTTGTTGATATGGGTTATAAACGTAATGATACTTTTTTTGATAGAGGATGTTTTCGTGTGAGTGGCGATGTCATTGATATTTACCCCGCGTACAGTGAAGAAGAGGCAGTTCGTGTCGAGTTTTTTGGCGATGAAGTGGAGAGTATCAACTACTTTGAAGTCTTTCTTAATAAAAAACTGCAAAACCTCAACAAAGTCGTCATCTACGCCGCCAATCAGTTCATCGTTGGGCACGAGAGGCTTCAAAAGGCTATCAAATCCATCGAGCAAGAGCTTGGTGAACGGCTTGAATACTTGAAACAAGAGGACAAACTGGTCGAGTACCAACGCCTCAAACAACGTGTTGAGTTTGACCTTGAGATGCTCGGCTCCACAGGTGCGTGTAAAGGGGTTGAAAACTATGCCCGTTACCTCACTGGCATTGAACCAGGGGCTACGCCCTACTCGCTGTTTGACTACTTTGAAGCGATGAATAAAGAGTACCTTGTCATCGTCGATGAATCCCACGTCAGCCTTCCGCAGTTTCGAGGTATGTTTGCGGGAGATCGCAGTCGTAAAGAGGTGCTTGTAGAGTACGGTTTTCGTCTTCCCAGTGCGCTTGATAACCGCCCTTTAATGTTTGATGAGTTCATCAACAAAGCACCACGCTATTTGTTTGTTAGTGCCACACCTAAAGAGTTGGAGCTAGGACTTAGTGGCGAACATACGGCAGAGCAGATCATCCGTCCAACGGGCTTACTTGACCCTGAGGTTGAAATACTAAGCAGTAAAAACCAAGTCGAAACCCTTTTTGATAAAATCAAAGAGGTGACCGCCAAAGATGAAAAAGTCCTTGTGACGGTGCTTACCAAAAAAATGGCAGAAGAGCTTACACGCTACTATGCCGATCTTGGCATCAAGATCAAATACATGCACTCCGACATTGACGCGATTGAACGCAATCAGATTATTCGCTCTTTGCGTGTAGGTGAGTTTGATGTGCTTGTGGGCATTAACTTGCTTCGTGAAGGGCTTGATCTTCCTGAAGTTTCACTCGTAGCTATCTTAGATGCCGATAAAGAGGGGTTTTTACGCTCGGAAACAAGTCTCATCCAAACCATGGGACGTGCGGCTCGTAACCTCAATGGTCGGGTCATTATGTTTGCAGAAAAAATCACAGACTCAATGCAAAAAGCGATCGAAACTACTATGCGCAGGCGTGCCATTCAGGAAGCACACAATAAAGAACATGGCATTACCCCTACCAGTACCACACGAAAAATGGATGAAAACCTCAAACTTGAAGAACACGCCGATATTTACAATACGTTTGATAAAAAAGATAAAATCCCGCCAAGTGAGAAAAAGAAAATTATCGCAGAGCTTACCAAGTCTATGCACGAGGCGGCGAAGATTTTGGAATTTGAAAAAGCAGCAAAATTACGCGATCAAATCGAAAAATTGAAAAAGATGTAAAAATCTTTACATAATAAAGGAATTTTGGAGTAAAATAGATTTGTTTTAGGAGAATACTATGCAAATAGATAGCACTCTAAACGCCTCTTATTTACACATTAACAACACTTCCCTTACAACCGATACTAAAAGTACGTCCTCATCATCCGAAAAAAAAGCTGTTAATTCTTCCGAACTCACGGCTTCACAACAAGCCTTAATAGCAGAACTTCAAGCAATAGATACCAAAGTCCATGCACATGAAAATGCCCATATAGCAGCAGGTGGCGGGGTCATACGCAGTGGTGCAGTTTTTACGTATATCGAAGCACCCAATAAAAAACTCTATGCCGTTGGTGGAGAAGTTGGCATCGACACATCCGAAGGTAATACGCCTGAAAATACCGTTGCAAAAATGCAAACTGTACGTGTCGCGGCACTTGCTCCTTCTGATCCTAGTGCTACAGACTATCAAGTTGCCGCTACGGCTTCGATGCTCCAAATGATGGCTCGACTTGAAGTTTCACGTCTTCAACAAGCCGAACTTCTCGCCAAACAAAAAGAGAGCTATGCATCTGCCAATAATGACACGACAACCTCACTTTTTTCCAATTATGCTTAATTAATCACGCTCCGTTACTTTTTTATAACTTTTTTTTGATAAAATAATTGGTACTTTTAAAAAAGGATGAAATGTGCTTGATTTAACTGACTCTAGTTTATACCTTAACCGTGAGCTTTCTTGGCTCAAATTTAACACCAGAGTCCTTACTCAATCCATGAAAAAAGAGCTTCCACTCTTTGAGCGACTCAAATTTTTAGCCATTTATGCAACCAACCTTGATGAATTTTACATGATCCGTGTTGCAGGACTTAAACAACTTTTTAGCGCGGGCGTTATCGAAACGGGAGCGGATCAAAAAACACCACTGGATCAACTCAGAGAGATTAGAACGTACTTAGCAAGTGAAAAAGAAGTTATTCAAAGCAGTTACGAAGAGATTGTTAAAGATCTCGAAAAAGAGAACCTATTTATCACCGCGTATGATGATCTTACACCTGCATTAGCAAAGCTTTCAGATGAGTATTTTTTCTCAAATGTTTTGCCAGTCATCGTTCCTATTGCGGTAAATGCAACGCATCCTTTTCCACATTTAAATAACCTCAGTTTTTCATTGGCAGTTAAACTCCAAGACAGTGAAAGCGAAGAAGAGAGCAACTACAAATACGGAATGATCCGCATACCACGCGTTCTTCCACGCTTTTTTCAAGCAGGAGACAACACCTATGTTCCTATTGAAACGATTGTTAAAAAGCATACCGAAGAAATTTTTCCTGGCTATAAATTGATTGCTTCTGCTGCGTTTAGAGTTACGAGAAATGCTGATATGGTCATCGAAGAAGAAGAAGCCGATGATTTTATGATGATTATGGAACAAGGGTTAAAACTTCGAAGGAAAGGTGCATTTGTACGCCTAAACATCCAAGATGACACCGATCCTGATTTACTCAATTTTCTGAACTCACATATGCAGATTTTCTTTAAAGATATCTATATGTATAAAATTCCACTCAATCTTGGAGCACTCTGGCAGATTGTGGGCAATAAAGACTTTTCACATCTTGCACTCCCACCGTACAATCCAAAAATTTTGCCACCTTTTGATACCAATGAGTCTGTCTTTAAAGTTATTGACAAAGGAGATGTACTCCTTTTTCATCCGTATGAAAGTTTTGACCCTGTTCTTAGACTCATCCGTGAAGCATCTAAAGACCCTAAAGTTGTCTCTATTCGTATGACGCTTTACCGTGTGGAGAAAAATTCACAAATCGTTCAAGCGTTAATTGATGCAGCCAACGAAGGCAAGCAAGTTACCGCAGTTGTTGAACTGAAGGCGCGTTTTGATGAAGAGAATAACCTACATTGGGCAAAAGCGTTAGAACAAGCAGGTGCACATGTGGTTTATGGTATCACCGGCTTTAAAGTCCATGCAAAAATCGCTCAAGTCATTCGCCAAGAAGAAGATGGAAAGCTTAAATTTTACATGCATTTTAGCACCGGTAACTACAACGGCGCTACGGCGAAGGTTTACACCGACACCAGTTTCTTTACATGTAAAGAGGATTTTGCGAAAGATGGCACGATGTTTTTCCACATTCTTTCAGGCTTTTCAAAACATAAAAAACTTGACATTCTCTCTATGTCGCCGACACAAATTAAGCCTAAAGTCATTAGTCTTATCAATAATGAAGCAAAACATGGATCAGAGGGGCGCATTATCGTTAAGATGAACTCTTTAGTCGATTCTGATGTCATTCAAGCACTTTATAACGCATCTATACAAGGCGTTCAAATAGACATTATCGCACGGGGTATCTGTTGTCTTCGCCCAGGCGTTGAGGGCATTAGTGAAAATATTCGTGTTAAATCTATCATTGGTAAGTACTTGGAACATGCACGTATCTTCTACTTCAAGAATGGTGATCCAACGACAACCTTCATTTCAAGTGCTGATTGGATGCCTCGAAATCTTGAACGAAGATTGGAACTTATGACGCCTATTTTTGATAAAGCATTACAGCAAAAACTTTTTGAGATTTTACAGCTTCAGCTCAATGACAATGTCTTAAGCTGGACACTTGAAAATGATGGCGACTACACTGAAATTGAACCAACCGATGAACGAGCCATCAACAATCATACAGTTTTGGAAGATTATATGAATAAAATCTACAAAGCGCAAAAGAAAGATACCAGTTCGCACAAAGCTGAAAAACTAGCACGACGTTTGTTTAAAGAGAGTTAAGATGATTATGGAGTTTCAAGGGTTAAAACCTTCCATCGCTTCTGATGTTTTTGTTGCCCCGAGTGCAGATATTATCGGTGATGTTTGCATCGATGAACAAAGTTCTATCTGGTTTGGGTGCGTTATCAGAGGTGATGTAAACTCCATCAAAATTGGCAAACGAACCTCTATTCAAGACCTCAGCATGATCCATGTAACGCACTTCAAAAAAGAAGATCGCAGTGATGGGCATGCTACTCATATTGGTGATGATGTGACGATAGCACATCGTGTAATGCTACATGGCTGTACCATAGAAGACGCTTGTTTAATTGGCATGAGTGCGACGATTTTGGATGGTGCTATCATCGGCAAAGAGTCGATTGTAGGGGCTAACTCACTTGTAACTAAGAACAAAGTCTTTCCCCCACGCTCACTGATTATAGGAAATCCGGCAAAAGTCGTACGAGAATTAAGCGAAGAGGAAGTGGCATCGCTCTACCATTCCGCAGACAACTACGTTAAGTTTAAAGCGATGTACCAAGCGTAGTCGTAGTAACTTTGATGGGTTTCTCTTTTTTCTTCTTTTTTTGATTTTGTGGCTTAGTAAAAGCAATCAAATCTTCTACCGTTTGTACCTCTTCAGGTAACTTTTCCAACGCTTTAAAAAATACTTGAGCCGTTGCTTTGGCATCACACAGTGCGCGATGGTGATTTTCAAACCCTATTCCCAAATAATCAGTTAAAGCCCCTAGCCCGTATTTTGGGGCTTCGATGCATTTTCGTGCCAAATCAATCGTGTCGAGTTTGCGGTTAAGCAGTGGTCCAAAACCAGCTTGTTCCAGTGCATAAGAGATAAAATAGTAGTCAAAATTAACATTATGTGCCACAAAAACAGCATCTTTTAGAAAAAGCCTGAACGCTTCCAACACAGAGTTTAGTGAAGGAGCCAGTTGCAATTCTGCGAGTGTAATACCTGTAAGTTGTTCGATGCTATCAGGCAAAATATCTGTCTTAGCCAAAGATGAAAACTGTGCAACTTCTTTGCCATTTTCAATCATCACAGCCCCAATTTCAATAATCTGGTGCAATGCTGGTTTACTTCCATTCGCTTCAATATCGACAATACAAAACTTTCCCTGTCCAATCTTTGTGGTAATGGTTTCAAGTGTAAAAGCATAATTATTGTATTTTGTGATAGGAAGTCCCAAAAGTTTGAGCATAGAAAGGTCTTCAACATCAACATGCTCAAGCTCTTTAAACGTCTGCATTTTGGCAAAAAATTCTTTATGAAAAATAGGCTTTTGCGTTATCTTTGTGATGAAATTATCCAAAGGTCTCACGCTTTTGCTCTCTGTATAAATGCTCTCACTTTAGCATGATCTTTGATGCCTTTAGCTTTTTCAACCCCACTGCTCACATCCACACCGTAAAAGCCTAAAGGTTTTATCTGTTCAATATTTTCAGGCGTTAAACCACCTGCTAAAATGATATTTTCACAATCCATGTTTTCAAACCACGTTGTATCGATTTTCTGCCCTGCTCCACCAAATCCTTCAACATAAGCATCCACCAGTCTAATTAACCCGTGAAAGTGTTGAATTTCAGAGGCTTCACGCGCACGAACAACACGTAAATAAGGCACTTTCAAAGCATTCCAAAAGGCTTTATCCACCTCAAAGTGAATCTGTGCCATAT
The DNA here is from genome assembly GCF_036802865.1 of Sulfurospirillum sp. Taxonomy (NCBI): domain Bacteria; kingdom Pseudomonadati; phylum Campylobacterota; class Epsilonproteobacteria; order Campylobacterales; family Sulfurospirillaceae; genus Sulfurospirillum; species Sulfurospirillum sp. Next base: position 90,993 of record NZ_DAIRVK010000005.1, on the reverse strand, counting down.
CCATCTGAGCTTCTTTACATATCAGACTAATCTCTTCAGGCGTAACATCTACAAAAAGCCCTATTTTTTTGATATGTAAAGGTAATTGCTCAGCAATAGCTTTAGCATTCTGAGGAGAAATGTAACGAGGAGACCTTGGGTAAAAGACAAAACCAAGCGCGTCAGCTCCAGAGTCTATAGCACACAGAGCATCTTCAAGATTCGTAATCCCACAGATTTTAACCCACATTCATTATACTTTTAAAGAATCAATAGCATGTTTATAGTCGTTTGAGCCAAAAACATAATTACCTGCAACGACGATATCTACACCTGCATTGGCTAAAGCGTGAATGTTTTGATTATTGACGCCCCCATCCACTTCAATCAGTGTTTTAGCATTTCGTCTTAAAATCATCTCTTTTAAAAGTGGTGCTTTTTCTAAAACACTGGGAATAAATTTTTGTCCACCAAAACCAGGATTAACGCTCATTAAAAGCACCATATCCAAATCTTCTAGGAGATACTCAATATGGGAAGGTGGTGTATGAGGGTTGAGTACAATCGCTGGAGAAATACCCAAATGCCTAATTTTTTGAATTAAACGATGCGGGTGTTTTTCCTCTTCAATATGAAAAGAGATATATTTAGGTTTTAAGGGAGCAAAAAGATCAACAAAAAATGTATTGTTTTCAACCATCAAATGAATATCAAGAGGCTTTGTGGCAGCTTTTGCTACAGCACTAACGACAACGGGTCCAATGGTCAGATTGGGTACAAAATGCCCATCCATGACATCCACATGTACAAGATCACATCCTGCCTCACAAATTGATACTATTTCTTCTTTTAACATTCCAAAATCAGCAGAAAGAATACTTGGAGCCACTAACATTACGTACCTTTTTAAAATTTTTAACCAAATTGTATCAAAATTTATATTCTTTTCGCTATAATCTCAGGCTGCGTTGAATTAAGCGTTTCTTTTGCTTATTTCATGTACAATTCACGAAAAATTTTAAGGATATCGATATGGCAAGAAAATGTGCTCTTACTGGAAAAGGCCCTATGGTTGGTAACAACGTAAGCCATGCGAACAACAAAACTAAAAGAAGATTCCTTCCAAACCTTAGAACTGTCCGTGTGACACTTGAAGATGGAACGACTAAGAAAATTAGAATTGCTGCTTCGACACTTCGTACAATGAAGAAAAACGGCTAAAATTTCTCCTTTTACGGGGAAATTTTTGTTGTTTAATTGTTTTTACTCATACCTCATACTTTCACACTAAAATCCTAAAGGGTTTACCCATGTTTACCATTCTTCCACTTAAAAACGGACTTGATAATGTAGCTGGTTTTTTCTGCCAAGGCGTTCACGCTGGCTTTAAACCTAATGGCAATAACGATGTCGCTTTTATTCGTACCAACGAACCATGCGATATTTCAGCAGTGTTTACATCCAATGTCTTTCAGGCTGCACCTATTAAACATTTTTTGCGCTATCCAAAAGGATTTCAAACCAATTTCATTTTGATGAATGCAAAAAATGCTAATGCAATGACGGGTGAAAAAGGTATTGAAGATATTGATACCCTCTTTAGCAAACTGAAAACAAAATTTCCAAGCTTACACAACCCCATTATGAGCTCAACCGGTGTCATTGGATACCGTCTCAATGTTGAAAAGCTCTCAACTGCTTTTGATATATTTGACTTTAATGCCAAAGATTCACATGCAACAGCATCAGCCATTATGACAACTGACAGCTTTAAAAAAGAGCTCTGTTTTAAAGTCATCCTAGAAGATGGTAGTTTCTTCCATATCGCGGCTATTTGTAAAGGTGCAGGTATGATTAACCCGGCCATGGCAACCATGCTTTGCTTTATTCTCACTGATGCCAACATTCCAAAAGCAGATATGGATGAACTTTTATTGCCTGCGACCCAACATTCATTTAATGCCGTAAGCGTTGATGGCGATACTTCAACCAATGATACTGTGCTACTTCTTAGCTCAAAACAAAGCAGTGCATACCATAAAGAAGCCTTCAATGAAGCGCTTCGTCTCATTACAAAAGAGCTTAGTTTAATGCTGGTACGCGATGGTGAAGGTTCTACGAAAGTTGTAGCATTTGAAGTGAGCGGTGCAAAAAGTGTTGCAGAAGCAGAACGTGCAGCTAAAGCACTCAGTAATTCATTACTGGTAAAAACAGCGCTTTTTGGAGAAGACCCAAATTGGGGACGTATCGCTTCTACAATTGGGGCAAGTGGTATTACGTGTAATGAAGAGAGTCTTGTCATTCACTATGATGATGTCTTAATTTACAGTAACGAACAACGCTCGCTAGATGCAGAAGCAGAAAAAAAAGCTGCAGCAGTTATGAAGAAAGATTCCTTTCGTATTCATTGTGAACTGGGAATTGGAGAAGCTGGGTTTACAGCATATGGCTGTGATTTAGGACATAAATATGTTGAAATCAATGCCGACTATCGGACTTAGGTGTCATTTACAAGAACAAAAGTTACGCAACAAGAATAAATATTACTGGAGGATTAGAAATTGGCAGAAAACCATTCATCAATCCTCCAAGTTTTCTCAAAATTTTCTCATTAATCTTTTGAATGTGTCATATTTACCGACATTAACATCAAAGAACACCCCAACGACTACAAAGCTATTTTCAAAAATATAAAACCCAATAGATACTTCTCGTAACTCATTATTCCTGAAATGATGAAATACAAGCACAGAGTTGACATATCTATACCAACAATAATGAACATATTAGGCAAAATAAACGCTTCTAAAAGTAGATTTACTCTCAACCAAACAGATGGTATCTTAATAGCATTTTTATATAACTTCAAGTCAAATATTCAAATAAATAAATTTTAGACTTGTGGTTTAATTTTATTCAAAGCATAGTTGCTTTATAATTAGACCACTGGTTTATTTTATAACTTACCTAGCATAGTTAATCAAGCAATGCTAGAAATTTATAAAATTTTAGAATTAATGATGGGAGATATAAAGATGAAAGTAGCAATATTAGGAACAGGGCTGATGGGTACAGCCATGGCTGAGGCAGTGATGAAAGCGGGACATGAAGTGATTGTTTACAATCGAACAGCTGCTAAAACAGCACCACTGGTTGAACTAGGTGCCAAAGCTGTTCTAAGCCCAGCAGAAGCAATTTTAGAAGCAGATGCAACAATCATCGTGCTATTAGATGGCAAAGGTGTCAAAGAGCTCTTATTAGATGACGCACTCACATTAGCCTTTAAAGGTAAAAAGTTCATCAATGCTTCAACAACAATGCTTGATGAAATCATGGACGTGGCTGATCAAATTACCAAACATGGTGGTGTCTTAGCCGAAATGACAATCAATGCAGACAATACAATGTTACGATCAGGAGAAGCCTCTTTTGCCATTGGTTGTAAGGATGCAGATGAAAAGTTTTGGACTGACCTTCTTCTAAGCTTTGGAAAAGAAGTGATTCGTGTAGGTGATATAGGGGATGCCACCAAAGCAGAAGCTGCATCTGTTTTTGGTGCAGTAATGAATATGGTAACCCTTGCATACTCAACGGCTATTGCTCAAAAACTTAATGTCAAACAAGAAATTTACGAGCCATTGGTCTCTATGCTTGTTCCCGGTGCGGAATACCAACTCGCTAATATGGTAACACATAATCACGAGAATATATTTGCAGCACTTGATAGTTATACAGCGGGTTTTACCATAGCTATTAAGACAGCAAGATCTGTTGGAATGCCAACAGAAGTTTTAGAGGAAATGCTCAAATTATTTACGTTAGCAGAAAGCCGTGGATTTGCAAAAAAAGATGGATCATCTGTGATTGAAGTTTTACTTTAATCACGTTAAAAAGCTCCCATAAAAGGTAAAAAATGAAAATGAAATTTTTTCTTGCATTGATTGTTTTATCATTGCAACAAGTATATGCTGATGTCGGACTGAAGGAGCTTTTATCAGCTATCGGAACCAATGAATCGTATCAATCACAATTAACCTATCAAGATAAAGCCAAAAAAGAACATGAATCCTCACAAAAAACGTATTTGCCAACGGTTGATATGATAGCAGGGCGAGATAGTAAATTTGAGCGAGCCTCCTATGAGCCTAAAAACAGTGATTATGTAGGCTTGAGAACCTCTTATATTCTGTTTGACGGGTTTAAACGAGAGGGAAAAATCTCATCACAAAAGAGTGCTTACGATGCGCAAACTTATAAAAGTGAATTTACAAAACAGCAATTAATGTTAGATGTCATTCGTGAATATTACACATTGCAAAGTGCAAAGTCAGGTATATCTGTTTTAAATTATAAGATCAAAGAGCTTAATGAAAATATTAAAAACATTACTGTTTTAGTCACTAATGATCTTACCACCAAAGACAAACTTCAAGCGATTGTTGCGTCTCAAAAAGAGGCGGAATATGATCTGGAATCCATGAAGTTACAGTTAGAAAGTTCACGTTTGAAGCTTTTACAGTTAACGGGTCTTGCTATTTCGATGGATCAAGATCAGGAGTATTTAAATGAAGCTTCAAAAGAGAAAAGTATTGCAAGAGCAGACATAGAAGCTGATAAACATACCGTAAAAAGTTTGGAATATTCAGTATCACAATATACCTATATGCCTACGATTTCACTTCAATACGATCTTAAAAATAATGCTTATTCATCTTATGATGATATGGCTGGAAGTCAAACACTCTCAAAACATAGTAATGATCTGAGTTTACAATTTAGCTTTCCATTATTTGATTTTGGAAAAATATCTAAAGATCAAGAAGCAGCACGTCTGGGTGTCTTAGCGCTCTCCCAAGAGATAGCCTATAAAGAAAAAACCGTTAAAACAGAAAAAGAGATTTCTGAGCGTTCACTTGAGGCCGCTCGTACAAAATTAAATGCTGCTAATGCTGCTTTCGAAGCAACCAGTATGGCCTACGAATATGCTAAGAAACGCTTTTCTACCAATCTAATTAGTCATACTGAATATTTAAGTGAGTTAACAAAGAAAGAGGAAGCCTCTTATCGTTGTATTGCAGCAAAAAATGAGATTGAGCTCAAAAAAGCTGAATATGCCTTTACCGTAGGTACAGATTTAATGACACTAGTAGGAGCATTATAATGAAAAAGTTTTTATTGATAAGTATGGTATTTTACACAGCATTGTTTGCAGATGTCTATGCAACCTATGAAATTAAAGCACAAAAAGAAGCATCACTCAATGTTGTGTCACAAGGCATTGTTGCAACAATCAATGCCAATGTCGGCACGAAAGTAGAAAAAGGTACGGTTCTTTTAGTGCTGAATGATAAAGAAGAAAAAGCAGCATTAGAGATGGCAAAAAGTGAATATCAATTTTTAGTTGCCCAGTATAAACGTTATGAAAATAGCTCAGAAGTATTTGATAAAAATACACTGGACAAGTTACGAGCAGAATTGGACAAAGCTAAAAGTTCAATGCTCTTAAGTGAAGAGAAAGTGGCAAAGATGAAGCTAGTTGCCCCATTTGCTGGCATTATTGCTGAGAAAAACATTGAATTAGGCGATATGACAGGCTCTAGCACCAAACCTCTTTTTAAATTGGTTTCTCATGAAAAAAAGCTCTTATTGGCATTTGATTCACAATTTGCAAATCAGATTAATGTAGGCAACGACTTTTGTTTTAAAAAAGATGCGACAGAGAGTCAAAGTGTGTGTACAAAAATATCTAAAGTCTATCCTGTCATCAATACTGAGACTAAAAAACTTTATGCAGAAGCGGATGGTGTTGATTTAAAAATCGGCACTTTTGGCGATGGCACTATCAAAACAAAGTAGAGGCTAAAAATGCATAAATTCGCTATTGCCAAACCTATCACCACCATTATGTTTGTATTAGGAATTCTATTTTTTGGATATACCCAAAGACAAAAGATGCCTGAAACATTCTTACCCAATGTTGATGTTCCAGTTGTTACCATTACCACAACGTATAAAAATGGATCCTCTGAAATCATTGAAAGTAAGATTACCGATAAAATTGAAGAAGCCATTAGTAGTTTATCAGGGCTAGACAGCATTAGCTCCAATACCTCTCGGGGTATTTCTACCGTTGTTGCGCAGTTTAAACTCAATAAATCCATTGAAGAGGCAACCAATGATGTGAGAGATAAAGTCTCTTCCGTAGATTTTCCAAGTGGCGTTGACAAGCCTATTGTTGAAAAATACTCTATGAATGCATCCCCCATTATAATGCTCTTTGTATCAACTACATCGGACCATGTTGAAAATCTCATGACATTTGCAAATGAAAAAATTAAGCCAAAACTTCAAAATTTACGAGGCGTAGGTGAAGTACGTGTTGTAGGAATGCGTAATAAACTTTTAAAAATTACGCCTAATATTTCCAAACTTGGTGAATATGGAATTGACCTTAATGATCTTGCTACAAAAATTAATGAAGAGAACATCAAGCGCGATGGTGGACGTGTTGTTCAGAACGAAAAAGAGTGGAGTATTTCTATTGATGCTGATGCTTTGAATGTTGAGGATTTAAAAAATATTAAAATCAAAGATGGTGTTAGATTATCCGATGTTGCAGATGTAATCAGTGATATTTCTGATGAGCGAACCTATGCCAATTTTAATGCCAATAATGGCGTTTTGATAGAGGTAAAAAAAGTCTCTGGTGCAAATGAAATTGAAATTGCCGATGGGGTTAAAGCGCAACTTCCCACATTGCAAAAACTTTCCAATGAATTTAAGATTGATATTTTATTGGACTCAACAACCTTTATTAAGTCAACTTTGGAAAGCGTTCAATTTGATCTTTTTTTAGGATGTATTTTAGCCTCATTAGTTGTTTTGATTTTTTTACGCAATGTGACACTCACCCTTGTTGCAGCTATTGCGTTACCTGTATCTGTTTTTGGAGTATGGGCATTGATGGGATGGAGTGGACAAACGATCAATCTTTTAACCCTCACAGCACTTACGCTTGCTATTGGTATTATCATTGATGATGCTATTGTTGTCATTGAAAATATCTATAAAAAACTAGAAGAAGGATTGCCAAAATTACAAGCGGCGCGCGAAGGCGTTAGTGAGATCTCATTTTCTATTCTTGCCATTTCAGCGATGCTTTTAGCAGTATTTATCCCAATTGCCAGTATGGATGGTCTTATAGGACGATTTTTTACAAGCTTCGGTATTACGATTGTTGCAGCTGTTTGTATTTCGTATATTATTGCCATTACGCTCATACCGATGATTAGTTCTTTGGTTGCTAAACCGATTCATTCAGCTTTTTATCTCAAAACAGAACATATTTTTATCTCAATTGAGCAATTCTATAAAAAACTTTTAACAACAGCATTACACTATAAAAAAACCACCCTTTTAAGCGCTTTAGGTATTTTTATTATTTCTATGATGTTATCAGGAAATTTAGGAATGGTCTTTATGCCAAAAGAAGATAAAAGTCAGTTCAAAATCTCTCTTACCGCACATGCAGGTATTTCGATGAATGAGATGAAAAACAGATCACTTGAAATTCAAAAAACATTGTTGTCACTACCAGAGGTAGAATACTCTTCATTGAGTGTTGGACTTAATAGTTCTATCCATCAAGGCGCTATCTTTGTGAAATTGGTTCCTATGGATAAGCGCCATCGAAGTCAACAAGAGATTATGAATAGTGTACGTGAAAAAGCTGCTGATTTTAAAGAGATGAAGATTAACATCAATGAAGCAGATGATGCAGGATACAGTGAGATGATTACACCTTTTCAGATGATTTTACGAGCTCAAAATGAGGCATTGGTCAATGAATCTGCCGTAAAATTAATGGACTATCTACAAACGATTCAAGGCACTGCCAGTATTCAAAGCAATATGCAACAAAACACGCCTCAACTCTCTTTAAAAATTATCAGTGAAAATGCCGCTAAATACGGTGTTAAAAGTAGTGATATTGCCAATGTCATTGCCTTAGCCTACTCAGGAGAAATGGCAGTGAGTTATTACCGTGAGAATGGAAAAGAGTATGACATTGTCATGCGACTCTCGGATGATAAACGCATGAGCCCCGAAGCTATTGGTAATTTACTTATCAAGAATGATAAAGGACAAATGATTTTGGTTTCCAGTTTAGTTCGTATGAGTGAAAATGAAGCACCAACAACTATTAAACGATGGGATCGTCAAAAATATGTTTTAGTGGGAGCAGATATGAGCAATGGTCTTACATTGGACGTATTAATTGACACGGTAACAGCCAATAAAGACAAATGGCTCGTTGATGGTGTTAGTTACCAATTAGATGGAGATGCAAAAAGTATGGCTGAAACAAATGAAGCATTTGGAGTAGCGATTGGAGCTGCTGTTATTATGATCTATCTTATTCTCGCATCTTTATATGAATCACCATTGCAACCCATCATTATTATGAGTGCAATGCCATTAAGCTTTACAGGTGCATTTTTAGGCCTCTATCTTGCCAATATGCCTATGAGTCTTTTTAGTATGATGGGACTTTTTCTATTACTAGGGCTTGTTGGCAAAAACTCTACCTTGGTTGTGGATGCAGCCAATAAAAATAGAATGGATGCCATGAGCTTAGATGAAGCTATTATTCATGCGGGAGTATCACGCTTACGTCCTATCTTAATGACAACCGTTGCTATGTGTTTTGGAATGTTACCTTTGGCTATTTCTGTAGGTGAAGGCTCTGGCATCAAAGCACCAATGGGTGTGAGTGTTATCTTTGGATTACTGATTTCTACAATTTTAAGTCTTTTTGTTGTTCCAGCTTTTTATAAAATGCTTGCACCATTAGATGATAAACTTAGAAAACTCTATACCCATCGTTAAAAAATTCAATTCATGTTAAAATTATAGGTGTAGTTAAAAGGATTATTATGGCTCAAAAAGTTAAATTAGAAGATAAATCCCATTTTATTTGCGAACAGGCTTACGACGAGTTTGTTAAAAATGGAGTTCACAATTTTTCCCTCAATAAATTTATCGAATCTGTGAATATGTCAAAAGGACAATTTTATTATTACTTTAAAACAAAAGAAGCACTCATCTATGAAGTCATTAAACGTAAAGGTAATGAAATGCTTGAACATGTTACAGATGACATTCAAGCAAAAAAAACATTTCTTGAAAAATTAATGGCTTTTTTCTCATGCTATATGGATAACTCTGATCCTGCTTATTCTGAGTTAGATAAAATTATGAGAGATACGTTTTTTATGTATATTAACGTTGAAAATGAATATATTAAACAAATGAACCTTGATTTTTATAATCTGACCTATGAATATATTGAAAATATTTTTGAAGAGATGATACAAAGTGGTTATCTAAAGGAAGATTCGAAACAGTGGATCAGAAGTCTCATTGCAACAGCAGACGGTATGTATTTTCATGCCATGATAAAAGATGACTATGATTTAAAAAAATATTTATCTGAGTATCTGATGATGCTTGATACAATTTTGAAAAAATAATATATTGAATTTTTATTGTTAACGCTCCCAAGATATGTTATTCTTGTTTCTTACATGTATAAATATTTCTATATAGTCGTAAAATTAAGCACTTTTTGATAAAATAAAGAACAAATACAAAAGGAGAACCAATGCTACACGAATACAGAGAAGTTATCTCAAAACTTAAAGTTGATAATGCACACTTTGCAAAAATTTTTGAAAAACACAATGAACTTGATCAAAAAATTACAGATGCAGATGAAGGCAGAGCACATATCAGTGATGCAGAGCTTGAGACAATGAAAAAAGAAAAACTTAGACTTAAAGATGAAGCGTATGCACTCATCGTTGCATACAAAAAAGAGCATAACCTCTAAAAAGCTAAGCCCTTACAAATCTAATTTGTAAGGGCTTTATTGGGCTTAAAGCCCTAAACTCTCCACATTGACTATTTTTCCACGAGAATTCTCTTTACAAAACTCCACAATCTTTCCATGAAACCTTGCAAAAAGCGCATTAATCGTTATTTCTTTACCATAAAGCTTGTTAACATTTGAAAGATTACTCAAAAGTCCATCAACGATCCATTCTTGCAATGCGGCATACGTTTCAAACTCGTATCCATAGGCGGCTAAAAGTCTTGTCGTATAAGCATCAACAACCATCGCTTCTTTGAGACAAGCATAACATAAAATCGAATCTGCACTCTCCTCTCCAATACCTTTTTGAGCTAAGAGCCACTCACGATCGACATTTTCGCAAAAAGACGCATAGGAACCAAATGTTTCAAGGATAGCATTGGCTAATAGATGAAGATTTTTTGCTTTGGTATTGTAGAAACCTGAAGGTTGAATAGACAATGCAAGAAGATCAAGATTAAATGTGGCGAGTTTTTCCAAGCTATCAATGCCCGCATGTTCTAAATTTTCAATGCTCTTTTCAACTTTTTCCCATTTGGTTTGCTGCGTTAAAATTGCACCCACAACAACCCAAAATGTGCCAGACCTTGGCCACCAAAGAGGGTCACGTGTGCTTTTAATATAGCCTTGTTTTTGTAGCGCAACCAACACATCAAAACTATTCAAGTACAGCCTTTGCAAGAATACGCTCTTGGTCATCAAAAACACGCAGTTTAAAAGCATCAACACATTTGCCATCTTGTATATCCATAATGACCATCTGCAAAATTTTCTTGCATTTCTTAGGAATTTCAAGCGAAGCGGGGAGTCCCGTGAGAAAACGTTTGAGAGGAGCATCTTTGTCCATGCCTATAACGCCATCACGTGCCCCGCTAAGCCCAACATCGGTTACATAGCATGTTCCCTCAACGATTTGAAGGTCGTCTGTTCCTACGTGCGTGTGGGTACCTAAAATGGCACTCACCTTTCCTTTTAAAAGCATGTGCATGGCACGTTTTTCGGAAGTGACTTCGGCATGGAAGTCGATGATAATTGTCTGCACCCCTTCGGCACGAAGTTCATCTACCGCTTTTTGAGCACGCAAGAAAGGATTTTCAACCATCGGCATACCATAATGCCCCATGACATTGATGATAGCAATCTTCTCATCTTTGACCTGTAAAACACTCACGCCTCGTCCGGGGACACCTTCAGGATAATTAAGAGGCCTAAGAATGGGCATAACATCTAATAAAGGAATGATCTCTTTTTTGTCCCACGAGTGATTTCCACCGGTAAGAATATCGGCTCCATACGAAAAAAGCTCTTTGGCATGTAAGGAGCCTAAACCAAAGCCATGGCTCGCATTTTCACCATTGGCGATGACGAAATCTAGCTCATACTCTTTACGTAGTTTACGAAGGTGAGCTTCAAGCATACTTCGCCCAGGTTTTCCTACAATATCGCCAATAAACCCTACTCTCACGCTTTAATCCTTAAATGTGTTAACACGGTTGCAATGACATCGTCATTATCGCGACTGCGTGATTGCAGTGTAATTTTTTTCTCATCTTCGTATTTGATGGTGATATTCTGTCCGTAATTGGAAATAAGGGTAATATTTTGCCCTGTCGCTAAAATTTTGATCTCAATGAGTTGCAAGAACTGCTTGGTTGGGATATCAAGCTTTCCAAAGCGATCTAGCATCTCTTCTTCAATCTCTAAAACATCATGAATACTTCTGCATTTGCTCAGACGTCGGTAAAGCTCTAATCGTACGCGATCTTCGGTAATATAGGTATCGCTGATAAACGCACTGATAGAAAGCTTGATGTCCACTTCACGTGAAGCAATCGGTGTTTTACCCAAAAGTGCATTGATGGCGTCTTCAAGCATTCGCAGATAAAGTGAATACCCAATGTTTTTAAGATGTCCACTTTGTGCTTCACCGACTAAGTTACCACCACCTCTGATCTCAAGGTCATGGTACGCCAAAATTGAACCACTGCCAAGATAAGAATTTGACTCAAGGGCAATAAGACGTTTTTTAGCAGATTCCGAGAGTTCTTCTTTATCTTTCACCAAAAAGTAACAAAACCCTTGGCGCTTACTTCGTCCTACACGACCACGAAGTTGGTGAAGATCAGCCATACCAAAGTGATCGGCAGAATCAATGATGATCGTATTCACATTAGGAATGTGGATGCCTGATTCGATGATGGAGGTGCTTAAAAGCACATCGTATGACTTCTCTTCAAAATGCAACATCTCTTTTTCGGTCACCGTCGCACTAATTTCTGAGTGAAGCGTTAAGATGCGAAGATTGGGCATCATGCCGAGCAACTCTTTGCGTTTGGCTTCAATGGTCGCGATGCGATTGTGAACAAAGAAGACCTGCCCTCCTCGTCGCATCTCACGAATAATCGCCTCTTTGATGACCTTTTCATCGTACTCTTTGACAAAGGTTCGCACATCTTCTCTATCATTTGGAGGGGTAAGAAGTTGGGAATACTGCTTAATGGAACTCAGTGCCATATTGAGACTTCGAGGAATCGGGGTTGCACTCATGGAGAGAATATGCACATTTTCTCTAAAATTTTTGAGCTTCTCTTTTTGCTTCACACCAAATTTATGCTCTTCATCAACTACCACAAGAGCTGGATTGAACAGTTCCACTTCAAAAAGTGAATGCGTTCCCACACACACTTGCAATGCGCCGCTTTTGAGTTCTTTTAAAATTACCTGCTTTTGAGCCGCTGTCGTAAAACGATCTAATTGTGCTACTTTAATATTGTATTTTGCAAAACGAGATGAGAGGCTTTTAAAATGTTGCGAACATAAAAGTGTTGTAGGAGCGATAAGAAGGGCTTGAAAACCTTTGTGAACGGTTGCAAAAATGGCATTCATAGCTACTTCCGTTTTACCAAAGCCGACATCACCGCTTAAGAGTCTGTCCATCATTTTACCGCCGCTAAAATCGGTTAGGATCTCAGTGATGACACGTTTTTGATCTTCCGTATAAGCAAAACCTGCATCAGCCTCAAACTGTGCCATTTCGCCCTCTTCTACTTTGATGCTGAGTCCATCAACCATTTCGCGCTTAGCGGCAATGGCGACGATTTCACTCGCTATCTCTAAAAGGCGTTCTCTGGTTTTCGCTTTGAGTTTCTGGAATGTTCCCTTGCCAAGACGATCAACACTAACCAATCCACCACTCTCGCCAATGTAACGGTCTATGACATGCAAGTTTTCAACTGGAAGTAAAAGCTTATCATCACCCAAATACTCAATAAGAACAAAATCTTTCGTTGCCCCTAAAACAGTCGCTTGTGTAAGCCCTTTGAAAATACCAATGCCGTAATTTTCATGCACTACATAATCGCCATTTTTAAGCTCATCCAAAACAATATTGGCACGTTTGCGTTTGAGCTTAGTGGTAGGTTTGTTGAGGGAGAGAATAATCTCTTCGGCATTCATGATATTGACAATGCGCTCACTCTGAACCCATTTGATATGCGTAGAATCCACATCAACCATACGGAGCAACACTTCGTTTTTAGCTAAGAGCGTAATCTTCTTTTTTTGGTGGAGTTCTATAAATGTTTTAATATTTGATGGTGCAATTTCTCGGTAACTTTTAGCTTCGGGTATACAAGGAAGATTTTGAAGGCTTTTAGCCCCCTCTTCATCAAACAAAGCGATTTCTGCAAGCTCTTCTACCGCGTCCATACTCAAATAGGTTTTAAATGTATCGGTGTAAACCGCGCCACTCTCGCCTAAAACCCATAGACCTAGGGAGTGAATATCTTTAGTAAAACTGTCACTTTTAAGCGAATCTATACGCTTTTGCATCAGAGTATGGCGTTCTTCATCCAGCGCAAACAGTGCAGGGAAAAGTGTATAGCTCTCCAATTCTTCTTTGGTACTTTTTTGACTTTCACAGTCAAAAAGACGAATGCTTTCTACTTCATCATCAAAAAGGCTTAAACGAAGGGCTTTTTCACTATCGGGTGGGAAGATGTCGATGATGTCGCCACGGATAGAAATTTCGCCTTTTCCTTGGACAACATCGACGGCAAGATAGCCCCAATAATACATCTGTTCACGAAAACGTTCAAGATGTAAACGCATTCCAAACTCTAAAACAAAGGTATCAAAAAGGTCTGCTTTTGGTAGTGGAGTTAACAGCGTACGTAGAGGAGAAATTAAAATCTTTTTCGTAGATTGATCTTGATAAAAAGCATGTAAAACCCGTAAAAGTTCCACCATTTCTTCATGAAAGGAGAGTAGATCATCGCCACTGTTAGCTCTAAGATCGGGTAAAACATAGCTTTTTTTACCAAGGAAAAGAGCGATCTCAGAGGCTAAAAAAGCCTCTTTTTCGCCTTTAACACCTAAAAGTTGGAAGTCATTTTTTGTTTGTAAAAATTCGTAAAACGCAGCTTGTAACAATCAATCCCTTTGTTCTTCATACGAAGGGGCTTCTGCACTCTCCGTTTTAATTTTACTTTCACCTTCAAAAATAGCTTTTGCTTCAATGACAAGTTCTTTAGCAATGACTTTTCCTAGAAATTTGCCACCTTCCAATACTTCGACATTGTCGCAATTGGCATTACCTTCAAAAAGACCGTTGATAATCAAACGACTGGCATTAATTTCACCACTGATTTTACCTTGTTTTCCGATGATAACAATGCTATCAGAGAGAACTTTACCAATAATTTCACCGTCTACATGTAAACGTGTCTGACAGTTAAAGATACCCTCAATTTTAGCTCCACTCGCTACTATGGTTGTTTCGGAAGCGGGTACTGTTGTTGTGAACTGATCAACTTTATTAAAGATTCCCATGTGACTCTCTTCTCCTTTTGAAAGATTTCTTTAAAGTTAGCACCCTTCCATCTTAAAAAAGATTCTGGGTCTAAAAGACGTCCTATAAACTTAATTTCATAATGTAAATGCGGACCTGTAGACATTCCACTGTTTCCAGAATAAGCAATCACATCGCCTTTTTTAACAAACTGCCCCTCTTTAACAATAGGTTTATTGAGTAAATGTGCATAATAACTTTCAAATCCATAATTATGGCTGAGAGAGACAACATTACCATAACCACTGTTTTGATTATACTGAACAAATTTGACAACACCATCTGCTGGCGCTAAAACAGGTGTTCCAATAGGGGCTCTCAAATCCGTACCCGCATGAAATTCTTTACGTTTTAAAATAGGGTTTTCTCTCCAACCAAAACGCGATGAAAACTCACTGTACGCCATAACATCACCACTTGGGATGTTATCAAAAAAAGTCTTTTGCTGTAGTGCCGCTAAGTCAATCTCTTCAAGTCTTGTATCAAGGTTATCTTCATCATTGACTCTAAGACCAATGAGCTCTTCAACATTACTGATTTTATCGCGAATCGCTTCATACTCTTTTGATTTTTCGGAGATCTCTTCTTGCAGAGACTCATTTTGGGCTAACAAAACATTACGTTCTTGGAAGGCACTCTCTTTTTTTGCCTCAAGAGATGAAACTTCATGCATTAAAAATAAAATCACAAAACTACCTACTAAAATCACCAAAGCAACAAACAACGTAAAGTAGAGCAAAAACTTTTTAATGATCTGATGCAATAAAAAGTGTCGTGAACCATGCACATCTGAGATCGTAACGGTAAATTTATTTTTCACATACAGCCTTTAAAAATGCTTCCGTCACTGAAAAAGAGCCAAATACCAAATACTCTTTATCGTTCTGAATGCCTATAAAAGAAGAGATAGGAAGCTCTAACGTGTAAGCGACGTCATACAATGCAGACTTCTCTACAGCTCTTGGGCTATCAATCTCTATCACTAAAATCGCTTCGATAATTGGTTTTAAAATCGATAAAATCGTTTTAAAATCTTTATCTTTGTAACTATTATAGACCAACATAACCTTTTTTTTGCCTAAACTGGCAACCAATGCCTCTGCCGCCATCACATTATGCCCCACATCAATCGTAACATTAGGCATCAATTTTTGAAAACGTCCTTGCAAAACCTGAGGGTAAAAGGTTTCAAGATCAATATTATAACCCATGACATTTAATGCACAAAGTGCGGTTTGAAAATTTTCTTGTAAATAAAGTGGTAAATGATGTTTGCTAGCATAGGCATTTAACGCTTTATTTTTTGCTTCATTAAAAAATAGTTCAACACAATAAATTTCACTTCGTAATTCTTGTGATTTGAGAAGTGCAATAGGATAGACCTTTAAATCATACTGCTTGGCTATAATCATATCGGTTGTTGCACTGTTAATTTTTGTTTGAGCAATCTCCTCAAGACTTTCCCCTAAAAAAGCTTGATGATCTAGCCCAATAGGGGTAATAACAGAGAGGCATTTAGGAAAAACATTGGTCGCATCGTATTCCCCACCAAGTCCTGCTTCAAGAACCACATAATCGCATGTTTCAGAGAAAAAAAGCATTGCTAAAAGCGTGGTATACTCAAAATAAGAAAGTGCTTGTGCAAAAGAAGGATCCAGTAAAGTGAGTAGTTTTTCATGCACTTTTTCCAATACTGCATCTTCGACATCCGAACCATCAAACCAAATGCGCTCATTAAACTTAAGAATATGAGGCGAGGTGTAATGTCCTACATGTAGGCCATTTGAAAGAAGCATCTGGGCTAAAAAACGTCCCGTAGTCCCCTTGCCATTGGTGCCTACAAGATGAATAATTTTAGGAAGATTAAAATAAGACGCTATACTTTGGTAAGCTTTTGGCATACGAGCATAATCAATCTCATCATAAAAAAGTGGTTTAGTCTCTAAAAAAGGTTGCAGTCGCATTAAAGCACAGGCATCACTTGATTACGGCCAGCTTCTTTTGCTTTATATAAAAAGCCATCCGCTGCACTAAGCGTTTCATCGCTTGATTTTTGCTGTGAGCGCTGCGAAACACCACAACTCACCGTCACATTGATACGTTCATTTTTATAGAGAAATTTAAACTGCTCAACAATCGCTCTAATTTTGTCTGCAAAGTGAATCGCTTGAGGAAGATCCGTACTTGGAAGAATGACTAAAAACTCTTCGCCACCATAACGTCCTACAAAATCAACTTGACGAATGTATTTACGTAAGATTTTTCCTACTGTTGAGAGAATAACATCCCCTGCTTCATGGCCATAGGTATCGTTCACCATTTTAAAGTGATCAATATCAATAAAACAGAGTGTATAGTCAATTTTATAACGCATAAAGGCATCTTCGACACGACTCATTTCATTCGCAAGTGCACGTTTGGTTGCCACATGAGTCAGATAATCTTCTTTTACCTCTTGCTTAGCAACTAAAAGGGCTGATTCAAGTTTAGAGATACGGTTTTGAAGCTTAGTGATAGTCTCTTGATTGCTGATCATTTTTTCACTAAGAGATCTGGTTTCACTCTCTAAAGAAGAAGCGATATTGAGAAGCTTAACTTGTACCGTCTCAAAACTGTCTTGTTGAAAGTTTATACTTTGCAAATCTTTTTTAATAACTTTAACCTGTTCATGGCTAAAGTTACTGCTTTGAATAAGTTCAAGAATCTTTTTATTAATCTCATCAAGAATTTTATCGAGTGCTGCAACTTTTTTTTGTACTTCTGCTTTATCAAGATCGATGCGTTTTCCAATCAAATGTTTGATCTCTTGCTGAAGGGCAGGTGTACCTAAAGCATCAGGAGAATTGCGTAATTCATTGCTAATTGAAGCTAATTCATCATTCATACCAGAAGCGATAGAAGGCGATAGTGATGCAATAATAAGGGGAACCAATGTTTTGTAAAGTTCAGTGCTGTTATCTTTACTTAAAATCTTAATTAAATCTCGAACCATCACTTCGAGATCATCTTTAGTCACATGACCAAAGGCATCTAACTTTTTCAAATAGCTATCATCATAATTTGAAATAAAATCAAACCACTTCTCTTTAACAAGATCAATAGATTGAAGATTTTGGTGGAAATCAAGTCGTTCTAACGAAGCATTTGCAAGGTTGGTCGCTTTAGTGTCATGTAAAAGCGTAATAGCTTGAAGTATACGTTTGGTTAAAATAGCCAAAGTATTGACCATTTTAAGGGCATCTCCTTCATTGGCTCGATTAAGTTTTGCAACTAAAAAAGAGAGAAGTTCATCAACCGTGCTAATATTAAAACGCTTCATATCCGTTACAATATTTGGATCAAGCTTTTTTGTATATTTATCAACCTTTTGACAATCTTCAACAATAACACCTTTTTGCTTTGCGACTTTGCAAAAGACTTTGGCATAATTATCAGGTGTTAAATTAAGATGTTCAGCCTTGATGAGTTCTAAAGAGTCTCTTATGATTTCATTAATTGTTGTTGCCATTTCGGAGTCCTTTGATAGAAATCTTGGAAACAAACTCATCTAAAGCATCTGATGCCGCGTAACGAATGGCATCAAAACGGTTATTATCAGAGACAACACTGTTAGATTCAATCGAGAAGTCATACTCTCCAGTTGCTGTCAATTTCTGAACTTTTTTATTTTCATCTTCATACTGCATTGCCAAAACAACCGTTGTTTTATAAGAAATAACATAGCCGTATTTATCATAAACGATAGGTGAAAAAGAGATTGAACCTATGCTTATTTTTAAAACAGTATCCGCTTTTTCTTTGCTTACCAATTTCGCACCAAATCGGCTAACAACCGCTTCATTAACAGCATCTTTAATTAAAACACTGTTCCTTGGATCTTGCCTTGAGATCGTAACTTCTGCATAAATGTTTTGTCCCAATGCTTTTTTTGCATAATAGGATGATGGTTTATAACTGCATCCACTAATTAAAACTGCGATCAAGAGTCCAAGAAAAAGTTGTTTCATCTTATTTTACCACCAAATTAATCAATTTATTAGGAACATAAATCTCTTTAATGAGTTCACTTCCTTCTATCCATTTTGAGACACTCTCTTTACCAAGGACAAGAGCATCTTCTTTAGAAATAGATGTTTCAACTTCAATTTCAGCACGCTTTTTACCATTAACAGTAACAGCTAGTATCATACTATCTTCTACAAAAACTTCTTCTTTCATTGCAATTGGAGCTAGATTAGCGCATCCAAAAAGTGATTCACTCATTTCCCAACATATATGCGGAACGATTGGCTCTAAGATATTAAGCAATACAAAATAACCTTCTGACCAAACAGCGGAATCATTTTGATCACTGAGTGCATTCAATGCTTCCATTGATGCGGCAATCAGCGTATTAAAGGTATATGTGCCTTCATAAATCTCATTGGATTTTTTGAGTGCTTCGTACACTTTTTTACGTGCATACTTAGACTCTTTAGAGAGTGTATTATGATCAATAATAGGAAGCGTTTTACAGCTTAGAGCATTTTCACTCTTTTGTGCAAAACGTTTTAAAAATCTAAAAGCTCCTTCAACAGCACTGTCATTCCATTCAAGCTCTTTTTGAGGAGGTGCTGCAAAAAGAATAAAAAGTCGTGCAGTATCGGCACCATACGTTTTAATGATAGCATCCGGATCAACCGTATTGCCTTTAGATTTGCTCATCTTAGAGCCATCTTTAAGCACCATACCTTGTGTCAAAAGATTTGCAAATGGCTCGTCACAACTTACATAACCTAGATCACGCAATACTTTTGTGAAGAAACGTGAATAAAGAAGGTGCAAAATGGCATGTTCAATACCACCAACATACTGATCGACATTCATCCAGTAATTAGCACTTTCTTTATCAAACGGTGCATCATTCCATAATGATGGATCTGTGGTATAACGTAAAAAATACCAGCTGGATTGAAAGAATGTATCCATAGTATCGGTTTCACGGATTGCATCTTCACCACAACAAGGGCATTTTGTAAATTTCCATGTTGGGTGTTTATCGAGTGGATTACCCTCACCTTTGATTTCTACGTCATCAGGAAGCGCAACAGGCAAATTTTCAATTTTTTCAGGAACAAGTCCACATTTAGGACAATGAATCATCGGGATTGGAGCACCCCAGTAGCGTTGACGGCTAATACCCCAGTCACGAAGTTTGTAATTAATAACTTTTGTACCAATTTTTTGAGCTTCAAAATGAGCGATAATTGCTTTTTGTGCGCTTTTAGAGTCAAGCCCTGTAAATTCACCTGAATTAACAAGTGTACCATAGTCAGTTGTTGCAGCTCTTCCATCAAAAGAAGTTGACGTTTCAATACTTTGAGTAATCGCTAAATCATACTTTGTCGCAAATTCAAAATCTCTCTCATCATGTGCAGGAACAGCCATAACTGCACCCCCACCATACTCGACTAAGACAAAGTTAGCCACCCATACAGGTACATTTTTTCCTGTTAAAGGATGAATGACATCGAGTTCTAAGCTTACACCCTCTTTTGGGGCTTGCGCACGATCACGAGCACCCACACTTTGCATCTTTTTAATTTGAGCAATTTTATCTTCACTCAATAGCTTATGCTCAATCAAATATTTAACAATGGCATGTTCAGGAGCAAGCGCTGAATAGCTTACACCATAAATAGTATCAGGGCGAGTGGTAAAAACTTTATAGCTTGTAAATTGATTACCAAGTTTTGCTTTTGAAGCATCACTAAGGGTGAAGTTAAATTCCAAACCTTCACTGCGACCGATCCAGTTTTCTTGCATTGTCAAAACTTGACTTGGCCATCCCTCTCTTAGCTTTTCGCAATCATCAAGAAGTTCTTGTGCATACTGTGTAATTTTAAGGTAATAACCTGGCAGTAGTCGTTGTTCTACGGGATTGTCACATCTCCAACAGCAGCCCTCTTCAACCTGCTCATTTGCAAGAACAGTTTGACAGGTATTACACCAGTTAAGTGTGGCACTTTTTTGATACACCAATCCTTTATTAAACATCTCAATAAAAATACGTTGCTCATGCTTGGTATAAAGCACATCGCTTGCGGCAAACTCTCTTTTTTTAGAGAAAGAGAGACCTAAAGAGGCAAGCTCTTTGCGCATATAGTCAATATTTTCATACGTCCATTTCTTCGGATGAACACCATGTTTAATCGCAGCATTTTCTGCGGGCATACCAAAACTATCCCAACCGATTGGGTGAAGAACATTAAACCCATTTTTACGGTAATGACGTGCAATTGCATCGCCAATAGTGTAGTTACGAACATGTCCCATGTGGATACGCCCACTAGGATACGGAAACATACTTAAAATATATTTTTTCTTTTTACTCATATCAACAAGAGGTTCAAACGCATTGGTTTGATCCCACGTTTGTTGCCATTTTGTTTCAAGTTCTAAAGGATTGTATTGCATCGTCTCTCCATCAAATTAAACGGTACCTTTTTCATACTGTGAGCGCATTTTCACTCTTTCGATCTTATTTTTTTCTTTGAGTGCAATTCTGTTTTTATATTCTTCAACACTAAAACCAAGAACCTTTAAGAAAGGAGCTGAAATAAAGATCGAGCTGTAACTTCCGATAATAAGGCCAATAAGCATCGTGAAGCTAAATCCATGGATAATCTCTCCACCAAAGACATAAAGCATAACAACCACAAAAAATACGGTTAAGACTGTTAAGACCGTTCGTGAAAGTGTTTTAGAAACAGAGGTGTTAATGACATGCATTAAATCCATGTCTTTGGTACTTTTTAGCTCTTCACGAATACGATCATAAATAATAATGGTATCGTTAATCGAATAACCAATAAGCGTTAAAATGGCCGCCAAAACGTCCAAACTCATTTCAACATGGAAAAGAATCAGAACACCAATGGTAATGGCAACATCGTGTAATAACGTAATAATTGAAGCAACAGCAAACGTCCATTCAAAACGAATCGCGACATAGATCATAATGCCTAACATACTCAATACTGCCGCCATAATGCCTTTTTGTCTGAGTTCTCCACCAACTTTTGGTCCTACGATATCCACTTTACGGACATCAAATTTACCAGTGTCACTCAAAGTTGCTCTAACTTTGTCACCTACATCTTCGCTTACACCACCCGTTGTTGAGGCAAAACGAATTTGAATCTCTTCAGGAGATCCAAACTCTGTAATGAGTGCTCCTGCAAAAATCTTATCTTTGGAAAGATCTTCTCTGATTTTGTCAATAGGTGCTTTTTGTTCATATTTGAGTTGAACAATGGTACCGCCTGAAAAATCAATACCGTATTCAAGTCCTTTTGTAAAAAATAAAATAGCTGAAAAAAGTGCTAAGGAAAGTGTCGTTACAATAAAAAAACGACTAACTTTCATAAAATCATAAGTTCTATTTTGTGAAAAAAACTCCATTAATGACTCCTCTTCATACCAAACCACAAAGATAGGTTTTTACTTTTTTCAATACGAGGCATCAAAAATTGATAAATGCCATGTGTTCCTAAAATAGCTGTTAGCATAGAAACACTAATACCAACGGCTGTCGTAATTGCAAATCCTTTAATCGGTCCTGTTCCATAAACATACAAAAGTACTGACGTAATGATCGACGTAATGTTACTATCTAAAATAGCACTCATCGCATTTTCATAACCATGTTCAATTGCCTGTCCCATAGGAACTCCTTGCCGTAACAGTTCCCGTATACGCTCATTAATAATAACGTTTGCATCCACCGCCATACCAATGGTTAAAACGATACCAGCCATACCTGGAAGAGTTAACGTCGCCCCAAAAAGAGCCATAATAGAGATCAATAAAAAAAGATTCACAATCAATGCGATGTTGGCAACAACGCCAGCTAAACGGTAATAAAAGAGCATAAATCCTGAAACCAACACAAAGCCTGATATTAGGGCAATCAAACTCGCTTGAATACTATCAGCACCCAAAGAAGGTCCAATACTTCGCTTTTCAAGCAATGTAACAGGCGCTAAAAGTGCACCACTTCTAAGTGCGATGGCTACGTCATGAGCCTCTTTAACACTAAAGCCACCACTGATTTGACCACTTCCCCCACCAATACGTTCGCGAATAACAGGATCAGAATAGACTTTATTATCTAAAACAATCGCTAAACGGTTGCCAATATTATTGGTCGTAAAATCACCAAAGATTTTTGCACCCTCAGAGTTAAGTGTAAAGTTAATGACCGGTTGATGCATATCGCTAAATGCTACTTTTGCATCGGTTAACATACTACCATCAATGATAGGAATTTCTTTAAGAATATGACGAATATTATCACCACGTGCATCACTTAAAATCACATCACCGTATTGAGATGCTTCAGAAGGACTCATGGTGTTGGCACGATCACGCTTTTTCTCATCCACTGCCATAAGTTGCAAGTGTGCCGCTTTTGCGATCAACTCACGTGCACGTTGTTCATCTTCTGCTGTTTTAATGCCAGGAAGTTCTACAAGAATTTTATCGTTACCTTGTTTTGCAACATTTGGCTCTGATAAACCAAATTGATCTAAACGATTACGGATTGTTTCTACTGCTTGAGAAAGCGCATATTCTTTAATAAGCTCTTTTTCTTTATCATTCAAAGAGAGTGTGTAATGAAGTGCTTCTTTTGAAACTTGCAAACCACTAATCGTTTTTAGCATCTCATCAATTTTTTTCTCTTCATCTTTGTCAAGAAGTGTAAAAGAGAGCACCTCTTCATCAAGACGAAAGTCATCAATAATGATGTCACCGCTTTGTGCAAAATATTTGATACTGGAAGCAATAGATTTTACTTTAGATTTAATAGCTTCTTCGGTTTGAACACCTAAGAGCATGTGAAGACCGCCTTGAAGATCAAGACCTAAAGCAACTTTAGACCCTTTTTCAGTTTGCAAAAAAGTAGGCATTGACATGCCCACTCCAAATATAATTGCAATGAGAAAAATGACTAAACGATAATTGAATTTACCACTAGGCATCGATTTTCTTTGCAATATAATCTCTTGATACCTTTACCATGATACCTTCATCATTAAGCTTAACTTTGATAGAATCCTCTTCAGATTTTACAACCTCACAGATTAAACCACCACTTGTAATGACTTTGTCGCCTTTTTGAAGAGCATCAATCATTTCTTTGTGTTTCTTTACCTGTTTTTGTTGTGGTCTGATCACTAAAAAATAAAAAATCGCGAAAAGAACAACGAGTGGAAGTAAAGAAGAGAGTAAACTTGCAGAACCTTGCATGGAAATCCTTTGTGAAAAAAAATTTAGACATTTATTTTACCCGCATTTACATAATAAAAGCCTTTGTTATCGCACTACTCCTTTCTGCGTTTATTTACCTCAGTTATTTTGAAATTACCTTTCGACTCCTCAATTCACTCTTAGCTATAGCAGGCTTCTACCTTCTATTGGGTGAAAATAGAGTGGTTTGGTTTTGGAGTGGGCTTTTTATTGGTATTCTGTGGTTTTACTGGATTAGCTTTAGTTTTGTTTATTACGACTTAAGCTTTCTTATTCCCTTTGTCATATTTGGTATAGCGATTGTTTACGCTCTTTTATTTTGGATTATTGGGCGATTGGGCAAAACAATTTATATACAACTACCGTTACTTTTTGGCGTCAGTTTTGTTGATCCATTTGGGTTTAACTGGCTTAAACTAGAAGTGATACTCATTGATACCTATTTTTCAATAACGCCTTTTTCTTTTGGACTTTTTTTGAGTGCCATTGCACTTTTTAAAGCACTTCCTAACTGGCGTAAAAGTCTTGCGATTATTCCACTTATTGCATCACTCTCGTTTACGACACCGAATGTTCTACCACCACAAATCGATGTTGCCATACCTACCATGCATATCCCACAATCACAACGTTGGGATGCGGCATATCAGAAGCAAGCCATTGATCTCAATTTTGCATTAATTGAACAAGCCATCATGCAAAATAAAGAATTAATTATTTTTCCAGAGAGTGCTTTTCCACTCTATCTCAATCGTGCGCCTGCTTTGGTGGATGCACTCAAAAAGTATTCGCATAAAATTACTATCGTAACAGGTTCTTTAACCTACGAAGAAGACCAAGGATTTTTCAATTCTTCATATCTCTTTGAAAAAGGTGAAATGCAAATAGCCCATAAAATCGTTCTTGTCCCCTTTGGTGAAGAGATTCCTTTTCCTGAATTTCTTGTCGAAATCATCAACAAGCTTTTCTTTGATGGTGCAAAAGATTATCAAAAAGCCAAAGTACCGCAAGATTTTGTCATTAACAACATCCCCTTTAGAAGTGCTATTTGCTATGAAGGAACGAATGAGAAGTTATTTGAAGGAAGCCCTAAGCAGATGATTGTCATCAGCAATAACGCTTGGTTTAGCCCATCATCTGAGCAAACACTGCAATATTTACTTTTACGATTGTATGCTAAAAAATATCAAACAGTGATTTATCATAGTGCCAATAGTGGCAAAAGCGGCATAATATTGCCTTAAAGGCACTCTTTTCAGTGCCTTTAAAAGCTTTAGATATAAATTATTTTTTAAGTGCTTTAAAGAGCTCTAGACTATCTAATTTTTCCCAAGGATAGTCACTCTGACCTACTTGTCCACGTGCTGCAACGTCTGCATACAAGAACGTTTCACTGCTTGGTTTATCTAAACCAAATTTCTCAGTAATCCAACGTGGTGTTAAGCTAAATGTTTCAAGCACAAAGCTTGAGAGCTCATCATCGCTCAGGCTAGTGTACGTACCAGAGGTATCAACAGCAACAGAAACTGGTTTTGCTACACCAATCGCATACGAGAGTTGAACAGAGCATTTTTTAGCAAGACCTGCTGCGACAATATGTTTTGCAATCCAACGTGCTGCATACAAACCACTACGATCCACTTTGGTATAATCTTTACTGGATTGTGCACCACCACCAATAGGTGAATAACCGCCAAAACTATCAACGATGAGTTTACGACCTGTTAATCCTGAATCGTGAAGTGAACTGTGGTTAACATAACGACCTGTTGGGTTAATATGAATAATCGTGTCATTTGGATCGTAAAGTTCTGTTGGAAGACCTGTATCATCAATAAGACCTTTAATCAAAGCCCTGACTTCCTCAATTGGCATCGTTTCAGTAGATGGAGCGGAGACAACAATGGTATGAATTTTTTGAGGTTTGCACTCTTCAAAATTTTGTTTGGTACCGTAATCAACGGTCACTTGTGTTTTAATATCAACGCCAAGCTTATGGTTATGTTTCAGTGCATAGTTATACACTTTATCACATAACATACGTGCATACGTAATTGCTGCTGGCATAAAATCAGCCGTTTCAGATGAAGCAAATCCAAACATAATGCCTTGATCTCCAGCACCAATTTCGCCACTTTCTTGGTCAACACCTTGATTAATGTCGCTACTTTGCTGATTGAGAAGTACTTGCACCTTCACTTCATCAGGGAAAAGGCATTGCTCTTTGGTAAAAGCGGACTTTCCATCGTAACCGATTTTAATCAGTGCATCTTTGACGATTTTTTCGTAATCTGCAAAAGAGAGAATACTCTTAGTATTCACTTCTCCACCGATGATAACATGTTTACCTGCAACAAAAACTTCACTGGCTACGCGTGAGTTTTTATCGGCAATGATGAGTGCATCAACAATACTATCAGCAATAATATCTGCACATTTATCAGGATGTCCTGGGCTTACAACTTCAGAAGTGAAGAGGTAGTGTTTTGTGTGTTCCATTTTTGTTTTCCATTTCTTTGTTTTCCAGCAAAAGCCTAAACCTCTGCATTGTTTTCCATCCTTTTGTTTTCCGTTTATGGTTTCAAGAAGAGACGAAACATAAAATAAAATTAAAAGTTTGAATAAGAGCTCCTATGAGCCCACCGCTTAGTAACAAGAGTATAATACTCTCTTTCATATAAAAATTTCTTTGATACCGATATTATTATGAAATGATTAGATTCCATAATCCAATACTTACAAAAGAGAACATGATTCCAAGAGCTAAAGCATTGATAAGAAGCTCTCGGTTCAGTCCTCCCCTTATACCAAATACCACTGCCATTGTCATCGGAGGCATCGCTGTTTCTAAAAAAGTTACTTTGACCCAATCAGCTCTAATATCGGCAAAAAAGTAGAATCCAATGAGCATCAAAAGTGGAGCAATAACCATCTTAAGACTCAGGGCAATCATATTCTCTTTAAAGTAGAGTGATAAGGTGCGAAACTCTAGCTTCATACCTACAATAGCTGTTACTAAAGGAATCAATGTGGCTTGAAATTTGTCGAGTATTGTTTCAACAAGTGGAGAGAATTCTGCACCTTGAAAGCCAATCGCAATAACAATAGCTAAAAGTGGCGGTGAAAAAACCACCTGTTTTGCCACGTCTCGTACACGCTGCTCCTTTCCCCCACCCCATGCAATAAGTGGTATTCCAAACGTCATCAAGGCAATAAACGTACCAATTTGATCGTAAACAAGAGCATAGCTTACTGCATGCAATGAATAAAATGATTCGATGTACGAAAACCCGACAAAGCCTGTATTTCCAAAACCTACAATAACCATCATAGTCACGAGGTTATTTCTATCCATTTTCAAATAACGCCCTGCCAAATAACCCAGAGCTAAAGAGAGTGCCATCGTAATGTAAGCAATCAAAATAATTAAAAAAACCTCATGGCTAAACGTCATATGGCGTATTTTGGAAAGGGCTAAAGCAGGAAGTGAAAAATAGATCACAAACTCGGTCAAAGCCTCTGAAATGTCATGTTTGATTTTTTTAAAAACATACCCTAAGGCAACAAAGATAAAAACGGGAGCTA
The DNA here is from genome assembly GCF_036802865.1 of Sulfurospirillum sp. Classification (NCBI taxonomy): domain Bacteria; kingdom Pseudomonadati; phylum Campylobacterota; class Epsilonproteobacteria; order Campylobacterales; family Sulfurospirillaceae; genus Sulfurospirillum; species Sulfurospirillum sp. The sequence goes on along the minus strand of NZ_DAIRVK010000005.1, from coordinate 63,355 downwards.
CTTGTTCAATCATCATAAACTTCTTTTACATATAAAGGCAAAAAAGGCGCAAAATCACCACGGTTTCGTAGTACAATTTTCTAAAGCGTTTTCTAACATACCTAAAAATTTCTCGCGTGAAATGACGCACGCACCTAACGATTGGAGGTGATCGGTTGGTAATTGGCAATCTATAAAATCGCCACCTAACGTTTTTACTTTTTCACACAATCCCACTAAAGCAGCCTTAGAGGCATCTCTTTTTGTTGAAAACATCGACTCTCCACAAAAAACACCGCCTAGGTAAAGTCCATACAAACCTCCAACCAAATTTTCCTCAAAATAACATTCAACAGAATGAGCAAAACCTTTTTCATACAAAGCACAAAAAGCCGCAATCAACTCTTCGCTAATCCAACTTTTTTGCCCTTTTTCAACTCGTGTCTGTAAACATAAACGCATCACTTTTTCAAAAGCAGTGTCATAGCGTATCTCATAATTTTTCATGCTTTTGACTAAACTTTTGGAAATTTTGATGTTTGAGGGAAAAAGAACAAGCCTTGGATCGGGAGACCACCAAAGGATGGGATCACCCTCATTAAACCATGGGAAGATACCTTGAACGTAGCCTCGAAGTAAACGCTCAGGTTTCAAGTCACCTCCCCATGCTAAAAGCCCCTCGTCACTTGCCGCCAAAGGATCAGGAAAGGTGAAATCCCTTGGATGTAACTGAGGAATAAGAATCTTAGTTTGCACCGCTGTATTCAAAGACCATTTTTTTAGATTTGTAGTCTATTTTACATACACCACCATTTTTGAGTTTTCCAAAGAGAACCTCTTCAGAGAGTGGTGTTTTTATTTTTTCTTGAATGACACGACGCATCACACGTGCACCCATCTCTTTGCTATATCCCTCTGCTGCAAGCTGTTTTTTAGCAGCAAGGCTTGCAACAATTTCGACATTTTTATCTTTAAGCTGATCGGTAAGTTCACCTAAAAGTTTATCTACAACATTAATCATCACAGCTTCACTGAGTGCAGCAAAATGGATCACTTCATCCAAACGGTTTCTAAACTCAGGAGAGAAGAAATCTTTAATGGCATGATCAGTTCGGCTATTTTCACTTTTTGTAAAGCCCATGGTTGGGGCTTCTTTTGTACCAAGATTGGACGTCATGATGATGATAACATTGCGAAAATCAATCTTTGTGCCATTGTTGTCGGTCAAGGTTGCACTATCAAAAATTTGAAGCAAGATGTTCAGCATATCAGGATGCGCTTTTTCAATCTCGTCTAAAAGCAATACGGTATAAGGATGTTTTTTAATTGCTTCGCTCAGTTGTCCACCCTCATCAAAACCCACATAACCAGGAGGTGCTCCAATGAGACGACTGACGGTATGTTTTTCCATATATTCGCTCATATCGTAGCGTTCAAAATGGACACCAAGCTCAAATGCGAGCTGTTTTGCCACTTCAGTTTTACCCACACCTGTTGGTCCTGCAAATAAGAAAGATCCAATCGGTGAAGTTGGATTTCCAAGCCCCGCACGGCTACGTTTGATCGCTCTAACCAAAGCATCAATAGCTGCATCTTGTCCAAAAATCTTCGATTTGAGGTGTGCTTCTAAATGTTGCATCACTTCGCCCTCGTCTTTGGTTACATTGCGACTTGGGATATTGGCAATTTTTGCAAGAACCACTTCAAGGTCACTCATCTCAACCACTTTCTTGCGCTTTTTAGCAAGGTGAAACGACGCACCCACTTCATCAATCAAATCAATCGCAGAATCGGGTAAAAATTTATCGCTGATGTATTTTTTAGCCAGTTCCACAGAGGCTCTTATGACTTCATTAGGGTACTTGACACCATGATGTTTTTCGTAACTACCTTTAAGACCTTTAAGAATTAAGAACGAGTCTTCAATGCTTGGCTCTAAAACATCAATTTTGGCAAAACGACGGCTGAGAGCTTTGTCTTTATCAAAAAAATTGCGAAATTCCCCGTATGTTGTAGCACCAATACAACGAATTTTTCCCGAAGCAAGAGCGGGTTTGAGCAAGTTGGAAAGATCCATTGAACCACCACTCGTGGCACCTGCACCGACTATGGTATGAATTTCATCGATAAATAAAATTGCACCTTTTTTCGCTTCAAGTTCGGTTAAAATTTCTTTAAGACGCTTCTCAAAATCACCACGGTATTTCGTTCCAGAAAGAAGAGCACCCATATCTAGGGCATATACAGGGGTGTCTTTTAAAATTTCAGGAACAACTCCCTCACTGATTTTCTCCGCTAAGCCTTCAACAATAGCTGTTTTGCCCACGCCCGGTTCGCCCACAAGCAGAGGATTATTTTTCTTTCTTCGACACAACACTTGCATGACACGTTTCACTTCATCAGCACGCCCGATGAGAGGATCGATCTGTTTTTGTTTTGCGAGGGAAATTAAATCAAGGGTATATTTTGCCAGAGCGCTCTCTTTTTGTTCTGTGAAGCTTTGCTCTTTATTTTGCGGAGCACTGATTGCGGTTACTTCTTCAACAATGAGAAGTTTATCAACGCCTTGTTGGAATAAGAGCGAAACACAAAAGGCATTACTCTCATCCATCATTGCAATTAAAAGATCAAACACGCTCGCTTCAGACTTGCCCGCACTCTTGACATGCAACATCATTGACTCAACCACACGTGAAAGCGCAACCGTCTCTAAAGGCTCATAATTTTCTTCATTGGGAACAACCTGAGGATTGGCAACAAAGTATTTTTCCATAGAGCGCTGTAAGAAAGTAATGCTCAGCCCACAATTAATGAGAAGCTCAGCCACATGTTCATTGCTTAAGAGAGCAAAAAAGAGGTGATCAACGGTAATGTATTCGTAACGATGCTTCCTTACAAATGCAATGGCATCGTTGAAAACGAAATTGAGTTCTTGACTAACCATAATCTTCTCCTTTTTTACGTTATAACTTTAGAAAAAGAGTTACTCTTCTTCCATGATAGCACGAAGTGGAAATTGTTCCTCTTTTGCCATCTTTCGGACATGTGCCACTTTTGTCTCAGCGATTTCGTAGGTATAAACGCCACAAAGCCCTTTACCCTGTTCATGCACGCTGAGCGTAATTTCGGTTGCTTTTTCAAAACTATGATGGAAAATCTGCATCAGTACTTTAATGACAAACTCCATGCTACTATAATCGTCATTGAGCAATAAAACTTTGTACATTTTTGGCTCTTTGATCTCTATAGCTTCAATCGTTTCGTTTTGAAAGTCCCCTTCTAAATGGTGCATTTATTGCCTCTATTTTGCTGTAAGTTTGTCAATATCTTGTTGGATAATATCTAAACCAACTTTTCCAATATAAAACTTATTTTCAAGATTTGAAGGGTTGTAAATATCGGTTAATTTTTGATACTTACCCTCTTTAAGAACAATTTTAAACGGTACTTGCAATGTTCCCTTATACGCTATGTCTTGAACAATAGTCTCAACGATTTTTTTATTTTTGGGTGAGTTGGTAATGAAATAGTACGCATTGTATTTTGCTGCAAAATTCTCGACCACATACTCATCGCTGACTTCTTCAAAATAATTAAGACCGATGAGCATAACATCATCGCTGTTTTGAAGTTGAAAGTCCATCAAAGAAGGAGCCTCTTCTTGGCAAGGGACACAAAACGTGCCAAAAATATCGATCAAGACAATCTTACTTTCATCATCTTCAATCACAAAACCACCATTTTTACGAAGCAGTGTTAACTTTGCTCCCGAAACACTTTTAAGCTCAACTTTATCGCCCTCTTTGTAGGTCTCTTTGGCTGTAGAAACCGTTGATGTTTCCGAACCACATCCCAAAAACAGAAGTGCTGTCATAACCGCGATTAAACTGATTAATTTTTTCATGTTTACCTCATACTAACTTTTGGTTTATTCTACTTTGTTAAAATAAATAATATGTAAACTACTCTTTGTAAGCATGATTTTTCATAGCTGTTTTAGCTTCTCTTTGAGCATCTTTTTCTTTTAAGCTCTCACGTTTGTCATGCTCGTTCTTCCCACGTGCTAATGCTATCTCAACTTTAGCAAGATTTTTGGCATTAAAATAGATCGCAAGTGGCACGATGGTGAGCCCATCTTTGGCTACTTTCATATCCCATTTGCGTAACTGTTTCATATGTAAAAGCAATTTTCGAGGAGCCCTCTCGTTGGGTGCATAGTTCAAATTTGCCGTTGATAAATGCGAAATATGTGCATTGAGCAAAAATGCTTCCCCTTTGATAATCTTTACAAATGAGTCTTTTAAGTTGACTCGACCTTGACGTATAGCCTTAACTTCACTACCTTGAAGCACAATACCCGCTTCAAGTTTTTCTAAAATTTCATAGTCATGGAACGCTTTTTTATTGCGTGCGACAGCTTCACCCATTAAAACACCTCTTTGAGTCTAAAAAAACTGCTTCCGCTACCACTAAAAAACCATCCTTCTTTGGCATAAGCGCCAAGTTCAGGGTATGCTTTTAAACATGCAGGGAAAAGATCGTTGAGCTCTTCTTTACTAAACCTACTCAACAATTCAGGGCTCTTTAGTGCAATCATTTTCAAAGACAAAGCTTGATCCATAGATTGCAAGAAATATTCCCTGTAGGTTTTATATACCAGCGCTGTATTACATGCAAGTGGTGGGGTAAAGACCTCGATACCGAGTGCTTTTTCATCGAATTTTTCGACGATCTCACCTATGCCACTGACATTAGCACTCGCATACTGCGAAGCAAAAAAAGGGACATCTGCACCGACTTCACTTCCAAGACGCATCAAATCATCCAGGCTCAACCCCAAACCAGCGATTTCATTGAGCATTTTTAAAAACGTGGCACTATCACTGCTTCCACCACCCAGACCAGAACCTGTGGGAATCACTTTTTTGACATCTAAAGCAAAATCGCGCATTACCTGCTCTATCTCTTTAGAAAAGCCGTTTTGTTTCAGTACCGTAAACGTACGATAAAGCGTATTGTGTTCTAATTCACAATTAAAATCACCTATCAATTCAAAAGATTTCGTACTTTTTTTCGGCACAAAGGCAAGCGTATCAAATAAAGAAGGCACAAGCATAAAACGTGAAAGCAATTCATGGTAATTGCCACGCTTACCGATAATTTTAAGAAAAATATTAACCTTTGCGTATGCTCGATACTCCATTATTTCAACTTCGCACTTAGGCTTGCAAGCGCACTATGATTCGTATTTTTACTTGCTTCAATATTGGATTCTTTAATCGCTTTTTCTAACTCTTCACGAAGAATTAGCATATCTTTAGGAGCATCAAAACCGAGTTTGACCACGCCTTTTGAAATTTCAATGACACGAACCGTAATATTTTCATTTAAAACAACACCTTCTCCGATTTTTCGTGTGAGAATTAACATGTTACGCCTTTAGCGATAGTGAATTTAGGAGGTATTCTACTCCATTTGCGCTGATTTCTACAACGCTAAGCATCTCATCAATGAGAATTTGATAAATGCCTTCTTCTTTATTTTCAAAATTTTGAGCACTGAGCTTTCGACCCAAAAGTATATCTTGCGGTTCACTCAGATAACGATTACACGGCAGGTCAAGGTACTCAAGTGGGTTCAATGCTTTTTCATGCTCATAGAAAAAATCGCCTTCATTTAGGCGTTCTAAAGCACTCAAACACCCACTAAACCCCAATTGCTCAGCGATGAGTGCCCCGATACTTCGCACATAGCCGCCCTCAGAAATGGTAATTTCAAAGGTTAAAAAAGGATGCGCATAGTGAACTAAATGGCAGTCATAAATCGTACTGGTGATAGCTTTAAGCTCAAACGCTTGATCAGCACGAGCAAGATCATACGCACGTTGTCCTTCGATCTTTTTAGCCGAATATTTTGGCGGTAAATAGGTCTTTTCACCCACCATACTTTGCAATACAAAGTTGACAGAATCAGGATGAAACGGCATCATCTGCTCAACATGTTCAATTTTTTCGATGTCCAATGTAGGGCTTGATGCACCCATCCAAAGCGTTGCTCGATATGTTTTGGGTGCTTTTTTCAAAAAACGAAACAATTTTGTAAACTGTCCAAAAGCGATAATTAAAACGCCCTGTGCGAAAGGGTCAAGCGTACCGGAAAAGCCCGCTTTTTTAACATTGTAACGTCTCTTAATACGACTTAAAAAATGGTTTGAAACCATACTGGCAGGTTTGTAGGCAACAAAAAGGCGGTTATCCACTATATCTTCTCCACAAATGAAGCTAAAATATCCCTTCGTGTTCCGCTAAAGTTGATCTGCAATTTAAACTCACGCCCTACTTTGCTCACTTCTGTAACACGCCCCATACCAAAAATTTTATGTTTGACAAGATCACCTTTTTTGAATGACGTTGTTTTTTCCAAAATGAGACTGCCTTCACATACGCCAGCTTCCTTAAGAAAACGACTTTTGGTAAGCTCAGTTCTGCGACCTTTGTAAAAACGACTTCCTGAGAAACTGAGCGTCAACTCTTTTTTTGCACGCGTAATGGCAACATACCCAAGCCGTCGTTCCTCTTCGATGTCGCTACCGTCTCCTATGAGTGGGAAAAATCCCTCTTCCAACCCAATAACAAACAGATACTCAAACTCCAAACCTTTACTCGCATGAATACTCATAATCGAGATATTCTCGCTGTCAATTTGATCTTGATCGCTCTGCAATGCCAGCTCATTTAAAAAATCATCCACACCCATTTGAGGGTTTTGTTTCACATAGTCACGGAAAAGTCCGTAAAACTCATCAATGTTAGAGAGCCGATCCAGAGAATCGGGTTGATTGTTATAATACTCTTTAATCGAAAACGACTCTTCGATTGCATCGATCATATCATAGGTTGAATTTTCTTGAATGCTTTGCATATGCGCAATGTTTTGAACAAACTCTTTAAGCGCCAACGAAGCTTTTTTGGTCGCTTCTTTTTCGATGGCACTTTCATTACACGTAATATACTCATAAATGGACTGGCGATTGTCATATGCTGATTTAATAATACGCTCAATCGTCACTTTGCCAAGCCCCCGTTTTGGGCGGTTAATAATGCGTTTGATGGAAAAGTCATCATGAGGATTGGCAATGACACGAAGGTAACTGATGACATCTTTGACCTCAGCACGTTCGTAGAACTTCACACCGCCGACCATATTGTAAGGAATTTTCTCTTTATTTAGCCCCTCTTCCAGTGAACGACTCAATGCGTTGATACGGTATAAAACAGCGATTTCATTTGGACTTACGCCACTTTCAATCAACTTTTTAATGCGCTTCGCGATGGAGAGTGCTTCTTGATTCTCATCGTGTGAGTCCATCACATCGATAGCTTTGCCTTCCCCCTTGGTACTTTCAAGTACCTTACCAATACGTCCACGATTGTGCTCGATTAAGTCATTTGCCGCTTTAAGGATTTGGGTTGTTGAACGATAGTTTTTCTCTAACTTGACAATTTTGACATTATCAAACGACTCGTGGAATTCCAAAATATTTTTAATATTAGCCCCACGCCATCCGTAAATGCTCTGGTCATCATCACCCACAACACAAAGGTTACTGTGTGTATGGCAAAGCTTGCGAAGCAATTTGTACTGAAGTTCGTTGGTGTCTTGGTACTCATCAACCATAATGTATTGATAACGCTTACTGACTTCCTCACACAAAGCATCATCGCCTTCTAAAATCTTATACGGAAGCACTAAAAGATCATCAAAGTCAACTAAGTTATTGGATTGTAAGTAGTCTTCGTATTGTTCATACAATTTTGCAATGACTTGGTAACTTTTTTGTTCCGCTTTTTCCCATGCTACTTTAGGGTCAATCAGCGAAGTTTTATAACGTGAAATCTCACTGGAAATCATTCCTGTTGAAAGTTCTGTGTTGGTGCTAAAGCTCTTCAAGATACGCTTCTTATCATCCGTATCAATAACCACAAAGCTGTTTTTACGCCCAATTTTTTCAATATGAAACTTTAAAAAAAGTAGCCCAAATTTATGAAAAGTACATAAAAGTGGTGGATAACTATGCTCTTCAATCATCGCCATAGCACGCTCTCGCATCTCACTGGCTGCTTTGTTGGTAAATGTCAGTGTTAACGTATTTGCAGGAGGAATGCCCAAAGAGAGCAAATAAGCTAAACGCGAAGTGATCGTTTTTGTCTTTCCACTACCTGCCCCTGCCAAGATAAGTACAGGACCATCTACACACTTTACCGCATCTTGTTGTGATTCGTTTAACATCGCTAAATCTTGCATAGGTTCATCTACTTTTTTATGATATAAATTGTATTTATTATAGCAAAAAAAGTTTAAGCAAAACTCCATTGACTTTTTACAGGCAATTCGCACATATATAAGGCTGTCTTTTGAAAAAAATGTCTTATCTTTGTACATTGTTTTTACTATTATTTTTCGTTATAATCGTTTACAGTTATAAAAGAAACTTATAAGGATAATTCAATGCTGAAAGATTTCTCTAAAGTAGAAACCTTTTTAACGGTTGTTCGCGAAAAAAGCTTCTCTAAAGCCTCTAAAAAGCTTGGAATTAGCCAACCTGCGGTCACACAACAAATCAAACTTTTAGAAGAGTACTTAGACATCCAAATTGTCGATCGTAAAAAAAATGGCATTAAACTTACCACTGCGGGAGAAGAACTCTATAAGGTGGCCATAAAGCTTGAAAGACACCTTTTAGCAGCAGAGCGTGAGATGCTTCGTTTGGTCAATAAAGAGGTTATTTTTGTCCTTGGGGCATCACCCGTCATTGGTAACTACATCTTGCCAGATTTTCTCAATGACATTCAAGAAGCTATTAAAAACAATGTTATGCTCAAAGTAGAAGATGCTGTCGAAATTACGGAAAAGCTTCTCGATAGGAAAGTTGATTTAGCCCTTATTGAAGCGCCTATTTTTCAAGAAGGCATTATTTATCGTGAGTGGTTAGAAGATGAACTTGTCATCACATCTCGCTCGCCTCTGCCTAAAATAGTTAAAAAAGAGGACTTGCTCTCGTACAATTGGATATGTCGTGAAGAAGAGTCTAACACACGTAAAATCATTCATGAAACATTTGAAAAAATGGATGTGGACTGTAAAAGTTTCAAAGTAAAAAGTATTGTTACAAGCTCAACAGCAGTAAAACATACGCTTATGAAAGCAAGCATTGAAGACACACCTACGGTTTCAATTCTCTCTAAACATATTATTGCGGATGAAGTGGAAAAAGGGCTTTTATACACAACAAAAATGAAAGGTTTAAAACTCACCCGTATGCTTTACCTCTGCTACATCAAAGATCGTAAACACGATGCGTTGATTGACAATGTTATCAACTACATCATGAGCAAACAAGACATTAAAGCCTAGACTACTTTTTAATCAACTTATGATTGTTGGGATTGGACATAAAAGCTTCCATAGAGCGTTTAAGTCCCGTTCCTTTCGGTACTTGAACAGTCACTTTAGGTGGTGTACTTAAATTGATAAAAATAGGGATTTCCTCAATGACAACTTGCAAAATTGCATCAAGAGGTAAACTGACTAAAGAACCAAAATTATCATTTCCAAAACCTGCTTCAAAGCTGATTCTGCCATTGTAAATTTGTGTACTTTCAAACGTATACCCCGCTAGAAAAAACATGGTAATAGGTTTGAAATTTTGACGAATTTCAGAAGGTAAAGCAGGATCAAATGTAACATCCGAGATATTGGTCAAAATCGAAAAATTGACCCCCCGTTTAAGCAACTGCTCCAACACCTCTTTGGCGTGTCTTTTCATCAATCCATGAAACTCTTCACTTCCCAGTAAGTCTTCAAGCATCGCACATTCCTTTAAACTCTTTTAAGAGGGATTCTATTTCAGAAATACCTAATTGCCAAAAATGCTCATCTTCAATATCAAAACCAAATTTTTTGATCAATTCTTTAGGACTTTGGCTTCCTCCAGCACTCAGAAAGCTGGTGTAGTTTTGTACAAAGAGTACTTTGTCACTTTTTTTATAAAGTCCATAAAGCGCTAAAACAAGTAACTGCCCATAACTGTAGGCATAACAGTAAAATGGAGAGTGAATAAAATGAGGTATATAACTCCACCAAAGGGTATAATCTTTAGAGAGTGTAATACTTTTACCAAACATTTTTTGGCTCTCTTCTATCCAAAATTTATTAAACGTATTAAGGTCTAATTCTCCCTCATGGGCATGCACTTTACGCTCAAAAGTTGTGAAGTTAATTTGACGATACAACGTGGAAAAAATATCTTCAATTTTACTGGCATACAAAGAACGTTTTTCACTTGCGCTCAAATGATCTTTAATCGCATCAAAAACAAGCATCTCAGCAAAAACGGAAGCTGTTTCCGAAGTTGTCAAAGGCGTATCACTGCCAAGATAACCTACATCACGAGAAAGATACTGATGGATAGCATGTCCCAATTCATGGGCAAGCGTGAAAAGATCCCGTCTCGTATCGGTATGATTTAAAAGGACATACGGATGGGTTGCAGGGGTTGCAGGATGTGAAAAAGCACCCCCTCGTTTTTTATCTTTAGGGAAAACATCAATCCACCCTTTTTCAAATGCCATCGAAGCAATATCATAAAATTTAGGATTAAACTTTTGAAAGGCATCGAGGACTATCTGTTTAGATGTTGCAAAATCATACGTTGCATTGGAATCTTCCAATGGCGCGTAACGGTCATACTCATAAAGTTCAGGTAGTCCCAAAAGTTTTGCTTTAGTAGCGTAGTAGTCTTGCACTAAATGAAAGCTACTCTCCGCACTTTTAACAAGAGCATCGACACTTTTTTGTGTAATTTTATTGTCCATATGGCGTGGTTGTTCAGCATTTTTATAACCACGAAGTTCACACTCACTGGCAAGATCGGTTTTAATCATATTGAAAATATAGGCAAGAAGGGGTTGATGTGGTTTTAAACCCTTTGTAAAAGCATTAGCCGCCTTCTTTCTGACGTTGCGGTCTGCATCTTGGAGCTTACTAAGGATCTCCTCTTCTGAGAGTTTTTCGCCCTCATATGCAAACTTCAAACGGCTAAAGTGTTCATCAAAAAGTCTACTAAATGCAGACGCAGAGGTCATCTCTTTTTTCAGAAGAATACGCTCTTCTTTTTGACTCAGCTGATACGGCTTTTCTTCCATCAACGACTCTAAATAATAGGTATACATCGGACTAGCTGCAATCAGTTCTTCTTGTTTTGGTTTGGAAAGTTTGTTAAACTCAAGTTCAAAAAAGAGAAGATTTTCAGCAATGTTGGTATGGGCTTGTTGATATTTAGCGTAAAACCCACCATTGTCACTGTTCGTGGCAAATTTTAAAAACGCGTAGGTCATAATGCGCCCTAACTTCTCATTGATTGCTTCATACTCGCGGATTGACTCTAAAAATTCGTTTACGTGTAACTCTTTAAGTTTCCCACGGCAAATACATTCAAGACTTTTTGCACGCGACGCGGCATCCTTTAAATCTGCTTCCAATAATGCTTCATTTTCGTACAGTGCTGAGAGATCCCAATTCAAATTTTAGTCCTTAATACATACATTTTCGATAATACAAAACCCTATAAGTGCATTCATTATAGCAAATTTCTCGGCTTTTTGAAGGCTTTTAAGGCTCAAAACTTCAGCTTTAAGCAGTCCACTGGCTAATAATCTTGCTCGGGTAGTGCCTTCTAAAAGAGGACGAAGTGGTGTTTTCCATTCGCCATCCAAGAAGAGCGCAATATTTGCAATACTCGTATCTTTGAGTTCGCCATTCCATGTAAACAGAACATCATCAACACTGGAGTTTAAATGTGTATTGAATGCTTCTCTATTGCAGTATTTAAACGCATAATCTATATTCGCTTCCACACAGGCAAATGTTTGAATACGGCGTGGAATGTAGGAAATATACTCAATCTTTTGAATCTGGGCGTCGTATTCAACCCGCACTCTACCTGTAAAATTTTGAGGTGGGGTTACGTATTCACTGAGTGTTATTTGATGCGTTTTCCCATACAATTCTTTTCGTGTTTTATCAAACCGTGCTTGGTGAAAGGTGAGATGTTGCACAGCTCCATCAACCGATTTTAATGTTTCAAAACACGGGAATATAGACTTTGTCACACAGTTCATCGTACTCCTTTGAAGCATCACTTAAAAGCGTTATGCCTCCACCACTTTTAAAGACATACCCCTCTTTCGCTTTTTCTAAAAAGCGGATCATCACGGCACTATCCAAACTCTCTCCATCATAGACGCCAAAAACACCTGTAAAAAAGCCTCGATCATACCCTTCAATACGCTCAATAATCTCCACACTGCTGCGTTTAGGCGTCCCACTGATCGAACCTGCTGGAAGCAATGTTGCGATAATATCTCCGACACGATCATGCCAATTTTCGTCCAATTTTCCTGTAATTTTGGAGCTAACTTGAAGAAGCTCTTTAGTGCCAGCTTGAATTTTTTCAATATAACGAAACTGCTCGACACGCACCTCTTTTGAGACCATAGAAAGATCATTGCGTAAAAGATCAACGACCATCACATGCTCCGCTTTTTCTTTTTCATCGGTTAAAATGATCTCTTCTGCCTTGTGAACAGATGCATCAATCGTACCTTTCATCGGATACGTACTAATCTGATTGGCTGCAATCTTAACAAAACGCTCAGGAGAAAAACAGACGAATTTTTCTTTATAACAGAGTTTAAATGGAGCATTCGCACTGTAAAAAAGGGTTTTAAGATCACAAGAGAGCTTTACGTCTGTAGGCGCTGTAAGATTAAGCATATACGTATTTCCCGCTTTAATCTCTTCGATGACTTCTTCAACATGTTGAGAATGATGTTTTTTGTTTGGATAATTTTTTTGCCAAACAAATTTTTGACATATAACATCATTCATAGCATTGGTTTGAGTTTGTAACTGGTATAAAATGTCGCTTTCTAATGTTGTTAAAGTAGCGACATAAAAGTGCTTGGCAGCATAGTCGATGACAAAGAAAAAAGGCTCTCGAATTTTTCCAAAAGCATTGAGTTTGGAAGCAAACTCAATGTTCAATCAATTTCTCCAAAACCGCCATTCGTACGGCTACACCGTTTTTAACTTGCTCTAAAATTTTTGAACGTGGATCTTTCATCATAAAATCATCCACATCAACATTGCGGTGTACGGGACCTGGATGAAGGATGATAATGTCACGATCTCCCATCAATTTTGACGTAATACAAAAATCAGTTCCATAGTCCTTGAGTGATGCGTAAATCTGATTGGCATGACGCTCCGTTTGAGCACGTAAACTCATAATAACATCAACTTCATCAATGACCTCTTCAATACGGTGATACACACGAAGATCTGTTTGAGGAAGGAAATGCGGTGGTCCTACCAAAATCACTTCAACACCCACACGAGCCAAAAGCTCGATATTGCTATTCGCAACACGTGAATTTTTAATATCGCCAACAATCGCTACTTTCTTGCCTCTAACATCACCAAAATGGCGTTTCATGGTAAAAAGATCCAATAATGCTTGTGTTGGGTGCGCGTGAGCGCCGTCTCCGCCATTGACAATCGGGCAATTGACATAGTTGGCTAAGATGTGTGGCACACCTGAGCTTTTATGACGCACCACAATGGCATCAGGCCCCATCGCATCGAGGTTTGCCGCGGTATCAAAAAGGGTCTCGCCTTTGCTAGAAGAGCTACGTGAGACATCAAGACTCACGACCATCGCACCAAGGCGTTTTGCCGCTATTTCAAAACTACTGCGTGTTCTGGTTGAATTTTCAAAAAAGATGGTGATGACCGTTTTGTTTTTCAAAATTTCTCGTGGTTTTTCATCCAAAAATTCTGTTGCACGTTCAAGCAACTGCTCTATCTCTTCCAACGAAAAATCTCGTGTATTAATCAAATGGTTCACGCACCGCTCCTTGATGATTTTGCAAAAATAATAACAAATTTTGACTGTAAGTTTCGTTAACACTTCATTCAAATCACTGTGCTACAATTCGAAAAAAAGGAGAATACATGAAAAAAATCTTTTATGCGCCACTTCTACTTTTAGGTCCTCTCCTTTATGCAGAGAGTATGAGCTTTCAAGAAGAGGTTCGCGTTATTACAAGTAAGCCAGAATATCGCATGGTCACATCTCGTGTTCCTTATCAAGAGTGCTGGGATGAACAAATTGAAACACACTATGCTCCTGCACCTCAAAGTAACGATGGTAGCGGTGTTGTGGGTGGCGTTCTTGGCGGTGTTGCAGGTGGTGTTTTAGGGCATCAAATTGGCAGTGGTAGAGGCAATACAGCCGCAACTGTGGGTGGTGCGATTGTGGGAACATTGGTAGGTAAAAATTTGGCTGAGCAAAACAGTTATTCGCCACCTCCTCCTCCAACGTATCGCACAGAAAGACGTTGTACAACCCGTTATGAGGAGAAAAGTGCAGAAAAATTTATGGGATACCGCAATACGGCAACCTATAAAAATCAATCTATTGTGAAATATTCTGACCAACCACTAGAGTTTATCCACATTACTGTCACGGTAAACTACTAAACTCTCAATAATTTCATTCATATTTTCTTGGAGTGAAAGCACTCTGCCAAATAGTTTTTTGAAAAATGGCAGAGTGATTTCATCAAAAGAGCCACGATCTTCTTTAAAATTAATACACCACTCATAATCATCAACCCCCAAACTATCCAAAAGATGAAGATTGAGTAAGACATCGTTGATGCACCCTAATTTATCGTGCCCAACAAGCAATGTTTTAGCATTAAAGAGACGAATAAAATCGTACATGTAAAGGTCTTCTTCTATGGGGACTAAAAGTCCACCAGCCCCTTCAATAAGGACAATATCACACAACGCTTCAATCTTCGCATAAGCGCTCTCCAACAGCTCAAGACTCACCTTCTTACGCCCTTTTGCAACATAAGGTGCAGCGGGAAGTTCAAATTGATACGGTGTAATATCACGGAGTTTAAGGACTTCAAGTGCAGGATTAAGGCGCTTAGCAGTTTCAAATAACAGTGTAGCATCTTGAGGATGTGTCACAACACCCGTTTCAATAGGCTTCATTACACCTACTTTTAATCCTTTGGCAGACAAGGCTTCAAGAAGTTTGAGTGTGGTATAGGTTTTGCCAACATCGGTATTGGTCGCAGTAATAAAAATTGGAGGGTATTTCATGAGAACTCTTTTTTGCGTTATTATAACAAAAAAGCCTTAGAGAAGGCGCTAAGAAAGCGCCTTTCTTCATACATTAACCCAGTAAATAACGTGTTAAAAAAGCAAGAGAAGCCGCTACAATGTGCGGTGCTCCATACAGAAAAGTTGCAAAAACTTGTACTAAAATACTTTTTTTAAGCTTCATTCCAAAAATAAACAATGTCCCGATAAACGTCGTTGCAAAAATATAAGAGAGCGCATGGGTTAACCCATAACTAGGATCGTGCTTTAAGCTTACCAGAAACAGTGTAATAACATAGGTTGCAATAAAAAAGCCTATGATATTGGGAAGCGTTTCATAGCGTTGAAACTTCTCGTAAAAGTCTTCAATGCTTGGATTGGGCAAGCCAGCAGCTTCTTTGAGTTTTTTAGATGCGATAGCTCTTTTTTCAAAAAAAAGAAACGCAATCAAGCTGAAAACAACACCAAGTGGAACAATCAAAAATAACGCATCCATACCAAACTCCTTGTGACAATTTCGTGATACAAGATGATTGTAACGATGGTTTGTTTGTTGGTTGCTTAAAAGGATTAATTAATGATAATTTAGTCTATTTAAATCGTACTGGAACACAAAAGTCCAAATCAAACGACTCATCAGCATTGATAAAATGGTTTTCGAGGTAGAGAGCAAAAGAAGGCAGTGCCGCTTTTTCATAAATACTTTTAGGTAACCATTCGTGGTAGATCACATCCATAAACTTTTTAAGATCCCCATAAACACCTTGCAATGAAAAAACCGCACAAAACGTTTGAGGAATACACATGACACCAATTTCGCCACTTCGGTAAAATTTTTTTCCAACAGGAAGCTCTAAACATGCCACGTAATGGCACTGAGCAGACTCGACAAAGCGTGGATTACTGTGATGTAAGCCTATCATGCGCTGTTGATTAAAATCGATTCCCTGACGCAATGACCACTCTTGAAGCTTTAACCACGCCATTTTAATGCTTCGATCATACCCTTTATGTCTTACGTACGCAACATCAAAACTAGGCATCGAACAAATTTTTACTTGTAACGGTTTATGCGAAAAACTCAAGTCTCTGTTTTCGTTAGCAATATCTACCTCACGCCATTTGGTAGGCGTAACACCAAAATTTTCTTTAAAGGCTTGTGAAAAAGAGGCATTGGATGTAAACCCAACTTCATGCATAATATGCGTAATCGTAGCATCAGGATTAAAAAGCAAAAGGTTAGCAGCATGTTCAAGTTTAACACGCTTAATGTAAGCATGTAAACTCTCTTTGGTAAGATCTTTAAAAATGCGATTAAAATGAAACGGTGATGTTGCAACTAACGTCGAAAGCTCATCCACAGAAAAATTCTTTTCAATATCTCCGTGAATGTAAAACAGTACTTCATTCACACGTTCAATATGGTCATTTTTAGTCATCTGTTTCATAAAACAATTATAGCACAAATGGACAAAACAAATCCCTCATTTTATGTGGCAATGCAGATGACTGAACGCTATAATACGATACATTTTTTATAAAGGCTAAGTCAATGCAAACTAAATTTGCAAAACGTGTTACCACAGCATCACGTTCATTTACACGTACTATCTTAGATTTAACGGCGCAAAGCTCCATTATTTCGTTTGCAGGAGGACTTCCAGATGCAGCACTTTTTCCACGAAAGAACATCGAGAAACATGCAAAAGAGCTCTTTGAAACAGCAGACAATCGCTTGTTTCAATACAGCAATGCATCAGGAGTTGAAGCGCTTAAAGTAGAAATTGCTAAAAAATATACCCATACAACATCGGCAGAAATTATGTTGACCAATGGCTCACAACAAGGGCTTGATTTGGTATGTAAAACATTTTTAGATGAAAAAGATTGTATTATCGTTGAAGACCCAAGTTACCTTGCTGCACTTGGACTTTTTCATATGTACAACGCTACGATTAAAGCCGTTCCACTCACTTCTAAGGGTGTCGATACAGAAGCGTTGGAAATTTTATTTAGAGATTATTCACCAAAATTTTTCTATACAATTCCTATTTTTCAAAATCCAACAGGCTATTCTTACACATTGGAAAATCGTAAAGAAGTTGTACGAATTGCCCAAAAATACAATGTCATTTTACTTGAAGATAGCCCATATGAAGCACTTCGATATGATGGTGTACAAACTACGGCATTTGCTGATTTATTGCCTGAACTCACTATTGCCTTGGGTACATTTTCAAAAACACTCGCCCCTGATTTTCGCATCGGTTGGATGAGGGCACCTAAAGAAATTATCAGCGCATTAACGCTTAGTAAAGAAAGTACAGATTTACAAAACTCAAAGTTTTTTCAACATATTTGTGCGTTAATGATGCAAAGTGGTGAACTGCAAGAGCACACCAAAACGTTGATCGAATACTACCGTCCAAAACGCGATGCGATGGTAAAAGCACTGCATGAACTTTTCGGAGATAGCATTGAATTTATCGTACCAGAAGGTGGTATGTTTATTTGGGTAAACTTTAAAAAATGCGATGACAGTATGAAGCTTTTTGATGTGGCTATTAAACAAGGTGTAGCGTTCGTTCCAGGAAGTGTGTTTTTTGCGGATAAACGTATCAGCTCTTACGGAAGGCTCAACTATACTAATTCAAGCTTAGAACAGATTGCAGAGGGTGTACAAAAACTCTTTGAAGCGTATCAAAACCTAAGCTAAATTCCCATTTTACAGACAATGCTGCCAAGGCTTGCCCCAACAGCACGGGCTACCACATTACATTTCACTTTAAAAAGAAAGAAAATAGGTAGCCCTTTAACTTCACCTAAACACTCATAATTCCCCATGCCTTTGGAAATAATACACTCGGCTCTTTCAAAAATTCCACGTGCATTTTCATTCATCAGCTCCAACACAAGCCCGGGAGTCGGCACGCCACTATCAACGATGTTTGCAACTTCATCCATTCCAGAAGCCTGTGCATCTTTAGAGATAAGGTCATTAATAATAGGTCGCCCTCGTACAAAATAGTAAACATCAAGGCTAGGAAAAAGCTCTTTGATAGTTTGAATATAAAGCTTATCAAAAATCTCTTCACCGGCATTATCCGCTAAATAAACCAATGTTTTTGTGTTACGTAATTGTGCCTCAAGAGCTTTAAAATCATCAATAGCAAACGGAGTATGATAGATTTTTTCAAGCTCCTCTTCAAGATCATAGAGCATCACAGCAGCTAAATCAATCACATTACCCGCAACGGCTGTTTTCGTTGCTTCAAAGAGTTTATTAGAACTTGCCTCAATTTTCTGCTTGCATAAAGGAATAAAAGCTTTAGCTTTGAAAGAAGAGTCTTGTTTAAATTCAGCGTACAAATCTTCCACGTTCAATAATGATGCCATTGCTTCATACAAAGGAGCCGCATTGTGAGGAGGTGTTTGATTCATATCAAATATTTTGATCTGCTGATGTGCTAAAACATCAATCGCTTGACGCTGTATATCCGTTACATGTAAAATATCACAGACACGCTTTGTTTGATCATAAATACAAGTTAAACAATGTTCGTGTAGTTTCATGAATTTCTTTTAAAGTTAAGTGGGAGAGAAAAGAGGAAAACGGCAGTAACAAAAAGTTTGCTACTGCCCAAAAATAATTATTTTCTAAGTTCTTTAATTTTTGCAGCTTTACCACGTCTATCTCTAAGATAGAAGAGTTTCGCACGTCTTACAATACCACGTCTAAGAACAACGATCTCATCAATGCTGTCAGAATAAATTGGGAAGATTCTCTCTACACCAACGCTGTTTGCGCCAATTTTTCTTACCATAAAAGTTTCGCCTGTACCCGTACCACGTCTTGCAATACAAACACCTTCAAAATTTTGAATACGTTGTTTATCGCCTTCAATAATTTTAACAGCAACTCTTAAAGTGTCACCTGCTCTAAATGCAGGAACATTCTTCTCAGAAATCTGTGCTGCTTCAAAAGCTTCAATATATTTATTTCTCATCTATTATCCTTTTTGTTCATTCTAATGCTTCACGCTAAAGCGAGAAAACAGATCGGGTCTGAAGTATTTTGTTTTAGATTCAGACATTTTATTTTTTAAGCTTGTGATTTTAGCGTGGTTTCCCTTTAAAAACTCTGAGGGCACTGATTTATTTTCATAAATTGGTGGCTTTGAGAAACACGGTGCCTCTAAAAGTGGGCTCTCAAAACTCTCCATACTCAAAGAATCCTCGTTTCCAAGAACACCTTTTATATTGCGACTAATCGCATCACTCATCACAAGACTCGGAAGCTCTCCTCCCGTTAAAACATAATCACCTATGCAAAAAAGCTCATCGGCAAATGTTTCAATAACACGCTCATCTATTCCCTCATAACGTCCACTTACAAAAACCAAATGCTTTTTTGAAGCCAATCGTTTTGCATCATTTTGCGTAAAAAGTTTTCCAGATGGAGTTGGAAAAATGATATACGCTTCACTTGATTCGTGTTTTATCTCACGTAAAAGGTCAAACAAGGGTTGAGGGAAAAGCACAAGCCCTGCTCCGCCACTGGCTTGGTAGTCATCAACTTTGCCATGTTTGTTATTTGTATAATCTCTTGGATTAGAAAAATCAACACTTAAAAGCTCTTTTGCAATGGCACGTTTAAGAATGGAGTCTTCAAAATAAGAAGAAATCAATCCTTCAAAGAGCGTTACATACGTAAAACGCATTAGGAGTTCTCCAGAATTCCTAAACCATCTTTGCTTAGTACCTCTTTTTTTGCCTTATCAAACATAATAATATACCGTTCAATGTAAGGTAAATAAAATGTTTTTGCAAACCCTTTTTTCACCAAAGCATCATTCGTTTTTATGACTAAATAATCTGTCGTAGCAATGCGTTCTATCTCATCAACAACACCCAGAAGTGTTCTATCTTCATCAACGACATTGGCATCAATTAAATCAAACCAAAAAAACTCACCCTCTTTAAGAGCACACTCTTGGACTGAATTTTCTACCGTTGTCAGTAAAAATGTATTGACAAGTTTAGCGGCATCTTCTCTGGTTTGATAGCCAACAAATGAGATAAGCCCACGAGGCTGGTTAAAAGAAAAAACTTCAAGTATCTCACCCTTTTGGGTTTTAAACTTTTTGCCTTTTTTAAACTGCTCGGGGAAGTCACATTGAAGGTGAAGTTTAAGCTCACCTTTTAAGCCCACGAGTCGCCCAACTTGAGCGACTTCAATGAGAGAAGATTGATTATTCATCGTTAGCTTTGACAGTCACTCTGTAAGATATACCGTCTTTTGCTTTACAACCAGAAATAAGTGTCTTGAGCGAATTGATCATCTTGCCATCTTTGCCAATCAACTTACCAGTATCAACTTTATCTGCATAGATGACAACTTCGCAAAATGTTCCATCAACATCACTTCGCTCGACACGTACACCTGCTGGATTGTCTACCAAAAGTTTGGCAAACTCTTCGAGAAATTTGTCAATCATGATTATTTACCTGTGATTTTAGCAACCCTGTCACTCATCTTTGCGCCAACGCTTTTCCAGTAAGCAAGTCTCTCAGCATCAAACTTAACTGTTTGAGGATTGCTAAGTGGGTTATAATAACCGATAGTCTCGATTGATCCACCATCACGTTTTTTTCTGCTGTCTGTTACGACGATTCTGTAAAATGGAGCTTTATTTCTACCCATTCTTGTTAATCTTACAACTGTTGCCATTTTTATGGTCTCCTTAAATTTTTTTACGACTTAGATTTGCATGTAAATTTTACATGCAAATATAAACCGTCACACCCTAACGAAGGTGTGCGTGTTTACTTTGTGAAAGCATATTTTGAAGATCTTGCATTCCCTTTTTACCTGAGAATTTCTTTGCCATCTTTGCTGCATTATGGAATTGTTTTAAAAAGCGATTGACTTCCACTTGAGAAAGACCTGAACCTTCTGCAATTCTTCTTTTTCGACTGTTATTGAGCAATTCTGGATCTTCACGTTCTTTTTTAGTCATAGAGCCTATCATTGCTTTGATGCGCTTCATCTCAACCGAATTTTCCATATCGACATCTTGGAGTTTTCCAGCCATCTGCGAAAGACCTGGAATCATTCCAATCAGTGATTTCATGCTACCCAGCTTTTTCATCTGCTCCATTTGCTCTAAAAAGTCGTTGAAGTTAAATTCACCTTTTTTAATCTTCTTCGTTAAAGCCTTAGCTTGTTTTTCATCGATAATTGAACTCGTTTTTTCAGCCAAGGTTTCAAGATCACCCTCGCCCATCAAACGACTGACAATTCGATCAGGAATGAAGTGCTCTAAATCTGCAACTTTCTCACCTACACCGATAAAACGAAGCGGTACATTGGTCTGCTCAGCAATACCCAGTGCGACACCACCTTTACCATCACCATCAAATTTACTTAAGATAACACCACTAAGGGTAATCTTCTCATGGAAAGTCACCGCACTTTTAACCGCATCTTGACCCGTCATAGAGTCAGCGACATAAAAGATTTCATCAGGTGTCACATCTTTTTTGATAGCTTCAAGCTGATCCATAAGTTCTGCATCAATCGCTAAACGACCTGCTGTATCGATTAAAACGACATCATACAAACCCTCTTTAGCTTTTTTCATCGCATTTTTCGCAATTACGACTGGATTTACCGTTGCGTCTTCAAAGTAAAGATCAATTTCGTTAGCCGAACAAAGTTGGCGTAATTGCTCAACCGCAGCCAAACGCTGAAGATCACACGCTACGACTAAAACTTTTTTTTGTTTCAATTTTAAATAATTTGCTAATTTTACAGTAGTGGTTGTTTTACCACTTCCTTGCAAACCTACCATCAAAACGGTTGTTGGTGGTTTCGGAGCGAAGATAAATCCTTGGCGTCCTTGTACTGTTAATATTGTTGTTAAGTTTGTTTTTAAAGAACGTAAAAAATTATCTTTTCCAATTCCTTTGGCTTTCGTATCAAGTTCAACTTGGCGCACTAAATCACGTACAATTTTATGATGCACGTCAGCTTTTAGAAGCGCTTTTTTAAGGTTTTCTAAAGCACTTTTTAAAGATTTTTCATCATCACTGAAACGTATTTTATTAATCGCTAATTGAAACGAATCGGTTAAAACCTCAAACACAAACTATCCTTTTCATCTATTCACATGTACTCTCTTTTTGCAAAGGAGTGAAATAATACACAACAAATACTTTAAACTAAATTAAACCTTAAAATATATGGGCTATTCTAGAAGTTAAAGCTGGCAATATATTCCTATTTTAGGGCTTTTGAAGCCATCTCTTTTATTTTGTCAAATGCTAAATTTAATAAAATCTTCAGGTTCTTTTGTTTGAAAAATATATCCTAACAACATAATTTTTGAAGCATGCAACATCAAACGCTTATGAGGACGCCCACCGTATTCCGTATCTCCTAAAATAGACGCTCCGATACTTTTAAGGTGAACTCTGATTTGGTGTGTTCTGCCTGTTTCAATGGAAACTTTAATTTTAGAACGCTTACCTTCAATCATCAAAGGCTCAATATGGCTAATGGCTTCTTTACCTTCTGGACTAATTTTACTGTAGGCTGTATTCCCTTTTTTAATGGTCATGATTGGCGCGTTAATAGTCATTGCTTCAACGACTTTTGCTTCAACAATAGCAAGATACTCTTTTTGAACCTCTTTTTTCTTAAAAGCATTGACTGCTTTTATGCGAAATTCATCATCTTTGGTTAAAAGTAAAACGCCACTGGTTTCACGATCAAGCCTGTGCAAAAGAGGTAATTTTTTTATCTCGGCAACTTCTTCAGATGTCATAAATGCAGGTTTATCAACCGCCATAATAAATTCATCTTCAAATAAAACTTTGATAGGTGCAATTTTTTCAATTTTAAAGGTACTACTTTCGCTTAATTCTCCACGCGCTACGCTCACTTTTTTACCCGCAGTGTATACAACACCTCGATCAATAAGATCTTTTGCAGCACGGTTAGAGATGCCCTCTTGTTGGGCTAATAATTTATATGCTTTTTCCATTTTATTTTCCTAATATTTGCTCGAGTAGTGGCTCAATGTCACTACGATGAGAGATAGTACTGTGAGGATATTCCTCAATACGATCAAAAACGTTTTTTAACTCTTCAACTTGACAGGTAATGGCATTTTCAACTAATTCAAAAAGCACTTTTTGGTTGAAAATAAACGCACCACTAATAATTTTTGTCTTAAAATAAGCAGGTTCCAACGGATTATGCCCACCAATACCATCAATAAAAGAGCCACCTAAAAGAACCACATCTGCAATGGCATAAAGATTATTCAGTTCGCCCATCTTATCACATAAAATAATATCAGAATCAATCGTTGTCTGTTCTGACAAACGTGCATACGATTTGCCCGCAGTAAGGGCATACTCGGTTAAGAGTTTATCCACTTTGCTAAATCGTTCTGGATGCCTTGGTACAACAATTAATTGATCTTCTGGGCATAATGTCAAATGCGCTAAAAGCAAATCTTCTTCACCTTCGTGCGTACTCGCCATCACGATCACTCTTTTACCTTGCGCTTTAACATACGTGTGAGTTACTTCGTAGTGACTAAAGACTTTTATATTACCGCTCACACGAACTTCTTTAGCGCCCAAAAGCTTAAGTCTTTGCTCATCTTGGTCGCTTTGTGCAAAAACAAGATCAATATGGCTAAAAATCCAACGATAAAACCAAGCAAATCGTTGATAAGAGACATTTGAATTATCCGAAATACGGGCATTGAGTAAAACCGTTTTCATCCCTTTTGCTTTGGCTACAATAAAAAGAAGTGGCCACAGCTCAGCTTCCATCACAATCAATACTTTTTGATGCACCATCCAAAAGGGTAAAAAAATTTCAAAAGGCAAATAACGAACTTGCACTTTAGAATGTTTACATGCTTCTTTAAATCCTGTTTGCGTTATAACACTAATGCGTACATCTAAGGGTTCTATTTTGTCAATAAAAGGACTTAAAGAACGCACTTCACCAAAGGAACAGGCATGAAACCAAATGCCACCCTCCGCAAAGCGAGGATTGTTATTCAAAAAAAAACGAGCGGGGATAGAATGCTGATATTTAGGCTTGAAGCGAAGATACAGTAAATAAGGCAACGCTGCAAAATAAAGGAGCGCTGCCAAGATGTAATAAAAAAAGCTCAAAGCTTATGCCTTAGCTTCCTCTTCTATCTCTTTGTATAAAATACGTCCACAGTGTGGGCATGTAACAATGTCATCTTGTTTTAAAACAGCTGCATATGTCTTATCATTCATACGCATAAAACAGCCATAACATGCTTGCTTTTTAACAGGCACAACGGTTGTATTTTCAGCCCATTTACGGATTTTTTGATAAAATGTCAAGATTTTTTGGCTCATTTGTGTCACTAATTCATCTTTTGATTGATAAATATTTCTGCGTTCTTCTTCGATTTGTTGAATCTGTGAATCAATAGATGCTTTAATTTCTTCTGCTTCTTTAACTGCATCTGCAATTTTTTCTTGTAATCCTGCAATATTTGTTTGTTTTAATTCAATGATTTTGTCTAAACGATTGATCTCATCATTGGCAAAGTCACACTGCTCTTTTGAAATTTCCTCTTCAAGCTGAAGTGCTTTAATCTCTTTAGCTGTTTTAACGATAGAGCTTTTTTTAGCAATCTCTTTAAGCTTTGCTGAAAGTTCTGCAAGGTGTGATTCATTTTTTGATTTTTTGAGTTTTGCGTCTGCGATATCTGCTTGGAAAGACTCAGCTTGGAGTTTTAAATCTCTCTCTTTGTCTAAAGAAAGCTTCAACATTTTCTCAACTTTGGCAATTCTTGGGCCAAAATCGTCGATCTCTTTGTCTAACTTGGAAAGCTCAATTAACTGTTCTAAATACTTATTCATATGTTATGTGTCCTCTATTTATACTCAAACGGATTTTTAGAATTTGACATTATAGCCTTTAATGGCAAATTTTTCAAATAATTGGCTAAACACTCTGGGAAATAGCGCTCGGACTCAAAGTGACCTATGTCAATTAATGAGAGGTTATTTTCTTTTGCCTCTAAAGCTTGATGGTATTTTAGATCACCACTTAAAAAACAATCTGCTTCGATTTTGGAGATTAAATCACCTCCAGATCCTGTCGTAAGTGCACATCGTCCAATCCACTCTTTCGCTCGTACGATTCGCAGATTTTCAATACCAAACACCTGTTTGACATGTAACGCAAGATCATCCAAACTTTGGTTGACATCACAATATGCCACAAATTCTTTACTCTCTTTGATCTCAAAACCAAGTTTTGAAGCCACATACGCATTGAGATGAGAAAGATCAAAATTGGTATGCATGGCTATCAAGCTTATCTTTTTTTGAACCATTTTTTGGATCAAATTGGAAGGATATTTTGCAAAGTTAAGCTGTTTTAAACCACTAAATATCAGTGGATGATGCGTTATAATAAGTGAATTGGGAAGAACTTCTTCGAGTAGCGAGCTGTCCACATCCAAGCTTAGGTAGATTTGCGCTATAACATCATCCTTGCTTCCGATCAATAACCCGCTGTTATCCCAAGCTGCTTGAGAAGCAAAAGGGCTTAAGGCATCTAAAAAGTCGTAAATGTCACCTAAGCGCATCAACCTACTACTTCTTTGTATTTAACAGCGCACCCTTTGGCAAGTTCACGAATTTTCAAGATGTAATTTTGACGCTGCGTTACAGAGATCGCTTTACGGGCATCAAGAACGTTAAACGTATGAGAAGCCATCAAACAATAATCATACGCAGGCAACGGCAAATTCTCTTCAAGACAGCGTTTACATTCAACTTGCGCATTTTCAAACTGATCAAACAGCATAGAAACGTTGGCGATTTCAAAGTTGTATTTACTAAATTCATACTCACTTTGTTTGTGCACATCACCATACGTTGTCACACCAAATTGGTTTTCGTTCCAGACAAGATCAAAAACAGACTCTTTCTCTTGCAAATACATAGCCAACCGCTCAACACCATAGGTAATTTCGACCGATACAGGATTACACGCAATGCCACCGACTTGTTGAAAATAGGTAAACTGCGTAACTTCCATACCATCCAACCAGACTTCCCAACCAAGACCCCATGCACCCAGTGTTGGCGATTCCCAATTGTCCTCAACAAAACGAATGTCATGCTTTTTAATATCAAGACCTAGCATTTCAAGGCTTTTAAGGTAAAGCTCTTGAATGTTATCGGGGCTTGGTTTGATTAATACTTGAAACTGATAGTAACTTCCCAAACGGTTTGGATTTTCACCATACCTTCCGTCTGTTGGTCTACGACTTGGTGCAACATACGCTGTTGCCCAAGGTTTGCTGCTTAAGCTTCTTAAGAACGTTGCATTGTGAAATGTACCAGCGCCTGCTGGCATGTCATAGGGCTGAACTATGGTACAGCCTTGATCTTGCCAAAAAGTTTGGAGGTTTAAAAGCATTTGACTAAAAGTTAACACTATCTTTTCCTTTTACATGTAAAAATTATTTCGTTGGTGGTGTGTAACTTTCCACCGCTTTATTCCACATCATTTTGTATTTTCGCTTGGTAAATTCAAGCTCATCTTGTAACAATTCCAATTGTTTGGTAAGCGTTTCAATGACTTTGCGATCTTCATCACAAAGCTCTTGTACGGAGAAAAGAGCTTCTTTTAAAAAGTGATTTTCGCCTTTGAGTGCATCCAATGTCTCTTCTTTTGCATCTAAGACTTTTTCATGCAAGCTTAAAATTGCCCCAACGGTTTTTTCAACAAATTCAGAGCTCATGGTGACTGAAGAGCTTTCATAAGCATCCTCAAGTACAATTCCACGTGTTGCAGGAATGAGTGCTTGCGCACTACGACTTACCTCAACAAAACATTGTCCCTCTTCTTCTTTGGATATTAGTTTGCCCTCATCAATTAATGACTGGATGGCAGAAATATCCAAATTGACTAATTGACTAAACTCTTCAATCTCCAACCAACTGTTCATTGTGCCACCTTTTAGATGATTACTTCAATTCCCATTGAATCTGTTTCGACTTTTTTTGCTTTTAAAATACGATCTTCTTTAAGTTTTGCAGCTAACTCTTCATCCGCAAGGGCTAGAATTTGCATTGCTAAGTACGCACTGTTTACTGCACCTGCTGAACCAATAGCTACGGTACCTACTGGCATACCCCCTGGCATTTGAACGGTACTTAAAAGAGCGTCCATACCTTCCATAACACCCCCTTTCATCGGAACACCAATGACGGGTTTTGTAGTGAGTGAAGCAACAACACCTGCTAAGTGTGCTGCCATACCTGCTGCTGCAATAAAGACCTTAGCACCTTTTGCTTCAGCATTTTTAACATACTGGTGGGTTCGCTCTGGACTTCTGTGTGCCGAAGAGACGATGATCTCATGCATAACACCAAATTTTTCAAGTGTCTTTGCACACTCTTCCATGACGGTATAATCACTTTTACTTCCCATTATAATAGAAACGAATTTCACGCCTTATCCTTTTGTTTTTGCTCTTAAAAATGTAAATCCAGGTAACGTTGTCGGTAATACAATAGCATTGACATTGCCACTATGAATCTCATCAAATTCTTTACCACTTGGTGTTTGAAGCTTCGTAAAACATACTTTCCAAACATCTTCTTCTTTAAAAATTCTACCGATTTCATTATCTACTGCCTCAACGTTGACATGTGATGGCATAATCAGCTCATAATTTACATGCAACGATAAAACATCTTTGCAAAGACAGTTTGTTCCATCTTCACTCACTTGTGCAATCACTTGATGGGTGCCCTCACTTATGGAGTGTGCTAAGTTTTGCGTATCATTTTTTTCGAACGGACGATTGACAAGATAACCTTCGCTAAAGCCTCTATTTTTTGTAGTGTCTAGCTCTTTAGTATATTTTTCAGCATCAAACGTATTAGCATAATAGTCATCAATCGCTTGACGATAGGTCTTAGTAGTAATGCCCACATAATACGAACTTTTCGTACGTCCTTCGATCTTTAGTGAATCAATCACGCCAGAATCAAGTATCTCTTTAACATGCGAACTCAAGTTCAGATCTTTCGCATTCATGATGTGCGTGCCCTCTTCGCTCTCTTCGACACGAAAAAGCGTACCACTCTCTTCATTGTGAGCGTAAAGTGTATAGGGAAAACGGCAATCATTGGCGCAACTTCCGCGGTTTGAAACACGTCCACTTTGAACAGAGCTAATTAAACAACGTCCGCTGTAGGCAAAACACATTGAGCCATGAACAAAGACTTCAAGCTCAAGCTTTGGTAAGCGTGCTTTAATCTGTTCAAGGTCTTTAAGACTCACTTCACGCGCCGCAATGATACGTCTTACACCCATATCATAATAAACTTCAGCATCAAGATAATTAAGAACATTGGCTTGAGTGGAGAGATGTACAGGAATGTGCGGTGCAATCTTTTGTGCGAGTTTAATAACCCCTGGTGCTGCTACAATGAACGCATCAGGATTCATTGCGGCAACTTTCTCAATATGCTTTTCTAAAAGTGAGATTTGGGCATTAAAAGGAAAACCATTGATAGTGACGTAAAGCTTTTTACCCATCAAATGGGTGTACTTGATCGCTTCTTCAAAACTTTCATACGTAAACTCTTTGCCTGAACGTATGCGAAGGGAAAAGTGACTTACCCCTGCATACACAGCATCTGCGCCATAAGCAAGCGCTATTTTTAATTTTTCAAAATTTCCAGCAGGAGAAAGCAGTTCGACGTTTGACACCTATTTTTTTCCTAAACTTGCAATTAATGCTTCAATATCTTCACTGCTAACAACATCTTCTGTTGTTGAGTCACCATGAATGTGAACCGCTGAGCTAACACGTTTTGAATCATCTTTGGAGCCTTCAAACAGAGCACTCATGTATTTTGAAAGGGCACGCATAACATTGATAACACGCTCAATTTTTTGTCTATGAATATCTTGATACTGCATAATGTCCATGGTCATCATAATTTCATCACCCGCCATCTGTGCATTCATCAAAAGATCTTCCACACGATCTTTCATGCCTTTATTGTCATCCAGTGCTTTTTGGAACTGATCAATTTTAGGGAATTTTGTAACCAATGTTTCAAAAAGAGTAATATTTGATTCAATGAGTTTAATAACTTCTTTTGAATTTTCTTCTGCGCTCATCATAAAACTACTGACAATTTCGAGCTTATCAAAGACTTGTGTTGCTTTGATCTCAGAGTCTTTAGTCACATCATCTAATTGATGTACCATTTTGTGATCATCTGTTGGCGGTGGTGGTGGCCAAGACATAGTCGATGAAGGTCGGTACTCATTCATCATTTGTGTAGCGGCTTTATCTTGTGCTGTTTCTAACGCTTCACTGTCTATTTGTTCTTGTTCTTGCTCTTCTTCAGCAACTTCGGCAACCTCTTCTAATGCACTTTCAGCTGGCGCAGCATCGTCCATATCCTCTAAATCGCCCGCCATCAAAGCATCAAGTTCTTCTTGCGTCATAAGCTTTCTCCTCAAAATGCAAATTATGGTCTATTATAGTGAACTTTTTATATAATTTAACTTTAAGACCCTGATCTAAGGAGCCCTATCATGATAATTGATTTACATAACCATACCATTTTATGCAACCATGCTGAAGGAACGATTGAAGAGTATGTACAAGCGGCTATTGCTAAAAAAATAGATGTATTTGGCTTTTCCGATCACGCACCAATGAACTTTGATGAAGCCTATCGCATGGGCTTTTCTGAAATGGCAGATTATGAGCGTGATGTCTTATATATAAAAGAAAAGTACAAAGATCGCATCAAAATTTTATTGGCATATGAAGTCGATTTTTTAGAAGGTTATATTGATGAGCGAGTACTCAAACGCCCAGTTGATTATTTTATAGGTTCTGTGCATTATCTAGGTTCATGGGGCTTTGATAACCCCGAATTTATAGGGGAGTACCGCACAAAAAATATTGATGAAGTATGGGAACGATACTTTGAAGCGATCTTGTCTCTTGCAAAAAGTGGTCACTTTGATATTGTGGGGCATTTAGATTTGATCAAAGTTTTTAATTTCCTGCCCAAAAAAGATGTCAGGATACTTGCTCAAAAAGCAATCAAAGCAATCAAAAAAGCCAATATGGTTATAGAACTTAATGCCGCAGGCTTTCGTAAACCTGTAGGAGAGCAGTATCCGAGTCATCCACTTTTGGAGATTATTGCGGAACATGACATTCCGATTACCTTTGGTTCAGATGCCCATGCACCAGAGCATATTGGCTTTAACCAAGAAGAACTTCGCATTATCGCAAAAAACTATGGGTATAAAAAATGTGCAACTTTTGAAAACAGGGATCGAATATTGGTTAATTTTTAATCAATGATAGCAACCTTATTTTCAGTTCAATCTGATAAAATTACTAAAATTTAAACTAGAGGAGTTACTACATGGGTAAGTTCGTAAACAGTGTTGAAGAATTTTTCAAATACTGCGCAGACAATGAGGTTGAATTTGTTGATTTTCGTTTCACTGACATGAAAGGAACATGGCATCACCTTACATATACTATAGAGGCAATTAGTGCAGAATCTTTTGCAAATGGTATCCCATTTGATGGCTCATCTATCGATGCGTGGCAACCAATTAATAAATCAGACATGTTGCTTAAACCTGAAGCAGAAACAGCATTTTTAGATCCTTTTACAGCTGACTCAACCGTTGTTGTATTCTGTGATGTTTTTGATATTTATAAAGGTGACCTTTATGAGAAATGTCCAAGAAGTATCGCTAAAAAAACATTAGCATACCTTGCAAAAACAGGTCTTGGTGATGTTGCATACTTTGGACCAGAAAATGAATTTTTCGTATTTGACGATGTAAAGATTAGAGATGACATCAACTGTTCTTACTATGAGGTAGACTCAGAAGAAGGTGCTTGGAATAGCGCTAAAAGTTATACCGATGGTTACAACACAGGTCACCGCCCAGGCACAAAAGGTGGTTACTTCCCAGTTCAACCAATCGACTCTATGGTAGATTTACGTGCTGAGATGGTTCAAACTTTGAAACAAGTTGGTCTTGAAGTATTTGTTGTTCACCACGAAGTTGCTCAAGCACAAGGCGAAATCGGTGTTAAATTTGGAACACTTATTGAAGCTGCGGATAACGTTCAAAAATACAAATACGTTGTTAAAATGGTAGCACACCTTAACGGTAAAACAGCTACATTTATGCCAAAACCACTTTACGGTGACAATGGTAGCGGTATGCACGTTCACCAATCAATTTGGAAAGATGGTAAAAACTTATTCTTTAAAGCTGGCGAATATGCAAACCTTAGCGACATGGCAAGATGGTACATCGGTGGTATCTTGAAACACGCAAGAAGTGTTGCAGCATTTACTAACCCATCAACCAACTCTTACAAACGTTTGATCCCAGGATTTGAAGCACCATCAATCCTTACTTACTCTATGCAAAACAGATCAGCTAGCTGTCGTATCCCTTACGGTGCTGGCGAGAAATCAGTTCGTGTTGAGATGCGTTTCCCAGATTCAACTTCATGCCCATACCTTGCATTTGCTTCTATGCTTCTTGCAGGAATTGATGGTATCAACACAAAAACTGAGCCTGTTGGTCCAATGGATGAAGACTTGTTTGAACTTTCACTTGATGAGATTAGAGAGAAAGGTATTAACCAAATGCCTCATACTTTAAGAGGATCACTTGAAGCACTTATTCGTGACAATGAATACCTAAGCCCAGTTATGACAAAAGAATTCATTGATACATACCAACACTACAAATTTGAAACTCAAGTTTGGCCAGATGAGGCTAGACCTACAGCATTTGAATTTAAAACAATGTTCTCTTGCTAGTCATTTAAAGATTTATCAGGGGAGTGGGGGAGTTTTAGAACTTCTCACTCCCCTTTTTTTATGTCTACACGCTTTCCAAGCAGAGCTTGAAAAGCTACGTTGCACTGGGCACTAAAGCTTTGCCTCTTCGAGGCAGAATTAAATCCTAGATTCTCTTCCCTCTCAAAGCCCGAAAACTCCGCACTACTACGTATTGCGAAGCTTTCCTTTTACTTCATTAGAATATCAAGCCACCCTCTTCTTTAAGTTGTTTTGTATTGGTTTTTGGGAATGGCGAAACATCGGTAAAAAACTCTGTCGTACCATCCACTTTCCTTGCGTTAACACCTTCTGGTATTTTGAATTCACGCGTTGTTTCAGGATGCAGTTCAATATACTTGGTCATAAAATGTTTAAAGGCAGGTGCTGCAGACTTACCACCTGTTTCACCCTTTTTGAGCGGTGAATTATTATCATTACCGAACCACGTTATGACTTCAATATCAGGAGAAAAACCACAGAACCACGTATCGACACTGCTGTTAGTTGTTCCTGTTTTTCCTGCAATTTCAATACCCGGCACTTGCGCATTTCTGCCCGTTCCTCGTTTAACAACTTCTTTCATCATATCAATCATCAAATAGCTCTGCTTTGCTGAAGTAATCGTTTGAGTTTTGGTTTCATACACTTTCTCAACACCTTGACGGTTAATCACTTTTCGTACTAATAATGGATCCGTTCGTACCCCATAATTTGGGAACATTGAGTAAAAGCTACTGTATTCAAGCGGTGAAACACCGAAACTTCCAAGTGCTATGGAAAGGTCCATGGTAAGGCTTTTAAACCCATCTTTCTTGAGCTCTTTATAAACAGTATCAAGTCCTAAAAGCGATAAAAGATTGATGGTTGCAAGGTTACGCGAATGCACTAATGCCTCTTTAAGCGTAATCAAACCTTCAAAATCATTTTCATAATTCCTTGGTGTCCATGTCTCATCTGTTTCGCTGTTAACATACGTTCGTGAAATATCAGGAATTTCAGAAAGTGGTGAATAACCCCAATCTAAGGCTTTTTGATATAAGAAAGGCTTAAAGCTTGATCCTGGTTGGCGTTTACTTTGTGTTGCACGATTAAAACTACTTTTTGAATAATCAATGCCTCCAATCAGCGCTAATATATTGCCTGTACCATTTTCCATAACCACCATGGCACCATTAAGATCTGTTGCATTGACATCTTTTCCAAGGCGGGACACCATACCTTTATAGGCAACATTTAACGATTCATGGGCAAGCTGTTGAAGTTTAAGATCAATGCTTAAATAAATTTTATAGCCGCCTTTTTTAATGTCATCATACTCCCCACCCAAACTTTTAATGGCTTCATCCACCACGTAAGGCGCTTTATTTCGGGTTAATGTCTCATCATAAACCATCGGATGTTCCAGTGTTGCCTTGGTGTACTCTGTTTCACTAATCCAGCCAAGCGTATAGAGACGATTAACGACTTGATTGGCACGACTTAATGAAAGATCCATATGTTTAGTCGGATCATAGGAACTAGGGGCTTTTGGAAGACCCACTAAAATGGCAATTTCTTTGATGGTTAAAGCATTTAAGGATTTATTAAAGTAGCCAAGGGCTGCTGTTTTAATACCATAATAACCATGACCAAAATAGACATGGTTGAAATAACGCTCTAAAATCTGCTCTTTAGTGAGAGATGATTCGACGGTGTACGCCAAAATTGCTTCATTAAGTTTACGTGTCAAGGTTTTCTGACGGGTTAGGACCGTATTTTTAATGAGCTGTTGCGTAATGGTACTCGCACCTTCCACCATTTTCATGGCATGAATATCTTTAACAAGCGCTCTAAAAATAGCTTCAATATTAATACCATTATGCTCGAAAAATGAGGTATCTTCCGTTGCAACAAGTGCTTCTATGACACGTGCAGGAATGTCTTTAAACTCAACATAAAGTCTATTCTCATCGTCAAAAAGATTGGCAACCAACTCACCATTTCTATCGTAAATTTGTGTGGTTAATTTTGGGGTATATTCAATAATTTTATACGCATCAAAACGAATTTGCGCGTACAAAAAAATAATTGCCATCAATGCTGCAAACCCAAGCATGGTTAAAATAGTCATAATATATTTCACTCTCTAAAACTCCTTTGTCTAAATCCAGACTCTAAAAGCTGCTTAGTATAAGCAACTTTAGGGTCATGTAAAATGGTTTTGGTTAAACCGCGTTCAACGATTTTTCCATTTTTAATAATTCCCACTTCATCGCATAAATGCTCAATCGTTCCAATATCGTGTGTGACAAACAACAAATCAAATCCACACTCTTTTTGAAGCTTTTCAATCAAATCCAAAACGGTTGTTTTACTCTCTTCATCCAATGCCGTGGTAGGTTCATCCAATAATAACAATTTTGGCTCAATAGAAAGTGCCATGGCTATAATCAAACGTTGTAACTGTCCACCGCTGAGTTCAGAAGGGAAACGATCTAAAAAATCAACATCTAGCCCTACCATACGTAAATACTTCTGTGCTTGTTCAAGTGGTGCCATGAACTGTTTTTCAATTTTAGTCAGCGGAGAGAGTGCCGTAAAAGGATTTTGCGGTACAAAAGCGATACTCTGCCCACGTTTGAGTTCATACGAAGCATCATACTCTAGAGATGACTGTAACTCTTGAGGTAACATCCCTAAAAGTGCTTTGAGTGTCAAACTTTTTCCGCTACCACTCTCACCAATCAATGCAAACGACCGCTCAAAAGAGAAACTGACATCAAGCAGTGTTTTTTCTTTACTTTTGATGAGAAGTTGATTGCAGGTAAAGCTCAAAATGCACCCTTTTGGATATGGACACATAATTTTTCTAACTGCGATACACTCTCGCCAAGCCTTGGGATAAGCCGTAAAATGGGCTTTGGCACTGTTGGTGGACGAATAGCCCCCACTAAAAAGCCCTCTTCAATCAAACCTTGTTGAACAGCTAATGCATGAGCGTCTTCCCTCAAAGGGTACGAGCAAATCAACCCATCAATCTTCACATTCAAAATGTTTTTAATAACAGCCTGTCGTGTTGCAATTTCAACACGCAGTTTTGCTCTGTTTTTCAAAATATACAGCAATCCCTGATACCCCAAGGCAATATCAAACAAAGATGGAGCTGTCGTATAAATAATCGCTTTTGCGCGATTTTGTAAAAATTCAGCGATGTGTTCTGAGCATAAGATGTACGCACCATAACTTCCAAGCGCTTTTCCCAATGTTCCCATTTTAATATGGTTATCTTTAGGCGTAATGCCAAAAAGATCAAAAACGCCTCGAAGGTTTTCACCTACAACACCAACACTGTGCGCTTCATCGACAATCAAAAGCGCGTTATAACGATCGGCTACTTCAAAAATATCTCTGTTTAAAAGATCTCCACTCATGGAGTAAATGCCTTCAACAGCGATAATAATGCGATTGTGATTATGCGTGTTAATCAGGTTTTCAAGATGATTGGCATCGTTGTGAGCAAAGGTTAGAACTTCCGCATCGACAGTTTTAGAAGCCACCATACCGCTGGCATGGTACTCTTCATCCAAAATCAAAAGGTCACGTTTGCGAGGTAAGGCTTCAATGAGCGAAAAATTGGCTAAAAAGCCACTACCGCATACCAAGGCTGCTTCAAATCCATTGTGTTGTGTTAAAAATGCCTCAAATTCTTGATGAATTGGATGATAACCATTGACCAAAATAGAAGCTTTAGGTGCATGGGTTTTATACTGTGAGACTTGCGTAACCGCACGCTCAAAAAGTGTTTTATTTTCAGCAAATCCAAGGTAATCGTTGGAACTAAAATCCGCTAAATCATCTGTGTAAAGCTTACGGCTTCGGTAGCGATTAGATTTGGTGATGGCGTTAAGTTCGTTTTGATACATGTTACTTGGGTAAAAAAGGCAAAAGCTTTTCAACGCTTAGCCCCATAGCCGTGCTTTCCAGCCCAACAACTTCTTTGATGTAAGATTTACAAAATCCTTCCACCATACACGCCCCTGCTTTGCCTCGCCACTCATCACCTTCTAAATAATTATGAAGGTCTTTAGCATCAAAGGGTAAAAAAAGATAATCGGTCGTTGAAAGATCAATAAGCTCACATGTTTTGGATTTATAAATCATGCAGGTGAGAATACTGACAGTATTGCCGCTTTGTGCCTCTAAAATACGTTTGGCATCTGCTTTATCTTTTGCTTTACGAAGGATCATTCCATTGGCAGTTACGACTGTGTCCGCACATAAAACAGGCATTTCCAAGTCGTACTTTTCAAGATAACTTTCCATCTTTCCTTTGGTCGCATGATAGACAAAATGAGCAGGATCTCCAATGCAAAGACTCTCTTCATCAAATCCAGCATCTCTTTGAATAAAAGGAACACCAAATTTAGTGAGCAAGTCCGCACGGGTAATGGAAGATGAGCCTAAAACAATCGTTTGCATCTTAAAAGCCTCGTAGAATTACGCCAAAATAGACTGATATAAGAGCTAAAAGCAAGTTAAGAGGAATGAGATACCTCACCATCAAGATCACATTCTCTTCAACCTCAATGTAGTTTTCTTCTGCTAAACCTTTTTTGGCTCTGAGATATTTAAAATACATGTAAATAAAATTAAACGTTATAAATGTCCAGAGTGCTTCTTTCGTATGTACCATTACATACGTGGTAGGATTACCTGCTTTAAAGCCTAAGCCAATATGCATAAAGACCGATGTTACCACAATAATAAGCAACACGGGTACAAGAAAAAAGATGTAACGACGCATCATATTCATACAACTGTTAAATTTGATCTTTTCATCAGGAATATCTTCTTCTGCTGGCTGAATCACAAAACGCATCACAAACATACTGCCAATGAGCAGTGCAGAACTAATGACATGTAAAAAAACAATGATTCTGCTAAAGTCTCCAAATACCTCTATAAAAAAATCTCGCATCATCCCTCTAGCCTTGAAGAACCGATTTTGCATACGCAAGCGCAGCAGTTTTGGCCTCTTCTATTTTAGAAGCATCTTTACCACCAGCTTGAGCGAAGTCATCTCGACCTCCTCCTCCTCCACCGACGATTGGTGCGATCTCTTTGATCCATGCTCCTGCTTTAATAGCCGCATTTTTAACACCCGCAGCAATCATCACTTTGTCATCTTTAACTTGCAGTAAAAGAACCGCAACAGACTCTTTCTCATTTTTAAGATCATCAATACGCGCTTTAATATCACCAGCACCCAGTACATCAACAATCAGTTCAACACCGTTAACATTTAAAGACTCTACGGATTTTCCAGCATGCGCATTTAAAGATTCTACTTCAGTTTTTAGGGTTTTGATCTCTTCTTTAAGACGGTTAATGCCAATCAATGGTTCTTTGTGTTTGACACTCTCTTTGATCGCTTCGAGCTCGCTTCTCAAGCTTTGAGCATACGCTAATGCCGCACTACCGCAAATCGCTTCGATACGACGAACTCCCGCACTAACGCCACTCTCTTTTTGAATAAAGAAGCTTCCGATGTTAGCAGTGTTGTTGACGTGTGTTCCACCACATAGCTCAATACTTGCATCACCAAAGCTTACCACACGAACTTCTGAGCCGTATTTCTCACCAAAGAGTGCCATCGCACCACTGTTTTTTGCTTCTTCTACATTCATCAATTTTGTTTGACCTACAACGCCACTCGCGATGACACTGTTTACAAACGCTTCAATTTTTGTAATCTCTTCGAAGCTTAATGCTTTTGGGTGAGAGAAGTCAAAACGAAGACGATCTTTTTCAACCAAACTACCTGCTTGAGAGACATGCTCACCTAAGATTTTGCGAAGTGCACTGTGTAGCAAGTGTGTTGCACTATGATGTCTTTCGATATCAAGGCGAGAAAGATCAACGCTAAGATTTACCTCATCATTTACATGTAAAGGCTTTTCAAGTTCAACAAGTGAAAGGTTAAGGTCAAAGAATTTCTTGGTATCAATAACTTTTCCATAACCTTCGATGATACCCTCATCGCCGCTTTGTCCACCGCTCATCGCGTAAAATGGTGTCTGCGCAAACATGACCCAACCGTTCTCTTCTAAGCTTTGAACCTCTTTGAAGTTCTCATCTAAAAGTGCTAAAACTTTTGTTTTGGCTTCATTTTGAGTGTAGCCTACAAATGTATTGAGACCAAATTTTTCAAGCAGTGGTTTAAATTCACCTTGGGTTGCTTTATCGCCACTACCTTTCCATGAGGCTTTTGAACGCGCTTTTTGCTCCGCCATCAAAGCTTCAAACTCTGCTTCATTAACACTCAAACCTTTTTCTCTGAGCATATCAGCCGTAAGATCAAGAGGGAAGCCATAGGTATCGTAGAGTTTAAACGCTACTTCGCCACTGAACATGGTTTTGGTATTGGGTAGCTCTTTTTCAAAGAGTTCAAGTCCTGAAGCAATGGTTGTAAAGAAGCTCTCCTCTTCGTTTCTAATCTGTTCAGCAATAACCTCTTTTTTAGCGACAAGATATGGGTACTGTTTACCCATAAGCTCACACAAGGTATCTAAAAGTTTGTACATAAATGGAGCACGAAGCCCTAGTAAATAGCCATGTCTCACTGCACGTCTTAAAATACGTCTAAGAACATAACCACGTCCAACTCGACCAAAGGTTGTTCCTTGTGCAACAAGAAATGAAACTGCACGAATGTGATCGGCGATAACACGGTAACTCGCACCCGTTTTATACGCATACGGTTTACCACAAAGCTCTGCTACTTTGTCGGTTAAAGGGATAAACAGTGAACAGTCATAGTTACTAAACACGCCCTCTTTCACCGCAGTCACACGCTCTAAACCCATACCTGTGTCGATGGAAGGTTTTGGAAGTGGATGAAGCACACCTGCTTTATCTCTTTCGTACTGCATGAAAACAAGATTCCAAATCTCTAAGAAACGATCGCCGTCTCCTCCCATGTAGTCCTCAGGAGTGTTAAAATTCTCAGCACCTTGATCGATGAAGATTTCGCTACATGGTCCGCAAGGGCCTGTATCGCCCATTTGCCAGAAGTTGTCTTTATCGCCAAAACGCATAATGCGACTAGCGTCAATGTGTTTTTTCCAGATCGATTCAGCCTCATCATCGCTCTCATGAACTGTTACCCACAGTTTTTCTTTAGGAAGTTTTAAAACCTCTGTAACAAATTCCCACGCGTGAGAGATGGCATCTTCTTTAAAGTAATCACCAAAAGAGAAGTTTCCAAGCATTTCAAAAAAAGTATGATGGCGCGCTGTATAGCCGACATTGTCTAAGTCATTGTGTTTACCACCCGCACGGATGCACGTTTGACACGTTGTCGCACGTGGAGGGTTTGGACGAGGTACTTCGCCTGTAAAAACACTCTTAAAAGGAACCATGCCTGCATTGGTAAACAGAAGCGTCGCGTCATCTGGCACAAGGGGAGAACTCTCGATAATCTTGTGACCTTTTTGTTCAAAAAACTTTAAAAACTCAGCTCTTACGTCCATACTATTGTCCTATTTTGTTATGAAAAATTCATCTATTTTAGCTAAAAAACCTAAAGGGTATTATTAAATACCCTGAAAACACTACTGAAGAGGCAATTACAATGTGCAGTTATCATTTAAACGATACCCAACAATCCACCAGCCAAGCACTAAAATGATAGCACCCAAAAAGCCATTGAACGTGAGAAGGCAGAAAAGCCCCATCATCATCGCTAGCATCCCCAGCAAATAACTTCCAGACAGTACACTGAAAATGGCGACCACAATGCCCGAAAGTCCTACATAATTAAGGTAAATTGCTTTGCCTAAAATCGTTCTAAACTGGCAAATAGCAAGCATTGGATCTGCCGCACATACCGCTACCAAAGACTCTTTCACGTACACACCCTCTTTAATCGCAACAAAGATTAGCGCTACGATAATGAGTGTAAGTAAGGTTTTAAACATACCGCATAATTTTGAAGATGACATCCACAGTGTTGATCCAAAAACCATCACTAAAACAACCCAATTAAGCGCAAAATCGTTACGTGCACTTTCATGCATTAAAACAGCCAATGCACTGACAAACAAGATAAGTCCGCTTGCTTTTTCCAGCAAACCATTCAATTCCGTACGCTCGGTCGTAAAATAAATAACCGCATAAGCCGTAGCAATGATACCCAATGTTCCAAGCTCAAAGTTCAGATACCGTCCATCAAAGGCTAACGAAAGCGCCATAATGAGCACAACACTGACACTTAAAAGATGCAAAACATCTTCCCAGAATGCATCTGTTTTTGGTTCACTCAGCGTAATCACGCCCATAAAACGCGCCATAGACCCCCTCATAGTAATCTCTTCACTGATAAGATAGCGTACCAGTTTAAGCCACAGCACAAAGGCGATAGTAAGGCATAAAATAGCCCAAGAGTATTCAAGATTATTGCGCGAAACGATCCAATACGCATTGGCTTGCCACGTCAGTGCAACAGCGCCTCCAAACAGTACTCCAAACCAGTACGGCGCTTTTTTACACGAACATGTCGGCACACCCCAAAGCCAAATCAGCCCTACAAGACTCAGTGTAAAACTACTGATGAAAAGCCAAAGGGCATTCGGAAAATTGGAGACAAACCCATGTAAAATGTGTTTATCGGCACGGTCTGCATCAAACAGCCCCCAAAAACCGCCCACCGCACCTTCGCTCATGCGCTTCCACGGCTGATCAAACGCTTCGATGAAGTTATACTTCCAGCCGCCCTCTTCTGCCATTTTGACAAAACCACGGGTGAAGAGTGCTTGGTTCACAGCACTTGGGTAAGCACCCTCACGCATACGCCCTTCACTAGGCCATCCCGTCTCACCAATGACGATCTCTTTATCGGGGATTTTAGCTTGCATAAGCTCACGAATATTTTTAACATGTAAAAGCGCTTTGTCCACACTGATGGGCTTGTCTTCCCAGTACGGCAAGATGTGAATCGTCACACGATCAACCGCAGGAGCGATCTCAGGGTTTTTATTCCAAAATTCCCAGACATCTGCATACGTTATAACCATGTCAGGCAGTGCTTTTTTGACCTCTTGGATGTAACCTACAAGCTGTCCAGCACTGACATCGCTTCGCAACAATGCCTCATTACCTACCACAATCGTCTCAATAATGTCTTTGTTCTCTTTCGCTAAACGAATCGTCGTATCAATCTCTTTTTGCGTTAATTTTGCATCACTACTGACCCACGCACCAAGCCAGACTTTAAGCCCATATTTACGAGCGATTTCAGGTAACTCTTCCAACCCAACACTCGAATAAGAGCGAATACAACTCGTAATCGTCGCCAAATGCGCCAAGTCTTTGTCCATCTGCTCCGTTGAAGGTCGAAACCCTTTGGCAATGTTCATCGGTGACTCATCTTTGCCAAAAGGGGCATACGAGAGGCATTGCAGTTTAACATTTGGGTCTAACGTAATAAGGCTAGAAGAAGGCAAAGCCATCCAAAACCAAAAGAGTCCAAGACTCACAAACATCGCAATATAAAAAAGGATCATTTTAAACGTGTGATTCATACAGTCGCGCTCCATACATCTTTAATAGTTGCGCGATTATACTAGAAATGGGTTTAAGGGTTTACATGTAAAAACATTTTTAAATCTTTTTAATAGATTAAGTCTTACTGTTTGGTTATTCTTTTTCTAAAAACCTCACGGAATAGTTCTTGTATAACCCTCTATATCACACATAAAGGATACACATGTCGATTTTGCAGTTTATCAAAGAGAATAATTTAGCGTGGCAGCCTTCTTTCAACGGAGAGATCGGAAATGGATTCGTGGGCTACCGAGGGGCTTTGATCGTTGAAGAGGGAAAACAACTCTCCCCTGATCGCATCTTGCCACCTAAAGTGCAAGCCAAACAAGTTTTATTGGTTTCAAACGATGATGCAGTCACTTTCTTCTCTGCGGAATTAGAGAGCATCTTGCATTTTGAGGCTTTTTTTGAGCGTTATAAAGCCTTTTTCACCCCTGCAACTTTGGTCGTGCTTTATGTCACCGATCTAGATAAAAACGGAACATTTACCTATGAAGGTGTCACCATTCACGCCTACTCATTAGCCGAAAGTTCGGTCTGGAATGAACTGCTTGATCTTTCAGGACTTGATAAAAGTGAACTCAAAAAACTCGACAACAAAAAGAAAATCGACGTGCTGTATGATGGACTTTTAAAAGCAGACTGCGCGGCAAAAGCGATGAGTTACGAAGAGGTACTCAGCCACAAAGGTGAGAGTTCTAAAAAAATCATGGGTGCGGTGTAATAGACACTTTTTTTGATTTCATGCTACACTGTTACATCTAAAATGAAGGAGTGAGCATGAAAATCAAAAAATTATGCGGACTCAAAAAAGATGACATTGAAAAGCATCCAAAAAAGATCATAAAAATTGTTTCAAAGCCCAAGTTTATCTGTGAAAAATGCGCTCGTGTCTCTAAAGATGAAAAGCACTTGTGCCATCCAACATCTCTTAAAAAACTCTAACGCACCAATCGCACCGCACCCATATACCCTTTCGTATGAGCATCGACACTTCCATCTATATAATTG
Organism: Sulfurospirillum sp.; assembly: GCF_036802865.1. Classification (NCBI taxonomy): domain Bacteria; kingdom Pseudomonadati; phylum Campylobacterota; class Epsilonproteobacteria; order Campylobacterales; family Sulfurospirillaceae; genus Sulfurospirillum; species Sulfurospirillum sp. The sequence continues at coordinate 20,596 of NZ_DAIRVK010000005.1, read as the reverse complement.
ATCGTGTAAAAGAGCGTTGGTAGCACCTCATCGCCCTCAAGGTAAATGGAAGAGCTAATATAATTTGCACCCTCACCGGTGTCGTGAAGTTTTCCAAACAATACTGTATTAATCATGGGCGATTTACAACGCTTATCAACCAAAGTTAAAAGCTCATCAATGCTCGGCAAACGCCAATTCTTTCCAAGCAAACGTATCTGTTCTTCAACTTCACTATGCCTTAAAAACGCTACATCGCCAACACACCCTTTGCCTTTTTGCCACTCTTGCCCTAGTGAACATCGGCGCCAGATCAAACCGCTTTTTTTATCCACCACTTCACTCTCTTTTGTAACCAATGTGCTGGTTTTAAACGAACACTCTGCCATTAAACTTAACGTTGCTAAGAAGAAAAAGAGCAATCGTTTCATGGATAGACCATTTTTTTACTCACACCACCATCGACTACAAAATCGCTCCCTGTGATAAAACCATCTTCCCTCTCCAATAAAAAGCTCACAACCTCAGCAACATCATGAGGTTTGCCAACCCTTCCGCTCGCATGCCATGCGTGCTCTTCTACGGTTGCGACATAGCTCTCATCGGTATTGATCCAACCAGGGCTGATGGAATTGACACTGACTTTTCCTGAAAGTGAAATGGAGAGCGCATGGGTCAAGGCAATCATGCCTCCTTTGGAGGCAGAATAAGGTTCTGTACCTGCTTCAGACATAAACGCTCTTGTAGATGCAATGTTAATGATGTGTCCGTGGTTTAAAAGAGGTGCAAAGGCTTGCGATAAAATATACGGTGCTGTAAGATTGACCGCAATGATCTTTTCCCAGCCCTCTAAACTCTGCTCCCATAAGGGCTTGCGAATAAAAACACCCGCATTATTGACCAGACCGTACAAGGCATCTGTCTCATTTTTAATTTGACGGATTGTCTGTTGGAGTTCGTGGGTATTGCTAAGATCGCACGTGTAAAATCGCTCGAAAAAATGATGTGTTGGCATCTCTTTGTCGAGAGCTATTACATGATACTGTTGACACAGCTTTTCAACAATCGCTTTGCCAATGCCATGCGAAACACCTGTAACGAGAACTTTTTTCATTGTATCTCCTTTAAAATCATTCTAAAACAATAACATATACTCCCTTTAAAAGAGTGCTCGATCGGAATATTTTTTGCTTGTTAAAAACACGAAAAAACCGTAAAGGATTAAGGATATGGAAACTTCAACCCGTTACCAAAACAATGTCAATTTTATGAAACAACTTACTACTAACTCGGATAGAACTGCGATGCAAGCGCCTTACAGTCAAAATTTTGAAGCCATCTATAAAGAGGCGACTGACAGTAATATTTCTCTCTCAAATGCAAAAGACTTTCTTAAAAATCTCAGCCAAGATGAGCTTTCAACCTTACAACACTACACAGGCTTAGCCGATGAGATTAACGTTGATTCACTAAGTAACGAAGGCGCTTACAATCTTCTCATGCATGATGCTGAAAAATACGACTTTAACAGTGACGGTATGGTACAAGATGGGATTGCCAATAAAGGGTCTATTATTCCAACCAATATGAGTGATAGCATGAAAGCATCCTACGTCAATGCACTCAACTCTTTAGGGAATGAAAGCGAACGCTTTGATGCAATGACTGCCGTTACACTGAATTATGCAACGGTTGCATTGGAAGCTAAGGATGGTATTATAAACTCAGAACTATCAAAACCCCTTACCTATGATATTTTAGAATCTCGTATCAATTCGCTCCTTCATCCAACACGAGGGGCTTATGCATCTCCTGAACTTCAAGAGACCATTTCAAAATTTTGGGAAAATTTTAAATCTTCTTATAATAATGCCTAATACATCAAGCTCTTTTACCCGTTAAGAGCCATTTATCCTTGCAAAAGAAACTTTGGAGTAAAATACACACTATTTTTACTCCAAAGGCAAAATCATGCAAATTCCTTTTATCGACCTCAAAACGCAATATGAAACCTACAAAGAAGAGATCAACAAAGAAGTTTTAGATGTTTTAAGCTCTACTCAGTTCATTATGGGTCCACAAGTAGCCAAACTTGAAGAAAATTTAGCCAAATACACAGGCGCAAAATACGCTTATGCATGCTCAAGTGGAACGGACGCTCTTTTAATCGCGCTTATGGCAATCGATGTCCAACCTGACGATGAGATCATCACAACTCCTTTTACATTCATCGCAACAGCTGAGACCATTGCACTTTTAAAAGCAAAGCCTGTTTTTGTGGACATTGATGAGACAACCTATAACATTGACCCAAAACTCATTGAAGCGAAAATCACGCCAAGAACCAAAGCGATTATGCCTGTCTCCCTTTACGGACAAACAGCGGACATGGACGCGATTAACGCCATTGCTAAAAAACACAATTTAGTCGTTATCGAAGATGCGTGCCAAAGCTTTGGTGCAGAGTACAAAGGCAAAAAATCATGTAACCTAAGCACCATTGGTTGTACCAGCTTTTTCCCATCTAAACCACTTGGATGTTATGGTGATGGCGGAGCAGTTTTCTGCAACGATGATGAGATTGCGGCAAAAATGAAGTCCATACTAAACCACGGACAAGGCAAACGCTACGAACACAAATACATCGGTATCAATGGCAGACTTGATGCGCTTCAAGCAGCTATTCTCAATGTTAAAATGAACCACTTTGAAGCAGAATGTAAAAAACGCATTGAAATTGGTGAGCGTTACAGCAAACTCTTAGAAGGTGCCAATGTCATTACTCCAAAAGTGATGGATGATCGTAACTCAATGTATGCACAGTATTCGATTCGTGTGAAAAATCGTGAGAGCTTCATGCAAAAACTAAACGATGCGGGTGTACCAACAGCCGTTCACTACCCTATTCCACTTCACTTACAAGAAGCGCTTGGTTACCTTGGCTATCAAAAAGGTGACTTCCCTTTAAGTGAAAAAGTTGGAACTGAAATCATGAGTCTTCCAATGAGCCCGTTTTTAACCACAGAACAACAAGATTTTGTTGTCAACGCAATTAAGGCATAAGTTATGGTAAAAGTTGCCCTTATCGGTCTTGGCTCTATGGGTCAAAACCACTACAGAGTTCTAAAAAGTTTGCCAGAGTTTGAGCTTACAGCTCTTTGTGACATTCAGCAAACCAAAGAGTACGATGAACCTTTTTATACAGATCTTGATGAGATGTTAGAAAAAGCGGACTTTGAAGCGGCGGTTATCGTTGTTCCAACATTCTTACACAAAAGTGTTGCTCTAAAATGTTTAGCTAAAGGCAAACATCTTTTCATCGAAAAACCCGTTGCTTCAAACTGCGAAGAAGCAAAAGAAATTTTAGCTGCTGCACATAAAACCAATGCCAAAGTATGTGTTGGCTACATCGAGCGTTTTAACCCTGTTGTAGAAGCACTTAAAAAAGAACTTGAGGGCAAAGAAATTTACAGTATCGGCATTACGCGTGTGGGACCATTTCCTCCACGCATCGCAGATGTGGGCATCTTGACCGATCTTTCTGTGCATGACATTGATCTTATTCGCTACATTACAGAGCACGAGATCGAAAAAGTGTCTATCTACAAATCTCAAAAAATTCATAACCACCATGAAGACAACGCTATTTTATCGTTTCAACTCAGCGGCGAAATTGTTGCTAGCATTACTACTAACTGGTTAACACCATTTCGTAAACGCACCATCGAGGTAGCAACGAAAGAGGGTTACTATGAGGCTGACTTGATGGCGCAAGATTTGACAGAGTATTCTGAATATCAAAAAAACAACTCGTATGTCATCCGCAAAGTTATGCTTAAAAAAGAAGAGCCTTTGATTCGTGAACACAAAGCCTTTGCACAGTATATTGAAACAGGTGATCGTCATGGTTTAAGTACCATTGAAGACAGTATGATTACCCTAGACATCTCTTCAAGAAAGGCATAAATGGCACAAAAAGCGCTTGTACTTCTCAATATGGGAGGTCCTAACAACCTAGACGAAGTCAAGCTCTTTTTGTCCAATATGTTTAATGATAGCAATATCATTACGGTTAAAAGTTCGCTTTTAAGACGTTTTATCGCTTTTATGATTACCACATCCCGAACGAAAACAGCACAAGCGAATTACGCCAAACTCGGCGGTAAATCGCCTTTGGTTGGCTATACTGGGAAGCTGGTTGAAAAACTCCAACACGCTCTTCCTTCTTTGAATGTAACCTTTGCCATGCGTTATACACCACCATTTTGCGAGAGTGTCATTTCAGAGCTTCAAGCAAAAGGGATTAGAGAAGTTATTTTATTGCCACTGTATCCACACTACTCGACGACAACAACAAAGTCTTCCGTTGAAAATTTTACCGATGTGGCAAAAGCGTTGGGTTATGATGGTACTATACGCGTCATTGATCATTTTTATAAAGATGAAACCTACAACCGTCTGTTGGTCAAAAGAATTCAAGAAGCCCTTGGTGAAAATGATCCCTCAAAAATGGAACTTATCTTCTCCGCACACTCTTTACCTCAGAAGATTGTTGCTAACGGGGATCCTTACGAGAGAGAGATCACGTTACATGTAAAGCTCATGGAACAACTTTTAAATGCATCAAATCTTCACTTCAAAGCCATTCACCTCGCTTACCAGTCTAAGCTTGGACCGGTTAAATGGTTAGAACCTTCCTTGGAAGAAAAACTTACATCACTTGAAAATAAAAATGTTTTGATTGTACCCATCTCTTTTACAATTGATAATTCTGAAACAGAATTTGAACTCAGCATGGAGTATGCAGAAGTAGCACATCGTTTAGGATTTGAGCGTTACATAGTTGCCAAATGCCCTAATGATGATGAGGCGTTTGTAGAGTGCATTACACGATTGATTGCTTATTGAGCGTTGCCTTGAATTTCCGATGAAGGTGTTAAGTAGCCATTGTCAACCAGTTTTTCGATAATCTCTTTAAAGACAGGCACCGCACTTTGTGCTGCAAAGTAAGCTTGTTTTTTCTTCGCTTCACGTACAAGAACGCCAACGGTATACTTATTTTTCTTGTCATTAACAAACCCAAAAAATGAACCATTATAAATTCGAACATACTCACCATCTTCAGCGATGTGTGCTGTTCCTGTTTTTCCACCAACCTCTAAACCTTCCATCTTTGTACCCGTACCCGTACCTTGTTGCACAACTTTAATTAAAATCTTTTGCATACGTTTAGCCACTGCAACAGGCACAACTTGCACTTCAGGGGTTTTGTCAGGAAATAGCTCTTGCCCTGTGGGAGAGACAAGTTTTTTCACTAAAGATGGAACTAAAAGCCTCCCGTTATTGTTAAACACATTATACGCTTTAATCACCTGCATAAACGTGGCATTCATACCGTAGCCATAACCTACTGTTGCCTTATAAATCGGTGAATTGAAGCGATTAAGTGCAGGAATTACACCAGGATTTTCAAACGGAAGATCAACACCACTTCTGACTGAAAAACCAAAATCTTTTAGCCCTTGGTAAAACTCTATAGGATCAAGTTTTTGTGCAATTTGAGCCGTTCCAACGTTACTGGAATAAACAATAATATCCTCTGCACTAATTTTGTCTGCTTTATGCGTATCTTTGATAACTTTTGTACCCAACTTATAGCTTCCGCCATACACGTTGACAATGTCATAAGGGTTCACTTTATTGGCTTTAAGTAATAACGCAAACGTAATACTCTTCATAACAGACCCTGGCTCATAAATGTACTCAATAGCTGAGATATTAAGCGCGCCATAATCTTTTTTATCAATGGTATCAGGATTGAAACGATTGCTGGAAGCCAATGTTATAAATTCACCCGTCTCACTGTTCATAACCGCTGCAATAATTTCTTTAGCATCAAGACTTTTTTGATATTTATCTAAAACATTTTCAAGTATTTTTTGCATCTTAAGGGAGAGCGTCAAATGCACATCATAGCCATCAAATCGACGTGAAGAGATGCTATTGCCATCAAGAATGATCGCGTTGGATATATCACGTGCACCTACAATTAAAGAGTCTTGAACGGAAGAGAGTTTGTCTTCATAAAACCGCTCAATCCCTTTAACTCCTGTTGATTTTGTGATATTGCGTTGTTCCATTTTTTTAACATACCCAACAATCGGTGTTACAGAATCACCCGAAGGATAAAGCCTGTATTCCCCACTTTCAAGGACACTCATACCATGAAGAAAAGCCACACCCGTTTTGGGGTCTTCGTAACTTTTAAATACACCGAGTTTATAGAGTTTTCGTGAAAGCTCTTGAAGGTATTTGGCACTTTTTGAATCAATTTTATAGGAGAGAACTGTCGTACCTGAATTATTATTGAGTGTTGCAGCAACAGCCTTTGGATCATCCCCACTGTACAATGAATACAGTTTAACAAAAAGATCAAATTTTTTAGGATCAATATTACGGGTATCGATAATAGCTTTGTACAGTTTTTGGCTGGTTGCAATTTTAAAACCATCGGAGCTGATAATATTACCGCGAAGGGCATAATTGACTTCGCTGTGCTCTAATTTTGGTAATCTTCTATCAATGGTAGCCCAATAAAAAAGCGTCCCAAGGAAAATAATAAATCCAATGAGCACAACAACAAAGAGGAATAGGATTTTGATTTTTTTGGCGTCAGATTGTTCCATGTAGGCGAAAAATTAAATTTGTGTCCTAGCGATCTCTTTATATGCACTAAGCGCTTTATTACGAATCTCTAGCATCATTTTCATGCTTGTTTCTGCTTTATTGATTGCAATTGCGGCTTGGTGCAAATCTTTGACTTCGCCTGTTGCCAGATCAGCCATTGATTTATCGCCTTTCACTTGAGAATCGTTAATTTCTTCAATAGAATCTTGGAGTATTTTTGAAAAATTACCATTAGTGGCATCTGTCTTAGCAACAGTCGTATTGGATTTATTGGTTAATGATGAAATGGTATCAATTGTATTTTGCATTTACCTTATCCTTTTAAAATATCAATCGCACTTTGTGCTATGGATTTTGCACTTTGAAATGCGGAAACGTTTGCTTGGTATGCCCGTGTCGCCTCGACGAGGTTAGACATTTCAATCACAGGATTGACGTTTGGATACGCCACATAACCCTCTGCATTTGCATCAGGATGTGAAGGCTCATACTTGTATCTAAACTCGCTCTCATCGCGTACAACTTTGTCCACAGCTACACTCATTATAGCAGGATTGGCATTTTGTTGCAAGAATGGTTCATCCAAGGGATTCTCATTCTCTAGCATATTATTATCGCCAGCAATTTTTGCATTTAAAGTTTTATTAAAATCAATCGCTTTAAAAACAACATCTTTACGTTGATAAGGACCACCTTCGCTAGTACGTGTTGTGTTTGCATTAGCGATGTTGGAGCTAATAACTTCCATACGAAAACGTTGTGCTGAAAGTCCGTAACTGCTGATGTCAAAACTACTTAAATATGCCATTATTTTTCCTTACAATTTTGCCGAATATTCGATGACGCTTTTAAAAATAAGACCATTCTTTTGTAAACCTGATGTAAGCGCGTTAAACATCATCGCATTTTTACCAAGTTCAGATGACTCTACATCTAAATCGACCGTATTGCCATCATTTCGAGCCATTTGACCGTCTCTTAGATAAACTGTTGATTTAGAAGCATCAAAATCTGTCGCACCATTAAGATGAGCAGAGTTTGTTTGTGCCATTTCAAGTTTAGTTGAAGCACTAGCATCACCATAAATCTCTTTTTTCTTTGCAATTAAGGCTGTTTCAAAATCAATATCACGTGCTTTATAAAGTGGGGTGTCAATGTTCGCAATGTTACTGGAGACAAGGTCTTGTCTCATCGCTCTAGCATTAAGTCCAGCTTCTAAAAGATCGTTTGATTTAGAGGTTACAAAACCCATTTTTTGCCTTCTTTCACGAGATATTTTATACAAGCAAATTATATTCCATATTGCTTCATTCGGCTTTTTACATCGCCCTTGAAAAAGCCTATTATAAGGTTTAAACTATTTTAGTGTAAAATGAGAGAAATCCTAACTATACAATAAGAAACCATGGAAACAGATAAAATACTTTTTTCACTTAGCACATTTGCCATCTTCACTGGCATAGTCTTTTCATTGTCATTGCCTGTGTTTACAACACTCTTCTTTGACTATTCCGAGTACCATTTTTTTATTCGACAGTTCGCTGTTGGCATGATTAGCATAACCATTATGTGGGCTCTTTCTCTTGTCGATCCCGATAAATTTCTCATGCATATTGGTTTTACCATTTTCCTCAGTTGTCTTTTATTGATGGGCGTCATGCATTACCTTCCAGAATCATTGGTAACTTCTGCGGGTGGTGCAAAAAGGTGGATCAGGCTTCCAGGATTTTCACTCGCACCTGTTGAGTTTTTCAAGATTGGTTTTGTTTATTTTCTGGCATGGAGTTTTGCACGAAAACTCAATAACAACAAAAAAACCCTTAAAGAAGAGATGAAACTTATTTTGCCCTATTTGGCTGTTTTTGTATTGGTTATTTACTTAATTGCCGTTATGCAAAATGACTTAGGTCAGGTCATTGTATTAGCGCTAACGCTTGCAGTAATGGCATTTTTTGCAGGAACAAGCCTACAACTCTTTATGCTAGCGATCTTAGGCTCAATCTTCGTTTTTTTAGTGGCTATTTTTAGTTCAAGTCACCGAATTTTGAGAATTAAAACATGGTGGGCAACGATTCAAAACATGGTTCTATCGCTATTTCCTGATAAAATCGCTGCCGTTTTACGAGTCGATGATGCTCCTGAACCTTACCAAATCTCACACTCGCTCAATGCCATTAAACACGGTGGTATTTTTGGAGAAGGCATTGGAAATGGTATGTTCAAACTTGGATACCTCAGTGAAGTTCACACCGACTTTGCTCTAGCAGGCATTGCAGAAGAACTTGGCGCACTTGGCGTTACCTTCTTAACGCTTGTCATCATTACTATCATTTATCGTATTTTTAAAATCGCCAGTCGTAGTTCTAATAAAGTTTATTATCTTTTTTCTTTAGGCATTGGATTGCTCATTGTTTTTTCTTTTTTAATGAATGCCTACGGTATCACATCTATTACGCCTATTAAAGGTATTTCTGTCCCTTTTATCAGCTACGGAGGTAGCTCCATTTTAGCGCTCTCTGTGGGCATAGGAATGGTGCTAATGATTAGTAAGAAGGCAAAGCTATGATAGCCATCACAGGCGGAGGCACAGGCGGACATCTTGTTATTGCTCGTGCAATCAAAGAAGAGTTAAACAAACGAGGACTTAAGCCTATTTACATTGGATCAACCGCGGGGCAAGATAAAACATGGTTTGATGGTGACGATGGCTTTGAAGAAACGTATTTTTTAGAAAGCCAAGGTGTCGTCAACAAAAAAGGAGTTCATAAACTTCTCGCACTCTGTTCTATCCTTCGCTCAGCTTTTACCTGTAAAACTATTTTTAAAAAGCATCACATTAAACATGTTTTTTCTGTAGGAGGCTATTCTGCTGCTCCTGCTTCATTTGGAGCACTTATGTGTGGCATACCACTTTACATTCATGAACAAAATGCGATTCAAGGTAAACTCAATTCACTGCTTAGACCTTTTAGTAAAGCATTTTTTAGCTCTTACGACCCAAAAGCCATCCTAACCAGCTATCCTGTTAGCAAAGCTTTTTTCAGCGTCCAAAGAGAGCGTACACGCTTAAAAACAATTATCTTTTTAGGAGGAAGCCAAGGTGCTTCTTTTATCAATGCCCTTGCTCAAAAGCTGGCACCATTGTTACACCAAGAAAGCATTGCTATTATCCATCAAACGGGTAAAAAAGAGTTTGAAGCTGTAAAAATGTTTTATGAACAAGCAGGTATAGAAGCAGATGTATTTGACTTTTCTAAAGATATCCCTGCAAAACTATTCCTCGCAGATTTTGCCATTAGTCGTTCAGGTGCAAGTACTCTATGGGAGCTATGTGCTGCCTCTGTACCAGCCTTGTTTATCCCGTTTCCTCATGCAGCAGCCAATCATCAATACTTTAATGCAAAAGTACTTGCAGATCAAAACTTAGCGCTTATTCTTCAACAAAATAGTACCATTGACCCGCAAATGCTTTTTGATCAAATAAAACACGTTGACCTTGTAAACGTTTCGCAACACTTAGCACATATAATGCAAGAAGGTGGAGCAAGTGAAATTGTCGATGTTATACTACAAAACCCAAAAAAGGAGAAACCATGCTAGAAAATCTTATCGTTCGTATTGCAACAAGGGATGATGCAAAAGAAATTGCTACCTTTAACGTACTCTTTGCCAAAGAGACAGTCAATAAAAATGTTCCTCTCGCCCTTACCAGTGAAGGTGTGCATCAAGTTTTCACAAAATTTCATAATGGGTTTTATATTATTGCAACGGTTGAAGATGTCATCGTTGGCTTGGCAATGATAACCAGAGAGTGGAGTGATTGGAGCAATGGTGCGTACTACTGCATCCAAAGTATTTTTGTGACCGATCATGAACATGAAAAAGAGATTCACGATTCACTTTTAGAAAAAGCAAAAATCTTAGCAAAAGAACATTACGATGTATGCGGAATCAGACTGTATGTTCATAAAGATGATAAAGCAACACAAAAATCATATGAAGAATTAGGATTGCAAAAAACGAAATACCGAGTGTTTGAAGAGATATTTTAAAATACGATATAAAGTGTTAAACAAGCTGTGAGTGCTTATGTTAGGGGTCTCTTAAAACGAAGTGGTGCGCCCGAAGGAATTCGAATCCCTGACCTCCGGTACCGCAAGGTTCGTTTAAGGTTTAAAAAAGCCCTAAATATAGGCGTTTGAAGCACTTAGACCACCATTAAGGCATACACAAAAAGTAGGTCTAAGGTGCTACACGTCTCTAAGAACAAACATGACATTTATCAAGTCAGAATCAGAGTATCAAATAAACTGGTACCCTACTTCAATAAAACTGAAATCATCAAGTCACTAGGTACTAAAAAATTCCAACAGGCTAAACGAATAGCCTACTCTTTTATTTCGCCTTACCAAAGTATTGACCTCATCACTCGCACAACGCTATTGACCGACTACCAAATTCAAGAGCTCGTTGAAACATATATGCGAGACGTCCTCAAGATAACCTCAACAGCTAAAGACCTTATGGCTCACAATCCATCCGCAAAGATGACGAATGACAAAGCTATAAATCTCTTTTTGAAAAACTATAAGCCCACAACAAACACGGTTCAGTACAACGAAGTAGCCTCTTTTATGCTCAACATATTTGCAGAGATTGTCCCTAAGCGTAGCCCTGTAGAGAATATGACCTTAGAAGGTATCCTCAATCTTCGTGAGATCATCACTAAACTCCCTAAAAGAAATATCCAAAGGTACAGGGACATGAGTGTTAAGGAACTTATGAAGATCACGCCACTTGCAGAAGAAGCTATCAGTGCAACAACACTTAACAAGTACATCAAGTGGACTCGTAAGTTCTACGCCTTTTGTACTGAGAATGATTTTATTAGAAAGAACCCTACCGCCACACTCGGCACAGTAAGCAACAATGATGCGATCACTGAAAGGCTCCCTTTAACCCCTCAAGAGATTAGAAAGTTATTGGAACTTAGCAAAGATGAGATGGTCTTTCACAATGGTATCAAAGCCCTCGCCTACAGTGGCATGAGATTATCAGAACTTGCAAAAGCAAAGATCAACAATGTAGAGGGGCTTGATTGTTTTGATTTAAGTAGTAAGACATTAAGACTCAAGACAAAAGCCTCCTACCGCATTATTCCCATTCATAGCAGTATCGACATAGACCTCTTGAGCCAACTTCCTGACCTTGAGAACTTTAGTAAACGAGTGAATACTCTTATTAGAGAACACATAAGCTCAGATAGTAAGAAGGTCTTGTACTCACTCAGGCACACTGTGGCGACTGAGCTAAAGTTCAAGCGAGTGGACTCTTTAGTCATCTCTGAGATACTCGGACATGCCCACAGTGGTATGACTATGGGAAGATATGCTAGTAGGTATCCCTTGAAAATCCTTAAGAAGGCTATCGAAAAGCTCAACTTTGAGAAATGAGACTCTAAGTTCTTACAGAGGATAGATAGTCTCTATTTTCTTTAAGGTCTTCGACCAAAATAACACTAAAAGGACAACTTATGGAAATCACACACAATGGCGTAGGCATCACTTTAAACCTTCAAGGCGGTACATCTTTATATATAGGTAATACTTACAATGAGGCTATCGGTGAAGCATATATAGAAGACATCTCAAACCCTGAAGCGGTGCAGATCATGGAGAAGGTTCAAGAATTGAATAAAGTCGTCTCAGAGGCTCTTACAGAGCTTTTAGGGTTAGCTAAAGAGTATGAGGGTGGACTTTAGGTCTGCTCCCATTGAAACTTAATAGTGTCATCTATATAGCCATCTTTTATAGAGAGAAGTACCATACTATTCACTGTTTTCAGACTCAATTCATCTAAAAAATTCTCATAAGGATTTGGATAAATATTCTTTAGTTTTAATATTTCTATATAAATGTGATTATGTATAAGAATGGGTGCTCTTATTTTTGCTTTTGCATTCATCATTTGAATTTTCCACGTACCATTAATATCACGTCCCTGTTCAATGTATTCTTTTGCTTGCTGATACTTGTGTAGTGAACCATTTTGTTCTACATCTGAAATATAAACATCAAGCAGTTTGTAATATCTATCAAGTTTTACATTCATGTTAGCAATAAAAAACTCTTCAGTCTGTCTCTCACTCTCTTTTCTTGATTGTTGGAGTTCTTCGATTTGAGCTTTAAGACTCTCTGATTGAACTTCTAGTGCTTTGCTTTGTTGAACAAGTGATAGTTTCATCTGTCGATTAGCTTCATTCTGAAGGAAGACACTCAAAGCAACTGCTAAAAATGCTAAAGCTGAGAAATGCCCCGAAAGTATATCTCCCATCTGCCCTCTCATAGCCCATTGTTGAGCCATATCTAATGTATCAGTTGAATTACTCTCTAGGCTATGTGTATACATGTATGATATATCAAGATGATTTATCATCGTCCATAAGTTCCAAACAAGTAAAAAAACTAAAGTTACAAATATACTGATCGCTATACTTTTTTGATTTGTTGATAACCACTGCAACATAAACCTCCATTCAATATGACACCTTTATTTGGTATCATGGTAGCTTCATATATTTGTCTGAACATTCTGTAATAACTTTAACTTTTATCTCATGCGGAGTTGAGATAGAATTAACGACTTTTGTCATAGTTATTATTTCTTGACCTGCCGTGAGAGTTGTTTTCTTCAATTCATTAGCACATTCTAAACTAAGCCATTCAATCAAGGTGTTTTCCTCTCTTCGATCATTGTATTTGGATATACTAAAACCTACCATGAGAATTAAACTACAAAGCATAATAGCAATAGTTAATAGGTCTTTTATTTTTGCTAATATCATTTTATTCCTCAATCATTTCAACTTGAGGCATTCTATTAAATGATATTTGATTTTCTACAGAAGATAAACTATCGCCTCTATCTTGAACTTTTGAAATCAGATTTATTGTCTCATTAATTCTATCAAATGCAGGTTTGGATTCTTTTCCTGCCACGCCTAAAGCCTTTGCGATTGATATAAGACTACCTAATGTCTTATCAAGATTACTCATCTTTTTACCTAATTCACTTTGCACTTTGTTAACTTTTTCAATCAAGCGATCTTTATGGTCTTCACTCAAGATTTTTGCATTCCTAATGTCCTGTTTTAGTGTATTAATACTAGCCTCAATAGTGGCAAATTCATCATTAGAAAATTCATAGTTATCATCTTCAAGGTACTTACTATGAACATCATAACCATTGATTAATAAACCTTTATAGTAATCATGTAATGCACTGTATAATGAGCCTGTATACTCTGCATCTTTATCAGATATTGGAACAAGAGGTAGCTTTGCACGTGTACAGAATTGATTAATAAAACTGATACTTTCTAATAAAGAAAAATAATCAATCCCTCCATTGTTTTTAACATACTCACTATCTAATTCTTTAAATATACTTCTCAGAATTTCATTTAAATGTGCTACAGGGTTCTCAAAATCAGGTTTTCTTAAGCCTTCACTAATATACATAACTGACACCTTCCTAAAAGTTTTCTTTTGATTATATTCCAAAAATATTAATTCTATAGACAATATTGCCGTATGAAATAATAAGCTTTACAAAAATAACTAAAAATATCTGAAAGGTCACATCTAAACACCGCCACGTAAGGAATCCCCCCCCATAGCCCCCTCATTTCTCTGTAGATGTCACCCTGTGTAAGCCTGTGGAGAGACTTTAGCACTTCAAGGCGACTCATAGTACCTCTTTAACTCTCCCTACAGCTCATAGGCTCATGTCATACTTTGGCTTCTCATTGATCTCTTAGTCTTGCATAGTCTGTTAACTCTTAACCATCATTATATATGATTGTATTTGTATTGTCTTATACTTGACATAGGGTTTATAATCTGATAAAGTTTCAAGCAATAAATACGTTAAGTCTTAAAGGGTATCACATGACAGTCGGCTACATAAGAGTTTCAACAGACACACAGATCACTTCTAACCAAAAGAATGAGATATTAAACTACGCCCATGAGTTACATGTAAAGGTGGATAAGTTCATAGATGTGACGATGAGTTCACGTAAGAACATGAGAGACAGACTGATAGATGAACTCTTTACCTCTTTAAGCTTGGGCGATATGCTCATCATTAGTGAACTCTCACGCCTTGGTAGAAGCACTCAAGAGGTTCTACAGACTATTGAGAAGTTAATGAGTATTGGCGTGGAGCTACATATCATCAAACAGAAGATGGTTATTAACCCCAACAATAAGAATGATTTTGTCTCTAAAGCTATGATAACCCTTATGAGTCTCTTCTCTGAGTTAGAGCGTGACTTGATTAGTCAAAGAACCACAGAAGCTCTCAAGGCTAGGAAGGCTCAAGGGGTTGTATTGGGTAAACCAAAAGGGACGACTCAAAAGTCAAAGTATGATGTACATGTTGATCGTATTGTAGAGCTTCATACGCTTGGATTGTCACTTAACAAGATTGTCTCAAACCACTTAGAACCTGTTATGGGTAAAGGGAATTGTAGTGTGGCTAGTTTATCAGTCTATCTCAAACGAAGAGGATTAGTGAAATAGACCCATTCTCAAAGCCTACAGAGAGCTAAAGGGGTCTTAAGACGACTCGTACTCTCCTTTTATACTTCGATAGCCTCACAGGGGTCTACAACAACAAGAAGGCGAGTTGATGAGGAATTACTTGAGGAATATCTCAAAGAAGTAGGTATGTCAAACGGTAGAAAAAGAGTGAAATATAGAGAGGTCTAAAAGCTCAGAAATGGGCTCCTCTCAAAGTGCCTATTTTAGGGCTCAAAAGGACCCCCCGCACCTTAAGGGAAGGAGGAAGCTATAAATGGACTATTAGTCTGACTATAAGTGTCTCTTTTGGGGGACTATAGGGGGTACTATAAGTCTTACTATAGATTTAACTCTAAGTATCCCTTTTACCTGATAACTTAAATATTATTAACTTAGAGTATATGACTTAAAGAGATACTTTGAGTCAGACTAGAAGTAACCTCTCAACACTTAACTCATATTATTTTTATTTGATGCTCCCCTCTTTAAATCACTTTGTAGATGCACCCTTTGAAGTATCACTAAAGCTCTATTGTGTCTACAAGTCTATGAAGCTCCTCTTTACCACAACGTATACAACGACAGCTCTTAAGTATCATTTGTCTCTCCATAGGCTCTCACAGGCTTTAAATGGACTAAGACTTACCATCGCTCAATCAATCGCTCAATAACACAAATACTAGAGGTGAATCTATACATGGCTGTAGATTGACTTGTAGTCTTCCTTTCACAATCCATAAGAGGTTCTCAGGTGTAGGGTAAAAGTTCCTTCACACCCCCTACCTAAAGAGAAATACACCTCCTTTGAGAGAGTCGTAGGGCGAATATTCCTTCACCCACCACCCCATAGGAGAAAGCCGAATTTATAGGTCTTCTGCAAGGTCGTAGGGTAAAAGTTCCTTGACCCCACTCACCTTAAGAGAAATACACTCTCATAACTCTCATTTCTATGTGCAATAGAAAACTTATCAATGACGGAAAGAACGTAAGTAAGTCTTTAGGTTCTGAGCAATCAGTCGACTTGAGTCTGTACCGAAGTATGGGCTCATTCTTTCAACAATGAAGAGGAAAAACAATGAATTACAAAACACAAATGCTAGAGAGCTTTTTAAGGCAATATGACCTAAAGGAAGCCTTTACAAACAACTTATTTGATAAAGACCTTGAAGGATACAAAAGCCTTATGGAAGATGAATATGAAGTACCTTTATGGAGTGCTATTCTTAACGCTTTCGTTTGGTTTGAGACTAAAGAGGGTGCTGACTTTTGGAAGACTGTAAATGACTTATGGTTTGAAAATGTTGTTAATGGCTTTACTGCTAAAGAAGCTAGGAGTAGCTTTAGATATAACAGAGCTCTTTTACGATTTGTAGAGTTCAAAAGTTCTATTCTACAAACCAATCAAAAGGCATGGACTGATTTATTAGATCATATCACATTTGGAGAAATCGACTTAAATATGAGATCGTACGGTGAAGGGTGCTATCCTGAAGAACTACTCATTTTAATGCTTATGGGTGATGAAGTTAATATAGAGGATGTCTTATATACTCTACTCAGTGAAGATAAAAAGAAAGAGCCTGTATGGTGTGGGTTATTGGAAGCTCTTTGTACCACAGGCTTTGAGGAGCCTACAGATGAGTAACATCCAAAAGTTTAACTTTAACAACTCTCAAGTGCGTGTAGTAGTTGAGGATGGAATTGAATGGTTCATGGCTAAAGATGTCGCTGAAGTGTTGGGCTACAGAAATCCTAGGGATGCAGTAAATAAGCATTGTGATGAAGAGGATGTCGTAAAACGCGACTCCCTTACAAATGGTGGTGCTCAGTCTTTGACATTTATCAATGAGAGTGGTCTATATTCATTAATATTTGGCTCCAAACTACCTTCTGCCAAAGCTTTCAAAAAATGGGTTACTTCTGAAGTCCTTCCAACAATCCGTAAGCATGGCGCATATATGACTTCAGATGTCCTTGCACAGGCTATAGCAGACCCTAAGTTCGCTGTAGGGCTCCTTCAGAACCTTCAAGAAGAGCGTGAGAAACGCATTGAAGCGGAGAAGACAAAGGCGTACATTAGTGACAAGAAGACTGCTACTGCTATGGCAACTGCCAGTGTGGCTTCAAGAGAAAATGAGAGGCTTAAGAGACAGCTAGACGAGAGCTTTAAGTATTCAACTATCAGAAGACAAACAGTTATTCACAAGCCAAAAGAAAAGTTTAGATACAAGCTATTGAGGGATTACTGTAAAGAATATAACCTCAAGATCATTGATGTGGAAGACGACAAATATGATGCTGTCAAAAGTTATCCTGCTGAGGCTTGGTTAGCCACATATGGTATATCTATTGGTGAGCATCCTCGGAAGCATTTAAGAGATAAAAGGTAGTGTCATCGCTACCTCTTATTATTCTCCCTTCACAGGCTATCACAGGGCTATAACTGCTTATTTATTAGATTGTCTTCAATCGTTTAGATCTGTTCTATCATCTATTTTGTTTTGATTACCTCCCATCTATTTGTATTTCAAAGTTAGACCTATTGCATGTTTTGATATACTGTATCTACTCTTAATAACATGATAGAAGGTTGGCATAGCATGGCTCAAAGTATACCCTTTGAAGAACACTTGAAAACTCAACTGAATAAAGTTGGTTGGTTCACACCGCCTTATATTTCGATAGGATTACTTTCTAATATTTCTAATAAACAGTTGCAAAAAGGGTTAGATCAAAAAGAGCTTGAAACATTTTTAAGTGAAATATATACCTTGAAGCATTTATCCCGAATGTCATGTGAAATCTATCCCAAAACTCCTTTTGTTAAAGAATACCTAGAAATCATTTATGAATCTATTGAAGCCCATGCCCTAGGATTAGACCATATTGCAGTTACAGGACTAATCCCCGTTATTGAAGGTACTATTAAAAAATATACAAATGATAGGGGTATATCGTTATTTAATAATAAAAGAAAAAAAAACGTTCAGGAGCTCTTTGAAGAGTTATCAACTGATCTTAAAGAGTATGTTATAGATAAAAAACTTGGAGCTGTTAACGAAGTTATATCTATGATTGATTCATTCATTGAATACCTTAGCAAGAATATTTATATCAAGTCTCAAAACTATACATTAGAAGATAACACTAATCGACATGGAATACTACACGGAATATTAACTGATAATGACTATGGCTCTCCCATCAACTATTATAAAGTCATATCTGCTATAGACTTCTTATGTTTTGCAATCAGTATTCATCATGGTGGTCGTTGGTGGCTTGGAGATACTTTAGTAAATTCTACAAAACTTTATATGTATTTGTGCAGGATTAGTCTATTAGGAATTGATAGAAAAGACTTTGTTAAAGATATAAAAAAAGACCTATAAGTTAATGATGTTAAGCTCTCAGGTAAAGTCACACCTATAGTCCATCTTTAAGTCTAACTTGAAAAGCCTCTACAGCTCACAGTATAAACCACCCTTCATAAGAACTCTATGTTTGATTAGAAGTAGTCATCACAGACTCTCAGACACTAAATAATGATCTATCTATTTGTTTTGTATCTACTATTACATAAAAAAGAGGTATTAAATGAGATTATTTTATAAGATTATTCAGAAAAACACTCTAAATATCTCCGGTCTATTTGCCAAAATCCATACACAAAGGGATACACAAACTTGACTTTTAGGAGTGATATAGCTATAGTTTCGGGATTAAATCAACCGTATGCTAAAAAGCTACAAGTGCTCTGAACGACCATTCTAAGGGAGTTGACTTTAAACGAAGTGGTGCGCCCGAAGGAATTCGAATCCCTGACCTCCGGTACCGCAAACCGATGCTCTATCCAGCTGAGCTACGAGCGCACATATTTGTTTGAGGTCGGTATTATATCTTACCTAATATAAAATAAGTATTAAAAAAAGAGCCAAAATGTCATTTAGCGTTCAATATTCACTTAAAACATCGTTGAGAAGTTCATGGACGATCTTAAAGCTCATTGTTCCTATCTATATTTTGGCTGATTTTTTGCTTTATTACAATCTGCTCGCATACATCACATTTATATTTAAACCCTTAGTGTCACTGTTAGAGCTCCCTCAAGAAGTAGCACTTTCTATCGTTAGTGGACTCTTACTCAACCTCTATGCAGCTATTGCCTTTGCAGCACCGCTTGGACTTGGAGCTAAAGAGTGGACTGTCTTAGCTGTCTTTTTAGGTGTAGCACATGCGTTGCTTGTTGAAACAGAGATTATGAAACGACTCGGGATTTCTAGAATCTATTCCATTCTCTTACGATTAAGTGTTGGCTTATTTCTGGGAATCCTAACCTCAAAACTTCCAAAAAGTTGGTTTACTCAAAATCTTGAACAAACCGTAAACACATCTGAACACCCTCTGTATTGAACTCCTCCAAAACTCTCTTTATGAGTCTCTTTCACTCTCAATAAAAATAATTTTATTGGTTTCAACACTTATATTTTTTCTTGACTTTATCAAATCTTTACCTATAATTGAAAAACATTCGAAAAAAGTCAACAGTGGTTTTTCAATAGTAGTCGGTGTTATTTTAGGGATTACATATGGGGCTGGTATTTTAATTGCAGAGTATGAAAAAGGAATTTTACAAAAACGAGAGATTTTATTTATTGGCACTTATTTGATGATCTGTCATGCTATTATTGAGGATACCCTGCTTTTTCTAATTTTTGGTGCAAATCTTTGGGTCATCATAGGCTTACGCTTTACCTTTGCAACAATTATTGCTTATCTTGTCGTCAAATATTATAGACTTACTTAAACTCTTGAGTGTAAACTTCATCTAACAGTTCTATAAAGCCTATGGGCTCAAGGTAGCCTGCAAATTCATCTATAATTTTAAGATCTTTGGGTGATAAAATAAGATTGGTTGGAAAATATTTTACATGTAGCGATTTTGGTAATCTAGGATCATCTCGATGAATCGTAACATGTAAATATTTTCTGGCAATTTGTTGGGCATAGTGCGGTACATCAAAAACTTCTTTTTGCATTTTCAAACAATAAGAGCACCCTTCTTTTTCAACACTCAAAATGATAAGTTTATTTTCTTTAAGTGCTTTTTGACATTCCATATCTAAAAAATCTGCTTTCAATGAAATATTGACCACACAAATGTATAAAAATATCAGAATCCACTTCTTCATAAAAACTCCCAACGGTTTAAAAAGTCTAATTATAATAAATATAAAGTAAATAAAGTGATAAGATAAAATTGGAAAGGGAATAAAACAAGATGATTAAGGGAATAAACAGGGGAGGATAAGAAGAAAGAATCACGAGAACTGGCAGCGACCTAC
>NZ_DAIRVK010000004.1:0-282893 GCF_036802865.1 Sulfurospirillum sp. | reverse complement strand
ATTTCATTCTTGCATAATCCATCTCTCACCCCCCCTACGCTTTTTCGATGCGGCATAGACCAGTTTTTGTCTCTGGAATTTGCGTCATAATGTCATAGCCGTAACCAACCACTGTGTTAGCCGACTCACCTGTTGCGTAAGGTTTTGTACCTATTGGATAGTTTGCACTTAAATCTTTACCTTGGAATTTACCCATATAGTGGAATGGTAAGAAGACCGTTTTTTCATCCACGGTACGTGAGAATTTTGCTTTCACGTGAATACGCGTTCCCTCAACACCATAAACCCAAACCATCTCTCCATCGCGAATGCCAAGGCTTAACGCTGTATTTGGATGAATGTCTACGAACATATCGGGGTTAAGCTTTGCAAGATGCTTAGAAGCTCTCGTCTCTGCACCCGCTCCACTGTGCGTTACCAAACGACCTGTAATCATAATGAGTGGGAACTCTTTCGTGTAATCTTGTCTGGTTTGTGCGGAGATATACTGCGTATCAACCCTAAAGTGATCTTTTTTATCAGGATACGTTGGATACGCTTTTGCCATCTCAGGACTATAGGAATGAATAGGCTCTCTGTGCATAGGAATTTGATCTGGGAAATTCCACGCTTTGGCTCTCGCTTTACCATTACCATACGGAGTCAATCCTAAAGCAAGACCTTTTTTGATGAGAATTCCACTTAAATCGGTCGCAAAGTTTTTACCTGCAACAATCACTTTTTCTTCTTCGCTAAATGTTGCACCTGCTTTTTCAAGCATTTCAAGCGTCAATGGTCCGTAACCTTTTGCAATAGCAGAACCTATTGGTGCACTGCCCTCACCCGCTAGAAGGCTGACGCCATCTTTTTCAAGTCCCCAGTTAAGTCTAAAGCCCATACCGCCATCACTGACTGGTTTATTGACGTTATACAAAATTGGGCTACCGCTGTGGGTTTCATTCCAACATGGCCATGGAAGTCCATAGTATTCGCCTTTCATCGGTCCCATTCCAGCGATACTGACCTCTTCAAACATATGCCAATTTTCTTGATGTTTTTTAAGACGTTCTGGTGTATGTCCACCCATACCGATAGAGCGAATACCACGTGCAATTTCACGTGTCGCATCTTCTGGCCATTCAAATTTACCGTTACCATCGCCTAATGCTTTGGTGTACTCATCGTAGAAACCTAAACGTTTTGCCAATTCGAACATAATATCGTGGTCTGTTTTACACTCGTATTGAGGTTCAACAACTTTGCTTCTCCATTGAACGTTACGGCCTGTTGCTGTTACCGAACCACTGGTTTCAAACTGAGTCGCAACCGGAAGGATAAAGAGGTTATCTTTACGATCGGTCAAAATAGCGGCATCATTGATGAATGGGTCTGTAATGACAAGAAGCTCAACTTTATCAAGTCCTTTTTTGACCTCTTGAAGTTGCGCGGTAGACGTA
Source organism: Sulfurospirillum sp. (assembly GCF_036802865.1). NCBI lineage: Bacteria > Pseudomonadati > Campylobacterota > Epsilonproteobacteria > Campylobacterales > Sulfurospirillaceae > Sulfurospirillum > Sulfurospirillum sp. Next base: position 281,457 of record NZ_DAIRVK010000004.1, on the reverse strand, counting down.
ATACCACACCCCATAACGACAAGGGCTTTTAGGTCTGTTCCAGCATTATACGTCTGCTCATTTTGAGTCACACCTGAAGACCAACGAGCCAATGTAAAGCCTGACTTATTCATCATCTCTGGCGCTTTGAAACGGTTTTTGATGTAATCAGGTTCAACTTTCCAAACACGTGAGAAATGTGCCCATGCTGGATTTTCCAAACCATAATAGCCAGGAAGTGTTTCAGAAGAACAGCCCATATCAGAAGCACCTTGAACGTTATCATGACCTCGTAGAATGTTACAACCGCCACCTTCAACACCCATATTGCCAAGAATCATCTGTAAAATTGGTCCAACGCGAGTGTTACTTGTACCAATACTGTGTTGTGTCCAACCCATTGTCCACACTAAACATCCCGGTTTTGTACTTGCAAAACTTTTGGTCACTTGGTAAAGCTCTTCTTCACTCACACCTGTCACTTTTGAAACGACATCAGGCGTCCATTTTTCAGACTCTTTGAAAATATCTTCATAGCCATAAACGCGGTCTTGTAAATATTTTTTATCTTCCCAACCGTTTTTCAAAATCAAATGAATCATTCCGTAAATAAACGCAATGTCGGTACCTGAACGTAAACGTACGTACATGTCCGCTTTCGCCGCTGTTTTTGTAAAGCGAGGTTCAACGACAATCAACTTTGTGTTGTTACGCTCTTTCGCTTTTAAAAAGTGTTGAAAACCAACAGGATGCGCAACTGCAGGGTTTGCACCCATGATAAGTACTGCTTTAGAGTTTTGAATGTCACCGAGTTGGTTTGTCATCGCACCATAACCAAAGGTATTCGCAACACCTGTTACGGTTGAACTGTGACAAAGCCTTGCTTGGTGATCGATGTTGTTTGTACCGTAAAATGCAGCAAATTTACGAAGATAGTACGCTTGCTCGTTGCTCATTTTAGCCGAACCTAAGAACATAGACGCATCGGGGCCATGTTTTTCACGAATGGCTTTAAGTTGTGTACCAATTTTAGTGTATGCATCTTCCCATGAGATACGTTTCCACAGACCATTCACTTTTTCCATTGGGTATTTTAGGCGTACATCAGAGCGGATCATATCGATCATGCCTGCGCCCTTACAGCAATGTCCACCAAGACTAAGTGGGTGATCCCCAGCCACTTCTTGACGAACCCAAACACCATTATGTACTTCTGCTACAACGCCACAACCGACTGAACAGACATTACAAATTGTTTTGACCAATTTTGAACCAGGAAATGGGTTTTTAACCTCTTCCTCTGTGGCCGCGCGTGTTACTTGCTCACTGGCAAATCCAGCCGTTGCGCCAAAAGCACCAGCGATCGCTGCCATTTTAAGGAAACTTCTTCTTCCTACTTTTGCATTTAATGCAGTTATTATTTCACTCATTCATTCCTCCTTTACTACAGAGCAGACTTATAATAGTCTTCCCAGACTTGCGTTTTTTTGTAAGTAATCTCTCTTTTTTTAGATTTACCTACGACAACACCACCTGAAACGACGGGCATTTTTTCAGCTGAAGCCAATGGTGAAACACCTATAGCTGCAACAGCTGAACCTAGCACAGCAGTTTTGAGGAAACTGCGACGCATCTTTGTCATACACTCCTCCTTGGATCGTATGTTTTACATCTAAATATAGTTTACATGTAAAAAATTAAGCATTCCAAATCTCTTTCGGTCATTGAAAATGCACCTAAGAGTGACGTTAATGATAAAGGGGGAAACACAGAGGTATAAAAGAAGGAACGCGAAATATGCGTTATTATAGGCCTTCATCGATACGTATGTATGCTTAACACGTAAGCACATATCATGAACAACACGTTATAAATTACCATTTAGTAAACGATGGTTTACCAAACTATGAAAATGTAACATAGAAATATTAATTTATTTGTATAAGGAAAAATGTAGTTTATAAACTTAAAAATCACTTAAATATGCAAATTAAGCATATCGCTTGAAGGTGAAGAAGCTCAGAAGGGGTGTTCAAAGAGCTATACAAACTCTTTGAACACGTTTGCCTCTAAAGTATTTTAGAAACTATAACGCGCATTAGCGTAATAACTTCGACCCTCTTGAGGATAGCCGTAGCTATAGTAGTAGTCTTTATCAAACATATTTTTCACGCCAACAGCTAATTCCAGTGCTTTAACTGGTCGATAGGCTACTTTTAAATCCATTAAGAAAAAATCTGGACTTTGATATTGGCTATAAATAGCTTCGCCTCTCATATATCGCTCACTTTCGTAACGAAACTGTGGAATAATATCAACTGTTGCAATCGGTGAATATTTCAGACGTCCAACAACACTGTGTTTTGGAATATCTGTAACATAGGGATTGACTGGATTATCCTTAATATCTGCATCAATATAAGTGTATGAAAGGCTACTTGTTAAAGATTCAGCCCAATACGAATCTAACGATACTTCTATACCTTTATGTTCTTCTTTTCCAATATTTTGACTTTGGCTACATTTGCCGCTTGTGCAAACACCCGCAACATTTGGAACGCTTACGGATGCAATATAATCATCCGATTCTGATAGAAAAAAAGCTACATGAGCGACTTGGGTATCACCTAATTTTTGGTCAACACCCAGTTCATAATTTATAGAGTGTTCTGTTTTTAACTCTGGATTAGGAACATAATTACCCATTTTTGTTGAGTATCTATCTTTTAATGTAGGTATATTACTTTTTTTCGCAATACTGCCATATAAGGTTGTTGCATCACTTAGTTTATAGTAAAGAGCTGTTTCTGGGTTGAATGCATCAGTGTCATAATGAGGAAATTCTTTAATTGGTAAGCCAGATGCATTGCTATTTCGATATTGAGCTTCATCAATTTTATTTTTATCATAAGACGCTCCTACTATCCATGTGATCTGATCTGTAACTTTTAATGAATACTCTAATCCATAAGATATGGTGGTTCCTTCTGCCTTAATATCAACTCCAGGATAGCCAGAATCAATGTCTTTATGATAATCTTTTTTTTCAGTGACAGATAATTTTAACATTTGAGCATCTGTCAATTTCAAATCTAACTCAATATTTCCACCTAATGTATAATCATCGTATTCGGACACGGTTGTTATTGCAGTACTTGTCGAAGGTAAATCATTATACCAATTGATTTTATTGTTAAACTCATCCCTATACCAACGCGATTTGACCATAATTGCATCATTAATCGCTGTCTTCGTTAAAAAATAATAACTTGTTTTATCCCAATCTGGCCAAGACCAATGACGTGTATATGGGCTTTTATTACTTGGATAAAAAGGTGTTGCCGCATCAGCAAAATAAGGTTGCCCTTTTTCACCACGTTGCGCAATATAATTAAATGCATATTCGTCTGTGTCGTTTGGAGTATAGCCTACTTTGATATTTATTTTTTTATCTTTAGAATCTGAATTTTCGCGTTTACCACCATTTTCATTACCTGCTGCGGTATAGTCATTAGAGAGCTTAAAATAATCTCTTTCATAATTAGAAACTGAGATTAATCCATAGTATTTACCCTGATTGGTCGCCATCGTCAAGTACTCTTCTTGACCATTGCCACTAAAAACACCTGCGCCTATTTCACCTTCAAACTCTTTGGTAGGTTTTTTTGTAATAAGGTTTACAGCTCCACCCATTGTATTTGCTCCATACATCGGTGAAACATAGCCTTTTGAAACCTCAATTTCACTTATATCATATGTTGTAAAACGACTTAAGTCCGTTGTTTTATCGTACGGTACATAAACTGGTATACCATCCACATAAACAGGTACACGACTTTGTTTAAAGCCACGTATACGTACTCCAGTATCATTTCTTGCACCTGTTTGCTCTATATATGTACCAGGAATACTCTCTAAAGCTTGTGCAACAGTTTTGCTCTCTGTATCTTTGATTGTTTGCGCATCAACAGATTGTGTCGTATGATTTGCACTAATATCTTTTGATTCACTTACCTCAATTTTTCCTAACTCAAATGTCTCACCCATCAACACGGATGCAGTAATCAATGAGAGTGCCAAGCCAAAGCTAACCTTCTGTTTCATTCTTTTTCTCCTTTTAAATGTTTGCCCAAATCATTGTGTTTTATTTTATATAACGATGAATATGCCCTACCCAAAACAGATGCCACGACCTCCTAATATTTAGTATGAACAAACGATGGAATACACACAGGATAACCACATGTCGTCTGTTTGAGTCTGATAGTCGTATGGTAAAGCTCATTAATCAACTCTTCGGTAATGGTTTGATGTGTCATTCCATGCGCCAAAACTTGACCCTCTTTCAGTGCATAGGTGTAACCTCCCAGCATCAAAGCGTGCTCAGGAAAATGGGTTGATTTTAAAAACGTGTAGCCTTCGTTGGAAAGTGTCATAATCGTCTCTAAAAGACGAAGCTGATTGCCATAGTCTAACCCTGAAACAGGCTCATCCATGACCAAGATCTTCGCACCTTGTGCTAAAGACCTTGCGATTAAAACCAACTGTTTTTCACCACCACTAAGTGTTTGAAAGGTACGTTTTTCTAAATGCACAATGCCCAGACGTTCCATCGCTGCACGTGCTAAGTCTCTATCTTTTTGGTTTGGCTTTTGAAACCATGACTCAAAAGCAATACGCCCCATCACCACAATATCCAGTGCACAAAATGCAAATGCAACTTGCGTGCTTTGCGGCACATAACTTACCTGCAAAGCACGCTCTTTCATAGAATAACTCTGTAAGGGCTTTCCTTTTAAAATCACTTCACCACTTTTAGGGCTTAAAAGTCCTAAAAAAAGTTTCATAAGCGTACTTTTACCCGTTCCATTCGCTCCTAAAAGTGAAACGATACTTCCCTCTTCAATCGTAATGTTAATGCCTTGCAAAATGGGCGTATTGTCGTAGGAAAAATGAAGATTTTGAGCGCTGTAAAAACTCATGCGAACCCTTTTTTCGCATTGCGAAGTGCAAATACAAAGATGGGAATACCAATCAGTGATGTCGCAATACCTATAGGAATTTCAATGCTCATAGACGTACGGCATAACGTATCGACGATGATTAAAAATGTAGCCCCTAAAAGAGCGCACATGGGAAGGAGAACACGGTTATCGGCTCCCACTAAAAAGCGTGCAATATGCGGTATGATGAGCCCTACCCAACCGATCATCCCCGCAACAACAACGGTGAGCGTACTAAGCAATGTTGCCAGTAAAATGGCACTGTTGCGCACCCAAGCGACACGAACTCCTAAAGCTTTGGCATCTTCATCCCCAAGGCTTAAGACATTAAGATATTTACCCATGAGAGACAATACCACCGTGCTTACAAGTAGCGGTAACGCAACACTCGCAACCATCTTCATATCGACCGAACTAAAAGAGCCCATCAACCAGTAGACAATGGTCGGAAGTTTGTTGTACGGATCGGCGACAAATTTGACAACGGAGAGCAGTGCTGAAAAGAGTGAGCTAGAGATGACGCCCCCTAAAACCAAAAGAATGGTCTGTGAGCCATTTCGTCCGTAAATTTTGGCGACGCCAAGAGCCACCAAAACTGCTACAAAGCCAAAAGAAAAAGCCAAGAGTTGCACCCCTAGCCAATTTTTGGAGATCATAATGCCCAGTGCTGCCCCAAAAGAGGCACCTGCTAGAACCCCCAAAATTCCGGGAGAGACCAAGGGGTTTACAAACATCGCTTGAAAGGCTCCTCCTGAAACAGAAAGTGCCGCTCCCACAAGGACAACAGCTAAGATGCGTGGCAAGCGAATGTCAAAAACGATGTTTGAAAGAAGAGTAACATCGTGTGGTGCAGTGCCGATGTTTAGGGCTTTCCATAACAGTAACTGCGTCAAGGTGCTAAGATCAATCTCATAGCGACCAAGAGCTAAAGAGATCAGCGAGCTTGCTGCAAGAGCGATGATAATAACCCCAAAAAGAAACGAATTTTTCATACACGACCTAAAATGTGGTTAATCTGTTGCTCGGTGAGATCAATGTTTAAAAAGAGTTTGTAAAACTCCTTCATCTCTTGGGTAAATTGGTTTGCATCAGGCGCATTGTAAAGGACATGAGTGAGCCAACGCACACCTAAGAGTCTCATAAACGAAGGAGGCCTGTCAATCCAATTAAACGGCACTTTAGGCACTAAAAAAATCTTTCCCTCACGAACTGCTTTAATAGAGTTCCACCGAGAGTCACTTTTCACTTTGTCAAAAAACTCTTTCTCTTGTGCAATGATGACATCAGGGTTGTACAAAATCACCTGCTCTAAAGAGACTTTTTCAAGCCCAAGTCCGCTTTTTGTCGAGCATAAATGAGGGTTGATACCACCCGCAAATTTGATCGCTTCATAGTGAAAGGACTGGTCACACTCAGTCGCTAACCCATCTGCACCCTCTGCGTAGTAAACAACGGAGCGTTTATTGGCAACTGTTTTGACAATCGCTTGTGTCTTCTCAAGCGCAGCGGTTGCATAGGCTGAGAGAATTTTAGCGCGAGGCTGTTTTCCTAAAATATCGCCAAAGAAGAGATACGCTTTTGGCAAACTCTCGACACTTTCAAGATCAACACTGATGCTAGGAATTTTGCTACTCTCAAACAGATACTCCGCAAGTCCAACGGAAGCGTCGTTATTCCACAAAAAGACGACATCAGGATGCAACGAAAGCAGTGTTTCGCGGTTCATGCTGTTCCCTCCCCCTTGAAGTCCACCGACAATAGGGAGTGCCATAAATTTTTGATCAAGCATATTGGAAGACTCATTATTACCACGAGCATGGTTAAAGTTAAGCCCTACAATTAAAGATGGATCAATCGTGTAAAGCATATACGTTGAGGGAGGTGACGTGCCAAACACTTTGGTGATATGCTCAGGAATTTCAACCTTTTTACCGCTCATATCTACAATCTCGCGGGCATAAAGCGTTGCGAGTAAACACAAAAGCACACATATTATTTTTTTCATACCAATTCCTTTTTCTTTTCACAATAAGGACGTATTTTTTCATTAAACGCGTCTAAAAGTGCTCTATTTTCAAGTAGATCAACGCCTAATAATTTAAGCGTTATGGTGACATTACAAAGACGTTTTTCAATCTCTTTGATCTTATCTATACATGTTTTTTCATCGCCAATAATGCCACAGTCAAAAAATTTCTGCCCATCAAAAAAGGTGTTTCGCTCGGCGATAAGTTGTTCATATTTGCTTTTATCAAAATGGGGTGATTTGTGAAATGATGAGGCTGCGCGCATTGACTTCGCAAAATGGTCTATCGCAGGACGTGCCTTAACATAGGCTTCATCATTACTCTTAGCAACATAAAAAGTACGCAAAAGGACAATCTGGGGTTTAACGCCAGCAATGGCTTCATACGCATGACTCACACGCTCACACTCATCCAAATCCACGCCTTGTGAGAGCATTAATCCAAAACCTCTTTTTGCAGCAAAGGCTATCGTTTCATCCGATGCAAAGGTTGCAATAAACGTTGGTATATTGGCTTGTAAAGGTTTTGGTTCAATATCTACCTCAGAAAAATCAATGTAATCACCCTTAAAACCAACGGGCGGATTCTTTACATGTAAAAGCTGAGTAACAGCATCCACACACTCGAACATCATCGGACGGAGGTGTTCTACCGTGACATTAAAATGCTTTGAATCAGGTGCAAAAGCGCCTTTTGCAAAGCCTAAATTCACCCTACCTTTACTTAAAATATCAAGCATAGCTACCTCTTCGGCTAGGCGAATTGCATCGTAAAAAGGAGCTAAAAATCCTGCGCATCCAATTCTGACATGCTTTGTTCTAGCACTGGCATACGCTAGAAGCAGAGTAGGAGAGGAACAGATACTAAAGTCATTAAAGTGATGTTCACCTATCCAAACTTCATCAAAATGCATGGCATCTACATGTTCAATCAGTTTGAGCTGATTTTCAATCGCTTGGTTGGCATTAATATTGAAGCGCTCAAAGAGGCAAAATATTCCCCATTTCATACGATGCCAAACTCCTTTTTCATATCTTCATACAAAAAGCGTTTTGCAGGAGTGCTATGGCTTTGTTTATTGATCATGCGCAGAGAGAAAGGCTCTATCCAGTTCCAAAACTCCTTGATCAATGCTTTGGGAAAATAAAGGTCGTGCAGGGTTTGTTTGTATGCCATAAGCCACACAGCTCTTGCCTCATCATCAATCACAAAAGGAGCGTGTGTGCGACATAGTGCTGGCGGACCATAACTAAATGTGTAGACTTTTTCCCCACCAAGTGCCTCAATCATAAAATGGCTCGCTTTAGAAACACCCTCTAAAAAATGAGATTCATCCGTTGGATACATATGCGCTATACTGCTTTTTTGCAACAGACGATGGTGATGCAAAACAATTTTAGCGATTGTATCAATGCCCACTTTTGCTAAAAAATTAGACGATGGAAATATAATCGGAGGAAGGGGTGTTTTGAGATTGAAATTGCTCCATTTTAGGCTTTCATTCTTTTTGATAGCAACGGGTTTATGCAGAAAATGGTGACCATTATACATGAAATTTCCTTACGATTTAAGCTTAAAAACAACGGGTATCACAATCTCTAAATTCTCTTTAGGAGGCAAGTCAAAGGGCAAAGCTTCTAAGACGGCATCAATGGCATTGCGATCCAAAACGACTTTTCCACTTGACTTTGCAATCTTAATAGAAGAGGCATCTACCATACCATTTGCATGGATTAAAAACTGCACCACTGCCTCACCTTCCAATCCCATTTTTTTAGCCATAGAGGGGTAATGTAAGCTCTCTTGAATTTTGTGCCTCACTTTGGCAAGATACGAAGAGAGTAAATCATCGCTTTGACGAGAAGACGGCACAGAAGCTTTTTCTTGGACTTGAGTGGATGAAGGAATGTCTACTGTTTGTTCTGTAAAAGACTCACTGGTTGTTGGTGATGGTGTCGTGCTAGGCTCTTTTATGGACTTTTGAATGGGGTTAGCTTTAACGAACTCTTTTTGCACTTTTTTTTCAGGTTTTTTCTCTACGATAGGTTCAGATTTAAGAGGGACTTCAGGTTTTACTTCATTCGTAAGAGGCATAGGTTTTGGCTCATCTAAAAAGCTTACCTGTGTTACCACAAACTCGCGCAAGGCAGGTTTTGGAATCGCCATACTTCCCATAAAAAGAGCATACGCAATCAGTACATGCAAAGAAAGGCTACCCAGTGTGGCAAATGCAAAATGAGATGTTTTCATGGGGTCACTCTTGCTGTTTGAATGGCAAAGGTACTGATGTGATTCTTTTTACAGATATCAATTACTTTGACTACATATTCAAACGGTGTTTTAGCGTCACTGCGAATTACTATATGAGGATCACTCTGATTAATCTGTGCAACCTTAGTATCTAAATCTTCCATTGAAATAATGACATCGTCATAATAGAGCTCACCCGATTCACTCAGTGAAAGAGTGATAGGTTTAACATCATCTTTACGATTCTCAGAAGAAGTTGCTTGTGGTAGATTGAGCGGAATTTTACCTTGCGTTACAAATGTGGCGGTTACCATAAAAATGACCAAAATTACCAAGATAATATCTACAAAAGGGGTCATGTTGATCTCGGCAATATCACTTTCATACGTAGGGTTACGCCTCATCTAAAAGTGCCTCTTTCAGCGTTAATATGACTTTGAGACGTCTGAGGAAATAGTTGTAGGCAATGACACAGGGAATAGCTACAAACAATCCAGTAGCCGTTGCAATCAACGCTTCAGATATACCTTGCATAATAGGCTGAACATCAAATGCGTTACTAGAGCCTATTGTGTGAAATGCTTGAATAATACCCAAAACGGTTCCAAAAAGCCCTATAAAAGGAGCATTGTTTCCAAACGTTGCTAAAATACCAAGGCGTGCCTCTAAGCTTAAACGCAATGTATAATAATCCATCGTTTTATAGGTTGTTCCAATCTGTGCAAAAACAAATGCTCGCTCGATCATCACTCCAACCGCTATCACACTCATAGTAACCAATACCCAAAGTACGGGATCAATCCCTAGAAGAGCAAACGATAAAAGTTTTTCACTGAGCATTTTTTCTCCTTAAATAGCAAAACAATAAACCCCTCTTGCTCAATCGATATATACTGCACATACATAACGACTGAGCTAAAAAGAGCAGACAACAAGAAACAAAAAGCATTATATCGCAATATATTTATAAATACAACGTAAAATATGTGCCTTAGCTTACTTTTATGTTTAAAAAATAGGCACTGTATTTTCTTGCCCCCCCATTCAAAAAATACTTCATACGGCTTTTGTGCTATACTTATTTTCAATTATTCCATATTAAACACATAGGAAAAGTATGTTAGAAGCACGACTTTGGATGAAAAAAAGCGATAAAAACTATCTTGGTAAAGGGCGCATTGAGCTTTTAGAGCACATTCGTCAGTATGGCTCTATCCACGCTGCAGCCAAAGCAATGAAGATGAGCTATAAAGCTGCTTGGGACTCTGTTGATGCCATGAACAACCTCTCAGATATACCGTTGGTCGAGAAAAAAAACGGTGGAAAAGGTGGGGGAGGAACTTTATTAACTGCTAAAGGTGAAGAGGTTATTAAAGCATTTCATAACTTACAAGCAAAGCACCAACAATTTTTAGATCTTTTTGCAAACAGTGACGATCTTCTCACGATTGTTCAAACACTCAGTCGTCTCTCTTTAAAACTCAGTGCTCGCAATCAACTCATAGGAACTATCAGCGCTATTAGTGAAGATGCCGTTAATGTTTCAATTGAACTGACGATAAAAGCAGCTGATAAAATTTACTCAAGCATCACAAAAAGCAGCTACCAAGAACTAGGACTTCGCCTTGGTGAGAGCGCAATTTCTATCATCAAAGCCAGCTCTGTTTTACTCTCCAAAACAAAACCTACTGTTGCCTGTGAAAACCTCTTAAAAGGTAAAATTATCCAAATTCTAAGTGATACATCAAACACCGAAGTCACCTTGGAACTTGAAAGTAAAAGTACCATCACGGCTACGATTGCCAATGAATCTTTTGAGCCTTTAGGATTAAAAATCAATGAAGAAGCCTATGCTTTTTTCAAAGCATCGAATGTTATTTTAGGCGTTTAATGTACATTTAACAGCCTTCCCTCATTGTCATATCCACCTCATTCAACGCATCCATATGTCAAATTTTGATTAAATATTAGCCATTTATTTGAATAAAAAACATCCTGAAAACTCATTTCATGCTCTTTTACTCTTGAAAAGCACTATTTTTCCTGCTACCATTATATTTTTATTTATATAATGTATTAATTTAAAAATTATTACATATTTTAATAGTACAAGGAGACAATATGCCCGTAGTGATTGATGGTGTTAAAGTACAACTGTTTAGTGAATGTGATCCAAATGCCCCGTTTCCTCAAACAGATGAGAACCCAAGGCGTACTCCTCCAAAGATAGACATAATCTATCCAGAAGTCTTTTTCCCTTCCAACAAAACCTATCTGGCCATAGGCGAAGCCAAAATTCGTGAAGTGGTTAAAATTCACCATGATCTCGTACGTAAAAGCAAAATTGGTCATCTCTACCCACAAGATGATGCCACTTTTATCGCAGCTACAACCAAAATCGAAGACTTTTTTGTGCAAATGCTAGGAGGAGCTAATCTTTACACTTCCAAACAAGGTCACCCAAAACTGAGAGATCGCCACTTCCCATTTGAAGTCAATGAAACAGGACGTGACATCTGGCTCATGTGTTTTAAAAAAGCACTCAAACAGACACATATTTCCAAAGAGCTCTTACCCGAAATTTGGAACTGGGTTGAGTCTATCTCAATGCGTATGGTCAATAGACGAACCAGTATGGAAATGCTCAAACGTTATCCTTACGAGAGTATTCAACACTATTTTGATGCATAACTATCTTTACATGTAACAACAAATCCCAAAGGAATTTAGAATGAAGAATACCCCGCTTTCATGGATCGCCACCATCAGTTTTTGCTCTGTTTCTGCCTTCGCAGCGCAAAGTATTCTCTTAGAACCTGTTGCTGTTGAAGGAGAGAAAGAGCCTTCAACTCCACTCACTCTGCGTGATACAAAGACTCCTATTAAAGTAGAAGAGAGTGCAAGTCAGCCTACAACGCTCAATGAAGCGCTTAAAAACGAGTTTTTTATAAGCTACAAAAAAGCAGGTGACTACAATTCCGAACCTTACATTAGAGGGCGAGGTGTTAATGGTGTACCAATTTATTTAGAAGGGATGCGCATCAATGCAGCACATCCAGATTCTACGAGCATTTTTAATATGATAGATGCGGAAGAAGTTGATGTTTACAGAGGTGCCAATGGAGCAAATGTTGGCATGGGAGCAATGAACGGTGCTGTTGTTGTCAAATTTAAAGAACCAAAATTTAGTGCTACAGATGAATTCCAAGCATCAAGTTTCATCAGTGCAAAAACATCGCTTTTTTCTGAAACAGGCTATACCACGGCTATTGGAACGACCCTTTATAATCAATTCATCAACCTCTCAGTAAGTGGCAGTGTCAACGAGAACAATAACTACAAAAATGGCGCAGGGGATGAAGTACTACACTCTGATTCCGATAGTAAACATTACAATATTGCTACAGCTGTCAAAACAGGCGATGATAGCTATATTTATGGTCGTTTTATGCGCGATAAAAGTAGTTCAGGCGATCCCCTTTCTCGCTATCAACAAAGTGGTATCTGGTACTATACCGATCATCCTAATGATGATGCAAAAAGCTATTTTGTAGGCTTTAAAAAAGGTGAATGGTATGGTTTGAGTGACATTGATTTTCAAATCTTTAAAAACGATCTGCATTACAATGTCAATACCAATAAAGAAGCGAATACCCCCAATAATCAAGAGCTTTTTAGAGAAAGCAATACCAAAGGGGCTAAACTTTCTGCCAAAAAAGAGCTAGATGAACACCAAACACTCTCACTTACAACAACCTACTCAAAAATGGAAATTACCAATGGTGTGCGAAATTGGTCTGGTTCTGCGTGGGGTAGCTGGATGAATGCCTTTGGTATTAAAGGTGGCGATTACACCGATCTTGGCATACAATTGTCGGATGATATTAAATACGATAAAGCATTCTATACCCTTGCTGTTGGCTACGATAATGTTAAACGTAATGTTGCATCGAATGTAAATACAACCGCTTTAACAGCCTATATTCCTAGCGCACTTTCCGATACTATTCAAAAAATAAACACAGATGAACGTGACAATCTTCTCTCATTTAGTGCTAAAGCGGGTTATGAAATTTCACCTGCCTTCATACCGTACATTAAACTTTCCAATGCAGAACGAACCCCTTATTTCAATGAAGCATATGGCAACAACCCAAGCAATGGTACACAAATTCCTAACCAAACGTTGGAAAATGAAAAAGTATGGGGTATAGATGTAGGGCTAGATGGTAAATATGATCGCTTTTACTACACCTCTGCGCTTTATTATCAACGTTACTCGAACTATATTGAACTGATTCAAACAGCTTACAAAACAAAAGTAGTTCCATCTCGTCCAATTAAACAATACACCAATCTTGATGATGCCTACATATATGGTGCAGAAGCAATGCTAGGGTATGGTCTTGGCAATGATCTTTTTGCCGAAGCCTCTTATCTCTACACTTATGGACAAAATGAAGACGCCAACACACCACTCGCTTTTATTGCCCCTCAAAAATTGACTCTATCGTTAGCACAAAAGCGTAATAAAGGGTTAAGTTGGAGAGTCGAAGAGGTATTTGTTGACGATCAAAGCCGTGTCTCTATCGTTAATGGTGAAATAGCAACACCGGGATATTCTCTTACCAATGCTTCGATTAGCTATGGCTTCTCAAAAGTGGGCGTTTTGAAAAATGCTGTACTCAGCTTTGAATTGAATAATATTTTTGATAAATCATACCGAGAGCATCTTGATAAAGTCTCTTCAACAGCATGGTATTTACCTGACAATCCTGGTATCAATGGTGTACTTTCTCTCAAAGCAAACTTTTAAAAGGAGATATGATGCGCCACTCTTGGATTCTTTTTTTATTTCTCTTTAGCTCACTTTGTGCAAATGAGTCACGAACATTTTTGGACATTAACAATAAGCCTGTTGTTCTTCCTGAAAATATCACTCGTATTTATGGCTCGGCTCCACCGATTAGTTTTATGCTCTATGTCATTGATGATACAAAACTTATCGGTGTGAATTTTCCACAAACCAATCAAGACAACGCCAACGGCGACAAATTTTTAACAAAACATTTTATGAGTCTCCCCATTTTAGGTGGTTGGCATGGCAACAATATCCCTAATTTAGAGGCAATATTAAGTGCTAAACCTGAAGTGATTGTCACATGGGACACCGCACTTCTCAATGAAAAAACCGCTAAAGATTTAGCACGCATTAACATCCCTGCTCTTAAAGTAAACATTGATGATTCGCGCAATTACCCAGAGGTGTTTCGCTATCTTGGTAAAGTGATGCATAAAGAGGAGCGTGCTAATCAACTCGCGACTATGGCACAAAACTATTTAGATGAGCTCAAAAATTTTGTAGCAAGCATTCCTGAGAAAGAGCGCACGAAAGTCTATTACGCAGAGGGTGATTTTGGGCTTCAAACGGAGTGTGACATCTCGTTTCACTCTGAGCCTTTAACGCTCGCGGGGGGAAACTTAGTCCACAAATGTGTTCAAAACAGCATTATCGGGCTTCAAGAAGTAAGCTTTGAGCAAGTCATAACCTACAATCCTGATGTTATTATCGTTCAAAATCCTACCTTTTATAAAATAGTTTTTGAAGATAAAAAATGGGCAATGCTCAAAGCGGTTCAAAACAAAAGAGTTTACTTAGTCCCAAAATCGCCTTTTAACTGGACGGACAGGCCGCCTTCTTTTATGCGTATTATTGGGGCACATTGGATTGCAAGTAAGCTTTATCCGACACGCTATCCATATAAGATTCAAGAAAAAGTAAGAGCGTTTTACCAACTCTTTTTTGGTGTCGTACTCAGTGACGAGGATCTAAAAACTTATTTTTCATTAGAGTTTTAGACACGCTTTTAGAGCAAAGCTCTAAAAAAGCTACGCTAATGCTAAGTTCTCTTTGGCAGAGCGCCCGCGCACCTTTGGTGCTTTTATATATAGGAAAGGAATTGTTATGATTTGCCCAATTTGCGAGAGAAGATGCAGTGTTGAAGAAAAAGGCATAGGTGCTTGTGGACGCTATGCCTGCCAAGAGCAAACGATGGTTGAGCGTTTTCCAAATACCTATCTTGTTGTCGCACCCATTTCGGCTGAAACGATGCCCGTACTTCATTTTCATCCACGCGCCAAATTTTTACAGATTAGTACCACTGGGTGCAATTTTGACTGTTTAGGCTGTATCTCAACAGTTGTCGCTAAAGAGATGGATGTCCAAAGCAGTGCACTTAAAAAATTATCGCCTAGGCAGATTATCAACAAAGCTTTAGAGCAAAAGTGCAATGGCATCGCTTTTTTAATGAACGACCCCCTCGCCTCCTTTTACACCTTTCTTGAAATTTGCACGCTTGCCAAAGAGTGCGGGCTGCTTACTGGCTGTTCGACCAATGGTTATTTTACGCCCGAATCTCTTGATCTGCTCGCCCCTCATTTAGACTTTGTCAACATTGGGCTCAAAGGGTTGTGCAATGATGTTTACCGTAGTTGTGGTGCGAACAGTTACAAACCCGTTTTACGCAATATCGAACTGTTTTACCGTAAAGGCGTTCACGTTGAAGTAGCCTGTATTCATAAAAAAGACAACGAAGAAGAGGTCTTAGCGATCGCTGAGACTTTGGCGCATATCTCTAAAGAGATTCCTCTTCAAATCATGCGGTTTATTCCTATTGACGATGCCAGCATTAGCCTTGAGCCTTCCATTTTAGCCTCTGAGAAGCTTTATAAAAAGCTCGTATCGCATCTTGATTATGTCTATCTTTTCAACTCACCAGGCTCAGAGTGCCTGAACACCTACTGCCCCGAGTGTGGAGCACTCATTTTTGAGCGAGATTTCTACGGTCCTATGGGCTCAAAATTAAGAACGATTAGCCACAATTATCAGAATAATACTTGCTCACACTGCCATCATTTACTCCCTATTGTAGGAGAGCCTCGCACGAAAATGTTTGATGAAGATGGTTTTGAAGGCGGTTACCCACTTACCAGAGCTTTGGAGATTGTCGAAGGCACACTCGCAACGCTTGGCGTCAAAGAGCAAAAGGATGTCACCGCTTGTTGGGAAGAACTTTTAAAAAATGATGGTTTGAAAAAGTTACATGTAAGCATTCAAAACTTTGACGATTATGCACGTACCATTGAGTATCTTGCCAAAATGACACATCAAGAACATACGGCTGAAAAACTACTGGCTTATATGCGAGAAAAAATTGCCATCATTACACAAGAGTTGCCAAAGATTCAGACCAAACCACGGGTATATTATGTCATGGGTAAGCCCTTGTTTGCCCTTGAAGATGAGCGCCTTGAAAATCAATTGGTCGAGATGGCTGGTGGTATGAGTATCAACAAAACCCTGAATCTCAAAGGAAGACCAGGGCGAAAAATTTCGGTTCAAACACTCAACGAACTCAATCCAGATGTTATTTTTATTTCGTCATTTTTGGATTGCCCGTTGGATGAGTTTTACACCTTTTGTGAAGAGCAAGGCATTGTTGTCAATGCAATTGCACATAAACGCATCTATACGCACCTTGCACCTTGCTTTGATTTTGGGAGCCCAAGATGGATTTTAGGTTTAATGCACATTGCAAACATGCTGCATCCTGAGCTGTATCATTTTGATGTTTTACACGAAGCAAAATGTTTCTATCAGGAGTTTTATGAGAGCGAATTAAATATTGCTTCTATTAACCGCTCCTTTGCAAAACCAAGCCAATACCATACAATGATTCAAATTTAACCAACGCTCTCTTGTATATGTGGTTAAATTTCGTTATAGTTTCATGTATATAACGATTTAAAGGATACTTCAATGGAACCTACTTTTAACTTTTGGGACAATATGGCGAAGCGTTACCCACGCTTTAACGATACAACAATGAGCAAAGATGTCAATCACATCTTAAACTGGTGCCAAAATAAAAATGTTTCCTTTGAGGGTGCTTCTATTTTGGATATTGGTGCAGGAACGGGAACTATCGCCATTCCTTTGGCACTAAAGGGTGCACAAGTAACTGCTATGGATATCTCAGAGGGTATGCTAGCAGCTCTTAATGAAGATGCCAAAGAGCACGGACTTAGTGCTAAGGTTTCTACACACCAAAGCGATTGGGATTCATTTCCATTAAACCAAAAATATGACATTGTTATCGCTTCAATGACACCTGCTATTAGTGATCTACAAAAAATTGAAAAAATGCTTGGAGCAACTACGGGATTAGGTATTTATGTCGGCTGGGGAAAATACCGTATCAATAAACTGGTTGAAGCACTGGTAAAAGCACATACACTTGAAGAAGAGGATTGTGCATCCGCAGGCTGTATCAAAGCTAATCAATTTATTGAGATTTTAAAAGAGAAAAACATTCCATTTGAGAGCGATTTTTTTGAAACTTCATGGATCGATACCTACACTTTTGATGAGGCAAAAGAGTATGCCTATGATCAGCTAAAACGCAAAGAGATATCACCAAATGAAGAGATTGTCGAATCTATTTTAGTATCGTTTCTAAAGGACGATAAAGTACACGTAACCACAGAAGCCGAAAAAGGGATGGTTTTGTGGAACGTCGCTTAAAATAAAATGCCCTACTTTAGGGCATTTCTTCTTTGTTTTATTCTTTGATAAGTAAAACACTTACCGCTTTAACAACCACTTTTACTTTATCGCCTTCTTTGAGTCCCATCTCTTCGATAGATTCCATAGTCATAACAGAGCTCATTTTGTTAGCGATGATCTCACCCACATCGACTTGGCACATTACTTCACCTTTTTTAATCTTTGTAACCGTTGCAGTAATCTCATTTCTAGCGCCGTATTTCATGGTAAAGCTCCTTGGAATTAAAGATAGCAAAATGCTACTCCAAAGCCTTATAGTCTGTCAATTCCGAACGCTTTTAGATGACATAATCATTCCATGAAGCCTCATTCGTATAGATGCGTGCATTGGAAAAATGAACAAATAAAGTATCGTTTTCATGCGCTTTAATCGTCTGCCACTCAACTTTAGAAATCTCCGCCTCAACTCTTTGATGTGCGTGTAGTGTCTCAAGCTCAACACGTACACGAGGGCCTACCAATCTCCATCCGATGAGCTTTGCTTCAATACCGCCACCAAGGACATTGTCGATGCTAATGTTGATCTCATGCGGACGAACAAAGAGTGATGCTTCTTTAGAGCTTCCTAGATCTGGTGTGTTAAGTTCTGTGTTTTCAAGATGCAAAGAGCCTTGCTCCACGCGGGCATGAAAGAGATTGACATTGCCCAAAAAGCTATAGACAAATGGATTGGCAGGTCTGTCGTACACCTCTTCGGGAGTACCGATTTGCTCGATTTTCCCTTGGTTCATGACGACGATTTTATCGGAGACTTCGAGTGCTTCTTCTTGGTCGTGGGTTACAAATACACTGGTGATGTGAATTTCATCGTGCAAGCTTCTTAGCCATTGGCGAAGTTCTTGACGCACTTTGGCATCCAATGCTCCAAAAGGCTCATCGAGTAACAATACTTTTGGCTCAACGGCAAGGGCACGCGCAAGTGCTACACGTTGGCGTTGACCGCCAGAGAGTTGTGATGGGTAACGATTGGCAATCCAGTCGAGTTGAATGAGCTGAAGCAGTCTATGCACACGCTCTTTAATCTCCTCTTCGCTCGGGCGTGTCTCTTTGGGTCTCACACGAAGTCCAAAGGCGACGTTTTCAAACACACTCATGTGGCGAAATAGCGCGTAGTGCTGAAACACAAAACCAACCCCTCGGTCGCGTACGTGCGTTGCGGTGGTATCTTCGCCATTAAAATAAATTGTTCCGCTATCGGCTTCTTCCAGTCCTGCAATGATGCGAAGTAAGGTCGTTTTACCTGAACCTGAAGGTCCCAAAAGAGCTACGAGTTCACCATCAGGGATGGTAAGATTGATGTTATCAAGGGCGGTAAAGTTATCAAAACGTTTGTTAATATGTGATATCTGAATACTCATGGTTTATCCTTAATGCGCAAGTGAGCGTTTTTTACCGATGCGCCACTCAATGAAACTTTTTAACACCAACGTTACCAGTGCTAAAAGGGTCAAAAGTGAAGCAACCGCAAAGGCCGCGGTGAAAAGGTACTCGCCGTATAAAATCTCTACATGTAAAGGCATTGTGGTAGTCATTCCCCTGATGTGACCTGAAACAACGGCAACCGCACCAAACTCGCCCATCACTCGGGCGTTGCTGAGAATGACACCGTAAAGCAACCCCCATTTGATGTTAGGAAGGGTCACTTTCCAAAAGGTCTGCCACCCAGAGGCACCAAGTGTTAAGGCGGACTCTTCTTCATCCGTTCCTTGCTCTTGCATCAAAGGAATGATCTCCCGCGCTACGAAGGGGGAGGTGATAAAAAGCGTTGCAAGGATAATTCCTGGTGTGGCAAATACAATGCGTATATCATGCGAACTCAGCCACGCGCCAAACCAACCTTGACTTCCAAATAAAAGCACGAAAATCAAACCTGCGATAACAGGCGAAACCGCAAATGGAAGGTCAATTAAGGTAATAAGAAGCCCTTTACCTCGAAATTCAAACTTAGCAATCAACCAAGCAGTGGCAACGCCAAAAACAGTATTGAGAGGAACCGTAACAAGCACCACTAACAGTGTCAGTTTAATCGCAGCAATAGCGTCTGGCTCGCTGATAGAAGCCCAATACACTTTCCACCCTTTTGCCAAGGCTTCGCTAAAAACTACTCCTAAAGGAAGCGCTAAAAAAATGGCTAGGAAAAGAAGCGTTGTACCCAGTAAAAGGGGTTTAAGCCATTTTGGCTCTAAAGGGTGAGCATTTTGCATCGTCCTCTCCTATAAACTTTTTTCGCGACTGTAAATCTGAATGGCATTAATCAAAAACAAAATAACGAACGTTGCAAGTAACATCACCGTTCCAACCGCTGTTGCACCCACATAATCAAACTGCGAAAGTTTGGTCACGATGATAAGTGGCACGATTTCACTCACAAAGGGCATATTGCTCGAGATGAAAATAATAGAACCATACTCACCAAGTGCTCGTGCAAACGAAAGAGCAAACCCTGTTAAAAGGGCTGGCATTAACGAGGGTAAAATGACTCTGCTAAACGTCTGCCACCACGAAGCGCCTAGGCTTGTGGATGCTTCTTCAAACTCTTTTTCAAACTCTTCGATGACAGGCTGAACCGTACGCACCACAAAAGGAAGCCCGATGAAAACAAGAGCTACCACAACACCTGCCCTAGAATAGGCAATTTGAATGCCAAATGGCTCTAAAAGTGAGCCTATCCAACCATTGGACGCAAAGATAGCCGCAAGGGCAATACCTGCAACCGCAGTAGGAAGAGCAAACGGCAAATCCACCAATGCATCGACAATTTTTTTACCAAAAAAGTCGTAACGCGCCAATGTCCACGCAACGATGAGTCCAAAAACGAGGTTGATCACTGCGGCAATCAAGCTTGCGCCAAAACTAAGTTTAAACGAAGCCACGACTCTAGGATCGCTGATAACGGCTCCAAACTCACTCCAAGAGAGCTTCGTTGTATAAAGCAGCAAACCCCCTAGTGGTATGAGCACTAGAAGGGTGACGTAGGTCAGGCTAAAGCCAAGCGTCAAGCCAAAGCCTGGCAAAACACTTGGTTTTCTAAAGTGCCATTTCATCGTTTAATAGAAGCGAAGATTTTGTCAAACTCGCCACCATCTGCAAAGTGTTTTTTCTGAGCTTCGCCCCATCCGTTAAAAACCGCATCGATCGTAAAGAGTTTAAGTTTAGGAAACGTTGACTCAGTCTCTTTTGCAATTTCAACATCCGTTGGACGATAGTAATTTTTGGCAGCAATTCTTTGTCCCTCTTTCGAGTACAAGTACTCTAAGTAAGCAATAGCTACCTCTTTGGTTCCTTTTTTTACTACGTTTTTATCGACAATGCTAACACTTGGTTCTGCAAGAATGCTGATACTAGGAACGACTATGTCAAATTTATCAGGGCCTAATTCTTTAATCGACAAGATTGCTTCATTCTCCCAAGCAATTAAGACATCACCTAAACCTCTTTGAACAAAGGTGTTGGTAGCGCCTCTGGCACCTGAGTCTAGTACGGGAACATTGGCATAGATTTTAGAGACGAATTCTCTGGCTTTATCTTCACTACCGTATTTTTCAAGCCCATAGCCCCAAGCCGCTAAATGGTTCCATCTAGCACCTCCTGAAGTTTTTGGGTTTGGCGTGATGACTTTCACATCGGGTTTTGCTAAATCATCCCAGTCACGAATTCCTTTTGGATTGCCTTTACGCACTAAAAATACAATGGTAGAAGTATACGGTGCGCTGTTATGGGTCAATCTTTTTTGCCAATTAGGATCAATCGCTTTGGCTTTTTCTGCAATGGCATCAACATCATAA
This sequence comes from Sulfurospirillum sp., assembly GCF_036802865.1. Lineage (NCBI taxonomy): Bacteria > Pseudomonadati > Campylobacterota > Epsilonproteobacteria > Campylobacterales > Sulfurospirillaceae > Sulfurospirillum > Sulfurospirillum sp. The sequence continues at coordinate 259,787 of NZ_DAIRVK010000004.1, read as the reverse complement.
GCAAGTGCTAAAGTGACGACATCAGCATCTAGTCCGTCGATCACACTTCTAGCTTGTGCACCTGAGCCTCCATGAGATTGACGAATGGTGACGTTATCGCCTTTGAGTTCTTTCCAGTGTTTAGCAAAGGCTTGGTTGTACTCTTTATAAAACTCTCTGGTTGGGTCGTATGAAACGTTGAGTAAAGAGATGTCTGCGGCGTGAATAAAAGGCGCTACAAGCGCCAAAACTGCTATGGTTACCCCAAAGAGGTTTGATTTTAAACTTTTCATTTTTGTTTCCTTATGTGTTGTTGACTTAAAATATTTTATTGGTGATATAAGACGTTTTTTTAGCAACACATCAGACAAAAAACACGAGTACTCTTTCCATGAATAAGGGAATCATTAGAGTTCATGGTTTACCTCCTTGTTTTAAATTGACGAAATAATAGCAGATTCTTTTTTTATTGTCAAGAATACCAAGCGATTTAGTAGTATATGAGCATCTCCTGTCTCTCTTTTGAATGAGTTATGTTATAATCTCAACAAATTCCACACAAGGTTTTTGGGATGTTTTATACCGTTGTAGCCATTTTTTCAGGTGCTGGATTTGGTGCTCTTTTACGTTGGGTTTTAGGTACAAAGCTCAATGCGCTTTATCCCACTATTCCTCTTGGAACTTTAAGTGCCAATCTTCTAGGTGGTTATCTCATTGGATTGTTTATTGCTTTTTTTGCTTCCAATACCGCTCTTGCACCAGAATGGCGCTTGTTTATCATCACTGGATTTTTGGGTGGACTGACCACATTTAGCACTTTTAGTGCGGAGATCGTCACGCTCATTCAAGAAGGACGCTTTAGTATGAGCATCGTTGCAGCTCTTCTGCATGTTATTGGCTCCATCCTGATGACACTTCTAGGCATTGCTAGTTATACCCTACTTCAAAAAGGATCGTTATGAAAGGTTTTCAACTTGTTTTTTCAACTCTTCAAAGTCGTAAACACGCAAACGGTGATCATATCAGCCAGTGGCTTATGGATATTGCCGAGAAGATTGGAATTAAAGGTGTAACGGTTCTGCAAGCATCACAAGGTATTGGGAGAGATGGCAAACTACACTCTTCTACTTTTTTTGAACTTGCCGATGAACCACTTGAAATCATTATGAATGTCGATGAAGAAGCATGCGAAAAACTCTTCAAAGTTCTAAAAGAAGAAAAACTCGGACTGTTTTATACCAAAATAGCTATTGAGTACGGCACACTTTGAATAGGATAAATATTTAGTGACAAAATGCACGACTTTTTATGCTATATCTTCTACCTGAATATTTTTTGCTCTTCTTTTAAATGCCACGTCTCTTTGTAAGATTTTGACAATGACGAAAAAATAAATAATAATATTAAAAAATTATTTATTCTTGCTCTTACCATACTTTATGAATTCGGTAAACTATAACTTCATAAAAAAATTTTACTTTTGTAATATAAAATACTTTATCACATGATAACCAATGTAGAATAATGCACTAAAACACCAAAAAATGGCTCAATAATGAAGTTTTATGTAACTTAGAAGACACTTTTAATCCATTTATTGGCTTAAAAGTACAATCATTTATCCATAAAATCCATTTATATACACCTGAACTATCTGATATACTTTCTCAAAATATGAATTTTTTAAGGTTTTATAACTTCCATTTCATTCAAATTTAAATGAACGATATGGCGAAAAATATTAAAACTCTTTTTTGGCATTTAGTATGAATTACTTTAAGAAGGAATGATTATGACCGCTCCAATTTATAATTTTGCAGAAGAACATTTTAGAATAGAAAAAATAGACTATCTAAGCCCTGTTCCACGACATAAACACTCTTGTTATGAGCTTTTTTTCATCGCTCAAGGAGAGGGAACATTCTATGTTGACTGTCAAAGTTATGAAGTACATAAAAATTCATTTTTCTTAGTTTCACCCAATCAAATTCATGGATGGGAGCAAACATGTAATCTTCAAGGCTATCTACTTAAATTTGATATGTCATTTTTTGCGGAAAAATCTTTTATTGAATACCTTTCGATCTTTCGTTTTGATACTGTTAATGTAAGTGAATCGGAATTTTTGATGTTTGAAGCTGTACTACAAAACTTACATGTAGAATTTAAAATGACAAAATCATTTAAAGAGTCTACGATAAGCAACCTCCTTCAAATTTTACTTATCTACGTAAAGCGAGCATTACCTGCAAAACAAGCATCGCACATCACCAATATAGTATTTACAAAACTGAATGACCTTATGCATGAAAACAATTACCAGCTAACCCCTGTAACGTACTATGCAAAAAAATTAAAAATGAGTGAGAAGCTGTTGAATCAAGCCATTAAAGAAATTTCAGGATTCAATTGCAGTGAACTTATTCGTTCCAAAACAATCCAAGAAGCCAAAAGACTTCTTAAGTATGACACCATGTCGTGCAATGAAATTGCTGACCATTTAGGCTTTATTGACCCAGCTTATTTTAGTCGTTTCTTTAAGCGCGAGGTTGGCGTTTCTCCAAAAAATTTCCGTAATCAATTGGAAGCAAAGTACAATTTTTAATAATGAAAATCCATTTTAAAAATAAATATTAACCGTTATAATTTATCTGAAATTTAACTTTCGGAGGAATTATATTATGAATAAATTCGCTGTCGTACTTTTGAGTACAGTCGTTTGTGGCACTTTGGCGAGTGCTAAACTTAATCAACAATTTGAACCAGAAAAAGATACTTCTGCGTTTAGTGGTAAACCTGAAGTCAGTTTTGCCGTTGACTTGTCTTTTTACTATCAAGGGATAGATCAACCATGGAGTCCCTCTAAATTTGCAAGCCACGTTGATGGTAATGCATTTAGTACAACATCAACAGATGCTGTATCTAAATCAACTGGTGATACAGAATCAGCATTAAGTTTACCTGCTGCAAATCTAGATATTAATGCTAAAGTGATGAGCGGTTTTAATGTTAAATTGCAAACTATGCTTGCATCTCACCATCATAATGAAACCTATGTCAAAGGTGGTTACGCAACTATTGATAACCTTGATTTTATTGCTCCAGGATTTCTCTCTGGATTTATGAAAGATGCAACGATTAAAATCGGTGTCAATGATATTAACTATGGTGACGATCAATACCGAAGAACTGATAATGCCAATGTCATGAGAAATCCTTTTATCAATAACTTAGCCGTTGATGCTGCTGATCAAGGTACACATATTGAGGTTCTTTATCGTATTCCTGCGATTAGCTCTTTTGTAGTGGCAGGTATCACAAATGGTCAAGCTAATCCACAAGATACGTCAGAAACAGATAGCTTTGGTACGACAAGTAATACTTACGCTGTATATGGAAAAATTGGTTTTGATCACGAATATACTGATGATCTAAGACTTAGAATTACAGAATCAGTTTACAGTGTTTCAGGGGTGAATAGACAAGATTTATACATGGGTGATAAAGCGGGCAATGTTATTAGAAACGTTTATGGTACTACTAATACAAACGTACTTTCATCTGGTTGGGATCCTACGAGAAACTATGTCAACTATAAAGGTACACAACAATATACATCTGCTCCAGACGTTCTCTCTTCGAAAACCAATCTTTTTATAAAATATAAAGACACAGAATTATACGGAATGTACGAAATAATTGATGCGAGTGATACTATGGATAAATCTATCAAAGTTAATCACTATGCAGTTGATCTTGTTCAACGTTTCTGCAACGATAAATTCTGGGCAGCAGTTCGTTATGAAAATGCTGTTCAAGATTACAAAGATAGTTATAATGATCTTGGAGATGCTGAGTTAACACAATATCAAGCTTCACTTGGTTGGTTCCTCTCAAAAAATGCCGTTGCAAAGCTTGAGTATATCAAACAAGAGCGTGAAAAATTCTCTATCTATAAAGATGGTAAAGCTGATTTTAGTGGCTTTATGGTCAATGCATCTCTTAGCTTCTAATTTTTTATAAGGATTTAATGTGAAAAAATTGATTTGTAGCCTTTTGCTTTTATCAGGCTTAGTATACGCTGAAAATATTGAGATTCATGGAACATCTACGCTTCATGATTGGAAAATGGTTTCTAACAAAACCGATGTTGCATTTGAAAATGATGGCAGTCAAATCACAAAACTAACTGTCGCTGTTCAAATAAAAACACTGAAAAGTGGCGATGAGGGTTTAGATGAGAAAGCTTATGAGACATTGAAAATTGATAAAAACAATGTGATTACTTTTAAGCTACTCGAAGCTGATTTAGCTGCTGGTACTATCAAAGGTATTTTTAAAGTACTCGATAAAGAACGAACACAAACTTTAAAACCTGAAGTTTTGACACTTGATCATGTTTCGGGTAGTTTTAAAGTGAAAATGACAGAATTTGGACTTGAAATTCCGTCTGTCATGTTTGGTGCTATCAAATCAGGTGATGAAGTAACCGTTAAGTACGACATCAAAAAGTAAGTTCATATACCCATTATCTTAAGAAGAGAGGTTTTTACCGCCAAGCCCCCTCTCTTCTGTCTCCTTGAATACTCGATAAACCCATGGCTATATTTTATTTTATAGTCAAGGATTTATCATATGATCGCACTATAATTTGATCATATTATTGTACTATTAGACTAATTTAAATCTTAAAAGTACAATAATATGATATAAAAGTCTATTTTTATGTTGATCCAAAGTAGCTGTACTTCTTACATACAGTATGTAAGGATTAAATAATGTTGGGTATAGAAAAAAATTTGCGAAGCATTTGACAGAAGAAAAGGGAAAATTTATTTTGCGTCTTAGTGTGGCTATTTTAATATTGTTTCATGGATTTAAAAAATTTAACTATGGCATTAGTGGTGCTAAAGCACTTGTACTCAAAGCTGGGCTACCAGAATTCTTGGCTTATGGGGTTTATATGGGAGAACTTATTATCCCTTTTTTACTTATTGCTGGACTTTTTACTCGTATCAGTGCGCTTATATTAAGTACAACAATGATTGTTGCCATTTATCTTGGCTTTGAAGATAAATTTTTAATGCTCGATGCTAAAACAGGAGGTCCTTTAATTGAACTTCCGTTACTCTATCTTTTAGTTTCACTTAGCATTGTGTTTTTAGGTGCTGGTAAATATAGCTTAGATCAAAAATTACACCTTAGTTAAATCATACACTAATGTAATATAGATGTATCGTTTTTGCTTTTGTGTGTACAATTAGGAAATATAAATGACTACCGAAGTTAAACTTTTTCACGATATAGACCCTAAAAGCCCCAATGAAGAAAAAAATTTTTATATTGGTCAAATTAGCCATCATGCGCTCCCCAAAGACACTCCACTACCACTGCCTCACAGGCACCCATTTTATGAAATTATTTTTGTGACACAGGGCAATGGTATTATGAGAGTGGACTTTAAAGACAATCCTATTCAAAAAGGATCTCTTTATATGTTTTCTCCCTCGCAAATTCATCTTCCTATTATGACAGAAGAATTTCATGGTTTCTTATTGCGATTTGATCTTTCTATTTTTGCAGAAAAAACTTTTTTTGAAAATCTTTCTATCTTCAATTTCGATTATATGTTGATTGAAGAGCCTTCTTATCATTTATTTGAAGAATTACTCTTTAGTTTATGCGAAGAATTTGATAGTCAAAAAACACTTAAACAATGTACTATAAATAACTTACTCAAACTTTTTTTAATTCAAGTCCAGAGACTGCTTCCTAACGTTATCAATGAAAATACCCAAACAACTCTTTTTGGAGCACTCAATGCCCTTTTAGAAGAGAGTCATTACCATGTTAACACACCAATCTACTATGCAAAAAAACTCAAAGTGCCTATCAAAACACTCAATCTCGCCGTAAAAGAGTATACAGGAATTCCCTGTGGTGAGTATATTCGGTCTAAAACAATTGTAGAAGCCAAGAGGATGCTCTGTTTTACAGGTATGAATTCCAATGAAATCGCTGCAGCATTAGGATTTGATGACGCAGCATACTTTAGCCGTTTTTTTAAGCGAGAAACGGGATTTTCTCCCATTCAATTTAGAAAGAATTTTGTGTAAAAAAGAATATAAGCCCTTTTTTAGGGCTTATATCTTTAATCAAAGAGGTAATTCAGTGCCTTATTCAACGTAACTTTTCAAGCTTAGCTTGGAAAGTACATAAAGATAGACATCAAAACTTACCTTGATCTTTGAGCTTTTTATACCACGCATTGTGAAGGAACTTGACTTCTTCTTCTTCAACATAACCCGTAATAATACTATGCACCGCACCTTTAATCGCAAACATAGACATATACACATGGGTAATAAAGAGTGCGACAACGGCAAAGCCCATCACGTTATGTAAAATGGCAGCGGCTCTTAAAAGGTCGATTTGACTCATTCCTGTTAAATTATGCAACATTTCCATCTTGAAATCCAAGAAGAACATGAAAGCACCGCTTAAAATCATCGTAATGCCGCCTAGTATAGCTACCCAATACCACATCTTTTGACCTGCGTTAAATTGGGTTGCATTGATGATCTGTTTCTCTTTAGAAAGATACCCACCTAGAATTAGAAACCATTTCACATCCTCTAAGTTAAAAAGTGCCTCTTTCAGCCACATGAGCGCCATTGGGATTACCACAATGGAGAAAGGAATGGTAAAGAAACCATGAAGGTTTTTCGCCATTCTTACCAAAGTACCACCACCAAAGAAGTCACCAAAAACGATGATAAATCCTGTTGGAATTATCACTAAAAAGCTTACCGCTGCTATTTGGTGAACGGTTCTATGGAACAGGTTAAAAGCATAATGCTTATTATGGCTGTGTGGAAATACTTTGGGTCCTACAAACTTATAATGAAGAAAAAAGACTGTAGGTACACCTATTAACACACCTAGAAATATCCATGCAAAGTATTTATGCTGTAACATGGTGAACAAGGGTCCTAATTTCCATGACTCTTCTTGTCCATATCCTAGGATATTTTGTATGCGCATCTCGCCCCAGATTTGGCTATCAGTGGCGTATGCCACTGTTGCCAAACCAAGAAGTGCAATGAACATGGTTATAAACTTTTTCATTGCTGCTCCTTTATGCACCTTTACCTCGACCTGCTACCCTTTTACGGTAAATGTTTGAGACACTCTCAGCATCACCGACAAGGAGTGCATTGGTTGAACAAACCGCCGCACACATAGGCACTTTTCCCTCAGCGATTCTGTTTTGACCGTAAAGATGTCTCTCTTTTTCAGAGTTAGTCTCTAAAGGACCACCGGCACACATGGTACATTTATCCATTGCTCCCTTAGCGCCAAAAGCACCATCTCTTGGAAACTGTGGAGCACCGAATGGGCAAGCGTACAAGCAGTAACCACAACCGATACATTTATTTTTATCATGAAGAACAATTCCATCTTCACGAATATAGAAACAATCTACGGGGCATACTTGCTCACATGGTGCGTCTGTACAGTGCATACATGCAATTGAAGTAGAGACTTCTTTACCCTCTACACCATCATGCAATGTAATAACCTTACGACGACTAATACCTGTTGGCAGTTCATGCGCCTCAGCACATGCGACTGAACACGCAAAACACTCAATACATCTGTGATCATCACAGTAAAATTTCATTCTTGACATTTCATTACTCATTGGCCACCCCCCTATGCTTTCTCTACGCGGCATAGACCAGCGTTGAACTCTGAAATTTGTGTGATCACGTCAAAACCATAGTTTGTAATGGTATTTGAACTCTCACCAATCGCATACGGTTTCGTACCTTCTGGGTAATTTGCACTCAAATCAATACCTTGGAATACACCCGCAAAGTTATACGGCATACAAATACGATCTGCCGTAACACTGTGATTGTGGTACGCTTTAACCTTAATTTTTGTGCCATGAGGGGCATGAATCCACATCATATCACGATCTTTAATGCCATGTTTAAGTGCCAAGTCTGGGTGAATGTTACAGAACATCTCTGGCGTAATTGCAGAGAGGTATTTGCTCGTTCGCTCAAGCATACCAGCACCGGAGAGGTTTACAACCCTCATGCTAACTAACATGGTTGGAAACTCTTTTGACCAGTCTTGTTTTTGTTGTTCTGATTTGAACTTAACTTCAACACGGAAATTTTTCGGTTGATCTTCATAGGTCGGATATTTCGCAACCAAATCCCAACGTGGTGAGTGAAGTGGTTCGCGGTGCAATGGCACAGGATCTGGGAATTCCCAAACAATCGTACGTGCTTTTGCATTACCATACACACAAACACCTGCTTCACGGGCTTTTTGCTGAATAAGACCGCTAAAGTCCATCAACCAATTCACACCCATTTTCGCTTTTTCGTCTTCACTTAACGTAATGCCAAGGACTTTTTCGATGTTCTCTTTGGTAAGTTGTGGATAACCACCCTCCACTTTTGAACCCGCAACAGTAACGCTCTTATCCGCAAGTTGACTGACACCGTTGTGCTCTAAACCGAAGCGATTTCTAAAGCCCATACCGCCTTCAGCGACAGGTACATCACGACGGTAAAGAATCGGAGAACCCGGATGTTTATCATCCCAACATGGCCATGGAAGACCGTAATACTGACCTTTCATCGGTCCTTTTCCCTCTAGGGTAACAGGATCAAACATATGCCAGTTCTCTTGATGGCTTCGTAATCGCTCAGGAGTCCAACCACTAAGACCAATGGATTTGATCGTTCGAGCAATCTCACGAACCGCATCATCTGGCCATTTAAAGTCATTTTTAACTTGAACGACTTTGCCTTCTCGTATATCCATTTTCATACCCTGAACAAATTGGTCATAAAAACCAAATTTCTTCGCGAAAGCAAACATGACTTCTTCATCACTTTTGCTCTCATAAAGAGGCTCAACAACTTTGCTTCTCCATTGAGATGAACGATTCGTAGCAGTTACCGTTCCTTCACTTTCAAACTGTGTAGCAACAGGAAGAATGTAAATGCCGTCTTTTCGACTTGTAAGAACAGCTGCTTCGTTGACAAATGGTTCTGCAATGACCACTAAATCAACTTTATCGAGAGCCTCTTTAATCTTCGCTTGTTGCGACATAGAGGTAATTCCCGTTCCTTGAATCCACACAGCACGAATCGGACTTGATGAATATGTTTTTTCTTCTTGGAGAACACCTTGCCACCATTTTGCTAATGAGAAGCCTGGTTCATTCATCCATTTTTTATCAAAAAATCTGCCTTTAAGCCATTCATAATCCACGCCCCATGACTCCGCAAAGTATTTCCAAGCAGGATCAGCCAAGCCATAATAGCCTGAGAGCGAGTCTGCAAGGTTACCCATATCGGTTGCACCTTGAACGTTATCGTGTCCACGAATGATGTAAAGTCCGCCACCTTTTTTACCCATATTGCCAAGAGCAATTTGTAAAACGGGAAGGATTCTGGTGTTAGAAGAACCTACAGAGTGTTGTGTAATACCCAATGACCATGCAATAGCGCTTGGAGTATTTTTAGCAAACAGTGTTGTTGCTTGAATGATTTGATCGACTGGGATGCCTGTAACATCAGAAGTGAGTTCTGGTGTCCATTTGGCAGCTTCTGCGCGGATTTGATCCATTGCATAAGAGCGTGTGTCGATAAATTCTTTATCTTCCCAACCATTTTTAAAGATGATGTGAAGCATACCGTAAACAAAGGCAATGTCTGTACCTGAACGAATACGTAGGTAGAGATCCGCTTTTGCAGCACTTCTGGTGTAAATTGGATCAACAACGATCAATTTAGTTCCAGCTCTGTCTTTTGCTTGTAAGAAGTGTTTAAATCCAATAGGGTTTGCAACGGCTGAGTTTGCACCAATCATCATAATGACTTTTGCATTAACCGCATCACCAAATTGTTGTGTCATAGCACCGTATCCAAATGTATTCGCAGCACCTGCGACGGAAGCACTATGTCAAATTCTAGCTACGTGGTCAATATTGTTTGTTCCCCACATTGCAGCAAATTTTCTAAAATAGAAAGCCTGTTGCAAGCTGAATTTTGCAGAACCTAAAAATTCTACGATATCTGGACCATTTTCGGCGCGCATTTTAAGCATCTTGTCTGAAATTTCGTTAACGGCTTGATCCCAACTGATACGTTGCCATTTTCCATCGACTTTTTTGAGAGGATACTTAATACGTTGTGAACTCTTAACCAAATCAATTTGGTCAATGCCCTTACAACAATGGCTACCTTCGCTGATTGGGTGATCTTGTGCTACATCTTGGCGTACCCAAACACCGTTTTGAACTTCAGCGATGATTCCGCATCCTGCTGAACAAATACTACAAATGGTTTTGACTTTCTTTGAACCTGGGAATGGATTTTTCACTTCTTCTTCAGTAGCTGGTCTGATTGAGTCGCTGGTTGCAAACGCACTGGTTGCTCCAAAACTCGCTCCGATCGCCGCCATTTTTAGAAATGATCGTCGTCCCATGTGCAAAGAGGCGTCTTTTAACATCTCTTTACTCATCTAATCTCCTTAGACTGCCGCGTGATAATACGCGTCCCAATTGGCTGTTTTTTTATAGAGAATCTCTTTTTTCTTCGATTTTCCCTTAACAACACCGTTACTCCCTGCTGTTGCAGCACCTTTGTCGCTAGCAATTGCGCTAACACCAACAGTGGCTACGACTGCACTTACGCCCAGAGTTTTTTTAAGAAAACTCCTTCTTTGATCTTGCATGGTCATTTTCTCCTTGCAGAATTTCTCTTTGGACACCAAAGAGAGAGCTAAAGAAACCGTGATTTTCTTAGCTCAACCTCTTTAAATGTAAAGATTTTAATTATGCAAAATTAGCATATTAATAGAACTTAAAGCACTAAAGGTGCATGGGCTTTCCGTCTTGGAAAACCCAGTGTTAGCGTAGCTTTTAAAGCTTTGCTGTAAAGGCGTAAAGATTAAAGTACGAACTCTTCCATATTTTTCTTTGGTCTTGGAGTAATCGGTTTACGTGTTTTTTTAAGCTCTTTGGTAAAGATTTTAGGCGCTTCATCTTCGTTGGTTTTGACTGGTTTTTTTACATCCAAATAGAGTCGCTCAAGCGCCATGAAAGACTGCATAATCACAGCTAAATTTTGATAAAAGTGGCTATCTTCATGGGCATACAATGCAGCAATAAAATCATCCACAAAAGGGTTCAGAATGTTAACAAAAACCTCACGTACAAGCTGAGCACTCTTTTCATTACCACTCAACTCTTCTTCGATCATCTTTTGCATAAAAAGTACAATGAAACCGATGTGATCTTCAAGTTCTTTGAACTTATCACTGTCACGTCTGTAGTTGGAACTGAACACATAATTGACCATCTCCAAACGCATTTTACCATCATCCCTATTTTCAACAAAAAAGGAAGCTGTGACGGGAATATACGCTGAATAGGGGCTAAAAAAGACTGTATCGCTCTCCTCTTTAAGAAGATTATAGCCTCCTTCAATAAGCAAATTTTGCATATTACTAAACGCAACTTTACTCTCTTCGTCCAAAGGGTTTTGTGCTAATACATCAATCGTCTTCTGAATGACGTTAAGATCGTTTGCGTTATCAAAAAACGTTAAAAGTGAGGCAAAGAGCCCGTAATAAACGGCTCTTGCTTTATTAATTGCCTCTTTATTCATAGGCTGAGTCCTTTGTTTTCATTTTCCATGTGAGCTTTAAACATTACTTTGGGTTTACACGCTGCACAGCAGTACAGTGTTCGTAGTTTTACGTCATCATTTCCAAACAACGGTTTCATCATCGTTGCAATTTTTTCAACCGCTTTAACGGTCGCAAATGGCGTTCCACACTCAACACAGGTAAAAAGTTCATCTTTTGCCATAATGCGTTGAGAAAACCAACTCGGTTTCAAGCTAATTTCATCTCGCACGACAATTAAACAATCTTTTTCAGGACAAGTCACTTCACAATAGGTACAATTTGTACAAATAGAAGCATTAAAACGAAGCGAATTGTCTTCTGGATGAGCGGTCAAAGCACGTACGTTACACGCACCCACACAGCTAAGGCACAATGTACATTTACTCTCATCGATTTTGATATCACCGTAATGCACATGCTCACCCGCTTTAACCATGCCCAAATCTTCGTCACCTACCAAATGAGAAAGGCGTGCCGAGAATATCTCACGTTTGCGAAGCCCCTCTTCATTGATACCGTACATACATTCAGATAAACTCTCTAAGCTTTCAAAAATACGCGCTAAATCAGCACTATCTTCACAGACATAAATCGCTTTTTTGTGGTATTTTTTCTCAAAAATTTCATTGATAATGCGAATAACATCGCCCGTACCTTTAGAGATAAAATCCGTATAAAAAATAATCGGATTGCCACTGGTTTGAAGCAGATTTAAAAGATGGGCTTCATGGAGGTATTTTTCACCTTCAATCATCAAAGGAAGCACACCCTCTTTTAAAGGAATATCAATCAACCCTAAATCCATTTTATGTGGAATAATCAATGAAACAGCGCCTTTAAAATACTCACTCAAATGCGAAAAAGCAATGCGTGGCATCTGTGTATAATCAAGCGCTCCACTAGGACAAACGCTGATACAACCACCACAACCATGACAGTCAATGTGCGAAAAAGCCAAATGCTTCTCTTCATCTTCTTTTAAGATAGCGACCGTTGGGCAAACCTCAGCACATTTACCACAAATTTCAACGCGTCTTTCATGGTACTGACAGATGGAAGGATCGTAGTTAATAAAGTTTTTATAGTGGTATTCGCCTCTGTTGTCACGAAGTTTTTTTAGTGCACCGTCTAGCCCAATCAATGAAGCGTCATACACACCACTTTGTTTCATCGCAAAGAGGGGAGCATTCCACCAAATAATCTGGTCGCACTCAAGATCAAGGAGTTCACCCTCTTTTTTGAGCGTTACATGTAAATTTCCAATGTGTCCATTGACATCTAAAATCATTGAAGGAGAAAGTAACATGACCGTAAAATCTTCATCTCTCAACTCTTCTTTAAGGGCTTCGTGGTTTTCATCGTCAGTGACGATTAAAACTTTGCCCCCCACTTCTTGAGAATAGTCCATATCTTGCGCAAAATCAAATCCAAGGGCACGAATAGCATAGAGTTTTGTTATATTAGTGATCTTTTGAGCGATACTATCACGAGATTGTTGAAGGTAGAAATTGATCTCAGGAGCATAAATAATTGCTGCTGCATCAGGGTGGTTTGAGACCAAAAAGTCACCAGAACATGGGCTTTTAACCAATTCTATCGCTTCGTTAAGAGGGAAATCAATACCAACGGTATCGTAGAAAACGTACTCTTTTTGCATTTTACATCCATTAAGTGGTAAATAAGTATTTACCGATATTGTAAAATGAATTGGATTAAATGGCTCTTAACAAGAGTAAATTTATCCGCTTGTCAAGCGTTATATACATTAATATACAATGCTTGACAAGGCTCTTTTATCACTATAGCTTGCGTTAATCTTCTTAGGCTATAATAACTATCATCAACTAGTGAAGGTCATTCATTTTGGTAAACAAAAACTTTCTTATTGTGAGCTTTTTAGCCCTATGCATGTCGGTAATCTTCTTTTTCTTTACCGCTTCTTACAAAAGTATGGAAAAAAACTCGATTATCTTAGGAGCTTCTTTACCGCTTACAGGTATCAATAGCCACTTAGGTAAGGATGTTGTAGTGGGTGCTAATACCTATTTTAGTCACACCAATGCCCGAGGTGGTGTGCAAGGTAAAAAGATAGAGTTTATTCAATATGACGATAAATATGAACCAGAAAACACTTTTAGCAATACCATCAAGCTCATCACCAAAGATGACGTTTTCGCACTTTTTGGTTTTGTTGGAACACCCACAGTCAAACGTGTTATGCCTCTTATTGCGGAAAGCAATATACCTTTCATTGCACCTTACACGGGGGCTTCTTTTCTTCGTACAAAAGACACACCCAATATTATCAATTTTAGAAGTTCCTATACTGAAGAACTCGATGCATTAGTTGAGTATCTTACCAAACAAAAAAATATTAGCCGTTTTGCCATTTTCTACCAAAACGATGATTACGGTGAAGAGGGCTATATCGCACTCTCAAATGCGCTTTCAAAACGCAACCTAACCTTAAGTGCAGAAGGTACATACAAACGCAATACCCTCTCTATTCGTCATGCCATCCATGAAATTGAGACAGCAAAACCCGAGGCTATCATCTTAGTAGGCTCTTACAAACCCACGGCACGCTTTATTGAAAAAGTGAAAGAACAAATTCCTTCAAAAATGATTTTCTGTCCTATCTCTTTTGTGAATGCAGATGCCTTAATGGGTGAATTACATGGGAAAGGCGATAACATCTTGTTTTCACAAACCGTCCCTTCTTATGATGATTTTTATTCCAAAGAAGCAACCGAGTATCTTAAAAATCTTGCTTTTTACTATCCTGAAGAGAAACCTTCTTTGGTCTCTTATGAAGCATATCTTGCCGCAAAAACAGTTGTAACGGCACTTAAAGCGATTAATGGAATCATTACACCCAGTAAATTTTTGGACAAACTCAAGCATATAGCACCTCAAACGTTGGATAACATTCCCCTCGTTTACCACAATGCACAACTTTTAAACCAAGTCTATCTCTCAAACTACGTCAATGGCAAATTTGAGATTATTCAAAAGTATGAGTATTAAGATGACATTTGTTCAATTTATTAACCAAAAACTCGAAACCATCAAGTTTTCCAATAAAACGAAGATTCTCATTTTTATCATTCTCAGTGGAACCATGACCATTGGCTTTTTGATGTTTGTCTCCATCTTTGCGCTCAAATATGACTATGAAACCCTGTTCCAGAAACACACGCAACCTCAAGTTGATTTAGAAGAGATTAAAGATAACTACCGTGTCAATATTGCAGAAACCTTGCGCGATATACATGAAAAACAGATCAGTAATAACGATGCTATAGAGGTCATCTTTCTGACACAGCAGATTATTCACAAACAATGGAACAGCTATCAGTTTGCAACCAATCGACAGATTGGGGGGCTTCCCTATTTTGCAAGTCGCTGGCTTAGTCTTTTTTTAGTTACGCCTGAAATTCCCGAAAAAACGATCTTCCAGAAGGGTATTGTGGAAAAAATAAGTGTGAAAATGCAAAGCATTGACACAAAAATCAACATTATGCTGGATCTTCTAAAATACTCCAAAACAGAAGAAGCCACGTTTTTAATTGATGATATTATACTGGAAGCCAACTCCCTGAACATCTACCTTTCAAGCCTCATCACCACGCATCTCAAACAAGCTATTACCGAAAAACAGGTGAATGACAGCCTTTTTCAAACCAGTACCGTCATGCTCATTCTTCTCATAGGTCTCATTTTCTTTTTTATCACCATGGTACTACTCATCATCATCAACCATTTTAAAAATTTGCATAATTACCTTGAAGAAAATATTTTAATCAAAACCAAAGAACTACGCGATCTCAATGACTCGCTGGAACTTCGCATCAGGCGTGAAGTTGAGAACAGCCGTAAAAAAGACAACATCATGTTCCAACAAGCAAGGCTTGCAAGTCTTGGTGAGATGCTTCAAAACATCGCACACCAATGGCGGCAACCGCTTGGCTCTTTAATGATGATTATTCAAAGTTTTGAAAGTAAATTCTTAGCTAAAAAACTCGATGAAGCGTTCATCTCTTCACGTGTCAAAGATGCGCAACTGCTCTCTTCCAATATGTCCGATACCTTGGAAGATTTTAGAACCTTCTTCAACCCCAACAAAAGTAAAAAAGCCTTCCGTATCAAAGAGGTCATTCAAAAAGCAGTCGATCTTTCCAAGTACCAGCTTGAAAAAGAAGAGATTATATTGGAGCTTTTCATCAAAGATGATCTTGAAGTCTTTGGATTCAAAAATGAGCTTATTCACGTGTTGCTTAACCTCATTGGTAATTCTAAAGATATTTTGGCGAGTAAAACAGACCAGATAAACAAGATTATTCACATTATTGCCAAGCAAAATGAGAAGAGCATTTTTATCAATGTCATCGACAATGGTGGCGGTATAAAAAGTGATATAATACCCAAAGTTTTCGACCCCTATTTTACGACGAAACATAAGAGTGTAGGTACTGGAATTGGGCTATATATGTCTAAACAGATGGTTGAAAAACATATGCATGGAAAGATAACCTGTAAAAATATTCGCCATAAATTAAGCACTAAACTTTTTTGGGCATGTACCATGTTTACGATAGAAATACCAAAAAATTACATTAATACCAATGAGGGTGATGACGATGAACAAGCGCAATTTTGAATTACTCGGTAGTTTTACGATTCTTTACATCGAAGATGAGGCAGATCTACTGAAACACACGACCTCGGTGTTAGAAGACTTTGTAAAAAAGATCTATCCGGTGCAAACCATTGATGAAGCCATGCAAATCATCCAAAATGAAAAAATTGATGTCATTATCGCCGACATTCACCTCAAATACAGCAATGGACTCGATTTCCTACGCACGGTTAAGAACAACCTTGAGCTTGAAATACCGTCCATTGTGACAACGGCTTTCACCGATACAGAATATTTGCTTGATGCCATTAAACTGCATGTCGATAACTACATCATCAAACCTGTTAACATCAAAGAGCTTTTAAACTCACTGCATGATGTCTTACTCCCAAAAATACAAGCCAAAGAGATTGAGCGTTCTTACAACATTATTAAAACTATCTCGGCAGTAACGGACAGTAAGCAAGTGGAAATTATTCGTTTTATTATCAAAAACTTAGACAATGAGAACATGCTTAACTACTCTTACAGTGAGATTATGGAACAAGTCGATGTCAGTAAACCTACCGTCATCAAGCTTTTCAAACAGCTAGGAGATCAAGGCATTCTCACAAAGATCCAAAACAAAAAATACCTTTTTGACGAGACAAAACTTCCGCTTCCGGAGAACGCATGAACACATTAAGATCACTCCCAAAAGTTGACAAATGCCTTACACATCCTCTTCTTGAAGGCTGTAATGCAACTTTAGTGATGAAAATCGCTCGCACAAAAATCGAAGAAGTTCGCCAAACACTTTTAAGCCATGAGATGGAGAGTTTTGATGAAGAAGCTTTGATGCGTGAAATCAAAAAAGCCTATGATGCCCTATTTCAGGCTTCGCTCAAACCCCTTATCAACGCAACAGGTGTTATTTTACATACCAATATGGGCAGAAGCCTCATCTCCAAAACCTTATTGGATCGTGCCAGTGAGGTTATCTGCAACTACTCAAATCTAGAGTATAACCTAGAGATGGGCAGTCGCGGGGAGCGCTATGAACATGTGAGTACGCACCTCAAAGAGCTTCTCAATGTTGAAGATGTGTTGGTCGTCAATAACAACGCCTCCGCCGTTTTTTTAATCCTCAATACCTTTGCTAAGAACCAAGAAGTCGTTGTTTCTCGTGGCGAATTGGTCGAAATTGGTGGAAGTTTTCGTATCCCTGAGGTAATGAAGCAAAGCGGAGCTCTTTTGTGCGAAGTAGGCGCCACCAATAAAACAAAAATAAACGACTACGAGGGTGCCATCAACGAAAATACGGCAATGCTCATGAAAGTGCATCAATCCAACTTCTCCATTGAAGGTTTTAGCGAAGATGTACCTTATGAAAAGCTCAAAGAAGTAGCCAGTCAAAACAACCTTTTGGACTACTACGACCTTGGTAGCGGTTATGTACCAAAACTACCCTACAACTTAGGCAACCGTGAACACTCACTTGAAGAGATTTTGGCGTGTTCTCCGTCCTTGATTAGCTTTAGCGGCGACAAACTCTTTGGAAGTGTTCAAGCGGGTATTATCGCAGGACGCGCAGACTTGATCGCCAAGCTTAAAAAGAACCAGTTGCTTCGAATGCTGCGAGTCGATAAAATCACCCTTAGCCTTCTTGAAGAGAGTATTAAAGCCTACCTCAAAGAGGAGTGGGAACAGATTCCTACCCTTTGGCTTCTTTTTAGAAGTGTCGAAGAACTGACAAAACGCGCTGCAAGGGTCAAAGAAAAAATCGGTGCTGGGGCATGTGAAATTGTACCAAGCGAAACCTATATGGGTGGTGGCACCCTTCCTAATCGACGCTTTCCCACTGTCACGTTACACATCAAAGGAAAAGCAACCCTTTTGGAGAAGAAATTTCGAGAATCGCACGTCATTGGACGCATCGAAAATGACCAATTTTTACTCGATTTTCGCACGATTCTTCCCAGTGTAGAAGAGAAACTCGTTCACATCATAGAAACTATTGTAGGCAAGAAATAATGGAATATATTATCGTTGGAACCGCAGGTCATGTTGACCATGGAAAGACCGCTCTTATCACAGCACTCACAGGCTTTGAGGGGGACAGTTTAGAAGAAGAAAAACGCCGAGGAATCACCATAAACCTCAGTTTTTCCAGTATGCAAAATGAGGCAAAAAATGTTGCCTTTATTGACGTTCCAGGGCATGAAAAACTCTTAAAAAACATGATCTCAGGTGCGTTTGGTTTTGATGCAAGTTTGGTTGTCGTTGATGCCAATGAAGGCATTATGCCTCAAACCAAAGAGCATTTAGAGATATTAAACCTTTTACATGTCAAAAATATTATCGTTGCGCTCACCAAAAAAGACCTCGCAACAGAAACTGTCATTGAAGGGCGTAAGTATGAAATTACTGAGCATTTTAAGACACTTAAAAACCTTCACTTATCCGAAATTATTCCCGTAAGTGTGTATGAGCCACAAAGCATTCAAATACTCAAAAATGCCCTTTTTGCCCTACCTGCTATCCCTAAAAAAAGTAACGGTCTTTTTCGCTACTACGTCGATCGCTCTTTCTCCATTGCAGGTGCGGGTACCGTTGTTACAGGAACGGTTTTAGATGGAACGATTAAAATCGGTGAAAAACTTTTTGCACCTGAATTAGAAAAAGAGTTTGTGATTCGCAACCTTCAAGTCCATGACCACGATGTTGAAACGGCTGTTTCGTCTCAACGCACCGCCATCAACCTTCAAAATGCGCAAAAAACCTCTTTTGAAAAAGGGGCATTGCTGTGCAAAAAAGGGTTTATTCGTGGCTTTGATGTTGCGGATGTTTGGGTTGAGAGTATTGGCGGACATACCCTTAAACATAACAGTAAAGTTATTCTTTATGTCGGAACCAAACAAGTCGAATCGCGCATTTTATTTTATGAAAATGAAGACAAAGCAGACAAAGGTTATGCCAAATTACAGTTTAACCACAAACTCTTTTTAGTCCATGATGAACCTTTCATCATCTGCTCTAGTGGTCGCACCATCGGTGGTGGACGCATCCTAAACCCCATCAATGACCCGATGAAAAAAAAGGTGAAGTTAGAACTTCTTAAAGCATTGGATAGCAAAGATTTTAAGAGCGCTTTTACCATTTTAGTCGAGATGCATAAACACGGTTTTGGGCTTATCTCTTCCAACCAGCGCTTTGGTCTGAACCATGAAGAAGCCATCATTATTGCCAATGAAATAAGCGATGTTTTTGTCGATGAAAAAGGCTTGGTACTTTACCCCATAAGCATGAAAGAGGAGTTAACGCGCATCGTTCAAGCGATTTATGCTAAAAATGCGTATGCCCTACTTTCGGCTAATTCTCTCTCGTTAAAACTCAAATGGGCAAGTGTCGCTTTAGTGGAAAGCGTTCTGCAAAAGCTTTGCGATGAAGGCATATTAGACTTCATAAATGGTATCTATAAAAACGCGCAAATCGACATTGAGAATATTGAAACGCTTATTGAAGATAAACTCTACACTATTTTACTGGAAGCCGAATTTACTCCCGATGCACCTTACAACATCTACGATGAGCTTGACATTGACCGAAAAATGGGCGATGACGCACTGAAAAGCCTCACACGTGCTAAAAAAGTCGTACGCTTAGAGCACAACCTCTTTGTCACAAGCACCGCATTAAGTGCTATGATGGCGCATTTAAGAGACATTATGCGCAAAGAAGAAGGCATCGACATAAAAGCTTTTAAAGAGCATTTTGACATAAGCCGAAAATACCTAGTCGCGTACCTTGACTACCTCGACAATTTTGATGATGTGAAAAAAGAAGAAAATAGAAGAGTTTTAGTCTAACAGGAAAACACCAAAGGTGCGTGAGAAATCTGTTTATTTAACATAGAAAAAAAGGCAAGAGATGACGTCATAGGACGTCATCTCTTATTAAATCATTATGCTAATTTACTCGCATCAATGACGTTATAATCAAGTCCAAGTTTCTTCGCATCAATACCAAGAGCTAGACCTACCAATTGAGATAAGTGAATAACCGGTACGCGCGCTTTTGATTTTGTTGTTGCTTGTGCGTCATCTTGGTAGATGTCTAATTGCATTTGGCAAAGAGGACATGGTGTGACAACACAATCCGCTTTTGACTCAGCCGCACTGTTGACAATGCCACTGGTCATTTTCATAACTGACTTCTCCGCTGGATAAACAGCGTGGAAACCACAACAATCAAGGCGCTTTGTAAAAGGTACAACCTCAGCACCTAAAGCTTTTACAACCGTTTCAAAGCTTGTTGGATTCACTGAGCTTTCAAAACCAAGATCTTTTTCAGGTCTTACACTGTGGCAACCGTAAAAAACAGCCACTTTAAGATTAGAGAGTGGTTTTTTCACTTTTGCTTTAATCTCTTCAGCATTTTGAGCAAGCAACCAAAGAAGACTTGTCACTTCACTGGTTCCTTTATAGTCCATGTTTCCTTTAGCAAGAAACGTGTTAATACGCTCTTTTTGACCGTTATCCAATTGTGTTTTTGCACGGGTTAGCATCAACAAACAGGTACTGCATGTTGTCAGAAGTGGCAAATTCATTTTCTCAGCAAGTGCAAGGTTACGAGCATTAGCGACTAGCGTTGCTAATGGATCAACATCTTGTGCTTGAGAAGCACCACAACAGCTCCATCCAGTAATCTCTTTAAGTGTGATTCCCAAAATTGGGGCAATAGCCTCTATAGCCATTTTGGCTTCAATTGCAGCTTGAGTAAGCACGCAACCAGGGAAAAAAGCGAATTCTTTTTGCATACGTTACTCCTTCGTTGCAGCTTTAGCTGCTTCAATCATTTTTACTAAGTCTTTATGACCTTCAATCGTATGTCCACCAAATACTTCCAGTGGGTTCATTTTACCTGCACGCATAAGTGTGATGGCAGTTCCCGCACGAAGCGCAGTACTCACACCTTCTGTTCTAAGAGCAAGACGAATCTCATTCAAGCGACCTGAGTCTTCGACTAAGTCTGTGTAGAATGATTTTGCGTGTGCTGGACCAACGCCTGAGTTAAGCCCTTTTTTCAAGACCATCGCACGTAAGCCTGCGATATCATCCGCTGAACTGATACCTTTTGGACAACGGTTTGCACACTCTTGACAGTGTACACAGTTCCATAAACCATTGGTTACGGCTGGTTTTGCATGAATCATTGGGTCTTTTGAACGTGAATCGTTCGCTGCACGCCATGCATGGGTAAAGACAAACGGTTCCATATAATCAGCATGATCTGCTGTGAGTTTATTACACTCTGAAGCACAACATCCACAAAGAATACAATCCCATTGTTTAATAATGCGATCAAACTCTTCTTGATTTTGACGACAGCCCTCTTTCTCTGAGAATTCAGCTTTTGCCACGAGTGCTGGTTTGATTTTGCGTAGGTTTTCCATCGCAGGTTCCCAATCAACCACAAGATCAGAAATGACTTTGAAATTTGCCAAAGGAGAGATACGGAATGCATCAGCTTCACCATACTCTTCAAAAAGCTCTGTCATCTTACTATCGCACGCGATGTAAGCATGTCCATTAACACGTACACCACAGGCTCCACAAATCGCACAACGGCAAGATGCGGTAAAGTTGAGTGTTACATCTTGTTTCTGTTTAATTAAAAGCAATACACCTAATAAAGTTAATGCTTCAATATCCTTTTTTTCCACCGTATAGGTTTGCTCATAGCTTTTTTTGCCATCAAAGCGATCAATAATAAATTTCATTAGTATTTCCTCTCCTCAACTTTAAACTGGGTGATTTCAACATCTTTCCAGCCCATTTGCAATTTACCGCTCGCATTCATTGTCACCATAGAGTGTTTTAGGAAGTTTGCATCATCACGCTTAGCGAAGTCTTCTCTGGTGTGTGCACCACGAGACTCTTTACGCTCACTCGCAGCCAAACACGCCGCTTGAGAAAGAAGCAATAAATTACCTAGTTCAACATACTCTGTGAAAGCTGTGTTATACACTGGATTTGGGTTTGGAATACGTAAAGCATTGTAACGCGCTTGAAGTTCTTCTAAACTACCACCTAAAGAGGTTAGTTTAGATTGTGTACGGAAAATACCCATATTATCCCAGTTCTGTGCACCAAGTTCCTCACGAATAGCATACATCTGTTTTGCATCGCCACTACCACTGGTGACTTCTTTGAAACGGCTATTCCATTGTGATGCCAAATCATGAAGACGTTTACCCGCACTGAAATCTGCTTTGCTAGCATAAGCAGCTGCGCCATCGCCTGCAATTTTACCTGTTACAACCGCATCTGAAAGTGAGTTACCACCCAAACGGTTTGCACCGTGGATAGAAACACATGATGCTTCACCCGCTGTAAATAGTCCTGGAACTGGTGTTGACATATCATCAAATTTCGCAACATCAATACCACCCATAGAGTAGTGTGCTGTTGGACGAATAATCATCGGTTGATCGACAAGGTCGATGTTCTCAAAAAGCTTACCCACGTGACGAATTTGTGGTAAATCTTTAATAATTTTTTCTTTACCTAAATGTCTAACATCGAGTAGAACATATGCTTCAAGTCCATGACCAAAAGCTCTTCCTTCACGGATTTCAGTTTCAATCGCACGTGCAACGATATCACGTGGTCCTAGTTCCATTTTGCTCGGTGCATAGCGTTTCATAAAACGTTCACCTAGATTATTGAGCAAATAACCACCCTCGCCACGCGCTGCTTCGGTAATGAGCGTACCACCGTGAACAACACCGGTTGGATGGAACTGAACCATCTCAGGATCTTTAAATGCAACACCTGCACGAAGGGCTGCTGCAACACCATCACCTGTAGAGATGTAAGGAGTAGAAGTACGATTCCAAAAAATGCGTGTATAGCCTCCGGTTGCCAAAATCACGGATTTTGCACGAACAGGAGCAATGTCACCGGTACGAATGTTACGAAGTACAGCACCTTCACAATTACCGTTATCAACGCCAATATCAAGAAGTTCGTGATCCATTAAAAATTTAACACCACTGCTGATCGCGTCATCTAAACAGGTGTGCGCAACAATGTGTCCTGTTTTATCAGAAGAGAAGTTACAACGAACTTTCGAAGCACCACCAAAAGGTCTTGCTTTTACTTTGCCTTCTTTTGTACGAGAAAAAGGCATGCCTAAATAGTCTAACTCATTAATAGCCTCACCGGCTGCTTTACAAAATTTGATTGAAGAGTCTTGATCAACAAGAAAATCACCACCTTTAACGGTATCGTAAGCGTGTAATTCATACGAATCACCCTTACTAAAATCGATAACACCGTTGATGCCACCCTCTGCCATCGTCGTTGCACTACGTGATGGCATTGTTTTGCTCACAACAACCACGCTTAGTTTTGGATTTTTTTTCATTGCAGCAACAGCAGCTCTAAGACCTGCGCCGCCAGAACCAATAATCAAAATATCGCATGATGGCATTTTTGTATCAGATGTTGCTGTAGTAGTTGAAGCAGCATATGCGCTCTCAACACCACCCGTACTCACCATTAATGCACCCATGGTAATACAGGCCGACTGCAGAAATTCTCTGCGGGTAAACTGTTCAGTCATAAGATTTCCTCTGTAGTTATAGATAGTGCAAGATAAGTGTCATACTTTTTGTGACACAAAAGCTCTTTTGACAATCAAAAGGCTTAGTGCTTCCATGAGTATCCCATTTATCTCTCAACGTTAACGCTTTTGCTCGCGTCACCCAAAATCATAGCCTTGACCACACACCTTACGTGTGAAGTACGCTATTTCCATCATCAAATAAGCTTTCACGAATGTAAACATTATTTTCAGTTGAATTTTAACATATAGCTTGGGATAAAAATGGGATTTTAATAAAGGGAAATTTGTATTTATTTAAAATTTCTAGAAAAGGTATTACAGTGCTCATAAATAGGGATTTTGAGCACTGTAAAATCACAGAGTATTATAATAACAGTTTATATACATAAGTTTCGTTTTATTTTGCTTTAATGCATTGCTCGCACTTCTCTCTTTCCCATTTATGTTTCATCCCTTTGATATAGACGATCAAAATAAAGAAAAGTGCTGATGTTATACCAAGCACTAACAACAGAAGTGTCTCAGAAGGATCAGTCTCCAACAAGATTAGTTTTCGCACCAATACAACAAATGAAATTTCAAGAAAAGTCACCGCATAGTCAAATCCATCTTGAATAAAAAGCGTTTTCACAATCGCTAATACAATCAACACAAACAAGCTATCGGTCAAAATGATCTTAATCGAATCAAAATTAAGTGCGCCCTGTAAAAGGGTAAAAGAGACCATTTTATAACCTAAACTTACAAAACACTGCCCCAAGTACACAATCATCATAACAATAAAAATATACCGAGCAATATTGAGCAGTTTCAGCAACATACTCTCGACCTTTTGCTCCAAAAATTGATTAAAGGTTGAAACCTTCGTTAATAGATTCTCTTCCAATTTACTTTTTATATCATTCTCCATACTCTTCTCCATAATTCGTAATGCCCTAAAATAGGCGCGCAATTATATAACAAACAAAGTAAAAGCAATGTTTTATCCACTCTAAAAAATGACATTTTTGTCTCTTTTAAAGAAAAAATGAATTTTACTCTTGACATTACTACTAATTAGTAATATAATTTCGGCAAAGGAAGGAAAAAATGAAACTGAGATCTGAAGTTAAAAGTTACGGTGAACGAACTGATAAGAGTATGCAAACATGGATACAAATTGTTAGAGCCTTTACTAAAATCCGCAACAAAGAGTTGAAATACATCAATGAATGCGGTTTAACAATGAACCAGTTTGTAGTCCTAGAAGTCCTTTACCATCGTGGTGATTTGCAAGTAGGAGAGATTACAAAGCTTATTATGAGCACTCCTGGCAATGTCACAGTGGTTGTCAAAAATCTCGTCAGAGATGGTTTAGTGCAAACACTTCCATCGCCTGAAGATAGCCGTGTGCGTATCGTAAGCATTACTGAAGTTGGCAAAACGCTTATCAGCAGTATGTTTGGACAACACGCAGCCAATCTAAAGAGTTATTTTGACATGTTATCCGATGAAGAAATGGTGGTCATGTACGACCTGTTACGAAAATTGCAAAAAGCGCAATAGGCTTCGTGTAAGCAAGCTTTTTTTTGCTCAAATACTACTAATTAGTAAAAAAGGAAATATTATGAAAATCAAAACATTACTCGCAACATCTTTGTTGGCAGGAACTGCCCTATTCGCTGGAAATTACAACGTTGATCCTTCACACTCTAGTGCAGATTTTAGCGTCAAACACGCCATGATTTCAACCGTAAAAGGGAATTTTTCAACATTTAACGGAAGTTTTGTATACGATGAAGCAACCAAAACGCTTAAATCTCTCACTGGAACGATTCAAGCGACAACCATCGATACAGGTATTAAAGACAGAGATGAGCACTTACGCTCAGCAGATCTTTTTGATGTTGCAAAGTACCCAACTATCACATTTGTACTTGATGAAATCAAAGGTGACAAAGCCTACGGAAAACTCACCATGAAAGGTGTGACCAAACCGGTTGTTTTAGCTTACGAGAACGGCGGAAGTGCTACTGATCCATATGGTAACAAGCGTGTAGGTCTTGGACTGACTGGAAAGATCAACCGTAATGATTTTGGTATTTCATGGAACAAAGCCCTTGAAACAGGTGGTGTAATTGTTGGTGAAGAGGTTAAAATTGACGTAGCACTTGAAGGTATTTTACAAAAATAAATCAAAGCACTGAAAAATGAGTGGGCTCTCTGACGAAGAGAACCTAGTGTTAACATAGCTTGCAGAGCTTTGCTTTGCAAGCGTGTCAAAATAGTTTACACGTAAAGGAAAAAGCAATGGCATTGAACATTCATAAAGCAAACCAAAGAGGTGTTGCAGAACACGGTTGGCTTCATAGCCATTTTAGCTTCTCCTTTGCGGAGTACTACAACAAAGAACGTATGGGTTTTGGAGCGCTTCGTGTTATTAACGATGACATCGTAGAAGCAGGAGAAGGTTTTGGGATGCACCCGCACCGTGACATGGAGATCATCACTATCGTTACAAAAGGTGCAGTCATTCACACAGACTCTTTTGGCAATCATGGAGAAGTTCACGCAGGTGAAATACAATACATGAGCGCAGGGGATGGTGTTATGCACTCCGAATTTGCTTCAAAAAATGAATCTGTTGCTCTGTTTCAAATCTGGATACATCCTAATGAAAAAGGTGGGAAACCCCTCTACAATCAACGTGATTTTAGAGATGTGACCAAAAGCAATCAATGGGTAACGCTTATCTCTCCAGATGGCAGAGGCAACTCTATTGCGATCAAACAAGAGGCGTTTATCACTACAACTGAATTGGATGAGGGTAAAACCATTTCCATAGCGCCTTCTATCACAAATCGTGGTAAACTCTTACTCGTTGTCGAAGGTCAAATTGAAATTGATGGTATCGTACTTGAACAAAGAGATGAAGTACAAATCACCGAAGAAAAAGCCTATGAACTAAAAGCGTTGAAACCCTCTTGGGTTTTGGTATTTGATGTGCCAATGCACTAAATCAACCAAGGAAAAACAATGTCAACTCCTGTAAAAATGTCACTCGAAGCCAATAAAAGTTACCACTTCTGTACCTGTGGAAAAAGTGCCAGCACTGTTTTATGTGATGGTAGCCATAAAGGTTCAGTCTTTACGCCTAAAGAGTTTTCTGTAACAGAGAGTAAAGAGTACTACCTTTGCGCCTGTAAAAAGAGCGCTAATGCTCCTTTTTGTGATGGAAGTCACGCTAAATAACACTATTATCTGTAGGAGTAGTCAAAACCTTCTTTGACTACTCTCTTTTTCTGCCCCTTTTAAAATCCTTTTATTCGTGTATAATTGTTAAAAAACAATCAAAGGTATTTTTTCATGCCAAAACATCCTACTCTTTTACACCAGTTCCGCTCTTTTTACCTTCAAAATCATGCCGATGATATTGAAAAAGCGCTTGAGTACTTTTCTGTTTTTGGAGGCACCAGCTGGAAAGTCGACCTAAACAAGCCCCTTTTAGAGCTTATGGAAACTAAAATTTTTAAAAATTATCCTTACATTCATAGTGACATCGCCAAAGTAACTTTTAGTAATAAGCTCAGTCACGCTCTTTTAAGTGCTATGGCAACGGGCGATCGTCGTGTGCATTCTACCTTTAAGCGAGCGCACATTAGCCGAGAAGAAGGTGAATCTGCCCTTGATACACTTTTAGACAGTGCTCTTATTCGCTTTGAATATTCGTTAGAACGCCCTGTGAATATAGACGATGACAACTCCGATAAACTAAGCTTCATGACCCCTTTTATGCGCTTTTGGTTTGCCTTTGTTTCTCCGTTTTATAAAACCATCAAAGAGGGTGATTACAGCGAAGTTGAAAAATCATTCGCATCGCGTGAACAAGAATTTTATGAGCTTATCTTTAAAAAACTCTCCTTTGAACTGTTGCGCAAACTCATGATTGAAGATCCGATCGTAGAGGTGGGAAGTTATTGGGATAAAAACGCGGAGATTGATATTTTGGCTAAGACACAATCGGGTAAACTCATTGCTGGAAGCACCAAATATAAAAATACCAAAGTGAAAAAAACCGAACTTTCCAAACTCAAAGAGCAGTGTGCCAAAGCAGAATTTGAGCCTGATTTGTTTGTTATTTTTTCAAAAAGTGGTTTTACATCCGAGCTTAAAGCGCTTAAAGGCGACGATCTAAAACTGTTTACGATCAAAAGCATGAAAGCATTGGTTGAAGAGATTAGTGACAAAGAGTTGATTCCTTGCGAAGGAAAAAAATACTAGTCATCTCAAAAAATTAACTTTTAAGAGCTTAAAGCACCAAAGGTGTATGGGCTCTCCGTCTTTGAGAGCCCAGTGTTAACGTAGTCTTTAGAGCTTTGCTTTGAAGACGTATTCCCTTGATCAATTATCGCGCTAAAACAACACAGGTTGCGACAAAGGCGACGACCTCAGGAGTGTATTTGACATAACTAATCCAAACACGCATGATTCATCCTTTTGTTGTTATGTCACACCCTAAGCATTTTTAATTCCACACTACAAACATCAGATATAAACTTCATACGCTTTAATTTTTTCCGCAAGCTTACTTGCTAAATAACCATGGGCATAACCAAGTTCGCTCAAAATTAGCTTGGCTTCTTCACAATATTTTTCTTTTTTTGCACCATCCCAATGTTTGGGGGGAACCCCTAAATTGGTAATACGATCGGCGAGTTTTACAAGCACAACACAGTTTTGACGCTTTTTAAGTCGTTCAAGGCTGTCTTTCATTTGCGCCTCTTTAGAAGGCAGGCTTTTATCTTTCGTGAGTGCCTGCACACCTTTGGCGATCACCTCTGTATTGCCTGCTAAAAGGGTCTCTTTTGTAATCTTTGTAAGAGTATCTTCATTAACATCATGTAAAAGCGCACATGCAATGGCAACATTATGCTCATCATAACTCAAAGGCTCTATACTCAATGCATTTATAACCTCACTTGCAACACTAAGAAGATGCATTGCATAAGGTAGCCCATGGGGTGTTTTCTGCTCACCATGTGCCACAAGCGCAAACGCGAGATTTTCTTTGAAAAACTCTACATTAAAAAGCTCTTTAGGCAACATAGCCTTTGTATTGGTTACTTTTGGCAAGCTTGGTGTTTTATCTTTTTCGATTTTTGCATAGGATTCCTCTTCATCATTTTCACTGAAATAAAGCAGGTAACTGCCATTATCACACACCAGTTCTAACTCTTCATAGTGCTCATGCTCATTGATTTCAGCATAAAGATGTACTTGCAAAATTTTTGTTATCGTATCACTCAGCACATGTTTGACTTTTACAGGTGGTAGAGGAATGGAATCGAGCTGAAAAAACTCAATATAGCCCATTGCACCGCCTGCTACATGAAAGTTTAGGGTAAGGCTTCGCTCTTTTCCCTCTTTCAAATAGACTATTTCAATAAGGGAGTGAAGGGTGTAAAGTGCGACGACCTCACATCCCTCAATATCATTTAAATATGCCCACTTATCACTCATACTTGACCTTTACATGTAAAGATTTTAAGACTTTTTACAAAGCTCATCGAACCATTTATCGTTCTCGGCTGAGCGATTTGCTTTAGAGTATAAAAGCGTTTCTCGAACAGAGACTAAATCATCCAGTTCTAAAAACTCTAACATAGAAAATGAAGAAATAGGAGCATTTGGGTCGGATTCTATCAGCTTTTCAATTTCTTCTATAAGTGCCATTTTATCGGCATTCTCTGGCATCTGTTGACCTTTCATTAACAAACTATGATTGGTTTTATTGTATAATACCTTACATTTCATGCAGATTATATTCTGCAACTTACAAGGAAAATGAATGAAAAAACAACTTTTATGGATTGTTGCGCTTATTTCTAGCACTCTTTTTGCAGCAACGGATGCACAGATTGTTGAACATTTTAAATCAACAATTCAAGTGCCAAATATTAACATCGAAGTAGTCTCACGCAAAGGCGTTGATGGCATTGATGGAATGGATTTCGTGACTTTAAATCTTAGCGATGGTGCACGTTCACAAAAACTCAGCATCTTTACCAAAGATGATTTGATCTTCCCTGATGTTATCAGCATCAAACAAGGTGGAAGCATCAAAGAGATGATGGAGATGGCAGAGCTTCAGAAAAAGCTTTCAGCAATCTACAAAAAAGAGGAGAAGAAAAACATTGTTGTCTTAGGAAATGACCCTAAAAAAGACACTTTAGTTGTTTTTACCGATCCTGAATGCCCTTACTGCAGACAAGAGCTTGCTCAAATTGAGCAACGCCTTACAACAAATAACCTCAAACTCATTTTTACACCGGTTCATGAGAGAAGTTCTTTAGAAAAATCTGTTTTGATTTATACTGAAACATCTAAAGCAAAAAGCGATGCAGATAAAATCAAAATTTTGAAAAAATACTACGATGAAAACGTCAAATATGACCAAAAAATCAGTGATGCTGAAGTTGCTCATATTGATGAACTCAAACTCAAATACTTTGGTGCTGGCATCAAAGGTGTACCATTTATCGTCAAAGAAAAAGAGCTTTTAAAATAGTCTTCACGTTTATCCCGCCATCTCTAGGCGGGATAACTTCTTTTCCCTTCAAGAAAAATCTGCTATATTAGACTTCTTTACTATTAACAAACCGTTCAAAGAGTAGGTGTATGATTGTTTAAGACAAATTCTAAGGAAACTCCTATGCAACCCAATCTTTTAATGATCGAAGATGATGTCGAACTAGCCGAAATTTTATGTAACTTTTTAAAACGCTATAACATCACCGTGACCAATTATGATGACCCCTATCTGGGCATCAGCGCTCTTAGCCTTACTAAATATGACCTTCTGATCCTCGATCTCTCCCTTCCTGGCATGGATGGTCTTGAAATCTGTAAAGAAGTACGCGCTAAAAGTGATATTCCTATCATTATCTCTTCTGCACGTAGTGATCTGGAAGATAAAATCGTAGGATTAGAACTTGGAGCTGATGACTACTTGCCGAAACCTTACGAGCCTAAAGAGCTGTATGCCCGTATTATGAGCGTACTAAGACGTTACAAAAAAAGTAATTCTCCACAAGAAGAAACGTCTGCTTCTACACTCATTCTTAAAGAAGAGAGCCACACGATTTTTTTTAACAATGTACCTTTGACACTTACACCTGCGGAATACGACGTATTAGCACACCTCATCAAAAAAAACAACTGCGTCGTTTCACGGACGGAGCTACTCAACAGCACGCCAAGCCTCAACGAAGAGAACGAAAGCAGAAGCTTAGATGTGCTTATCAGTCGCATTAGAACTAAATTAGGTGAAAGTTCCAAAGAGCCTCATCTTATCCATTCTGTGCGAGGTATCGGCTATAGGCTTCAAGCATGAGGTGGTACCACTCAATCATCACACGCATCACGCTTATCTTTGCATTAGCTCTTTTAGGTATTAGTGCCATCTTTTTTTCACTCTCTATACATGATCGTGAAAATAACCTGAGACGCATGCATGATTACACGCATATAGCAGTTCGTTCCGCTTTTGATCCAAGTATAAAACAGCTCGATTTTAACAAATTGGATGATATGGGTTTTACGCTCATTGACGATCGAAGACTCAAAGAAAAAATTCTATCACTTCCAAAACCACCTCAACCCTTTCCTATGAAACGCATGGAAGAAAAATTTCGATTTGGACTGTATGTCGTTCCTCACGGTATTCATATCTATGCTGTTTTACAAAAAAAAGAGGATGAGCCTGTTATATTGCAAGTTCCTTTTGAAAAAGAACTTTTTCCACAAATTCTCTTCCCTTTTTTAACGTTTGCTTTTGTCATTATGCTTTATATTGGCATTATTCGCAGTATTCTTCCGCTTAAAACGTTACGTGAAAAAATCAAACACTTTGCTAATGGAAATTATGACATCACCTGTAAAAGTACCAATAAAGATGAAATCGCCGCCCTCGCCAATGAATTTGACAGCGCTGTTTTTAAAATAAAATCGCTTCGAGACTCAAGGCAACTCTTTTTGCGCAACATCATGCACGAGCTTAAAACACCGATTACCAAAGGAAAACTCGCTGCTGAAATGATCGAAGATGCAACCTATACCAACATTCTTCAAAATGTTTTCAAACGCCAAGAGGCACTTTTAGTAGAGTTTTCGCGCATTGAAAAACTCAGTGCCGATGAGCTCAAACTCGACATAAAACGCTATCACATCGAAGATATTGTCGATTTTGCCCTTGATATTTTAGATGATAAACATGAGAACATTACCTGTAATCTCACCCCCGTTGAGCTCAATGTCGACTTTGAGCTTTTTGGAGTTGTGCTTAAAAACCTAT
Organism: Sulfurospirillum sp.; assembly: GCF_036802865.1. Classification (NCBI taxonomy): domain Bacteria; kingdom Pseudomonadati; phylum Campylobacterota; class Epsilonproteobacteria; order Campylobacterales; family Sulfurospirillaceae; genus Sulfurospirillum; species Sulfurospirillum sp. Next base: position 227,502 of record NZ_DAIRVK010000004.1, on the reverse strand, counting down.
TGGACAATGGCGTTAACTACTCCCATGACCACCGTGTTACACTCAGCAATGATGCAAAAACCATTACAATTTCTAACCATGCACCTGCACTAGAATTTCCCATTGAGCGCTACGCAGAACCCTACTTTTTGGAAGGTAAAAAACAAAAAAGCTCACGTGGTCTTGGGTTTGGGCTGTTCATCACATGGCATGTCATTCGTTTGCATGGTATGAGACTGCAGTATAAACGTGAAGGTGAAATGAACCATTTTGTGATTTATTTATAAACTATATAGGGAGATATTTTATGACATATTCTGTTGGTATTTTTGTCTTTGACAATGTCGAAGTACTCGACTTCGCAGGTCCTTATGAAGTGTTTACCACAGCATCACGCGTTTATGGAAAACAAAATCTACTCTCTTCCGTAACGCCTTTTGAAGTTTTTACCATTGGGCAAACAAAAGAGTCTGTTCGCGCACGCGCAGGACTCAAAATCGACCCTGATTTTGACTTTAAAGCACACCCAAAAATCGATGTTTTACTTATCCCTGGCGGCGTTGTTACCGAAGTACTTAAAGACGCATCCATAATTAATTGGATAACGACGACTTCCAAACAAGCACAACTCACAGCTTCTATCTGCACAGGTGCCTTTTTACTAGCAAAAGCGGGACTGTTTGAAGGCAAGTCTGCAACCACACACTGGGAAGATATAAACGATCTTCGTGTGATGTTTCCAACCTTAGATGTAAAAGAGCAGATGCGCTGGGTTGATGAAGGAGAAATCGTCACATCCGCAGGCATTTCTGCTGGCATCGACATGAGTCTACACCTTTTAGAACGCCTTATGGGTCGAGACTTAGCCATTAAAACTGCTAAGCAAATGGAGTTTGATTGGACAGAAAATTGTGCTTCAATAGCGCTATAAGTTTAAACCTTAATATTATTTTAAACTAATTCCACTATAATGCCCGTAATTTCAGAACTTCATTAAAAAACAAAGAACTTCACCTAAAACCTACCAGATTTGAGAAATCCTCAGTGAGTATGTAGGTTTTTGCATACGATATTGACGGGTTTGTTCCCCATTAAAATTTTTATGTACATGAGTTTTGTGCCCTAGCCGCACGTTAGTATTGTTTTGGAAAATCAAAAACTATGGAAAATACATGGAAAACACAACACCAACAACACCAACATTTGAATCGTTTGGCTTACACCCAGAGATTCTTAAAGCCGTCGTAGAGGCTGGTTTTACTGAACCAAGTCCTGTACAAGCAGAATCAATCCCTTTAGTATTAGCAGGTAACGATATCGTTGCTCAAGCACAAACAGGTACAGGTAAAACTGCAGCATTTGGTCTTTCAACAATGAGTATGATTGATCCTCATCTTAATAAAGTACAACTTTTAGTTATTACTCCAACACGTGAGCTTGCAACACAAGTCAGTGATGAGCTTTACTCACTCGGACGTTTTCGTGGCGTTAAAACAGTAACCATTTACGGTGGTAGCTCTTATTCACGTCAAATTGGTCTTATCGAAAAAGGTGCAAGCGTTATCGTTGCAACTCCGGGTCGTATGTTAGACCTTCTTAAAAACGGTAGACTTCCAGGCTTTTCACCTAAAATGGTTGTTTTGGATGAAGCGGATGAGATGCTAGATATGGGCTTCTTAGAAGACATCGAAGAGATCTTTACCTACCTTCCAAAAGAGCGTCAAACACTTCTTTTCTCAGCAACAATGCCAGATCCTATCAAACGTCTTGCAAGCAAAATTTTAAATGACCCAAAATTTGTCAGTGTCACACCAAAAGATCACACAACAAATGATGATATTGAACAACTTTACTACGTTATCAACGAATATGAGAGAGATGATGCAATGATTCGTCTACTTGATGCTCTTGAGCCTGAGAAATCAATCGTTTTCTGCCGTACCAAAAAAGAGGTTGACAGACTTTCTACTCAACTGATGGCAGTTGGTTACGCAGCAAAAGGCTTACACGGTGATATGGAGCAAAATCAACGTGAGAGCGTTATTAAGGCTTTCCGTAGTTCACAAATTGAGATCCTTGTAGCAACGGATGTTGCAGCACGTGGTCTAAACGTTGCTGACATCAGCCACGTATTTAACTACCATATGCCATTTGATCCAGAGAGTTACGTTCACCGTATCGGTAGAACGGGTCGTGCGGGTAAAAAAGGTACAGCGATTACCCTTGTAACACCTATCGAATTTCACTCTATGCAAAGAATCAGTAAAAAAGTAGGCTCTAAAATTGAACACAGAATTGTTCCAAGTTTACGAGACGTTAAAGAGAACAAACTGATTAAGATTGCAGAAGATATTAAAAATGCAGAACTGAATGAAAATGCTGCAAAACTTCTTGCTATTTTAGAAGAAGAGATGGATATGTCTCAAATCGCACTTAAACTTCTCTCAAATCTCTTGAAAGAAAATACACCAGTTGGTCCAGACAAAATCGGTTTAGATAAAAAAACATTGGAAAATGTTGTTAAAAACATCGAAGAGCGTGATGGTGGACGTGGTGGACGTGGCGGTTATAGAGGAAACTCTGGCGGCGGATACAGAGGCAATTCTGGTGGATCACGCGAAGGTGGCGGCTATAGAGGAAACTCAGGCGGTTCACGTGACGGCGGTGGATACAGAGGAAACTCAAGTAGCGGATCACGCGACGGCGGTGGATACAAAGGTTCAAACCCACGTAGTGATGCTGGAAGTAGAGATGCACGTCCTCCAAGAGGTGACGGCGTTCCAAGAAGTGACAGCAGAGGCGAGAGTCGTAACCCATTTGCAAAAGAGGGAAGCAGTTCAGCACCACGCGAAGGCGGATACAAAGGCACACGTGACAGTGGCGATAGCAGACCACCACGCGCTCCAAGAGCAGATAGACCAAGCGCACCACGCAGTGATGCAGGTCGCGCGCCAAAAGCCGCTCCTCGTAACGCTTACAAAAAAGACTAATTTTTAAGAGGATGGCGTGAGACACTCACGCCATCCTCTTACTGCTCTATAATCCTTCAACACTTTCGATATATTCCACTTTTTATCTTTTCTCACATAATAATCAGTCTATGATTACAAGTTTTAACTTATTTTTGCTACCATAATATCTAAATTCATTTAGATATTATGAAAGGAAAAAAATGATCAGTAGAGATTTAAAATTTATCCAAGTATTAAAGCAATATTCCATAGGTGAGCTAAGTTGGTTTTTTAGACGATCATTGCAAAATAATGGTGTTAACTCAGGAATTATTGATAGATTAATGGTTTATACAAAAAAATATGATTTTTTATATGAACTATATATAATATTAGATGAAGCAACGACTAAAAGTTCTCACCAAAAAGATAGACAAAAAACAATCAAAGAATTTGGAGCAAACATCAATTTTGAGTTTAATTTTATTGATGACAATACAATGGTTAAAAATATCTTTGACAATTTTGAAGATTACAATGTAATTTGTAATATAGACAATTAATAGATTGGAATATAATATATCTTTTAGTATTTAGTGCTAAACTCTTTATGAACTAATTCGTAGCCTACTCTTTCAAACGATGACGTGAAACAATCACACCCTCATACCCCGTCGTTTTCACCGCTTCTAAAAACGTCTTATCTTCAACACCATCTTTGGCAATGACTACCGCTAATTTTGTCTCCAGTGTCACTTTGGAGGACTCAACACCTTCAACACTTTTGAGTGCTTTTTTGACCGCCGTTGTACACATAGGGCAGTGCATCTCAGCCACTTTTATGACCACTTCTTCTTTGGCAAAGAGCATCAACGGTAAAAGGAGTATCAACCATTTTTTCATTCATCATTTCCTATCAAAAAATTTGCCCATTCAGGATAGAGCAATATCACGACAATCAGCCCTAAAACAATCGAATAAAACCACACATAACGCTTTTTCTTCTGAGGATTACATGTAAAGGTATGATGAGCATAACTTCGCCATGAAAGCCACAAAACAAAAAGCGACAATAAGGAGAGTGGTATGCGAAACGGGGTAAGTGTTTCTAAAAAACTTAAAAATCCAAAAGAGATTCCAAAGAGTAAAAACAGCAGTGGTGGCAGACAACATGCCGTTGCGGCAAAGGCTGAGAGCAATGCTGTGAGTAAACTTAGAATCTCTTTTTTCATACGTTAAAGTTTTTCTTGAGAGACAAAGCTATAACTGAAAGCTGCTGGAGCGTAATAGTCTAGCACTTCATCTTCGACTTCGCCGTACGGATAACCAAACATATTGAGTGGTTTTTGCGCTGGTGTTGGGGTAAGTACAAAGTCACGCGCGGTGTTGTAGCCCATCCAGTTCATCTCCCAGTTGCCGAAGAAATACTCACGGACCTCTTTAACGAGAGGATCGTTCAATGTCATTTTCTCGGTTAAGATGACTTTAGCGACATCCGCAGGATCGCATGGAACCCAGCCTGCGCCATCAAGGTAAAGCTCAGCTCTACAATGCTCGCCTCCCGTGATTTTTGCCAACCCTTTTTCATCACTGCTTCCGCACGCTTTGGAGTAGCGAGAACTGCCTAAACGGATACCGAAAATCTCACGCGCAGGAACCCCGACACTTCTTAAAAGCGCAACAAAAACAGAGCTAATGTCGGTACATTTTCCACCCATGATGTTTTGCTCAATCGCTTTACCCGCATCACCCACACCACAACCTACAACAGCGTTGTCGCGGTACATGTTTTCAGTGACCCACGCGTAAATCGCTTTAGCTTTTTCAAGAGGTGTTTTAGCATTTTCAGTGATTTTAAGCGCCAACTCTTTCACTTTTCCACTCGTTGGAATATGCGCGGTTGGTTTGAGGTAGTGTGCAACGTCTTTTGGGTATTTGGTTGAAGCGGTTGCTTTTGAAAGGTCTGAATTGCGCTCGTATGTAGTGATCGTGTAGGTCACTTCAAGTACTTTTTCACCACCATTTTTCCACTCAGCATAAAGCGTTCTGGCTTTATAGCTGTTTTTGTCAGTCACATACGCATTGGTTGCGTTTGAGCTAAATTTAAAATCGCTCACTTTTTGATAGCTTGTTTCCTGAGGAAGTGGAACCCAAAGTTTGGTCAATCCATTTTTGTTTTCGTGTTTGAGGTTATAGCTATTTTTGACGAAAAAAATACGTGTTTTTGATTTTGGTTCACTGGCTTCTAAAATCGAAACCTGAGGAAGAATGACAGAACTGGCACTTAGTGCAACACACCCTTTAATAAACGCTCTTCTTTGCATAAAAAATCCTTGCCTGTAAAGTGGTACGAAGAGGAGAAAACATAAAAGTAGGAGTATGAATTATTATTACATTTATGTTTGTCTAAGCCTTAGACATCGTACATTAAAAGGATTTTACAGTGGATTTGCTTAAAAATAAACCTAAGGGTTTTGATAGTGCGAAACCATCAAAACTCTCTTAAGTCTTATGCAGCAACTTTAGACGCTTTTTTCTTGCTTTTTTTAGCCGCTGTATGTTGTTTAGAAGTACTTTTTTTAGTAGTTTTTTTGACGGTTTTTGTTTTTGCAGTTTTATGTTTTGGTGCCGCATCTTCTGATGAAAGATAGCTTTGCGCAAATACTGATGTTGATAAAAACGCAACCATTGCCATTAATAACGTTAAACGTTTAAACATGATTTTCTCCTTTCGTAAAAATAAAAGTGCTATTGTACTATGTACAATCTAAATTTTTTCCAAAATATCAAAATACTTCTCAATATAATGCTTTAACTTTATATTTTAATAGGTTTTATTTAGAATGCTATTTGAATATTCTTCTATACTTTGGATCATTTTGAGGTAAAGTTTTTTCTATAAATGGCGATTTAGCCATCTTAAATACGAAGGACAAGCTTTGTGTGTGACCTCTATCATTCACATCTATTCCTCAAATTTTCCATAATATACCAAAAGTGAACACTTTTTGCTTATGGATAAATAAGAATTTTTAAAAGGATCGAACATGCATTTTTTAGTTGTTGATGATAGCTCAACGATGCGCAGAATTCTGTGCAACACTTTAGGCACTATTGGTTACAGTACGACTGAGGCAGAAGATGGACTAGACGCGCTTAAAAAGATCAAAGATCAAAAATTTGATGCGATCATGACAGACTGGAATATGCCTAAAATGAATGGATTGGAGCTTGTAAGAAGCCTTCGAGCCATGGAAGAATACAAACATACGCCCATCATCATGGTTACAACTGAGGGTGGCAAGCATGAGGTTATTACGGCTATAAAAGAAGGCGTTAACAACTACATCGTTAAACCTTTTACAGCATATGTCCTTCGCGAAAAGCTCAAAGACATTATCTAACGTGGAGAATTTTTCTCCACTTCTTTTTCTCTAAAATGAATCGTAAAATGATTTTGCCCTTCTACATGCAAATAACTCAAATAAAACCCATGCTTTGCAATAATTGCATTAGCGATATAAAGCCCAAGACCTAACCCACTGCTTGAGCCTTCAACGGCACGGTTAAATGCACGCGAAAAATCAAGTCGTTCACTCGGAATCTTCTCACCAAAACTGCATATACTCATGCTCTCAAGACCAATATCAACAGCTACGGCTTCAGTGGAGTGTTTGAGTGCATTATCCAATATATTTTTAATCGCTGTAGCAAAAAGCTCGAAATCAACCTTGACCAATGGCGCCATCTCTTGGGGTGAAATGTGAATGCGTTTGGTGTCACTTAAAAGTAGCAAATCCATCGCATGATCTAATACATCCACTACGCGGTACTCTTTGGCTTCTAAAACCCACTCATTGGAGCTCAGTTTTTCTACTTTTACCATCTCTCCAAGCAATGTTTCAAGACGTTCAAATATACGTTCCAATTGCGTTTGCTGTTTTATATTGTCTAACGAATTGGAAAGAATTTTACCCTTCATAATGGGCGTTTTAAGCTCATGCAAGATATTGCGTAAAAAAAGTGTTCGTGCTTCTTTGAGAAGATGAATTTTTTGCATTGCAAGATTAAACTCTGAAGCAATTTCGCCCAGTTCATCCTCACTTTCCACATCAATTGGCTGAAATCTTTTCGTATCACCAAACGTACGAATGGCACTTTTTAGATTACGAAGACGTAAAAGTTTACGCAAAACAATGCTAAAGAAAAGAAGCAAAAGGACATTGATAACACCACCCAATATCCAGAGCCGATAGAGCGAAAACTCTTCAATATTTTCTAAAAGTGGTGGTTCAAATTTCTTTTTCATCGAAAAGGGTGGCGGTGGGGGGAACCCTTTGTCAAACATCTCTTCTGGTGGATGCGAGCGAGGTGGTGGAGGTCTTGGCACAAAGTAGAGCTTATTCTCATACAAAATCATGTCAGAAAAAGGATCTTCTAAAAGTTTTTCACCCTCGGTGACAATACTATTTTTATCATGGAGGCTAATGCGAACGCCTAATTTTGAAAGCATCGCTTCTTGGTCAGTTTCATTATGGTGCATCATTTTCATTGCCATCATAAAACGTTGAAACGTAAAAAATTGACGGTCGCTTATCTGTCTTTTGTATTCAATCACAAAAGCGATGTTGATGACCACCAATGTCAGAGCAAAAAAGATCGAAACAAGGGTAACAATGGAAATTTTACGCATTAACAAATTTATAACCAACCCCTCGAACGGAGAGAATATAGCGAGGTTTTTTAGGGTCATCACCTATCTTTTGCCGAATACGTCCCATAATGACATCAATACTTTTAAGACTACTTTCGTACTTGATAGAACCAATATTGAGTAAAAGCTCTTCCCTTGAGATCACAAAGCCCTCTTTTTTAAGCATATAGGAGACGATGTCATACTCTGCCATTGTCAACCTCACTTCATTTTTACCCTGTTTAATCAAATGCCGCTCTTCATCAATATAAAAACTATGGTAAGGCAGTTCATTAAGTGTTGAACCTCTTCTTAAAATAGCACGAAGCCTGTAAGCAAGCTCCCTTGGATCATACGGTTTGGGAAGAAAGTCGTCTGCACCCCTTTCAAACCCCATGACTTTGTCACTCATATCAGAACGTGCGGAAGAGATAATAATAGGAAGGGTAGGAATGGACGCGTGGACGATGCGACAAATCTCTAAACCATCAATTTGAGGCAGAGAAAGGTCAAGTACAAGTGCATCAAAGGTATCGTGTTGCAATGCCGTTAATCCATCCAAAGGCGTAAAGGCTAATATCGTTTCGATATCGTCTTTTGCAAGAGATTCTTGAAGAAGTTGTGCTAATTCAACATCATCTTCGATCATTAAAATTTTAATCATGCCTTGATTATAACGAAGATAAAGTAAACGGAAAGTAACAAAACCACGCCTTGCTTAGAGCGTGGTTTGAAGCTTAGGCACTAAAGCTAACAGAACTACCTGAAATTGTATTTTGAGTGGCGTAATTCGAGATGATTTGCGCTAAAAGCGCTTTCATCAATGAATTTTCGTCAGTCCCTTTTGTGGCATTGCTTGCAACACCCATACTTTCAGCTTTCGTAGAATCTTGATACGCTTTTGCTTCCGAAGAAGTCACTTTGCCATCACCATCTGCATCAGCCGCATCGAAATTTTGAGACAATGTTTCAAAAAGTGAAGCAAGTTTACTATCGGTCGATGAACTGTCACTTGCCATAGCAGTAAGCTCATCTTTCGTATAGCCCGTATCTTCTTGTGTAGAAGAGGACGGTGGCGGAGGAGGTGGGGGCATACTTCCTGACGCTGCTACTTTGCTTGCATCGGTTCCATTGGTCGTGTCTTGCGTTGATTGCTGATAGGCCATAGCTTCAGCAGACGTCACTTTGCCATCACCGTTTGTGTCAGCCGCTGAAAAATTTTCAGCTACTGAAGAAAGCAGTGAAGCAAGGTTACTGTCGGTTGATGAAACTTCACTTGCCATAGAAGTAAGTTCATCTTTGGTATAGCCTGAATCTTCTTGCGTAGATGAAGACGGTCGCATAGGAGGTGGGGGCATACTTCCTGACGCTGCCGTAGACTGCTGCGCTGATAACATAGATGTCATTTCATCTATGCTAACACTGCCATCTCCATTACTATCAAGTGCTTTAAAAGCGTTATTAATAGCGCTTTCATCCGCATTTGCTAGCTTTAGAGCAGCACTGCTAAACTCAGTACTGTCAACCGAACCACTCGAGTCACTATCCAAAGAAGTAAGCAACGCTTCTGCGAATTTTGAACTTAACGAGCTGGTACTGTTGGTACTGCTGCCATACGTCGCGTACGATGACGTTCCGTAAAGAGAATTTGAACTTACGGTCATTTTCTCCTCCTTTGTTTGGCTTGGGGATTTCCCAGTAGCAATCCTAACGCTAAAGCAGTAAACAGTGAGTAACAATGGTAAAATTTCACCTATTTAGTGATTAAAGTGCAACGTGTTATAATACTTCTAACCCTTAATACACTGCATATCAGACATAAAAGAAGTTGAAGGAAGTAAAACGCAATGGCATATATTGATTGGCTTGGGAAAAAAGATGTTATTCATCATCATAAAAAAATACCGTATAAAACCATAGAGTGCCAAGAAGAGATAGGTGAAAAAAATACGCAAAATATGATTATCAAAGGCGATAATTTACTAGCCCTCAAATCCTTACTTCCTTATTATGCCAGTAGTATCAAGATGATCTACATCGATCCACCGTACAACACGGGCAATACCTCTTGGGTTTACAATGACAATATGGACAGCCCACTCATTAAAAAATGGCTTGAAAAAACCGTCAATGCAGAAGATTTGAGCCGTAGCGATAAATGGCTGTGCATGATGTACCCACGCCTTAAACTTTTACGAGAACTGCTCAAAGAAGACGGGGTGATTTTTATCAGCATCGATGATGCCGAAGTTGCGCATCTTAGAATGATATGCGATGATATTTTTGGAAATGATAATTTTGTAGCTAACGTTATCTGGGAAAAGAAGTTTTCTCCACAAAATGATGCTAAATGGCTCAGTGATAATCATGACCATATTTTAGTCTATGCTAAAAGTAAAAAAATTTGGCGACCATTTCAATTACAACGAAGCGATGAAGCTATTGCAAGATATAAAAATCCTGATAATGATTCAAGAGGTAAGTGGACATCAAGTGATTTGACCGTTAAAACTTATAGTTTGGAATATGATTATGAAATAACCACTCCATCTGGTAAAGCTATTAAACCAACCAGTGGGAGATGTTGGATGACTTCAAAAACCAATATGCAAAAGTTAATCAGTGATAATAGGCTTTGGTTTGGAAAAGATGGTAGCAATATACCAAGATTGAAAAAATTTCTTTCAGAAGTACAAGAAGGAATTGTGCCCATGACTATTTGGTATTATGATGAAGTGGGACACAACCAAGAAGCAAAACAAGAGAGTAACCAAATTTTATATGGCAAAACACTGTTTGAAACCCCAAAACCAACACGACTAATTCAAAGAATTATCCAACTTTCAACTTCTAAAAACGACATTATCCTAGACTCTTTTGCAGGCAGTGGGACAACCGCTCATGCAGTGTTAGAGCAAAACAGACGTGATGGCGGAAATCGCAAATTTATCCTTATCGAAACCATGGACTATGCGAAAGATATTACAGCGGAGAGAGTTAAACGAGTGATAGAGGGGTATCCTTTTACGGGCAAAGATAAAACAGCCCTTTTTGAGAAAAAACTCTCTACAACCGACATCTTAAATCCAAAGAAGATGCAAAGCATCAGCGATGAAGCCTCTCAAATCATCGAAGAAAACGGTGCGAATTTTGACAAGATAGAAAAAACTTTCAGTGACAATACCTTAAAGCTAGAAGGCATTAAAGAGGTGAAAAGCTTTAAAGAGGGCATTGGCGGAGGCTTTAAATATTGTGAACTAGGAAGTGATATTTTTGATGAATTTGGAGAACTCAACCCCTCTTTAGCCTTTCAGCACATCGCAAAGCATCTCTATTTTGTCGAGTTTAAAAAACCTATCCAAAAAGATGCCATAAACGAGCCTTATGTGGGAAGTTTTGAAAATCGTCACATTTACTTTTTTGAAAAAAATGTCAAAACATCCGATGTGAAAAAAATCGTCCAAGCGCATAGCGATTATAAAGAGATTATCATCTATACCAAAAAAACGAGTATCAGCAGAGATGAGCTTAAAAAACTGAATATTTTAGTGCGATACATCCCTTATGACATCAAGGAAAATTAATGTTAAAGAACTATCAAGAAGAGGCTATAAAACGATTGGATCTGTTTTGCAATGAGATAAATGTCAAAAGTATCGGTGAGAGTTTTAAAAGCCTTACGCAAAACCAATACCTTGAAATTGATGGATTTTCAAATCCTTATGTCTGCATCCGAATCCCCACAGGTGGTGGTAAAACACTTATCGCCGCTAAAAGCATACGTGTACTTACCAATGAGTATCTCAACAAAGATTACTCTTTGGTCTTTTGGCTAGCTCCCACAGATGCCATCGTCAGTCAAACCCTCAAAGCCCTCAAGAACAAACAACATTTTTACCGAAAAATCTTAGACCATGAGTTTGATAATGTCAATGTTTTAAGCGTACAAGAAGCGTTTAAACAGACGTTTGATCCTAAAGAAGAACTTGTCATCATCGTAGGAACCATACAAAGTTTTAGAACAACCAATAAAGACGGCAGAAAGTTTTTTGATGAAAATAGCACCTACTATGAGATGCTAAAAGCCCTTGACATGACACCCTCTTTAGAAAATGTCATGAAACTTTTTAAACCCATCATCATCTTAGATGAAGCCCACAAATCAAGTACGGGACTCTCTTTAAAAAGCTTGTTGGAACTTGAGCCTTCTTTTATACTTGAACTCACAGCCACGCCCATTACAAAAACCATCACAGCAAAAGAGATGTATGCAAGTAATATCTTGTACAGCGTGACTGCTACTGAGCTTAAAAAAGAGAATATGGTCAAACTTCCCATTATGCTTAAAACCATCGACGATAGCATGAAGATACTTCAAGAAGGCATCGAAAAACGAGAATACTTGGAAAAATTAGCCATTTTGGAAGAAGCAACCACGTCTCGATACATTCGCCCTATCAATCTTATACGAGCCGATGAGAATAGAGGGGATGAGTATCTGACATACGATAAAATCAAAACGATGCTCATTGAAGATTTTAAAATCGATGAAAAACAAATCGCCGTTCACACCGATAATAAAAAAGAACTTGACGGAGTGGATCTACTCAGTCGTGACTGTGAAATACGCTACATCATAACCGTAAGTGCACTGCAAGAAGGCTGGGACTGCCCGTTTGCGTATGTGCTTAGCGTTGTTTCTAATATGCAATCAACCACAGCCATAGAGCAACTTATCGGTAGGGTTTTACGCATGCCTTACATCGAACCAAAAGAGAAAAAAGAGTTGGAGTACAGCTATGTGTATGTGGCAACTAACAACTTTGAAGAAGTGGCAACCAATATAGGTAAAACCTTAGTCAATAACGGTTTTGAAGAGATGGAAGCTAAAATCAGCATTGAGCGGGGATTTAACACCAATAGCGATATTGTTCTTGGTGGTTTATTTCAAGAAACACTCTATGAAGAGAGGCAATTTAAAATAGACAACGTGAATATTGAAGATTTTACAAAGCCATCTTTAGCGCCTTATATCAATGTCAATACACAAACCAATACGGTAACTATCGTCACTTTCCCTACCAAATCAAAAAGAGATAAATTTTTTGAAGAAGTGAAAAAAATATCTCCTAAAGAAGTGCATACAAAAATAGAGGAAATACAAAATAGCTTGAACACCATCAAAGATAATGATTTTGCAAAGCTAAGTGATATAGAACTTCCAAAACTAATGATAGAAATCGATGGCGATCATTATGATTTTGAAGAGAGTATTGTTTGGGATTATGTGGAGATTACACAAAAAGAGTTAATCCAAAATTCTCATCTAAGCCTTGATGAATTTGATATTGCCCTCAATGAACATGTAGGCATTATCGATGTTAATCAAAACAGAATCATCAAAAAAGAGATAACAACGCAAGAAGCCTTACCGTATTTTGAGAGTGAACATGAAGAGATGAGAACCATTTTAAATGCCAATAAATTGGGTGTTGAAGCTGGAGAAATCGGTAAATTAGCAGGGACTATCGCAAAAATCATCGTTGAAGAAAACGATATGATTTTAAGAGGACTGGATTCTAGACAACTTAAAGAGTTCATCGTTTTGGTTGCTGTTGATTTGATCAAAACAAGAGAAAATATTGATTTGACTTTGTTGATTAGCAAAAAATATCAACTCAAAAAAGCCATTCTTAAAAAACTCATTTCGATTATTTCTCATGCAAAAACGTTGAGTTTTAAAACGCTTTTTAAAGAAAATGATTTGAGTTTAGATATGAATAATTGTGTCTGTTTTGGTGCCCAAAATTATGTGCCAAATCCTGATAGCAGAAGCGGTAATTTCAAAAAACATAAATACGAATATGTGCATAAGTTGGATAGCGAAGAAGAGTATGAAGTCGCAGTATATATCGATAAATTACCAAATGTAGTGAGTTGGATAAGAAACATCGAGAAAGACTATGCAAACTCTTTTTGGCTACAAACAGTTGAGGGTAAGTTTTATCCTGATTTTATTATCAATTTTGACAATGGCAAAACTGTAGTTGCTGAATATAAAGGCGCTGTTTATATCCGTGAATACGAACAAATCAAAAAGCCCATTGGTGATGCTTGGGGTTGTTTAGATAAAAATTATAAGTTTGTCTCTTTGTATAAAGAAAACTATAAAGATGTGTTAAAAAATATTTACACATAGACACATTGTGAATAAAATCGAGTGAGATGGGGAGCTATAACTATACAACCAACCATCCCACTCTTTACATATAAATCGCTTACACAACAAAACGCATAATCAGCATTGCTAGACAACTATTGAGGATACTAATTACCATCAACAGTGGCCAATATTTTTTAGGAACATCGGCAACACCTAAGAGTCGTCCCATATACTGAATTTGAGATGCCATCAAAAAGAGCGCTGGCATCAAAATACTCACATGCGTACCGGTTAATACCCCTTTGGTAAAAAGACTCAAAGCCATACCCACACCTGCAGAACATGAAAGCCATGTTGAGATAAGCACCGTAACAGCTTCACCAGGTAATCCAAAAATGGCCATCGCTGGCGCAAAGAGCGTACCAATAGCTTTCATTGCACCTGTCACATTTAAGATTTCAGCAATAACATACGCCATCAAAACATTGGGCATCAAGTTATTGATGGCCATATTAAAGCCCTTGCGAGCACCAATGACAAAAATATCAAAGGGGTTATTTGTAGTTGGAGTTGTTGGGCTACTCATTGATAAAATCCTTTTTATAAGCACTATTGAGAACAAAGCGTGCACCAATTGCACCGATAAATTTAAACACAAACACCAACAACAACGGCACTAAAACAGGTACGGTCAATGTTGAAAAAACCGCAGAGCCAATGGCAAAGTAGTTGTTAATCATTCCAGCACCTGAGTACTGCCATGCAGACATAATGACAAGTTCTTTTTTGGTAATCTGTTTTTCATCGTAAAGCTCTTTGGTTAAAGCAGCCCCTGCATCGGTACTTTGCAAATCCGTAATCATCGCAAGACCTGTAAGACCTGGAATTCCAAGCAATGGTCGTAGCAAAGGTGTTAATAATTTATGTGCCGCACGAATCGCACCATAATGGCTAAAAATCTCTAACATACCCAGTGCTAACATCACCGTTGGAACCAAAGAGAGCGCAAATAAAAAGCCCGCTTTCGCACTCACACCACCATTGCCTACAAAAGTACTTTTTCCATCTTGAAGCGTTCCAAATTTTCCAGATAACGTTGTAAAATCAAGCGCACCTAACCACTCCATTCCATCGACTTTCATAAACAGACCCGAGAAAAACAGCACCGCAAATATCAGCGCGATATATGCACCAACACCTACTTTCCATTCATCTGGTGATTGATTTTCTACTCCCACTTACACCCTCCCAAAAAATAAGATTTTATATATATAAAATAATAATTAATATTATTCAATGCTATTCTTATTATAGTTTACCAAAAATAAATGAGAAATAAATGAGGTCAATTGTATCATTTTTGTGCAAGATATCGTCCTTGTTAAAATCTTCATAAAACACTATAGAATCGATAAAAATAAGCAAAAGATAAGCAAATATCAGACATCCTTTGAACAAATAATTTTAGTGCTTATAGCAATTTGTTTTGATGAATCAAATAATATTAAAGGAATAACAATGTCACGAGTTATTGAGTTATACGATACATTGCATGCCATGCCAGAGCTTGGATTTGAAGAGGTTAAAACCGCAGAATTTTTAGCCAATGCCCTAAAAAAGGCTGGTTATAGTGTCACGACAGGTGTGGGTGGTACAGGGGTTATTGGTGTGTACGATAGCGGTGTTGCAGGCCCAACACTTGCCCTTCGAGCCGATATTGACGCACTGGGTCATTTTATCGATGGCAAGCTTTGTGCTCTGCACACGTGTGGACATGACGCACATACGTCGATGGTACTTACTGCTGCTGAAGAGATTATCGCTCAAAAACTTATCTCAAAAGGCAAACTCAAAATCCTTTTTCAACCTGCCGAAGAGCCTGGAACGGGAGCACTTGCCGTGATTAACGCTGGTGGCATTGATGATGTCGATATGATTTTAGGACTTCACCTTCGCCCTCTCTCAGAAGTGCCGATGGGCAAATCAACGCCTGCTCTCTACCATGGGGCATCGAATCGTCTCAAAGCCATTTTTAGAGGCGTTGCTGCACACGGTGCACGTCCACATTTAGGGGTTAATGCTATTGATGCGGCTGTTGCTGCGATTACCGCAGTCAATGCTATTCATTTAAACCCGTCAGACTCTTACAGCATCAAAGCAACCAAGATGATTGCCGATGCAGGTGTCACCAATGCCATTCCTGATGAAGCAACGGTCATTTGGGACGTAAGATCTGAGCTTAACGATACCATGGATCTTTTACTAGAACGAGCCAAATCAGCTATAAGTGCTGGAGCAGCCACAGTAGGCGCA
This sequence comes from Sulfurospirillum sp., assembly GCF_036802865.1. Taxonomy (NCBI): domain Bacteria; kingdom Pseudomonadati; phylum Campylobacterota; class Epsilonproteobacteria; order Campylobacterales; family Sulfurospirillaceae; genus Sulfurospirillum; species Sulfurospirillum sp. The sequence goes on along the minus strand of NZ_DAIRVK010000004.1, from coordinate 211,403 downwards.
ACAGCGGAGATTAGTACCTACTCCTACATTCCAGCGGCACACTACTCTAAAGAGGCGATTGAAGTACTTTCCAAAGCAATTGTTGATGTGTACGGAGAAGAGGGATTAGCTCCTGAGATTAAAACGGTGGGTGGAGAAGATTTTCACTACTACATCAAAGAGCGCCCATCCATCAAAGCGGGCTACTTCGGGTTAGGCTGCGACCTTACCCCAGGACTGCACAATCCTAGCATGAAGTTTAACAAAAATGCGATGGAGCAAGGGAAAGAAGTTCTTATCTGCGCTACAAAACGCGTTTTAAACTAACGAGAAACACCAATGGTGCTCGGCTGGGGCACTCCGCCGAGAAGAACACAGTGTGAACGTCGTCTTGGAAGCGTTGCTTCTAAGGCGTGTCAAAAATCTAAAAGAGGCGCATAAATGCGCCTCTTTTAATTACGTCTTTTATACTCTTCATACCCAAACTGACTGGTCACTTCGTAGCTTCCATCGCGATGCAATACCGCTAAATCTGGTAATTTCACACCATTAAACGTGGTATTTTTAACAATCGTATAGTGGATCATATCTTCAAAAATGAGCTTATCACCGATCTTGAGTGGTGCATCAAAACTGTAATCTCCCATGATGTCACCGGCTAAGCACGTAGGTCCACCTAAGCGATATACATGTGGTTTTTCACCCACATCTCCAGCACCTCGAATGACCGCACGATACGGCATCGCAAGCGTGTCAGGCATATGCGCTTCAGCGGAGATGTCAAGGATGGCAATGTCCATGCCGTTATGCACGATGTCCAGTACGCTTGCCACAAGTGGTCCTGTTTGCCAACCCACTGCTTCTCCTGGTTCTAAATAAACTTTGATACCATCGTATCGCGCTCTAAAATCGTTAATGATTTTGATGAGTTTTTCAACATCATACCCCTCACGCGTGATGTGATGCCCTCCTCCAAAATTGACCCACTTCATACGAGGAATCAAATCTCCAAAGCGTTTTTCAAATCCTTTTAAGACCTCTTCTAAAGCAGACGCATCTTGCTCACAAAGGGCATGAAAATGAAGCCCTTCAATGCCTTTTAGCTTGTCATACTGCATATTTTCTTTGGTGATGCCAAGGCGGCTGTAAAGCCCACAAGGGTTGTATAGATCAACCGGACTGGAAGAGACTTCAGGATTGAGTCTTAGCCCACAACTTGTTTTTCCTATGGCTTTATCTTTGTATTTTTCCCATTGATTGAACGAATTAAAAATAAGATGATCGCTCAGTGCTATGACCTCATCAATATCTTCCTCTTTGTACGCAGGAGAGTAGGTATGAATCGTGCCTTTAAAATATTCGTTCGCAAATTTAGCTTCATGCAGTCCGCTACACGTACAACCGCTAAGGTATTTGTCAACCAAAGGGGCAAGTGCTTTGAATGCAAAGCCTTTAAGAGCAAGTAAAACAGTAGCGCTAGAGCGCTCACTCACCTCTTTTAAAAGAGCTAAATTTTGCTCCAAAAGAGTCTCTTCACAAACATAAACAGGGGTTTGAATATCTTCTAATACGGTTTCAATACGGCTGATTTTTAACATGATTTTCTCCCAAAATTACACACGAAATGTAGCATTTTTCCTCTTAATAATCATAAATTTTGCTCTTTCACTACATTTTTTATTCAAGATTCCGATACTATTAGGAATTAGTGTAAATATTAGGAGAGTATATGCAAGCTGTAAGCATAAAATTTAAAGCGCTTATTCTATTTATATCCGCTATTTTCTTTGTCGCGGCAAGTTCTTTAGGCGTAACGTTTTACAAGTCGAATGAATTTGGAAAAACACAAGTCAATGACACCAAAGAGCTTATCATGGAGATGAACAAGAACGAACTCAAAGCCTATACAATGATGGCAGAGAAAGCGATTAGTGCATTCTATGAAGCCTCTTCTTCGGAAGCAAACATCGCACAGAAAATTAAAGTGGATGCCATGAGTTTGAAAAAAACCTTGGACGATGTCTACCAAAACAACAAAGACAAACTCTCTCAAGCCGAACTGAGGACAATGCTCTTAGGGCTTATCAATGGTTACCGCTATAACAATGACATTGGCTATTTTTATGCCTACAATGAAGAAGGTGTCAACGTCGTACACCCTATCAATAAGGCACTTGTCGGTAAAAACCTTATCGATATGAAAGACAAAGAAGGCAATTTTGTTATTAAAGATCTTATTCAAGCAGCCAAAAATGGTACCGGTGTCACCAAGTTTATTTGGCCACATCCTGTCACCAAAAAAGATGAACCTAAACTCTCCTATAACTTTTACTATGAACCTTTAGATCTTGTGATTGGTACGGGTGATTATGCTTCAAGCATCAAAGCACATTTCCAAAATGAAGCTATTAAGATTTTAGAAAAACTTCGTTACTCCGATGATGGTTATTTTTACGCACTTAAAAAAGATGGCAAAGGAGGCTATGTATACGCTTTTCATGGCATAAACCCTTCATGGATAGGCAAAGAGCTTAAACTAGACGATGCACATCCTTACCGAAAACAGATGATTGATGGAGCGACAAACAATATCAAAGAGGGAACCTTTGTGACATTTAATTTTGAGCACCCTGTAACAAAAAAAGATGCCCCAAAAATAGCCTATTCAAAATACTTTAAAGAGTGGGATTGGATTATTGTCTCAGGTGTTTATATTGATAGCATTGATACCCATATGGAAGCCCAAGGTCAAAAAATTTCCTCCAATATCGAGGGTATGATTGCGGGAACAATGATAGTAGGAACAATTTTTGCGCTTATAGCTATCTTTGCGATTTACTTGCTTATCAACAATCTTATTGCAAAACCACTTTTAAATCTTCAATCAACTGCACACAATTTGGCCGTTGGCGATGGCGATCTTACCAAGCAACTTGATATTAAAAACAACGACGAAATTGGTGGCGCGTCTAAAGAGATCAATAATTTTATCGAAAAAGTGCGCTCAACCATTGCACTGGCGAAAGATACCAGTAGCGAAAACGCATCTATTGCACACGAGCTTTCAGCGACAACCTTGCAAGTAGGAAAGCGTGTGGAAGACTCAACCCATATCATTAACCAAACCACCCAAATGTCAAATGTCATTAAACAAGAGATTAGTGCTTCGGTTGCCAAGGCGAAAGAGTCTAAAGAAGAGATTATCAAAGCCAATCAAGAGCTTAGATCTGCTCACGGATTTGTTCAACAGCTCGGTGAGCGCGTCCAAAACAGTGCACATACCGAGCTTGAATTGGCTCAAAAAATTCAACAACTTAGTTCCGATGCCGACCAAGTGAAAAATGTCCTCACTGTCATCAGTGATATTGCCGATCAAACCAATCTTCTAGCACTTAATGCTGCCATTGAAGCAGCGCGTGCAGGTGAACACGGGCGTGGATTTGCCGTTGTTGCCGATGAAGTACGCACCTTGGCAGAGCGCACACAAAAAAGCTTAGTAGAGATTCATGCTACCATCAATGTCATCGTCCAAGCTATTACCGACAGCAGTGAGCAGATGAATAAAAACTCCAAAGAGGTTCAAGAACTCGCTGTCGTTGCTGAAGATGTTGGCAAAAAGATTCATTCAACCGTTGAGATTATGGATATTGCAACAAATTTAAACGATAAAACAGTGACCGATTACATTAATACTGGCTCAAAAATCGAAGAAATTGTCGGTAAAATTGAAGAGATCAATACACTCTCAACACACAATACCAGAAGTATCGAAGAGATAGCAGGAGCCAGTGAGCATCTTAACACACTTACTGAAAAATTAAACGCGATTTTAAATAAATTTAGAACATAAGATAAAGCCCTATTTAAGGGCTTTATTTAATCTATTTTGTATTTCTTTTTATCCAATTCAATTTGAGCTAAAACCTCTTCGACACTTTCGGTAAGTTCACTTCCCATTTTTTCATACTCATAAGGAAACTCTTTTGCCATCAGTTTCATCAAAGCATACCAAAGTGGTTTAAATCGCTCTTTTAGATTATACTCTGGCATCTCCATAAATTTTTTTGTTTGGTATAGCTGCCCTTTCGCCATAAGAAGTCTAAAATACCATCCTATTTCATGGCCTTCTATAGAAAAACTTACTTCACTATACGATAGATATTCTATAAATTTTTCATAACTTTTTTGAAATTCTTCTGACCATAAAAGAACAAGTGCTAATGTATAAGAAGTCAAAGGATTTTGTTCAATTTCATAACTTTTGTATGCATATTTTGTAGCATCTTTTATTTTTTTACAATCTATAAAGTAACTAAAAGCTAATGCATAGCAACTTATAAAAGAACCTTTATTTGCTGCTTTCATATGGTATATTTCTGTATTCTTTTTGTCACCTAATAAAGCATAAAAATTAGCGATAGAAGCCAAAATCATTTTACTTTCTTTATTGGATTGTAAAAGAAGTTCTAAAGCTTTTTTTATATTATTTTTGCTTTTGAAATCCATCGCTCTATATAGTATCTCTGCATCAGATTCTGATAGCTCTTTACTAAGTTCAGAATTTTGTTTTTCCAAACACTCTTTAGCCGTTTGTTTGAGTCTATACTCCGTTTCCAATTCTAGTCCTGCATAACTCAATGCCTCTGTCATAAGATGTGCAAAAGGTGCTTTCACATTCCCGATCTCCATATTTTCAATAAAGCTATGAGCTCTATTTTCCAACTCTTCCTGGCTATACCACGAAACAAAAAACTTGACTAACCACTCAACTCGTTGTCTATCTTTTTTACGACCATAACGCATCAAATACCAGATGTTAAAAAAGCGCTCTCTGATTTTGTAGATTTTATTTTTGCCTGCGGATTCTGACTCGACAATTTCGTACTTTTCAAGCTGTTTGAGCTGAGACGAGACGGCTTTGCTCTCTAGCTTTGTTTTTTTGGCAATTTCATTCGTGAACATACCATCCCAATTCATCGCTATAGTATGAACGATGTCTTGAAGTTGTGCAGGCAAGTCATCCATTCGGTGCTTGTAAAGTGGGGTTGCCTCATCAAGAATTTTTAAAAGGTCTTCAAAAGCATTGCCCTCTTCATCTAAAAAAATATCAAAAAGCATCACGAGTGTTCGAGGCACACCTCCTGTCAATCGTCTCAGCGTCTCCAGTCGTTCGGGTGTTTTTTCCAAAACTGCTGTGATTCTCTCTTTTTGATTTTCTTTGGCAATGGCAAGCAAAAAGTGCTTACTCTCTTCAAAGCTCAATCCCTTTAATTTGATGATCTTAAAAAATTGGTAAAAGGGTGAGCTATAGTCAAAATGCTGCTCGATCATCTTCGTCGATCCACCGATAATGCGAAGCGTTGAAGAACTGAGCAAAATTTCTCTAAGTCTGTGTTGCTCTTTTTTGCTCAGTTTTTCAAGCAGTTCATCGATGTTATCGATGAGCAAAAGAAGCTTTTTGGATTGCGCTCTGATGGCTTTATCTATAAGATCAAAACATTTGAGTTCATAATCGTCATCGTCGTAATGTACTTCCATATCATCCGAAATGGTAGGGAAAATCTCTGGGTAAATGACTTGCAGGTACTCCGCCACCTCTTCCCACAACCGACACAAAGAGCGAATCTGGTACTGTTCTTCGGCAAATTTTACAGGTAGTAAAAATGTTGAAAGAAATACATCGTTTTTAACATCGAGTTGAAGTTTGCGAAGCAATGTTGTCTTTCCTTGCCCTCGTTGACCGATGATCAGATAATTCTGATTGGCAACGCTATAATCAGATGTTTTAAGGTCGTTAAATATAGTTTCTACAATCTCATTGCGCACGGCAAATCGTGCTAAAAACTCCTCTGCGTTCATCTCGTCGGGGGTGTATTTATACCGTGAATAGTTAATTTGCGACATTTTTATACCACCATAGTTTTAAGATAGGAGAGTTAAAGCGATAAATTTTAGGGTTATGATCATTGTTGATGTAGCCATCATACACTAGCGCATGGATAATCTCTTTGGCTTGATCATCTTCAAGTGCATGTTTTACAGCAAGATTACTAATCTCTTTAGACTCTAATGTGCCTTGATCACTAAGACTATTTAGAATTTCCTTCGCAAATTTAAACTCATCTTTTTCAAAAGCACTTTTAATGCGTGCTAGCCAATGTTCAAAGTGATTTCGATGATCAAGGGCTCGTTCTATCGCTTGATCAATAGTCTCTTTGGAGATTCCATGTAAAGATTTTTCAAGGCAGATAGTGTGAATCTCTTGAATAATAAGTTGAATATAAAAGGGAATAAGCCACTCTATGCACCCAAGAAGATAAGAAACCTCATCATCTCCTATTGAAGGATACAAAGAACGAGAAAACTCTACGGCTTCATCTTTCGATAAAGGCGTTACTTTAATGGAATTTAAGTCGTTAATAAACTTCATCGCATCTAATTTTGCAACAACGCTTTCCAAACCAATCGAGCCTGCATAAATAAAAGTAACTTTAGAGCTTATTTTAGGGTTTTGACGAAGGGAGCGATGTGTTTTTAACAGAGATTCTGCTTCGCGAATACTTGCATATTTTATGATATTTTCAATCGTTTGGGCAAACTCATCCATCATAATAATGAGCTTTTTATCGCTGTCTATCTCTTTAATTAACTCTTCAAAAGCTTCTGCATAATCTAATACTTTTCCATCATCAAATTCGATACCAGATGTGCTAATTTTTTTAATCGAAATAGTCTTAATACGAGCATAAAAAGATTTTAGTACGAGCTTATTCTTGTTCTTAAACTCTTCATCCATTAACGCATTAAAAAGTTTATGCCAAAAATCATTTTCACTGTCAGCGGACTCAGTATTAACATACACAACTGCATAGTCGTCTTTTGGCTCATCTAAAATTTTATACATAATAGAGGTTTTACCCACACGTCGAGGCGCTACAAGTAAAGGATGCGTGCCATTTTCAATGGCTTGCCAAATCTTGGCTAGTTCACTTTTTCTATCCCAAAAATCCTTACCACGTACTGCTTGACCAACGACATTTTTCATTAAAAGCCTTTGACAATAAATTTTTTGTCATTATAGTTAACAAAAAATATTTTGTCAATAAAGCATTAAGTTTTAATCTCCTGCTTTTCGTGCAATCGTATCCATCCATGAAGTGGGGAGCATACGTTTTAACCACACAAATAACTTCGTTGGAAATGTAACAGGATAACGAAACTTTGGCTTTTTTACCTCAATAGCATGAACCAAAACCTCCAAAACAGCCTCAGCACCCAACGTAAAAGCACTATCACCACTTTTTTGAAGTCGCTCTAATGTCTTAGCATAAATTTCTTTATGCGCTGAGCGCTCTTGGTCGATGTTGGTTAAAAATTTTGCAAGGGCATTTTTACGAAAATTGCTTCGAATGGGTCCTGGCTCTATCAAAACAACATCAATTCCCGTGTCGTGAAGCTCCAGTCGCAAAGTATCGGCGAGTCCTTCGATGGCAAATTTTGAAGCGTTGTACGCTCCTCGGTAACTCATCGCCACAAAGCCTAAGATGGAGCTATTGTAGATAATTTTTCCACTTTTTTGTTTGCGCATGTAAGGAAGTACGAGGTTGGTAAGCTCTTGTGTGCCAAAAACATTGGTCTCAAACTGTTCTCTAAGAACATTTCGTTTGAGATCTTCCACCGCACCAGGTTGTCCATAGGCGGCATTGTTAAAAAGCACATCAATACGACCTTCTGTTTGCGAGAGCATCCATGCAAGGGCTACATGTAGGCTTGCACTATCGCACAAATCGAGCTTAAAAGCATTTAAGCCTTCATCTTGCAAACGTTTGACATCGGCATCATTGCGACAGGTTGCAAAAACGCTATAACCTTGTTTTGCAAGTCCATGCGCGCAGGTATAACCAATGCCCGAAGAACACCCTGTGATAAGAACTGTTTTCATACGCTAATGACAGTCTCACCAGAGTTGATCCACGAACTGAGTAACTCACCCGTATAATGAACATCGATGCCACACGTTTGCAAAGGTTTGGTAATGTCCATCGTGTCGGCACATTTTAGACATGCCACCACTTTGACGCCATCTCTTATCATCGCTTCGACTTTAGCTCTCACGTCTGCATCTTCTGCGATCAAACGTTGTGACGCACCCCAAACGAGTACTTCAACTTCATCCATCCAGCCCTTCAATAGGGCATTGTGCGCATAGAGGCATACCATATGTAATGCGGTTTCTTTATTGTCGGTTGTCCATAAAATTTTTGCTTTTTTTGTCATAGTAATCCTTTACATGTAAAGAAAAGAGGAGTTGGGGCTTTGCATGCAAAGCCCCAAAATAGGCATTATTTAACTTCGTAAGTCTCGTCTGGTTTCATTTCGATGATTTTCCAAGGAAGCCCTTGTGTGTTTAGCTCGTCCATAAAGGGTTTTGCATCGAATTGTTCCATATTGAACACACCCTTACCAGACCATTTACCCTCTAACATCATCTTTGCTCCGATCATCGCAGGCACACCCGTGGTATAACTAACCGCTTGCGCACCCGTCTCACGGAAACACTCTTGGTGATCGCAGACATTGTAGATGTAGACTTTACGTTTTTGACCATCTTTAAGACCTTCAAACACACAACCGATGTTGGTAAAGCCAACCGTTCTTGGTCCCAAGCTTGCAGGATCTGGAAGCAGTGCTTTTAAAAGCTGAATCGGCACGATTTTCACGCCATCCACTTCAACCTCATCGATGCGAAGCATACCCACGTTTTCCAAACATTTCATGTGTGTTAGGTAGCTTTGACCAAAGGTCATAAAGAAACGAATACGTTTAAGCCCTTTGATGTTTTGAACAAGTGATTCTAACTCTTCATGGTAAAGAAGGTAGCTGTCTTTTGGACCAACTTCGGGGTAATCCCATACCATTTTTACAGACACTGGCTCAGTCTCTATCCACTTGCCCTCTTCCCAGTAACGTCCTTTGGAGCTTACTTCACGAAGGTTGATCTCTGGGTTAAAGTTGGTTGCAAACGCATAACCATGATCGCCAGCATTACAGTCTAAAATGTCGATAGAATTGATCTCATCAAAGAGGTATTGTTGTGCATACGCACAAAAAACATTGGTAACACCTGGGTCAAATCCGCTACCTAAAAGCGCCATAATTCCGGCATCTTTAAACGCTTTATCGCGTGCCCATTGCTCTTTGTACTCAAATTTTGCGAGGTCAGGATGCTCATAATTTGCGGTATCAAGGTAAGGAACATTGGTTTTCACACAGGCATCCATAATGGTTAAATCTTGGTATGGAAGCGCAATGTTCATGACTAACGCTGGTTTTACTTTTTGAATTAACGCCACAAGCGCATCGACGTTGTCTGCATCAATAGAAGCTGTATCGATGGTAATACCTAAAGACTCTTTAATCTCGCTTGCGATTTGATCGCATTTTGATTTTGTACGGCTTGCCAAAACAATATGTGAAAACACTTCTTTATTCATCGCACATTTTTTGGTGACCACACGACTGACGCCACCCGCACCAATAATTAATACTGTTGCCATTTCTATCCTTTAAGGTTTCATAATGAGGCTTCTTTAATAAGCGCTATGCACCATAGCCATTATCAAAAAAGCCTAGTCTACATTTTAATCTGTTTTGATTACGTTTTTATTTCAAGCTGTTGATGACGATGTACGCGAGTTCCAACGCACGTGCTCGGTGTGAAAAAACCTTTTTCACACTCTCATTCAGTTCACCCAATGTTTGGTTATACCCACACGGAATAAACATCGGATCATACCCAAAACCATTGTTTCCTCGCTCTTCCGCAATGGCTTCACCATGCATCCAGCCGTGAACACAAAATTCACCCTTTTGACAAACAAGTGCTATTGCCGCCGTGTAAAATGCGGGTGTTCTTTGCACATTTTTTTCTTTGAGTGCCGCAATGAGTTTATGTAAATTGTCTTTTGCATTTGCATTGACACCTGCATAGCGCGCACTGTAAATGCCAGGCGCTCCGCCTAAAAGGGGCACGCTGATACCGCTATCATCACTAAGGACAATGTCGTTTTTAGTGTCTAATTTTTCATAGACAGCACGTGCCTTAATAAGGGCGTTTTCTTTAAATGTTGTCCCTGTTTCATCAATTTCAAAAGGCTCCATTATGTCGCTGTAAGCAACCACTTCATACTCGCTGATCCACGATTGGAACTCTTTCACTTTGCCTTGATTCGATGTGGCTAGAACTATTCTCAAACGTTACTCCCCTAACTCAAATGAATCTTTTATTTTACCTAGTTTTGTTTAAAACTTCGGTTGCATTATCCATACTTCAAGAGGCGCTTTAAGCTCACCTGCTATCCACTGTGCCCGCTCACCATAGCCCATAAACATATCAGCTCTATTCGGTCCTTTAATCGCACCACCCGTATCTTGCGCAAAAACAAATTTCTCAACTTTATAGTTAGCAGATTCGCTTTTAACCGCTAAAAGTGAACCCAGAGGAATATAACTTCTATCAACCGCCACAGAACGCTCAGGCGTCAAAACCAGCCCTAAACTTCCCGTTGCTTTTTGTTCCATTTTGCGGAAAAAGACGTAGCTTGGGTTGGTATTAAGAAGGGTGTCGATTTGATTGGGGTGTGCAACTAACCACGCTCTAATACTCTGCAATGAAATTTCTTCAACACTTGCAAAAATACCACGGTTCATCATCTCACGCCCTAGAGATTTGTACGCGTGTCCATTCGCATCGGAATAGCCTATAAAAAGGACTCTGCCATCGCTCAGTTCTACCCTGCCTGAGCCTTGTACTTCCATAAAGAAAAGATCGATTTTATCATCAACGTAACAAAGGACTTCAGCATTAAGCTTTCGCTTGCTAATCTCTTCACGTGTGTAGTAAGGAACCATTTTGCCTTTTACAGAACGTCCACGCATTTTTTTGTCATTTTCGCCCACAATCATCAAAAGATCTTTTGGCTTAGCGTAAACCGGATACTTAAAGCGATCCGTTTTTTTCAAACTTCCATGAAGTAATGGTTCATAGTAGCCCGTAAGCATTGAGCGTTGCTCGTTAGGTTCAATTTTTTTAAGCTCAAACGAATTGAGAAAAAAGGCTTTGGCATCTTTGACATGTAACGATTGTTCACACACATTGGCATACACTTTTTTCGTTTGAGGAGCGGTACAATTTTGTTTAAACAAAAAGAGTAACTCATCAAAATTCTCGTTTTGACTCACCGCTTCAAAACGTTCATTATGTTGTTTAAGCGATGTTACAAAAGATTCATCGGAAGGAGAAAGAGCGGACTTAGAAGTACAACCACTCAACACAAACAAGAGACAGATAAGGAGAGAGAGACTATAGCGCATTATGATCCATTAAAAGAGCTACCCAAAGGTATCTCAGCATTTATTCAACATTTTTGAGCTTAGAGAAAGTCGCTTGCAGCGCATTAAACTCAATAAAGTATGTAAAAATTATAACATAAAACAACCTTGGGCTAAATTCACCCTAGAAAATCTATAGAATTTTCAAAGTTTAACAAGGGTAAAATTTGTCCTGATTAAATTTCGAGGAATGTCATTTCCATGTTTAAAACTATTTTTCCCCTTAGCCTTATTATTTCGCTTCGCTTTTTAGGTCTCTTTATCGTCTTACCTGTCCTCTCTGTTTACGCGCTTCATCTGGAGGGTTCAAACGAATTACTCGTAGGTATTACCATCGGTGGATACGCTGCAACACAGATGCTACTCCAAATTCCTTTTGGTATCATGTCCGATAAAATTGGGCGCAAGATCACTATTTTTATTGGTTTGGTTATCTTTTTAATTGGCTCGCTCGTCTGTGCGTACAGTGAAACCATTTATGGCTTGATGATTGGTCGATTCTTACAAGGTGCTGCGGCTATTGGTGCTGTTGGAACTGCCATGATCAGCGATATGGTTAAAGAAGAGGTACGAGGTCATGCTATGGCGATTATGGGTGGCTGTATTGCTGCGAGTTTTGCCATTTCCATGATGTTAGGCTCTGTAATCGGTGGTTATTATGGTGTAGATAAACTCTTTTTCATCACTGCAGCACTCTCCATCTTTGCTATCATCGTGCTCTACACAAAAGTACCTAATCCTCCAAAAATCGTTCACCATTACGGTGCGGATGAAACAGAACTGAGACATATTTTAAAAGACAAAAATCTTATGAATATGAACATCACCAACATGCTTCAAAAAGGGATGATGACACTCGCTTTTATGGTTATTCCTATCATCATGGTTCAAGAGTTTGGTTTTGCCAAGAAAGAGCTTTGGATGGTTTATCTGCCAGCGATGATTTGTGGTGTGCTTGCTATGGGACCTTCTGCGATCTTGGGTGAGAAAAAACACCGCTCCAAAGAGATGTTGATGATCGGTGTGTCGCTCTTTGCGATTAGCTACGTTATGATGGGCTATGCGCATGCTGCACCATGGTTTATCGTGGGTGTGGTCATCTTCTTCATCGGCTTTAACATGCACGAACCACTTATGCAATCCATGGCAAGTAAATACGCGAAAGTGCATCAAAAAGGCGCAGCACTGGGTGTTTTCAATACCTTTGGTTATGCAGGTACCTTTATCGGTGGTGTTTTTGGTGGTTACTTCTTACAACACTTTGGCATTAAAGAAATTGCATGGGTTATCTTTATTACCTGTATTCTCTGGCTCTTGCTTATAGCCACCCTTAAAAACCCTAGCCACAATAAAAACATCTACCTTCCTTACGACAGCTTTGATCTCGCACGGGCTGAACACTTGCACCATGTTATGGGTGTTGTTGAGTGGTATCGCAACGAAAGTGAGCAAATTTTAGTCGTTAAATACGACTCAAATGTCACCAACAAAGAGACAATTTTAGCAGTCATCTCCTAATCTGTGAGTTATCTCTCTCTTTTTCTCACCAGCTTCGCGTCTGCCACGCTTTTACCCGGTGGAAGCGAAGCGCTTTTTGTCTATCTTCTTAGTGAACATTTAAGCCCTATTTTACTGCTTATCATCGCAACACTGGGCAATACATTAGGCTCATTTACCAATTATATTTTAGGGAAATATGCCACTGACTTTGCCCTATCCAAGGGCTATATGAAAGAAAAGCACCTTACAAAAGCAACGCTTCTTTTTGAAAAATACGGTGCATGGAGTTTACTCTTTTCATGGCTTCCCATTATTGGTGATCCTTTGACGTTTGTTGCGGGCATCGTGCGTTATGCGTGGTGGAAGTTTCTTCTCATCGTCTGTTTTGCGAAACTGGCTCGGTATGTTTTTGTTTATCTCGGCTTTTTAGCCATCACCTAATTCCTATATTTTTAGAAAGGCACGTATGAACACGCCCATCTCTTGCGAATTTTACGACCAACTGATGGTCGCCATAGAACGCAAAATTCCCTCTACCATTGTTTACGAAGAAAATGCGCAAAAGCTCAGCATTAAGGGCGTTGTTCAAGAACTTTCCATGATAGAGTATGAAGAATTTTTGATTTTGCACGGCGGACAAAAGATCAACCTTCAAACGATTTTTTCATTTAATGGTAAAAAGCATAAAGAGGACTGAACGCTTTACTGACAGAGACTCTGTTCAAAATTTAGCATAGATTATGGTTAAAAAATCCTCTCAGTTTGAACTTTAACCAAATTTCAACTATGATTTTACACATAAATCAATAAACTTTTTTTAGACCCCTTGAAAAAAGTCTCATAAAGGATCACCCACGATCTCGCGCGAAGAACAGACACGAATCACCTCCATTGTCATTCGTGTAGCATCCATGCTTTTGGAATACGGTGCAGAAAGCCGTTTGATAGAACAACTCTCCTCCCGTTTAGGCAGAGCCATGGGCTGTACGTCTATTGAAATTTCACTCATCCCCTCGGCCATTGTTCTCACAACACTCATCGGTGACTCTTCTGTTACCACCACGAGACGCGCTTACGATCAGCCCATTAACATGTCCATCGTCCATCAAATTGTCTCCATTTGCATTTTGGCAGAACAAAATTCGAGGGACATCGTACTCATCGAGCGAAAAATTGGAGACATCCATGCCAACCCTTACCCTAAGTGGGTACTTATCCCTGTTATAGGGCTTTCGTGTGCGGCATTTAGCCACTTACACGGTGCGGACTGGGCAGGGTTTTGGATCACTTTTTTGGCTTCTGCAGTGGGTATGAGCGTACGCATGGAACTCTCTTCTCGCAAGTACTCCATGCTCATTGTCTTTGCTTTTACGGCTTTTGTCTGTACGCTCATCGCCAGTCTTTCACTCTACCATGGATTGAGTCAAACGGAAAGCATCGTTTTCTCTTCCAGCGTCTTGCTTCTTGTTCCTGGTTTTCCCTACATCAATGCCATGCTTGATGCCTTTAAAGGCTACATCAGCATGGGGTGGGGACGTTGGGCGCAAGCGACCTTACTTACGCTGATGACCTCTCTGGGGATTATGCTTGCTATTGGTCTTTTAGGAGTGAAAGGATGGTAATGCTTGAATGGTTTTCGATTTTATTGGATGCTCTGTGGGCAGCGATTCCCGCTATTGGGTTTGGTATGATTTTTAATGTTCCGCGTTCCGCCTTGCCATTGTGCGCACTGGGTGGTGCATTGACCTATGGGCTGAGAGAAGTCTTGTTGTATCAGCACCTCTCCATCGAACTTTCCACGTTCATCGCCGCAACAACCATCGGCATTATCGGTGTCTTTTGGTCACGCCGTTACGTCATGCCTCGTCCCATTTACACGGTTCCTTCCATCATCCCAATGATCCCAGGAAAATACGCCTACGAAATGATGATAAGCCTTGTTTCCATGAACACAGACGGTGTCACAAATGCCCTACTTTCAAGCTTTATCGAAAATGGCTTACACGCTGTGAGCATTTTATTTGCCATTGCTTTTGGGCTGGTTTTACCTTCGATGTACTATACCAAGCGACAGCAACCGATTATTTGATGTTTAAATCTTTCTATGTAAAGATTTAAACCCTTGTTTTAGGCATTGGCATACCTCTTACACATCAAATCCGCTACCTTTTACTTTCCATTATCTTTCTTTTTGTACAATCCACGCTATGGAAAATTTAAGGAGAAAAGATGGATTTTAACACAATCAATCATCAAGCCGTGACAGACAAACCCGGTGAAAGTGCATTATTTATTGTCTACGGTTTACGCGATACGCAAGAAAGCTTTGAAAAAGTAAAAGATCTATGCGGTAGCTTTTCTGCCATTGTGAGAAGCATGAAAGGCAGATACCCCGAACTTGAAATCAGCGGTGTTATGGGCTTTGGCTCAAATGCATGGGATATGCTTTTTAGTGATTTTGACAAACCCAAAGAACTTTGCAATTTTGAAGAGATCAAAGGTGACAAGCATACCGCTGTTTCGACCAAAGGCGATCTCTTTTTTCATATTCGAGCCAAAAGAGTTGCCGCATGTTTAGAAATCGCTACAATTATCAATGAAAAACTACAAGGGGCGGTTCAGCCTCTTGATGAAGTGCATGGGTTTCGCTATTTTGATGGAAGAGCGATGATAGGCTTTGTCGATGGTACGGAAAATCCTGAAAATCGTGAAGCGGATGAAGCGGCTATCATCGCAGATGAAGAGACTTTTAATGGGGGCAGTTACGCATTTGTACAAAAATACCTTCATAACATGACACAATGGAATGCGCTTTCGATTGAAGAGCAAGAAAAAGTTGTGGGCAGACGAAAATTTAACGATGTTGAGCTGAGTGATGACGAAAAACCAGAAAATGCACACAATGTTGTAACAAATATTGCCGACGAAGAAGGCAATGAACTTAAAATCATTCGTGCCAATATGCCATTTGCGAACCCAAGTAAAAATGAGTTTGGTACCTACTTTATAGGCTATGCAAGCACCTTTAGTACTACACGTAAGATGCTTGAAAATATGTTCATCGGTGAGCCAAAAGGAAATTATGACCGACTTTTAGACTTTAGTACTGCTACCACGGGTTCTTTGTTTTTTGTGCCTACGTTTGATTTACTTGAAACACTGGCTGAAGTGTAAGAATAAAAAGAGAATGCCTCGTGCATTCTCTTCTAATGTAAGGCATTTCGTCTTTATAAATAGGCTTTTATTTATGAAAGAGACACTCTTTTGGATGTTTCAAAAACCAATTCAAAATACTCATTATTGTTAAACGAAAACTCATGAATGACTTGAAGCCCCAGTTTTCGCGTGTGTGCCGCGTAGGAACGATGATTGATTTTATTGATGAAGGTGACAAGAATGGGGTATTTTTTTTCCATACGATCAAGCGCAAAGTCAAAGAGTTTTTCCAAAACTCCACTACCTCTCACACGCTTGTCGATGCAGACAGGTCCGTACTGATACGAGTTGTGTACACTAAGCGGTTGACCTTGAAAAGTTAAATGCGGCAAATCCTCCATCATCACAGCAAAAATAGGCCACGCTGACCAGTACTGCCACGAAGCAGACATAACATAACCCACAACCTCATTGCCATCTTGTGCGATAAAAATACCTTGCTCTTTTTCGATAATCGCTTTGAGCTCTTCCTTACTAAACGCTGTGGTTACAAAACCATCTTTTTTGTCTTCTTCTTGAATCGAAGCGATTTGGTACTTGGAATGAAGCGCATAAATACCATCAATATCGCTAATCTGCGCAAGTTTAAGTTGCATAAGGGTCCTCCTAGAAACAATGCCACATTATAGTGGCAAATGAACGCGCTGTCATTAACCTAGGTTAATTTCATCTCTTTTCGTATGCGGGAAAGTGCCACTTCGGTGATACCAAGATACGAAGCAATATGATAATTAGCAACCATCCGCTCGATCATCGAGTAGTCGTTTAAAAATTTTTGATAACGCTCTTTCGCACTCAACAGTAAGAAGTCTGCTTCCCTGCGCTCTTTTTTGACAATCAACCGTTCGTAAATACGAAGCATCAAGTCGTTCCACTCTTTATGTTTTGCACCAAGGGCTCTAAAATGTTCATACGAAATGCACAGTACTGTAAAATCAGAAAGGGTTTCGACACAAAAAGGAGACACTTCATCAGGCATTGAAACCGAAGAGATGCTACTGAGAAGATGGCCTGGTTTTTCTGCAAACGATTTGTTGAACTCTTTGCCACTCTCACTGATATAGTAGTAACGCGCAAGCCCTTCAATCAGAAAATAAAAATCTTTGACCTTATCCCCAATATCAAAAAGATGTGCACCTTTTGGAAAGGTTTTGAGCGTAAAGTAGCTTTTTGCCTCTTCCCATAGAGATTCTGAAAGAGGCGATATATCGGTAAGAACCTGATAAAGCGATTTGTGTGCTGCTATGAGTGTTATCGCCATAACGGATTAAAACTCATTTCCTTCGACACGGTTGATGCGCACATCTGCGACCTCATCGCTTTTAGAGACAAGACAAATTTCTATCGGTCGACAACAGATATAACAGTCCTCAATATAACACTCCCCTACTTCAATACTAGGCTCAATGCCTATGGAAAAGCTTTCCCAACAGTATGGGCATGTGATGGTTTTGTCGTAAAGTGTGTTATTCATAATGCTCTTTCATCCTATCAAAATAAGCCTATCCAGCTCCAATACGTATAAACCATAAGCGTACTAAATGCAGCACCAAACAGACTCATAATAGCGCCGACTTTAATCAATTCATGTGCTGTAATTTCTTCCGTTGCAAGACCGATGATGTTGGGAAGATTGGAGACAGGAAGTAAATACTGATGTAACATATTCATACTCACCAAAATAGCAAATGCGCTGACTTGCATCGCAGCATTAGCAGGAAGTGTGGCAACGGCAATCGCATGGGCAATCACCACAGGTGTGAGTGCTGTTGTTTTTGGACCTGCTCCGGTAAATAACACCTGAAGAGCAAGCATAAGCCAAATAAAAATCACCACTTGCAATCTTACATCTATGTTTAGAAGCGGATGAAAAAACGTACTTGCGAGCCATGCGGCAGCTCCCGTTTTAACAAGTAAAGAGCCCATTGACAAACCTGCGCCGTAAACAATGAAAATATTCCAAGGCACTTTTTTCTCAGCCTCTTTCCATGTCATCACCTGAGAAGGAACAGGAGCGATCATAGCCGCTACGGCAAGCATTGCGACAAGGGCTGTGTCGAGTCCATGAAGTTTATCGGTTGCCCAAAGAAGCAGTGTCACTAAGAAAATGACGAAAGCATAAATCTCTTTGGAACTCATTTTTCCCATATCGTTTAGTTGTTGCTTCATAATGTCACGACCCGCCGATATGTCTTTAACATCCGGTGGGAACATTTTAATAATCATGTACGTGGCAATGAGACCCATTACAAGAGCAGGAGGCATACCAATTTTAAACCATTCCATCCAACTTACGGTAATCCCTGTGGCATTTTTCAAGAGACTTACCGAGATAGGATTTGCAGCATGAGAGGTCATAATGCCCATACAATACATTGTTCCAGCAATGGTGACAATGTAAATCAACCCTTTAACTAAGGTACTTTGCCCTTTTTCCCGCCCGAAAGCCAACCCCATCGACGTAATGATCGGTAAAACCAAAAGGGTTTTAGCCGCAAGAGAAGGAATAAAAAAGGTCATCAAAAGCGTGACTAACGAGATAGCCCAATATAAATTGATGGCTGATTTACCAATTTTGCTAACGATGATTAGAGCGAGTCTTTTTGAAAGTCCACTGTCGCCCATACACGCTGCCATAATCATACCCAACACCACAATCCAAACACCCGTTGAAGAGTATCCAATCAATGCTTCGCCGATTTTACCTGCGCCAAAAAGAACCAAAAAAGTAATAATTAAAAAACCACTTTGCGCATCATCAAGGGCTTGTGTGATCCAGACAATAATGGCAAATATACCAACACCCAAAGCCACTTTTCCTTTAAAATTTAACCCTGCCATTTCAGGCGTAAGATAAATCATGGAAAGCATAGCAACCAAGGCAAGAATAATAAAAAATATTTTCTTTGTGTTGAACATATCAACCTCCTGCGCGGATTTTAACATTTACATGGGGAAACTTGATTTATCGGTATTGCCGGATTTTTACAAATCCAGCAATACCACCTCAACCATCTCGCCTTTTTCGATTTTTTGGACATCTTTTTCAACGCGTAAAAGAACAGGATTGTCTAAGAGATTATTTAGGATGGCGCTACTGCCTTCTTTTTTGCCTTCCAAGTCAACGATGAGTTGTCCTTCGCAAAAGCGAAGATTACACGCGGTAAATTCTACAAATTTGGAGCGTTTTTTATAGAGTTCACCCATAAACGCTTTAATGCTAGGAAGTGCAAACGTTTGTGCTCGTAACTTGCGTAAAAGTGGTGCAATAAATAAAAACGTACACACCGAAGCGCTGTACGGGAAGCCTGGGAGTGCATAGATGTATTTGTGTCCTGTTTTAACAACACGGATGTGACGCCCTGGTTTCATGTAGGAGCCATCGATAATATTTTCAATTTTCATGTCGGTGAGAATGCTCTGCAAAAAGTCAAAGTCACCAACACTACCGCCACCCGTGGTGATGACGATGTCACTCCACATCAGCGCTTGTCTGAGTTGCTGTTCGATTAAGTCACGATCATCTTTGATGAGTTTAAAACGCATACATTCACAGCCCAATTGGCGTAAAATGGCTTCAACGGTGACGTGGTTGGAACTGCGTATTTGGGCATTCGAAATTTTTGGCTCACCAAAGTCTAAAATTTCGTTGCCTGTGGAGAGAATGGCAACACGAGGCTTCATAAAGACTTCGACTTGAACCATACTCACCTCTGCCATCACACCAATTTCGGCAAAACCGATCTTCGTGCCTTTTTTGATGAGTATTTCACCCGCTTTATAGTTCTCTCCCACAGGACGAACGGCAAAGCCTTTGGAAACTGCTGAAGTGATGTGAATTTTTCCCTCTTTCACGTCAACATTCTCAATGGGAATCAGCGTATCGCTACCTTCACTCATTAGCGTACCTGTAAAGGTTTTCACACACTCACCTTTATGTACGACACCATGTGTTTCAGTCCCTGCAGGGATAAAATCGCTAATGATAAGAGAGCCTAATTGCTGGTCTTCAAAACGAATGGCATAGCCATCCATTGAAGAAGTGGTATGGGTTGGATTGTTTTCCAAAGCTATGATGTCAACAGCCAAAAAGCGCCCAAGGGCGTCACCAATGAAAATATTTTCAATGCCAATTTCTGTTTTTATAGAGTTTTCAAGGGCTTCGAGGGTTTCATTAAACGGAAGGAAAGTCTTGCTCATGCATCTGCCTTTAAGAGCCCTGATCCACTCAGTACGTGCGAACGCTCTTTGGCATAGACACGTTTGCCATCCATGAGGTCATACTTCCAAATAGGAGCATTGGCTTTGAAATCTTCAACAAAATCGTTAATCATTTTTAGGGCTACTTTACGTTTTGGAGAAACAACAGCGGCAATATAACTTGAAGTGTGATTGAGGACATCACCACGAGAATGCGCCATAAGAAGATAGGCGTTTTGCTCTCTGGCTTTTTCTTGCCACGCGTTAAACCAGCTATTTAAGATAGGCTCATAAATGTCAAAACTAAGCCCATCAATGCCATCTTCATCACGAACGATACCCACAAAAGGAATAAATGCACCATAATTTTTGTCACAAACATGGTCATACCACGAAGCTAAAATCGTGTTGACCGCTAAAGGTCCATCGTGCAATTCAAGCATAAATCAACCTCCGCAAACAGGGGGGAGAAGTGAGATTTTATCCTCTTTAGAAATAGGCATATTAAGTTCACATACCAACGTGTCATTCACAGCGACAGCGCAAATAGCGAGCCAATCTTGAAGCTCTTGATCTTCTTGGAAAAATGATTTGAGTTCTTGTAAATTTGAGATATCTACTTCAATGCTTGGGCGTCCGAGTGGTCCCAAAAATTCGACTTTTGCCACGAATGTTCCTTATGAGATATAAGATTGAGCCATCAGAAAACTTCTGCCGCGCATAAAGCTAGCATTAGTCTTCCAGTGGCTCATAACGTCTTTTGGGCTTTACTCAAAAGACATTATTAAATCAGATAGGTAATATTCGTATATTTTTACTTAATTTCTCTTGTAGAACTGCTTCAATCGCGTAAAGCGTGCCTGTAGAGCTACTTGCACAACCACTACATGCGCCAAGATAACGAATGTAAACATCAATCATGCCATCACTGCCATCTTTAATGTCTAGAATTTCCAAGTTACCGCCATCCATAACAAGCATAGGACGAATGTTTTCATCGATAATTGCTTCAATCTCTTTGAGTTTTTTAACAACAGTCAACTCTTCAAAACTAACCGTGTTACTACCATCTATTTTTGAATTAGAGATAGCCAGTAAATGGTCATGTTCCATCTCAGCTCTGGTATCACGTAAAATATCCACAAGATAATACTCTCGTGCTTCATGACCACCAGGTTTTATACAGGATTTACAAAATGCACCTGCTTTGGTGTAATTCGTAATCTCTTCAACGGTTTTGAGGTTGTTGATTTTGATGACCTCTTTAATCGTTCCAAGGCTTACACGTGCACATTCGCACACGATGATGTCATCTTCAAAACTTGCCGCATCAACACCTTTAAACGAAGCTGCTGCTGCTTTAATAACATCGTACGCCATAACAGAACAGTGCATTTTTTGAGGTGGAACAGCAGGAGTATCTGGCGTATCGCGCATTGCTTTTTCAACATCAATGTTGGTAATTTTTACCGCTTCAGAAACGGTTTTACCTTTACAAAGTTCCGCCATTGTGTCAGAACTTGCGATGGCTGTACCACAACCAAAACTTTTAAATTTTGCTTCTTTAATCACTTCTGTTGCTTCATCAACGATCCAGTAAAGTCTTACCGCATCGCCACAGCTCTCAGCACCAAAATCAGCGATAATGAGCTTTCCACCCTCACGTTTTGCATCTTCTTCTGTCAATTCACCCATATTTTGTGGATGGTTCATCAAATCTTGTACTTTTTGGCTGTATTCCTCCCAGATGGAGCCGCCAATTAAACTATTTTTTGCCATTTTTTTATCCTCTATTCATTATTAAATTATAATTTACTTACGTGCCATTCTGGCGCATATGCGTAGGTACTTGAAATTGCACGAAGTCTCACAACCGCTTTTTGAATCACTTCAATCGCAAAATCAATCTCAGCTTCTGTTGTAAAACGTGAAAGTGAAAGACGAAGTGCAGTGTGTGCCAAGTCGGCTTCTGCACCAATGGCTTCCATAACAGGGTTAGACTCTAATGCTTCACTTGCACAGGCACTTCCTGTACTAGCGCCTATCCCACTTTGGTTAAGATCCCAAAGCATCGCTTCACCTTCAATTCCTTTTACACTGACTAAAATTGTATTTGGAACTCTTTGTTCTTTTGTTCCGACTACCATCATTTCAGGAATTTGTAAAAGCGCATCTTCCAATTTATCGCGTAAACGTCTGACATTGTTTTTTTCAAAATCAAGTGCTTCAACGGCAAGCTCCATTGCTTTACCCATACCTACAATACCAGCAACATTAAGCGTTCCGCTACGGCGTCCACCCATGTGTTCACCACCGTGAAAGAAAGGTGATAATTGTTGACCACCACGAATATAAAGACCACCAATGCCCTTTGGACCATGGAATTTATGCGCAGAGAAGCTTAAAAAGTCAACATTGGCTTTTTTAACATCAACAGGAATTTTACCCACAGCTTGAACAGCATCGGTATGAAATAAAACACCTCTTTCTTTACAAATTGCACCAATTTCTTCGATTGGGAAAATCATACCTGTTTCGTTGTTTGCCCACATAATGGAGACCAGTGCTGTTTTATCCGTAATGGCATTTTTCAGATCTTCCACATTGATAACACCATCGGTATTGACAGGAAGGTACGTTACTTTAACACCAAGACCTTCTAAAAATTTACACGAAGCGCCAACAGCAGGGTGTTCGACTTCACTGGTAATAATATGATCTTTATCACCGTTTAAAATATAGTCATTATAAATACTTTTAATGACCCAGTTATTGCTCTCAGTCGCACAGGAAGTAATGACAATGTCATCGTCATCGCTTGCATTGATACCAGCATAAAGCTGATCCATCGCAGCTCTTAGTGCTGGATGACTTTCACTGCCAAATTGATGTAAAGAATTTGGATTACCGTACATTTGACAAAAGTAGGGTTCCATCTCAGCAAAAACTTTAGGATCAACTATGGTTGTTGCGTTATTATCTAAATAGACTCTCATCGTCTTATTGCTCCATTCTATATAGGATAAACTTTATCCTAATTAATTTTTGAATACTATTACTTTCTAGTTTAAAAAATACTAAAGAAATTTAGGCAATGATCTGTTTTAACTCAGCAACCGTTGCTTCAAATTCAAAAACTTCATCGGGATCTTGCTGTAAAAAGCCATTCATCTTCTCTTTTTTACTAATAGCGATATCCAACTCTTTATCGTTACCTTTTTCATACGCACCGATACGAATGAGAACCTCATTCTCTTTTAAAATAGAGTTTAAGCGTTTAAAACGCATGGCAGCTTTTTTATGCTCACCCTCAATAACATCTCCCATAACCCTTGACGCACTGTTTTGAATACTAATCGGAGGGTAAATACCATAGTCTGTAAGCTCGCGACTTAGAACAATGTGACCATCCAAAATACTTCTGGATTGATCGGCAATCGGATCACTCAGATCATCCCCTTCAACAAGTACGGTAAAGAACGCGGTAATAGAGCCTTTGCCCTCTTCTTTTCCCGCACGCTCCATGAGCTGTGGTAAAAGTGCCAAAACAGAAGGTGGATAGCCTTTTGATGTTGGAGGCTCACCCAAAGCTAACCCAATCTCGCGCTGTGCCATCGCAAAACGTGTGACGGAATCCATCATAAACAGAACATCTCTACCTGTATTTTTAAAGTACTCCGCAATACTCATGGCACTAAATGCCCCGTATTTTCGCATCAAAGGCGAATCATCGCTGGTTGCAACAACAATGACTGTGTTGTCAAGATTGCCACCCAAGTTTTTTTCAATAAACTCAGGGACCTCACGACCACGCTCACCAATAAGAGCAACCACTTTAATCGGTGCTTCTGATCCACGAACAATCATACCCATGAGGGTTGATTTACCAACACCACTTCCTGCGAAGATGCCCATTTTCTGGCCTTTTCCGCAGGTTAAAAGTCCATCAATAGTCTTGACACCTACACGAAATGGCTCATTGATAAGTCCTCTTTTCATCGGATCCAAAGGCGCTCTCATAATCGGTGCCATAGATGATGCACCTATCGTTCCTTTGCCATCTTTGGGGCGAATAAATGGATCAACCACGCGTCCTAAAAGTTCTTCCCCCACAGGGATCATCATGCCTTGCTCACTGATAAAAACTTTATCGCCTATCTTAAAGCCTTCGATAAAACCAAACGGTGAGATAAAAAAAGCATTCCGATCTACTTCTGTAATCATACCAAGTTCACTTTTATGACCATCGAGTGAGATCATTTTGACAATATCACCAATGCTAGGTCGTAGCCCACACGCCTCGATGGTTGTAGAGCTAATTTTGGTGATGGTGCCAAACATAGGAGAGAGGCTTTTACCGTGAAGTTTTTTTCTGAGGCGCTCGAGTGGCATTAGTAGCGATTAGCCTGAGGTGCGTTGATGATGTCAAAAAACTCTTTTCGTGTATCTGCCTTTAAAAAAAGCCCACGAAGCGAAGATGTGGTGGTGTTTGAATGTGTTTTTTCAACACCTCGCATTTCCATGCACATGTGACGCGCTTGGATAACCACACCCACACCTTTGGGAGCGATAACATCATCAATCGCTTTGGCAATTTGTTCGGTCAGTTGTTCTTGTATTTGAAGGCGACGTGCAAAAATATCAACCATACGAGGAATTTTAGAAAGTCCAACGACTTTCCCGTTCGGAATGTAAGCAACATGAGCGCGCCCAATAATCGGTAAAAGGTGATGTTCGCACATCGAATAAAATTCTATATCTTTAATCAGTACCATTTGATTATTGTCACTCTCAAAAAGTGCTTCACCTAGCACTTCATTAGGACTTTGGTGATAGCCTTGTGTCATATGCTCATAGGCTTTAAAAACGCGTGTTGGTGTCTTTAAAAGCCCTTCACGCCCAGTATTTTCACCAATAATTTCAAGCATCGTTTTGACGGCTTGTTCAAACTCTTCTCTTCGTTGCATTGTGATTCACTTCTGTTAAAATTAAGACGAGATATTTTATCTCTATTTTGCTTTTTAATGGATAAAAAGCGACTTAAAAGCAATTTTTTGGTATATTTGAGCAAAATTTTATATCGAAAAGGGATTTTATGCAAATTAAAGTTAACCGTACAAATAGTGCTAATGCTGCAGTTGAGGCAACCATTTCACCTGCACTTTTACAAAAAAAAGAAGAGAAGATGGTTGCATCGGCTTCTTCAAATATGAAAGTTGATGGTTTTAGAAAAGGAAAAGTACCTGCACATATCGTTAAAGCACGCTACGGCAAACAACTCAAAGAAGATGCACAAACTGAAGCACTTAGAGAGCTTTACACAAAAGCATTAGCTGAACTCAATATCAAAGCAGACCTCGTTGTCGGTGAGCCTAGTTTCTCAAAATTTGAAGAGAAAGATGGTGGTTTAGAGCTTGTTATGAAACTTTCATTCAAACCAACTATTATTATCGAAGGCTACAAAGAGTGTGTACCTGAATACAAAGCACCAAAAGTGGCTAAAAAAGAGATTTCTGAGAGACTTGAGAAAACTTTGTCATTGGTTGCAGATCTTAAAACCGTTGAAGAAAAACGCGCTGTTAAATCTGGCGACTTTGTTGTGATCGATTTTGAAGGCTTTTTAGAAGATGTTGCTTTTGAAGGCGGTAAAGCAGAAGGCTATACGCTTGAAATCGGAAGTAACTCATTTATTCCAGGATTTGAAGATGGCATTATTGGTATGAAAGTAAGCAATAAAGCGAAAGAGATCGCTGTTACATTCCCAGAAACATATGGTAATAAAGATCTTGCAGGAAAACCAACCACCTTTAAAGTAACCCTAAAAGAGATTAAAGTTAAAGACATCCCTGAAACACCAAGCGAAGAGATGATCAAAAAACTTCTTCCAGGTGTTGAAAACCCAACACTAGAGACGCTTGAAGGTCAAATTGAAGACGAAATTCGTAATGAAAAATTAGCAAAACTTTTCAATGACGAAGTTAAACCTAAATTTGTTGAAAACGTTTTAGAAAAAATTGCCTTTGATCTTCCAGAAAACATCGTTGACCAAGAGATTGACCTTCAAATGAGAAGTGTTTTTGGAAAACTCAGTGAAGATGAAATCAAAGAATTTGCAGGAAATCCTGATAAAATTAAAGAAAAAAGAGAAGAGTTTAGAGCAGAATCAGAAAAAAGTGTTAAACTCACATTTATTGTTGATGAATTAGCAAAACAAGAGAGCATCAATGTAAGTGACCAAGAAGTCCTTCAAATGATCTACTTTGAAGCAATGCAACAAGGTGCAAACCCTAAAGAATACCTAGAGTTCTATGAGAAACAAGGCGTTCTTCCAGCGATTAAAATGTCTATTATCGAAGAGAGACTCTTCACAAAGCTTTTTACTAAAGGTAAATAATGAGCTATTACGTTCCTGTCGTTATTGAAAAAACGGGTCGCGGTGAGAGAAGTTACGATATCTACTCTCGCCTTTTAAAAGATCGTATCATTATGCTCAGCGGTGAGATCAATGATGTTGTTGCTTCTTCGATTGTAGCACAGCTACTGTTCCTTGAAGCGGAAGATCCTGAAAAAGATATCTATCTTTATATTAACTCTCCTGGTGGCGTTATTACCAGTGGTTTTAGTATTTACGATACTATGAACTATATTAAACCAGATATTAGTACCATCTGTATTGGTCAAGCAGCATCGATGGGAGCATTTTTACTTAGTGCTGGTACCAAAGGTAAACGTTACGCTCTTCCTAATGCACGTATTATGATTCACCAACCATTGGGCGGTGCACAAGGACAAGCAACCGATATTGAAATTCAGGCGAAAGAAATTTTACGTATGAAACAAGTACTCAATGAAATTTTGGCAAAAAACTGTTCACAGAAACTTCCAAAAATCATCAAAGATACAGAACGTGATTTTTTCATGAGTGCTGAAGAGTCGTGTGAATACGGGTTAATCGATAAAGTACTCGATAAAAGTTTTAAATAATTTATGATAGTAAAGAAGGCAAACAATGGTTCGTTTTAATAAAGACAAAGGTGCAACGGGTGTTTATAATATCGATACTAAAGAAGATGTGATCGAACAAACCCCGCCACCATCTCCAAAAGAGCCTATTGTAACCCAAGCATCTAACCAAGAGCTTGAAAAATTTGCCGCATTGGTACTTAAGGTGTTGGGAGATGAGAACATCCCTCCCACACCTACCAATTTTCAAATCTATTTCGACAAGCTTTTAGAAAGCAAACCTACTGCTTTTAAAAAGCGTATCAATGACTTTTTAGAGCTTGAAAATACCAACAATGATGAAAATCATGCACGCATTGAGCGTGAAGTCAAAGAGGGTTTTGCGCAGATTAAAAATATCATGCAAGTCGTCTCTACTGTTTACCGTAACCTTAATGTGATGCAAGAGATTGTTAAAAAGCGTTCTGCTCAGCTAGAAACTAACTCAAATCCACTATCTATTCAAAATATTATCTCTTCCCTCAGCGAAGACCTTAACAAAATGTTTGGCCTCACAACCAAACAAATTGATCTTTTAAAAGAGTATTATCAAAAAACAACAACTATTTTGCAAGAGGTCGATAACCAATCTATTTTTGATGTCAAGTATGGCGTTTATAACCGTCGGTACCTGATAAAATCCCTTCAAGATGAAATTAAACTCATTAAAAACTATGCGCATCCAAGCTCTTTGGTCTTGGCACGCGTTAAAGAAGATACATTAGAAAAAATTGTCAATAAAAAAGATAAAGATATTGTTGTTCGTAACATTGCCAAATTACTTCTAAAAACTTCTCGAAGAAGTGATGTTGTTGCTCATTTTGGTGATGGTATTTTTGCAATGATTCTGAAACATACAGATATTGTAGGTGCTAAAAAAGCATGTGACCGTATCAGCGAACTTGTCTACCAAACTAGCTTTTTTGTTGGAACGGGCGAAGTTGAAACCGATATTGAACTCACCATTGTAGCACTCGATCCCGATCATAATTCCGAAGAATTTCTTGCAGCAACCCTTGAAGAGTTGCCTCATACTGGCAAAAAATATGTTCCATACATCGTTTGTACGCCTTCCCTACCAAGCGAGGAACTATGATTAGAGAGGTATTAGTTTATCCCAATAAGCTTCTACGCGAAACGTCTAAAGATGTTATGCATTTTGATGCGTACCTGCATACTCTTTTGCAAGATATGTTCGATACGATGGTTCATAGTGAAGGCATTGGGCTTGCTGCTGTTCAAATTGGTGAGCCTTTAAATGTAGTCATTATTAACCTTGTCGATGATGAAGGTTGCCAAAAAAATGAAAACCTCTACGAAATAATCAATCCGGTTATTCTTGAAAAAGATGGCGTCACTATTTATCAAGAGGGCTGTTTGAGCGTTCCTGGGTACTATGATGAAGTAGAACGCGCTGCACATATCAAAGTTGCTTATTTTGATCGAGAGGGTAACCGACATGAAGAAGAATTTACTGATCTGATGGCTATCGCGGTACAACACGAAATGGATCATCTGAAAGGTCGTCTATTTATCGAAAAACTCTCTTACCTAAAACGTAAAAAATTTGAAAAAGAGTGGAAAAAAAAGCAAAAAGCAGGTAAATAACCGTGGAAGAAGCTATTGCCCTTTCTAAGGTTAAACATGCCAAATGTGCAACATTATATGGCAACAAAGCCTATGAAGTCAATGTAGAATCCACACTTGTTCGAGCGCTTCCTGGCTTTAGCATTGTAGGGATGGCCGATCAATCTATCCAAGAGTCTCGTGAGAGAATAAAATCGGCCCTTTCAAGTATTAACTTCCAATTCCCCGCTCAAAAAATCACTATAAACCTCTCTCCTTCTGATCTTAAAAAAGAAGGCAGCCACTTTGATCTTGGTATTGCGTTACTTATTGCTATTCAAAAAGAGCGCTTTACCTGTAATGATTTTTTCATTTTTGGAGAATTAGGGCTTGATGGTAAAATCAAGAAAACAAACACCATGTTTCCCATCATTCTATCATTGGCTTCGTACGTTAAAAACCTTCGTGTCTTAGTACCCAGCGAGCTTCTTTCCAAAGTGCAACAAATCCCAAATATCGAAGTATATGGGGTTGAAACACTGCATGATGCCCTGCTTTTTTTTAAAGAAAAACGTTTTAATACAGAAGTAGCAACTCCAAAACAAAATTTTTGTGAAAATTGCTTAGAAATTGAAGCCAAAAATTATTTTTACACTACTCATTTTCCGCTTGATTTTGGCGATGTACTAGGGCAACAAAGAGCTAAGCGAGCTATGCTCATTGCAGCAGCGGGTATGCACAACCTTTTGATGGAAGGAAGTCCTGGATGTGGCAAAAGCATGAGTATTAAACGCCTTCGCTACATTTTACCGCCTCAAAGCATCGAAGAGATACTCGAATCCAATGCCTACCAATCGCTCCAAGAAGAAGACGTTGAACTAAGCCCCCTAAGACCTTTTAGGTCGCCTCATCACACCTCATCTCGCCCTTCTATCTTTGGCGGGGGTTGTCATTTCCAATTAAAAGTACTACATTCCAACAAAATATGCTACAAAAACAAAGAGCTCTCTTATGGAAGCTAACCATCCTATTTCTTCATTTCCAAAAGATAATATTAAACGAGTTATTTGGTGGTATGGTCCTATTATAGAAAATACTCAAAATTTATCTTTACCTTTGGTAAAAATTGCTGCGAAACAAATTTTAGAAGATGGTAAAACACTTTCTGATGTCAATGATATTCTTTATGCTACCGTTGCCGAATTAGACCAAACTAGACTAGGTACAATATGGAAAGGACAGAATTCAACATCTGCAATTTGGAAAAACCATAAGTACTTTTCATATAATAAGCAATTCGATTTTGTGTTCTCAGACCAAAGATTACAACCTACATCAGTGACATTAGACCATAAAATTCCCGATAAAACTTATTGGCATATTTCAAAATTCAAATATGATATAGGTAAATTTCCAGAAAACTCAAATGATTTTGTTGCTTTCTGCAAATCTCGCCTAACTAAAATTATCTCAACAAATGATATAACTGTCTATATCCCTTCTTTGGAATTTCTAACCAGTGCAATTGCTCCAGGACATAAGCAAATTCGTACGAAATTAATTTTAGACACTATTGATGTAGCCATAGAAAAGTATATCAAAAGTGCTTTTATAAATGAATCAGGCGACTATGAGATTGAACTCAATGAAGGTAAAACAGACGAAAATATTATTCTTCTTAGCTACCTAAAATTAAATCAAACTTCTCGAAGCAGACTAAGCCATGTGTGGGCCTCAATTCAACAAGACCATTCTAAAGGGTATATGAATCCTGTTGTACTACCATATCATCCGACTAACTTAACATTGGTAGGAGATGGAGTGTGGATTGATAACTCAACGTTTCTCATGTTGCGAATTAATCAAGCATCATTACCAATAGACCATAAAATTATTTCAGAAGATATTAAATACGACATTAAGCCGAAAAAAGAAACTGTACAATATATCCCTCGTCCCCATGAGTTATCAGAAGACAATGAAGATGATGGTCAAGACATCACGCACAAACATAATCCACATACAACTACCGGTTTTGTTCGTGCATATTCACAAGTTGAAACAATTGGTACCCCACCTACTATTATAGAACACAATAAAATTATTGAAATAGAAAGCCCCTCTTATGAAAAAGGAGAGTCTGACAAAAATCCTCTTCATTTGTCATCGGGAGAAACCAATAATCAAAAAGATTCTGAAGAAACCGCTCAAATAAAACAAGCACACATAGAGCATAATCAACCTACACAATTCCAAGGTTTCAAAGCTATTGAAGATGCGTTAGCTTTACTTACGAAAAATGATGAAGATCTTGTATCGGGATTCTCATATATCACCTTAGAAGGAATAGAGTCAAGTTTTCCTGAATACTGTAGCATCAAATCAAGTCAATTGTTACAAAAATCTGTATTGAATAGATGGCATATTCTAAAGAAGATCAAAGGGATCAACGGAGAGAAAAAAACGATACTTCGCAAATTTTTAATTATTCACATTTATTTGAAAGATAATAGCAGTGCTTATCTTCTTGAAATACAAGAAAAAAACAATGAAGGCTTTTCTAGGCTTTTTTTCAATACTCCTGATAAAATGCTTTCTCCAACAATTATCTTAGATTTATTGTGTACTATAGTATCCAATAAAGGGAACTATTCAAAATACGTTAAAAAAGACACAAGTAAGCCAAAACAAAAAGGTAAATTAACAAAACTTCCCTTACCTGTTCAACCTAGTATTACTTATAAACATTTTGCGACTATTCCAACAGATAAGCAACTGCGAAACGCTATACAAAAAGCCATTCAAAAACACGTTTTTTATTAAAGTAGGTAACTACTATTTTTCATCTAAATGATAAGAATTTGTACAAAACTTATCATTTTACCTCTTTTTTTGATATAAAAAGATAAAAATCATCAAAAAGTTATATTTTGATAGTGGCAATTTAACTCAAGCAATAATGGATGAAAGCCATTATTGCATAAATGACAACCAATACGCTAATGATAAACTAGCAATGCCAGAATGAATTAACTCTGTGGTAAAGTGTATCGGATTATTGTTGCTTTTTTCTATTCTCATAGCCCCAATAAATTTCATACAAATAATCACGACAAGTGTCAATAGACTAAAAAGTGCGATAAAGCGTACAATAAAATCTATCATTTGCTATCCTTTTGTATTATTTTTTAGTGATTTCACTAAATAAATTGTTTAGCTCAATAGCTGTTTAGTAAAATCACTAAACAGTGAATTATAGTAACAGAGACTACAATATACATAGCAATGGCTCGAGTATAATAGATATTGGCCAAAATTAGTCAATACGAATTTTAATATCTATTTATCAATCTTTGAGGAAAATTTTGGTTCACATACAACACCATCCTTGAGTGTCCCATGCTCTTGAACGTAATCGATGCCCCAATCAAACATTTCATTTAAAATAGGCCGTAATTTTTCCCCAATAGGGGTCAGTGCATATACTACTTTAGGAGGAATCTCAGGAAATATTTGTCTAGAGATAAGATGCTTCTCTTCCAGCTCTCTCAGTTTAGATGTTAATGTTTTTTGTGTAATTTCACCCACACTCTCAAAAAGATCTTTGTAGCGCTTTTCGCCCTCTAAAAGATGCCATATGATACACAATTTCCATCGATCATTGAAAATATCTTGTGCAATAGTGATTGCACAGGTGTACTCTTTGTTATTTACAACATACATTTGTGGCCTTTTTTTCATAACTCTAATTATTTTGGTTTATAGTATAGCACAAATAGAGATTAATATATCCTTACGATATTTTTGTATCGTAAGGATATATTAAGAGTGTTGCGATTATAATTTTCGAAAAATATCGAGGGAAATTATGAAAGTTCTTTTAGTCAATGGAAGTTCCAATAAAAAAGGCAGTACTTTTAATGCCCTTAGTATGGTTGAAAAATCGTTGAAAACTGAAGGAATTGAGAGTGAGGTTATTCAAGTAGGTAATACACCAATTCGAGATTGTAGTGGCTGCATGGGATGTTATACTCAAACGCCTGGTCTGTGCGTTTTTAAAGATGACATGATTAATGACATTATTTATAAGGCAGAAAAGAGCGATGGGTTTATTTTTGGCTCACCTGTTTATTATGCCCATCCAACAGGAAGAATATTATCGTTACTTGATAGGCTTTTTTTTGCAGGTCGCCACGCATTTGCTTATAAGCCAGGTAGTGCAGTCGTTGTTGCTCGACGTTCTGGTACAACCTCCAGTTTTGATGTTCTAAATAAGTATTTCACAATCAATAATATGCCTATTGTTTCTAGTCAATATTGGAATAATATTTATGCAAAACACCCTGAAGATTTAGAATATGATTTAGAAGGACAACAAACACTCAGCTTATTAGGGAAAAATATGGCATGGCTTCTTAAGTGTATTGAAATAGGCAAAAATAATGGCGTCAATATTCCTCAAAACGAATCACGAATTTTCACGAATTTTATCAATCACAATAAAGACGCTAATCCCAGCGTACGCGCTCATTAAAAAAATTACTTTTAAAGGATTAATATGAAAAATGTTTTAATTATCAATGGTCATCAACGCTATCCAGCTATTGCTGAGGGCAACTTAACACGATTTTATATCGAACAGGCTACAGAGTTTTTCCAATCGAATGGATTTAGTGTTCAACACAGCGTGGTAGAGAGTGATTACTCTATTCAAGACGAAGTAGATAAATTTGCATGGGCAGACATTATTTTGTTTCAATATCCGGTGTACTGGATGAGCGTTCCATGGCTTGCAAAAAAATATATGGATGAGATTTTCTCAATGGGACAAGGCAGTGTAACCTATATAAATGATGGTCGTACGCGTAGTGATGCAACTAAACATTATGGTAGTGGAGGTTTGATGCAAGCTAAAGAGTATATGCTCTCTTTAACCTACAATTGTCCAGCATCTGAATTTAATGATAAAGAGGGATTTTTTGAAGGTATGACACTGGATGAAACACATGTCGCTGTACATAAGACATTTCAGTTTTGTGGTGCACAACCTTTACCAACCTTTTCTGTTCACGATATCTTTAAAGGTGATTTAGACCTTGAATCAGAGAAACAACGCTTCCTCAAACATCTTCAAAACACATTTTTAAATTAATAACTGTGATGTCTTATCATGATGATAGGACATCCCTCTTCGCATTCAAATAAGGAGTACATCTCTATGCATTTTTCTAGTGGTATCAATCGACCACCTTATGAGGCAGATTCTGCTTTTTTACAAGTAACTTCAGGCTGTAGCACACACAATCAGTGTGCATTTTGTACCTTTTATCAGGAGAGTCATTTTAAAACATCCTCAATGGAGGAAATTCTTAGTGACTTAAACGAACTGAGAAGTTATCGTATTGCTCCTAAACGAATCTTTTTGCAAGGTGCTGATCCATTTGTGCTCAGTTACGACAAATTGATGAAAATTGCCGAACAGATCAAGTCGTATCTTCCCTCAGTTGAGTCCATTGGTGGGTATGCGCGCATTAATAATATGGCCAATAAAACCGTATCACAGTTGAAAGATCTGCGTGATATTGGATACAGCAATCCCTATTTTGGGATTGAGTCTGGGGATGATGTGATTTTGGAGCGTATGGGTAAAGGATACTCTTCATCACTGGTTCTTGAACAGTGTTTAAAAATGGATGAAGCAGGATTTCTCTATGTTGCCAATTTTCTCAATGGATTGGGTGGTCATGGATATGGTTTTAAACATGCTCATGATTCAGCCAAAATTCTTAATCAGCTAAAGCCAACATTGGTCTATGCTTCCTCCTTGACGCTTATGCCAGGCTCTTTACTCTTTGAGCAAGCTAAAACTGGGGATTACGAAGAGGCAACAGAGATTGAAAAACTTGAAGAGATGAAAGAATTTATCAACACCTTGACTATTCCGACAATATTTCAAGCGGTACATTCTTCTATTGCTGTTCCATTATCAGGGAGTATTCCAAATGATAAAGAAAAAATGATTCAAGTTCTTCAAAATGTTATCAATACTGTAGAAGAAAGTCAACTGAGGCGATTTCGCCAAAGTGTCAAAAGTTTATAAAAATATCACAAAGGAGGACCAATGGCTTTAAAAATCATTGCAACCATACAAATAAAACAAGATCATATAGAAATGATTAAACAAGAAGCATTAAAATTAATTGTGCCAACACGCAAAGAAGTAGGCTGTTTGGAGTATTTTCTCCTACAAAACAGTGAACAAGAAGATGTGTTGATTATGATTGAAACTTGGGAAAATGAAGATGCTTTAGCGATTCATTTTGCAACACCCCATTTAAAACAGTTTGCTCAAGCACTTGAGGGTGTTGCGACACTTTCAATTACAAAAGCTCATTTAATTGCCTAATACAATGAGATAGAAGACTTCCGTGTAAGTCTTCTATCGTGACTATAAAATAAAAAGCATTACTCTTAATATCTTTGGTAGAAGTTCTCTACTTTATAGTGGAAAACGTAGTTATTCTCAGGTTAAAATTTATAACTGAGTGTAGCCATTGTAGCTGTGTTCAAATCTTTTTTTGTGAGTGGACTATCCGCGGCATCATCTAACAATTTATCTGCTGTAAGTATAACTTTTGCTTCCCAACTTTTAGTTATTGAATAGAATGTAGCGATCGAAACTCCAGCAGATTTAATTCCTGATTTTGCCTCATATGGGGTATATCCTGAACGCATTGATTGTACTGGAGAAACGCCAAAATAACTTTGCATATGCTCTTCATCCGCCCATGTATTACCCGCAGCAACCTTTAGCTTAAGCTTTTCTGTCAGTGCGAATACCTTGCCTATTTCTAATTTTGCCGTTGTGCCATATTCTTTATCTCCCTTTGAGATTTTGCCTGAAAGTTTCATAGGACCATAATCATATTCTCCAAGAAGATTGACTACTATTCCCGTATCAATATCGCCCATACCTCGTAGATTTTCTCTATCATCCTTTTCTTTTCTACCAAAAGAGGGGCTTATTGAAGCACCGATTTTATAGTTTTCTCCGTAAATAGGATAGCTTCCAATCCCATTCCAATTTGCAAAAATCAAACCGTCTTTATACCGAGCTGAGATATCAGGGATAAATACAGCATGGTAATTGTCCGAACCTTCATATTTTGCTCTATACATCACGCCACCACCAAGTGCAAAAGCCCAGTTTTCCTCTGCAAATAGTGCAGAAGTAGCCTGATTTGTCTGTATAGGCTCAGGACGGCTTGGAATGCTTGTACCAAAGGCATTGATGGTTAACATTGTAAGTATAGCCAGACTCTTTAATGAGATTGAACGTGAATTGTATGGCATAGTATAGCTCCTTTTAAGTGTGATTTACATACTTGGAAATATAGCTGATTATTATATTTTGCACATCGGTCTAAAGTATGAGATACAACCAATAATGATGCATCAGACTTTAGACTGATGTATTTTTTTGAAAATTATTTTATAATGAAGATATGAAAAATTTATTCAACTATTATCTGACTTTTATGAATCGTTTGTGGTGTCAGCTTGCGATAAGCTACGCGTTGCTTTCTTTTTTTGCCATAATCTTAATTGCTATAATGCTAAACAGCATAAACAATTACACTAATTTTCATACTACTATTACGCTTGAAAATATTGAAAAGATAATAGACAGTGAAGAGCTTATTGTTACACAAGCAATCCTTGATACAAATAACGTCGAATGGTTGAACAAAGCGCGCAATAATATCCGTGAAAAATTGATAAACTTGGAGCAGGGTAGCGGTTCTTCAATTTATCGTATTACGAGCTCTAGTTCTCCTGAAGTTTATATCGAGATTATCGATAAAAATGGTTCTCTCGTATTGTCGGATTTTGATAATTTTTCAAACAAAATATCACCTTATCTTAGTAAAATAAAAAGTCAGTACGCAGTAAAAAACAGTGTTCAATGGCTAGCAAAAGATGGACTTATATTAGCGGATAAGGAACTACTCATAAAGCATGACAATGAAGAACTCGTTGGACATTTACGCATTGTGTATATTGCAGAGTTTGATCCATGGATACAGTTTAAAAGTGTCATGGTTTTTCTGTTTCACATATGGGGTAAGGTTTTATTGCTTTCGGTGCCGATAGGTATTGTATGTGGACTCATTGCATCTCGTTATGTAACGAAGCAATTACAAAAAATGAATGAAATTACTGAAAGTTGGCGGCAAGGTAACTTTAAAAAGAAAATTTCTCTGCCAAATGATGATGTCCTGATGCGGCATAGTGAACACCTTAATAACATGGCACGAGATTTGGAGATGTATCTGAATTTGAAACAAAATCTTGCCATAAGTGATGAGCGAAATCGTCTGGCGCGTGAACTTCATGATACGGTAAAACAGAAGCTCTTTGCTTTGGGTTTACAATTGGCAACCATCAAAACCAAGCCTGTGGCAATGAAATTTGCTGGCGAACATATTTTAGAGGCGGAAGCTATCACGCGTGAAGCACAGCATGATCTCATGGAAATTATCACGCAACTGCACCCCACAGAAGGCAATAACACTTCATTTTCTGAACGTATCGTTATGATTGCCGAAGATTTCAAGCGCCGTTTCGGCATAAGCATAGAACTAAAGTATGCTGAACTTCTTCAATGCAATGCATATATAGAGCATCATATTTTACGCATTGTTCAAGAATCACTCATCAATGCAGTGCGCCATGGTAAGGCATCTAAGATCGTGATTGCATGTGCAAGACACGACGATACTATTACTCTTACAATCACTGATAACGGAGTAGGCTTTATGACTAAGCAAAAAACAGGAGGACTTGGGCTTATTTCCATGCACGAACGCATACAAGAACTTCCAGATGGAACACTTGACATTCAAAGTACCGTAGGTGTGGGAACTCAAATCACACTTTCATGGAGAAATGAATCATGACTGAAAAAATCACACTTATTCTTGCTGATGACCATGCCATGGTGCGCAAAGGGCTAACGGCCTTTCTTTCCACCGCTGAGGATATTCAAGTGATGGCCGTTGTGGAATCTGGTATGGAAGCGGTGAGTGCTGCGATGCACTATGCTCCTGATGTTGTATTGCTTGACCTATTTATGCCAGATAAACCAGCCGTTGAAACAATACGGCAGATTAAAAAAGTGAGCCCTCGTAGCCAGATTATCATGGTAACTTCACACGAAGGCGATGAATATGTGGTGCCAACAACACAAGCAGGAGCTATTTCGTATATACTCAAAGATACAACGCCTGAAGACCTTATTCGTGCCGTGCGAAAAGCAGCACGAGGAGAAAGTGTCATAAGTCCGCGTGTCGCTAAAGCACTGGAAAAAGTTGTCTCAATAAATATGGAAGATGAACAGTTCCATGAGGATTTAACAAGTCGCGAAATGGAAGTGTTGCATTATATTGCAGAAGGATTGTCAAATATGGATATTGCAACGCGTCTTAATATCTCAGAAAAAACTGTAAAATCACATGTCAGCAATATTTTAAGCAAACTCTATTTAACAGACCGAACCAAAGTTGCTGTGTATGCGTGGCGTCAGGGGCTTGTAAAGAAATAAGACAGACTCTATCTTACTCCTTTACAAAACATCACTCTTAATCATCCAATAACTCTTTAGCATAAGCAAAGTAATAATGACGCCCATTTACACTGATTTCTTTGTGCGCTAATAGGATAAGACCTATGGCATTAAAAATTATCGCAACACTTTGTATTCATAATAAGGCTGACATCAAAACCATACATTTATTCTTATCGAAACATGGGAGAGTGAAGAGGCACTTGAACACCATTTAGCATGCCTTATTTACAACATGTTGTTAAAGTCCTCGAAAATACAGCGACCCTATCCATTACCAAAGCAACGCTTATCGTATAAGCTTTTTCAATCAAACAGACGAGCTTGCCTACTTTTATAACTCATTTGGGAAACCTCTTGCAGCGTATCGGTAGGTAAGAGCTCGCCTAATAAGAGCGGTGATGCAGGATTGTGAAGTTTGACATTATTTCTGACTGCGTTGAGTGATGTATTGGCATAACAATAAACACATCCGTGTAAACACGAATTATACATGCCAATATCATTTTCAAGCACGCATGAACACCCTTTTCTGGAAGTAGATTTTTTAGGAATACTCATGGCCTGCCCAATGGCTTTTTCAATCACACTTTGTGTCATGCACCCCGAACAATCAACCCCATATAATGTGAGTTCTTTTCCTTCCACACATGTTTTAAGAGACATATCGTATTTTTGAGCAATTTTAAAAAAAGCTTGCGCCAATTGGATACGTTCGTTTTTATGCACCATAGAGATAGCTAAACCACTGGAGATATGCTTGGCATAAAGATCAATAAAACTAATAACACATGTATGTGTATATCCTGCCAAAGAAGACGCTATGGCATCAAACCGTTTTATATGATGTTCAACCGTATAGACGTCATTGATAAAAATAGGATCATAACGCCAAATCACCTTGTGTGAGCCTAGGCTTTTTGAAAGAGACTGAAAGCTTGCAATCACATCATGAACAGATGGCACATATGGTTCTATCTCTTTGCCATAAGGAGTAATACTCACAAACCAAAATTGACCAAAAGGTTCTAGTTGATGAAGCTTTGGGAGCATGGGCGCAGGATTTTTCGTACAAAAAGTCAGACAGTCAACACTGTGTGGATGCAAGAGATATTTTTTTACCAAGGATGGATTGTAGGTATTGCGTACATAAACAAAACCCTCTTCAATTCTGCGGTAAAACCATTGACTGAAAAAAGCGGGAATATCTGTTTTGGTTCCTGTATTGATGATCATAGACTAAGATCCTTATCCACTAAACTCGTGATGCTAAACACGGTGGGGCATTGCCCCACTTCTAAGATACGATGCCATGTAGCATTTTTATTTAATTCTATAAGATCATCTCCATAAGACTGCTTTATTCTGATAAAAGTTCTTTAGCATACGCAAAATAATAGTGACGACTATTGGCGCTGGTCTCTTTTTGAGCTAAGGAAATCAACCCTTGTGCTTTATACCTTTTTATGGTTTGATTGGTAGTGTCAATAGCTAATAAAAGATCAGCAAGTTCAATGGCCCATTGCGAATCTTGGCGGCTTAAGGCATCAATCATTGCTTTTTGGACAGTTTCAGATCCACCCATCAAGGCTATAGTTTTTTGCGCATGATCTTTTGGTGGGAGTGGATGTATGTTTGTTGGGTTTCCATCAAACCAGCCCACATAACCACTAAAGATACCTCTTACCGTCCATTCAACTGTTCCATAATATTCTCCAAGATAAGGCAATTTTGCAAAATGCTCAGGTAATTTGACTTTTTCAACAATACCATCAACACTCATATCTTGATTGATGTATTTTAGTGTTTCTTGTAAAACATATTCAAGAGCATCATGGTAATTTGTCAATACTTCTGTGACCTCTTTATTGCCCATCAGTGGTTTTGTATGACCTGGGAGAACATAGGTTGCATTGAATGAGAGCATTTTTTCTAATGTCTCAATCCATGCATTGACATCACGGTATTGACCACCACGAATAGGTGCAATATTTGGCCAACATCCATAATAGTTATCACCACTCAAAAGAACTTTAGATTCTGGTAACCAAATTAATAGATGATCATCAGTTTCTCCTGAGGCACTATTAAATTCAAACGTAATTCCATCAATAACACGTGTTGTTTGACGTTCTTTAAGAAGTGTTGTTGGAGGAACAAAACGTTGTATATCACCATTTTTTTGAGTAATTCCCTCTCTGATGCCAATACCTTGAGAAACAGCCTCTTCATCGGTTAACTGATATCCATGCTGACGAATACTGCGTAGATCAAACACATCTTTTAAGATATTTGTTTTTCCTAATAGTGGTTTAATGGGAGCTGCTGCGATAATCTCAGGCTTAGTATTCATAAACGCACCTGCTCCTCCACGATGATCAGGATGCCCATGGGTATAT
Source organism: Sulfurospirillum sp. (assembly GCF_036802865.1). Taxonomy (NCBI): domain Bacteria; kingdom Pseudomonadati; phylum Campylobacterota; class Epsilonproteobacteria; order Campylobacterales; family Sulfurospirillaceae; genus Sulfurospirillum; species Sulfurospirillum sp. The sequence continues at coordinate 170,525 of NZ_DAIRVK010000004.1, read as the reverse complement.
ATAATTGTTTTAATTGGCTTATTGGTATAGGTTGCAATGATTTTTTTGAGTTGCTCGGCACGTGTTGTTGAATCCAGTGTATCAATAACAATAACCGATGTATCACCAATAATAAAACTTGCATTACTGTGTGCATATCCCATCACATGATAGACTTTATTGGGGATAACCTCTGTTACTTGCTTTGGATAAGCTGTCGATGAAAACGCTTTTAGTTGTTGTTCATCGGCAGCTTTGATCGATTCGGATGCCGCAAACAGACTAGTCGCCATAATGACTAACGTACATAAGAGAGTATATTTCATATTTTTTCCTTTTAGAAATTTATTTTTGAGTGCTATGCATCATTGTATTGATAAAGTCAACATCTTCTGCGTGAGAGATAGGTTGCATGTTGCTTTTTTCAGAGATGCGCAATTCAACACGATTTTGATCACTGTATTTTTCCCATTTAACATGATTTGGTAGCATTCTTCCTCCATTAGGGTTTCCTGTTTTAATAAAATTTGTCCATGCGGTATACATTTGGTCTGCAACTAATTGTGCATGTTGATCTTTAGTGATAGAGTGCATATAATTGTGAAAAATGTACTTTAATTCCGAAGCATGTGCAACGCCAAACTTTGTTCCTTTTAAATCAGGATCTACAAAATCAAAGTGATAAGCAAAAACGTCTTCACCTTGTTTGGAGAGGGCATCTGCATAAAGGTACATACCACTACGTAAAATGGAGAGTGTTGCCAGCTCATTGATGCGTTGAGCGACAGTATGTTTAGCCGTTATAGGATACTTTACTAAGATTGCCTGCGCATTTGTCCCAAACATGGAAGAGACGAGTTTGATGTAGTCTTCGGGTGTGCTTTGTGGATTTACAAAAATAGACGCTTCATCACTATTAAATCCAAACAAAAGTTTGACACGATTTAGATTGCCTTTTTGAAGCTCTTCGAGAGGATTTTTTGGAAGTACAGATCCATCAGGAATGGGCCAAAAGGTTTTCACTTGAGGTGGAGTAATCTCTTTTTCGATCGGAAGAGAAGTTGCCAATAGTTCTTTTACGGGTATTTGACGCAGTTGGCTGAGCCCATTTTGGGTATCTTCAAGTCCAAAGTGATGAAAAAATCCTGCACTTAATGCTGTAGCTTGTTCATAAGATACTGCCGTTTTTGGGGCAACTGCTTTAAGCATCGTTAAGGCGCCACTTTCCATGATGGCTTGTTGAAAAAGCCCTTTTGCTTTTGGAGAGCTGATTAATGCACTGACGCTGTATGAACCAGCAGATTCTCCTCCAATGGTCACACGTTTTGGATCACCACCAAAAGACGCAACGTTGTCTCTCACCCATTCTAAAGCCATAATCATATCAAGAAGTGCCCAGTTTCCTGTTGTTCCATATGTTTCGTAAGCTGTTTGTGATGGTAAAAATCCTAATGTGTTGAGTCTATAATTGATGGTAATTACTATAATCCCTGCTTTTGCAAGCTCCGTCCCTTCATAAAGAGGCTGAGAACCAGAACCAAGGGTATATCCACCTCCGTGAATAAAGACATAAACGGGCAATTTCTCTTTTTGAGTGCGCTCAGGCACCCAAAGATTTAAAGAGAGACAATCTTCCGAAAAATTTCCATCTCCTTCTTGATAACACATTGGACCAAAATGCGTTGCATCTTTAACACCTTTCCATGATTCCACTTTTACTGGTGGTGCAAATCGTAGTTCATTGATAGGTGCTTTTGCATAAGAAATTCCTCGAAAAATACGTATATCTTGATGTTTCATTCCTTTGAGTATTCCATGAGGTGTTTGTTGCATAATAGGTGTTTCATCACTCCATGAAGATGCTTGAATAGGAGCAATGACTTCAGAAACCCATGCCATAAATTTATCTTCTGCTATTACAGAACTCATGAGACCAAATATCAAAAGAATATTTAAGAATTTTAGATACATTTTGTAAATCCTTGTAACGAGTTTCACTCGGTTTAATTTGTTAAAATAACAATTTTTCCATTGGCTCCATTGCTCTCCATGAGTAAATGGGCCTTAGAAATCTCTTCAAATTGAAATATATATGCAATTTTAGGTTTGATTGCATATGTTTTTATATGTTCAAAAAGTTTATTGATAGTCTCTTGTGTTGGATAGTTGCTAAAAAATGAGGTTATATAAGCTCCATTTGGAATTGCTTTGATTATATCAAAGGAAGCAATAGCACTTTTACTTCCTAAAATACCTGTCAAACAGAGGATGCCTTTAGGGGCTAATGCGGAAAGAGAATCTTCAAGTGTATTAGTTCCTACGAGTTCAAGAATTTTATTGATTCCTGCAGGAAGAAGTTTTTTTAGTGTGCATGATATCTTACCATCATCAATTATGACGTCATCTACTCCCATCTCTTTCAAAAATACCTTTTTCCTTTCTTGACGAGTTGTTGCTATTACACGACATCCAATGCTTTTTGCAAGCTGAATAGCAGCAATTCCTGTCGCACTTGTTCCCCCTCTTATCAGCAAGGTATCACGAGCTTCTAAGTTTAGGCATTCAAATAATGATCCAAAGGCTGTAAAATAGCTCTCAGGAATAGCTGCAAGCTCTGCCCATTCTAGATCTGATATTACTGAAAAAACATTTTTTGTAGGAAGTAAAGCGAATGTTGCATAACTACCATCAAAACTACGTCCCATGCCACCCATAAGAGCAACAACGCGATCGCCTTTTTTAAAATGGCTATTAGAAGGATCAGCAATTTCTCCAACACATTCAATACCTGGAATTCTAGGAAGGTTAATGGAGGGTGCGTCTGCTTCATAACTTCGAAACATAATTTCAGAACGATTAATACCAAATCCTCTAATCTTTACAAGTACCCAATCTGGTTTAATGTTTGGTATAGGAACAGTTGTAGGCATAAGTTCTTCCGCTTTACAAGTATGATGTAAAATAACTGCATTCATCTCATTTTTCTGCATTTTTGTCCTTTTACGATACAATTTTCCAGCATTGTGGATCGGGCGAATACATATTATGCGTATAGCCATATGCCACAGCAGGGCATCCTCTACAAAAGCGCAATAATTCGCACTTACTACATTTCTCAAATGCCTCATAATTGCGATAATCATCCATCTTTTCGCTTAAAAATATCGTGTCTAAACGTTCTTTATAGACATTCCCAACGGTACTATCCATACGTCTGCACGCCAAGACATCGCCATTAGGAAGGATAGTTAAATGTGAATTTGCACAATTACATCCATCGTAAATGATATCATCCTGTAGGTTGGATGGAATGATAAATTCACCTTTTTCATATAAAAAAAGTGTCCACAGATGATCTTTTAGATTAAATGCGGTTTTTGAATCTTTATAATCCTCAAATTTCTTCCAACAAATTTCTAAAAAATGTTTATATTCTTGAGGTGAAATATGTAAGTTTTTTTCTAAACTAGTAGGGCAATACCGTGCAAAAGCAAAAATATCGACCTCGTAGTAAACAACCGTATCAATGAGCTTTGGTATTTCAGATAGATTGAGTTTTGAAACCGTTGTCATAATGGCACTTTTAATACCTGCTTTTTTGAGATACTTTATTTTTTCAAGTGTTGTTAGAAATGAGCCTTTTTTGCGAATAAAATCATGAGTTTGCTCAAGCCCATCTAAAGACATTTGATATTTATCACAACCATAAAATTTAAGTTTTTCACATACTTCTTGGTTCAGATGAAATGGGTTCCCTAAAATTCCAAATGCAATATTATTCTTTTTAAGTATCTCAACTATTTTCCAAAAATCTTTATGTAAAAGAGGATCACCGCCCGTGATAAAAAAATAGGGAATGCGATTTAATGTGTTGCACATTTCTAAACAATTATCCAAAATAGAGTAAATATCTCTTATCGATGTTTCTTTAAGAGCAATTGCATTATCTTCTGCAAAAATATAACAATGTTTACATCGCTGATCACATTCATCAGTAATATGCCATTGAAAAGTAAAAAAATTATTCATATGTTTCCTAAATGTATTTTATAAAGCTTTCAGTGCATCGACAATTTTTAAAGCATATACAGTCTCTTTAACATCATGAACTCTGATAATATGAGCTCCTTCTCTAGCTGAGATAACAGCTACAGCTAAGCTTCCTTCTAATCTGTCTTTTACCTCCGTCTCTAAAATCTCGCCAATAAAACGTTTACGTGAGGCTGCCATTAAAATAGGAAATCCTAAATTTTTGAGTTGTGATAAGTGATGGATTAGATACAAGTTTTCATTTGATGTTTTATTAAATCCAATACCAGGATCTAAAATAATATTTTCTTTTTTAACACCGGCATGCATTGCTATTGAAATGCTTTCTTGTAGCTCATCCTTAACATTATTCAAAACGTTTTCATAAGTAGTTGGAATATGAATATTATCAGGGCTACCTCTCATATGCATGAGAATAGAAGGGACATTGAGTGCTGCTGCAACTGCTGCCATATTAATATCCCCTTTAAAACCAGTAATGTCATTAATAATGTGGGCACCAGCTTCAATACATTTTTTTGCAACATTTGCTTTATAGGTATCAATAGAGATTGGAATAGTTAATTCTGTACGTAATCGTTCTATGAGTGGTAATAATCTTTGAAATTCTTCTTTTTCATCAATTGATATAAATCCTGGGCGTGTAGATTCTGCACCAAGATCAATAATATGTGCACCTTCATCTTCGATTTCATGTGCTCTTTTAAGTGCATTGTCGATATCAAAATATTTACCTCCATCGCTGAAAGAGTCACGAGTAATATTGAGAATACCCATTACTAAAGTTTTTTTTGTTAAATCATATGTTTTTTTAGGTGTTGCTAATATCAAGTTATTTCTTCCAGATTTTTAGTATAAAACCCTCGCCAAATACGAGGGTGATAAAGAGCTACTTATCACTAGCACCACATGATGAACCACACGCACTTGGTTTAGGCTCAGGTTTTTTTGTATCATCACTAGCGCCGCATGACGATCCACAAGAACTGCTGTTTATTGAATCTGTATTGAAATAACCTTGTGCTGTTCTTCTTGATACATAATGTTGTCTATTTTCCCATGCATTTAATGATTTTAATTTGCTCATTTGAATCTCCTAAATTTATATTACTTGAAATTATTTATGTTAAAAGACACCTAATTGTCATAATTAGGGATCTTAGCCTATAGTATGAAAATACCTATCTGATTAAGTGTAAATTTTATTGTGATGTCCTCCCTTTTTATGATAGTCAATATAAAATAATTTGATATCTAAATATTTATAGAAATTTTTATTCAATTCTCTCAAAATTTTCAATTGATTTTTCAAGTAAAAGTTCTAATAATATTGATTCAGAATCTGTTAGCCCTTGATATGCACATTGATTTAACTTTTGAGAGATTAGTTCAAATACAGGTTTTAACTCAAACCCTTTAGGCGTGAGCGATACCTTTGTAAATCTAGCATCACTGTCTGATTTAACACGTTGAACATAACCATTTTTTTCAAGTTTTTCTATCAAAACTGTAACAGTTGGGTTTGTTCTATGAATTTTTTTTGCAATTTCGCTCATGTCATAAGATTTACCATCAAATAACAAACTTAATATGTCACCGTGACTAGGAGCGATATCTGACAATTTACATTTCTTTAGTTCAACAATAATAAATTTATTAGCTTTTTCAGCCAATCTACTGGAAAGTGTAATAAGTCTTTGAGTTTTCATAGCGAAATTATAATTAGATATCTAATTAATGTCAAGCTAATATTAGTCTGAGCAAAAATTTTATGTTTTGAGCAATATTTAAAATAAGTATAAAAATTTTTAGATTATGGTTATAATTCTATATATTTTCCTAATAAAGAGTTTTTATGAAAAGTATCCTCATAAGCCTTCTGCTCTTGCTAACCCTACAATTATTTGCCTCTGATGTTCAAAACAACTTCGTCATTCAGACAGGCTCGAAAAATTGTGAATCGATTATAAAAGATGGCAATAAAGATTTACTTGCCCAAAGAGGTTGCTGTTCACATCATGGTGGGGTTTGTGGTTGCCAAAGTGGTCGCGTAACCTGCTGTGATGGCAGTTATAGTCCAAGCTGTACATGTAAAGGTGGTGAAACTATTATTGATGAAGATGAAGGATTTAAGATCAAACTCTAATAAATAAATTCTATTTACAATTTTATAAATAAAAACCATTTTAAATAAATTTTATTTATTTGCACGTCCTTGATTCACATCACCCACATATCTCACGTTGATATGCTAATATCCAGCTTTAAAAAGTATCTTCTTTAGTTAGGACTTCATTGATGAAAAAAGCATTATTTCTCACTTCATTATTTTCAATTATGCTCTATGCAGCACCAACAGCTTGTCCGCAGTTTTATCTGGATGCAGAAGCACCAGAAATCGTGAATGAAAAATTAGCAGCTAAAGCCAAAGAGTTATGTTTTGAAGCATTTGGTGTCATGCATAGTGGTATTTCTAAAACACCATTATGGAGTGCAGAGTATTTAACTTCATCTGCCATTGATGCCGATGTTAAACGTAAAGATAAATTCCATGAAGAAACCCAATTACCGGTAAGTGAACGTTCTGAGCTCAAAGACTATGCTAAAAGTGGTTATGACAGAGGGCATATGTCTCCTTCTGCTGATATGCCAACCGAATCAGCTCAAGCAGATAGTTTTAGTTTAGCTAATATGGTTCCTCAAGATCATAATAACAATACGGGTATCTGGTCTAGTATTGAATCAGCAACAAGGTATTTAGCTAAGAAAGAAGGATCACTGTATATTATTACAGGACCTATCTATAAAGGCACACTCAAATCCATTGGTAATGGAGTATTAGTACCAACCTACATCTATAAAATTATCTATTCTCCTAAACAACAAAAAGCAGCCGTCTACTTTACCAATAATGAACCAGGAAAAGCGTATCACATTATCTCTGTTAAAGAGTTAGAGATTCTTAGTGGTATTAACTTCTTTCCCAAAATGAGTGAAGAGAAAAAAGCACAACTACTGAGTTTACCAGAACCAAAAGCGTATAAGTAATAAGGAATTTAGAATGAAAGAAAAACTACTTTGTATTGATCCCTATGCCAATGAAGAAGATGTTATCCATATTGGAGAACTTGATATCGAAAATAGACTTGATAGAATCTCTATACACGGCTCTGTGGATATCACCAAAGATCAACAAGGCTTAGAGTATGCTTTTGCACTTAAACGTCAAATAGATACCATTGTAGAGTATTTAAAGAAGCAAGCCTTGCCTGAAAAAATCAGTGTTGAGAATGTAGCTAAAGAGGTAAATAATCCGTTTGAGTAACATGATATATGCTACAATAGATTGCTTGATGCAATTACTAGTATATAAAGGTAGCTTGTGAAACCTCAAGATATCACTGCAATTGCTTTTCTTCCAAAAATTATTGATAAATTACTTCAAGAAAAATCTGTAAATATTACTACTGAAGCAAAAAAATACAATATTAGCGAACGCACATTAAGGGATAATTTTTTCAAAATTGTAAAACCTATTTTTGGTAATGAATTAAAATTTACAAGAAAAGACAACAATTGGAAATTAATAAAAGACCATCATATTAATGCAACTTTTATTACATCAAAGGAATTAGTTTATATTCAAAAATTAGAAATATTAAGTAAAAAATATCATGCTATATTCCCAGAAATTAAAGATATATTTGATAAATATAAAGATATGTCAACGGATATAATATATAAAAAACAACCCCATGAAAGGCTTAACAAAAAGGGGTTAATAAAATATAAAAAAATCGAAGAAGCAATTTTAAATAATACGGTTGTTAATTGTACCTATGAGGGCAATATTAGAAAAATTCAACCTTTAAAAATAATTAGCCTAGATGGTTTTTGGTACGTTGGAGTTTTTAAGATTAATGAAAACAAGAGTCAAGAATACAGAAATTACATCTTAACAAAAATAGAAGATATTGAAAGTACGGCAGAACAAGGAGAACCAGTTACAAAAGCCCTAAACAGGAAACTAGAAACTGCTATTAATGCTTTTTTTAAACCAACAAATAATGATATCGAAATTAAACTAGAAATGCATTCAAAATATATTGAATTTTTCAAAAGAAAGACATTATCTCCAACACAAAAGGTTTATCCTTCTGCTTCTGATTATTGGTATCTTGAAATTACAGTAACTAACTTGTATGAAATTATACCAACCATACAACAATTTTTCCCCCATATCAAAGTTATTGAACCTCAAGAACTTCAAGATGAAATTGTGAAAAACATAACTTCTTATTTAAAAGAAAGCTAAGGCAAAAATAATTGCCTTAGATACGCATAAATCCATTGTATAATTCTAACAACAAATTAAAAAATGGAGGATATAAATGTCAGATGATTTAACTAAAAAAGGGCCGAAAGACGCTTCAAAAATCAACGTAAATGAACCATGGGAGCTAAAATATTGGACTCAAAAATTCAAATGCTCAGATGCAGACTTAAAAGCTGCTGTGAAAGCTGTTGGAGTATCTGTTATAGCAGTTCAGACGTATTTACAAAAAAATAAATAATTGACTGTTTAGCTATCTATAAACAAGTAGATAGCTAAATTGATTTTAGGCCAACAGAAATGGGGTACAATTGGACTGATTACATATTACTGGCTCTCATGATTATTTTTTTAGTTCTAAGCAAAAAAATTTCGTTGCTTATTCAAAATAAAATCAAAAAAAAGGGAGGATCAAAAATGAGAAACAACAAAGAGCCACATCACTTCAAAGCATCAATTTTAGAAACTATTCACGCTATTGGAGCTAGTATATATGCCAGTATTCTTTTGGCCTAAGATCAATACAATTATTTTTTCGATAAGTATCTATACCCACTATCCTATTGATAATCAGTAATCTCAGCAAATCGTTTTTCCGTTAATTTTCCATTTTTATATAGATATACTTTAATACTGGTATAAATATTAGAGATGGTTCCAGAGTGGTGAATAAAGAGTTGAAAGTTATTCCAAATATTAATTAGTCTAAATTCTGTACTTTTTCCTGCAATTGTTTCAAGATATTAATAGTTGTCGAAATTGATTCTGTATTGTGAAAAGACTTTAATAACATCTTGTAATTTAAGACCATAGGTACCCACTTCGGAATAATATCCCACCCTTTAACAGCAGCATACGAATAGCCAACTTCATTTGCAAACTGTTCTTGGGTTATCTGTAATTTTTTCAGTGCCTCTTTAAACTCTTTTCTATTCATATTAATCTTAAAGTATAAATTTTATACTTATATTACAACAAAGAACTTAAATTTATACTTTTTTGGTATAATATACTTAAATATGAAGTAAGGGAATATATCTTGCTTTATAGGCTTATGAAAGAGGTAGTATGAAACATATATATGAACAATTAGAAATGGTAAATGTTTCTAATCTACATTTGTATACAAAAAACATAGATATTCAAGAGCTACCTTTAAGAGTAAACAAATCTTTACATGCTATGAAAATTAGTCCACACTCAATTTTTATCTTTAATGGTAAGCCATTAGTTCTATTTTTTCAAAAAACACTTTATAAAGAAACTGTTTTTAAGCAATGTTGGAATTTTACTGAATCTCCAATTATTATTATTGAAGATGAATTTAATTTTGAAATATACAATGGATATGATTTTGTTTTAAACAATGGAAATTTTTTACTTTCTTCTATAAAAGATCAAGAAAATTTAAATTATTTATCACTCATAGATGGAAGCTATTTAGAAAAAATTCAAGATTTCAACAAAGATATAAAGCAGGTAGATACTAAACTTCTTGAAAATATAGACTACGCTAGAGAAGAGTTAATTGATAAAGGATTAGTTAAAGAAATAGCTAACGCATTAATCGGTAGAATTATTTTTATCAGATATCTAATCGATCGAAAAATAGTTTTAAATTTTGATCACAAGATTAAACCATTAACAAATGATGACTTAAAAATAATTTTATCTAGTAAAGAAAAAACATATGAATTATTTAGCTATTTAAAGTCTAAAGATGGGTTTAATGGTGATTGGTTCCCGATTGTAGAAGATAAAGAAAACAATATTTATGAAATAGCAATTGTAGAAGAGTTTCCTCATTTAAATATCTTAAAAAATTTGATATCAGGTACTGAGATCAAGACAAAACAAGCTTCTTTATTTGATATTTATGACTTTTCTATTATCCCAATAGAATTTATATCTAATGTATATGAAAGTTTTATTGGAGAAGAGGAACGTTCAAAAAGTGGGGCATACTATACTCCTAAATTTCTAGTAGATTATATATTAAAGCACACTGTTGATAAGTTTTTTGAAGAAAATCCAAATGTATATAATTGTAGTGTATTGGATCCTGCATGTGGAAGTGGAATATTTCTAGTGGAAGTTTTACGTAAACTTATTAAGCAGTTTGAAATTGTACATTCTCGTCCAATTAAACCAAATGAAATTATTGAGTTAGTTATTAACAATATATATGCTATCGATAAAGATAAAAATGCAGTTTTAGTCAGTGTATTTTCTTTATACCTCACAATGTTAGATTACCTTAATCCAAAAGAGATTGAAAGTTTTTTATTTCCTTATTTGATGGAAAGTGAAAAAAATCCTAATAAACCTAACTTCTTTAACAATGATTTTTTTGATACAAAAGCATCATTTAATGCAATTATTAAAGATAAACGGATTCAATTTATAATTGGGAATCCACCATATGGTAGAAGCACTATAAAAGAAGGTTCTCATGCTGATACTTATGTAAAAGCCAATAATCTTTTAGTAGGAAATAGAGATATTGTACAGCCTTTTATGATGAGAGTTAGAGATTTCGCTAATAGTAATACAAAAATAGGTTTTATAGTAGCGAGTAAAGTTTTATATAATTTACAAACAAAAGACTTTAGAATACACAACTTCTTTAATAACTTTTTGATAGAACAAATATTAGAGCTTTCTTCTGTAAGAAAAGAAATTTTTGAAGGAGCGGATGTTCCTGTTTCTATAATATTTTATAGAAAAGGAACATTAGAAAAGCGATTAAAAAATGTTTTTACATATATTTCTATGAAGCCGAGCCCTTATTTTAAAAAATTTAAAATTTTAATGCTGGCAAAAAATGATTTTAAAAAAATACAACAAAAGAAGATTATTCAAGATGATAGTTTATGGAAAACTTTAATTTATGGTAGCTATTTAGACTATAAATTTATAAAAGCATTAAAGAATTCGTATTGTTCAATTTATGATTTTTCTTTAAAAAATAATTATCCAATAGGAATGGGAATACAAGCTACAAAAGGGAAATCCAGTATTCCTGAATATATAGGCAAAGATTTTATCGATATTCCAAGAGGAAAAGAATCGGATAAATACTTAACAAATTTTTATATAGCTAAAGATTTACCAAAGTGGACAATCAAAGATGTTCATAGAAAAGGAAATTCTAATTTATTTAAACCTTACTCTGTACTAATTACTAGAGGTGTGGATGTTGAAACATTAAAGGCAAAAGCAGCAATATTAGATAGAGAAGCTGTTTTTAAACATACTTTGACAGGAGTCAATGTCCCAAATATAGATATTGCAAGAAATTTTTCAGGGTTAATTAATTCAAGTTTTTTTGCGTATTTTAATTTACATACAGCTAGCTCTTTAGGTATTGAAAGAGAACAATTACATGATGAAGAGAAGTTAAAATGTCCTTATATTGAAAGTCAAGATATTATTCAAATAGCTCAAGACATAGAAGTACTTAAAAATGAATACTCGGATACTAAAACTACTAATATATTTCGCTATCACAGTCAATTAAGTGCACTTATGTCTAAATTAGATAGTACCATCTTAACTAATTTAAAAATAAATGATGAAGAAAAAGCTTTATATGACTATGCAACAGAAATCATTATTCCATGGGTAATTTGTAAAAACTATGCTACGACTTTTAGGAAGCTTACGTATAGAGAACAAAAGCTTGAAGAATATGCAAATGTATTTATAAAACACTATTCTACAATATATGAACAGAATCAAATGTATTTTCAGGCTAAAATAATCTATAGTAATCATATTATAGGGATAAAATTTCAAATACTAAAAGAAAAGCCTTTACAATCGATAATTTGGGAAAAAGAAGACAATATTAAAAATTTTCATGTTTTTTTAGGAAATAAAACTTTAGATAATTTATTCATCCAAAAGGATATTAAAGGCTTTGAAAAAAATGGTTTTTATGTAATAAAACCAAATGAGTACAAAAATTGGCATAAAGCCATTGGCTATTTAGATTTCTATGAGTTTAGAGATGCCATATTAAAAGCAGGAAAGTCCCAATGGGCGAAGTAATATTTGAAGAACTTGATGCTACTCCTTTAGAAAGTTCAGAAATTAACTATAAGACAGAATTTCTCAATCTCATGTGCAAAATATATTCATGTTATCTTTTATTGATCAAAGATGGCGTAAAAGTTCCAAAAAATAATGAAAATGCTATTAGAGATATATTGCTTTTAGATTATATAACTAAAAGAAATATAAGAAATGTGGAATGTGGAATTTATGGTTTTAATTTTGATAAAGAAGTTGATGTGGCAAATGGTAGAGTAGATATAAAAATTTTACCACAAAAGTATGACTTTGAAGAGTTTGATGCGTATTTTACCATTGAGTGTAAAAGACTTGATGGTAAAAAAACCTTAAATGCTGCATATGTAGAGGATGGTATCAAGAGATTTACTACACAATATAAGTCTTCTACTGCAGAATATTATTATCCATCATATTATGGTATTAATGGAATGATTGGCTTTGTTGTTCAAAGTATTAATATCGATGAAAACATGAAAGCTATTGATAAAAAATTTTATTTAATAAAAAAAGATGTTTTATATGGCTCTAATCATTGTAATGTTGAATTATTGCATATGATGATGGACTTTTCACAATAAGTAAAAAATACTATCGAATATCTTTTTTAAATAAAATCTATCTATAATTGTAAGAACATTTTCAAACCTTTTTGATACAATATATTTATCAAAATAAGCAAAAAGATATTATAAAAGATTGAGAAATGAAACCAAAATATTTAATAGAAACACCTCTGGAAAATCCTAATTTACTTCATGAAATGTCAATCTTATATTCAGAAAATTATGGATTATGGGGGGAAACTGCTAGAAATCCATTTACAAGAATTAAACTTAGTAAAGAACGGCTCTCATTATGGACATCAAAAAACAATACTTACATTGCGACTGCTAGATGTGAAGATCAACTAATAGGATATGCCATAGCCACAGTCGCTTCTACTAACAAAAAAGAACCTGATAATAAATCTAAAATCATTTCATGGGTTACACAATTGGTTGTCCATGAAAAATATAGAGAACAAGGTATTGCAAAAAATCTTTTACTGTCTTTCTGGGGGCTTTCTAATTATTATGCATGGGGAATTTTAAGTTCAAATCCATATGCAGTGAAAGCATTAGAGAGTGCTACTAAAAGAGTTTCTCATCCTGCGATTATTAATAAGAAAAAAAAGAAAATTATATCTTTTGGCAAAAACAATATTCATTATATTACTCAAAATACAGAATTTATTATAAATGATCATGTTTCAAAAGCTAACACTATGTTTCCTTCAGATATATCAAATATTCTTACAAAGTTGAAGAGCGTTGAACAGAAAAGCGAAAAAGAATGGATTATGGGAGATATTGAAGAAGGGTGGGAATGGTTTGCCTTTACTTTCAATGAACAGGATATCAAAAATCCATCAAAAGAGGAAATTACTGAGCTATTAGATTCTTTTGATGCAATGGCTCAAGATGCTTATTCAAGAATGTTGATAGATAATAATCACAAATGGTCAAAACATACAAATAAGGAAGTGTCTTTTATTATAGATAAATGTGATCTATCTAAAGATAGCGAAGTGTTAGATTTTGGTTGTGGCATCGGAAGACATAGTATTGCTTTGGGAGAAAAAATTTTTCATGTAATGGGAATAGATTATACTCAAGAGTTAGTACAAAAAGCCCAAGAAGCAAATAGTTTCGATTCTGTTATTTTTCAAGTTGGAGACTGTAGAACTATTAACTTAAACCAAGAGTACAATGCTGTTTTATGTCTATATGACGTCATAGGGTCATTTATTCATGAAAAAGATAATATGCAGATATTGCAAAATATATATCAGCACACAAAAAAAGATGGCTATGCTATTATCTCTGTTATGAATTATGAATTAACAAAACATATAGCAAAACATATTTTTACATTTGAAAAAGAACCAGATCATATTTTCAAGATTCCTCCAAGTGAAATTATGGAAAAAACTGGTAATATCTTTAATCCTAAATATTATATTATCGATGAAAGTACACGAGTTATTTATAGAAGAGAACAGTTTACAGCTGGAACTAATTTACCAAGAGAATTTATTGTAAGAGATAAACGTTATACAAAAGATGAGATTGAAACAATGTGTCAAAGGGTTGGTTTCAAAATTATTTTTTCTAGATATGTGCAGGCTGGGAAATGGGACACATGTTTAAGTCCTACTGATAAAAATGCAAAAGAAATTTTAGTTTTATGTCAAAAAGATTAGCTTCTCTCCTTGATTTTACATCCTTGTGATATCATGTTTTTTAGAGACTGCCATATAAAATGATTTTAATTGATCATTTGATTGAGCACAATAGTTCTACTTCTTTAGGCAGATAAAACTTTTTTTTTGCAACAGCTAAATACATGCCACGTAAATCTCCTTTAAGATCTTTTTTTAGAATGATGACATTTGATGGAATATCAATATTATGTAAATAACCTACCGTTACTCTAATGGCTTTTTGAAAAAACTTCAATTCTTGGCTAGGATATATCAAATAAATAATTAGTTCTTGTTTTAGCATCAAGGTACTCTTAATGTGAAATTTCAATTGTTTTTTGTCACTAGTTTCTAAAATTGTACCTCTCTGTTTGAGAAAAGTTAGGAAGCCCATCAACGAATTGTTTTGTCCAGGATATTTCCATAAATAGCCATCTAATATATTGTTTGTTAAATACTCACTATCAAAATATCCTTTATATTCCAATAATTTTGCCGCACTACCTAAAGCCAATCGAATCGATCTAATAGAACCTTTATGTTGCGTTTTACTTTGTAAATGTTCATAATAAGCCTTTAAAATTTTCGATTCCCATAATCCTTGTTTGAACTTTTTAAGATACCGATCAATCATATCTTTATTGGCTTGTTCCTCTTGGCATACTTTATCAATTATTAGCAATCCAATTTCATTTAGAAAAGTTGTCACGAGTAAATTCTTCCTACTTATCGCTACTGAAAAGCTCTGAACAACTTCTTGATAGTTTGGTATTCTTCCAAGATTTTCACATAATGAATCGATTTGAAAAAAATAATCTATATACTTCATGATGTGCGTTGCTGCAAACACAAAACCTCTACGATCTTTTAGCCACCATCCAAATTGCTCAAAATACTCTCCCATATACTTTGAAGACAAAAGGGTCACACCAAATTTGATCCTTTTTGTTAATGTATTCACATAAGTACATTCTTTACATAAATTCCCTCTTCCCGCACTAATTATCTCTCCACATTGAGTACATTGTTTATCCTGTTTTGTTGCACATAGCGCACAAATTGCTCTATGGTTTTCATCGTATGTATATGTTTTGCGTTGCTTCTGGCAAAAGCTGCATATGGGGAGTGTTTTGTTATAACATCGATGACATAATAGTTGTGACTCGCCATTTAAAAGCTTCCTATTTGATACACTATAATATGCATTATGACAGGCTGAACACGTTTTAAACTCTCTAAAATATACAGCACATGTTTTGCAAACAGGGCCATCTTTTGTAATCAAACCAAACTTATACTCATTCCTATTACAGCGAATGCAAGGTTTGTCTTTTACCTGGCACACCTTGCATATTGGCACTTGTAAATCATTGGATATCTTTTTTCTTTTTCCACAAAGAGAGCATATTTGGAATGTAAAAAGAAGATTGAAACATTCCTTGCAATAATGCTTTCCTTGATATTTATAGTCCCAATCTACAAGTAGCTTATGGCAGCTATCACACGGCTTATTAGAGATATTTGCGTATTTCATCCATCAGCCTTTCTACTTCCTCTGGGCTTCTTGGTTCAAGAGCTTTACTATGTTTTTTCCTTTCAACACTTATTCTTCCATTATCTTTTAGTTGAGATATAAGGTATTCTATAAATGGCGATAATGTATATCCAGCCTCCAAGAGCATTTGACGTGTTATCCTATAATCCATAATAAGTGCAAAAATACCTTTGGCATCATATTGGAATAGGTTCTCAATAAAAGAAATAAGAAGGTAACGTTGCTTAACATCAATGGATTCTAGTGTTTGTCTTGAAGAGAAATCATAGTGGCGAGGATAATGTGATGTTAGCTTTTCAACAAGTTTTTGCACGGCTTCACAACGATCTACTCGATGAAATAAAAATATTAAAATATGAATCGTTGCAAAAATATCTGAAATCGTGATATCAGGAGGTTTTAGAATCATTGTATCCACATGGTCTTTGAAAACAACATTATTAAGTTTTTCTTGAAATAGGATTACATCATTAGTAGCTTTTACAATTGGGGCTCGTCTTAAATCAAATCCACATTTTTGACATTTGGTAAAATCAGTATTGGTATAAGTAATAAGGTGTGGTGAAAAAACAGTATAACACTTGGGGCAATGCAGTTGTAGAAGTATTCCATGCTTAGGGCAAGCAACGTTCCAAGATAAACGCCACTGCTTTTTGAAATATATAGGAGGGTCATCCAAACAATGCGAACAAAAATGCAACCCATTGATACGGGTTCTATTACGTTGTCCTGTTGGGATTATCCATGTCCAAGCAATTTTTGGATTGAGTTTTTGTTGATGTGTGATTGCTTTGATAATGGGCTCAAGTGTAAGTTTTTGAAGTTCAAGATACGATAATCCTGTATATTTGGAAAGAGGAGCTGCTTTTTCTTGCGGGAAGAATCTATCACAATCTCTTGTCCAAAAGCGATACATATCCTCCCATATTCCTCCGCTAAATCCTAGAGGATCGGTTTTATTAGCAATAGCTGTTCTAATTAACCATGAGCTTAATAATTCATCCTCTAAAGGTTTAACATTAATCGGAAGCAAAAAGTATCTCCCTTGCTGATCTAGTATCCGTTGGCTTAACCCACTTATGCTTTTCAATAATCTCTTCTGTAATCTCTTCAATGCCATGTTGAATTGCATAGCGTGTGCATTCAATCAGTAATCGATGCAAATCACCTAGATTACCCCTAGAAATATTATATAGGCGTGTTGCTTTCTCTTTTTTATCAAGAGCAGAAGGCTTTTTAAGTGGTAACCTTTTTTCAAATGCCATAAGCATACCTCTAAAGTTCTTATCCAAATCCCATTTATCTACTCTCACAAGATCAAAGCGACTTATATTTTGAGGTTCTGATGCTAAAATAAGCGCAGCATCTTTTGTTCCAACGCCAACAATCGGTATCATAAGCTCATTGCTAAGGTTTTTAATAGCATCCATCATAATTCTTTGTTTTGTTGCAGTACCTCTAAGCAAATTATGAATTTCATCTAATATCAACATCTTCACATGACATTCTCGCATAAGCGCAATTGCTTGATGCCTCAATTTTGCTAATGGGTCTGTTGGCCTAAACGAAGTGAAAAATTTCTCAAGAATGGCAATATAGAGATCTTTTTCTTCAGAGCTCTTCATTAAAGCATAAATGACCGGCTTTGATGCTTTAGTCATTTCTTGCGAATCCACAAATACTCCATCTTCATACATTGAACGAAACTGATGAATAATAGATGTTTTCCCTATATTAGATTCACCAATAATAAGGAGCCCTTGAACTCTAGGCTTTTTATGTGCGCGATTGAGTGCCTGTATAAGTAATTGAATAATTTCATCACTTTTAGGGTAATTTATCCAAATATTTTCATCTAAACTAGCAATTCGTGCCTCATCATTAACTTCCATATACTGTCTAAAGTCTGGATGCAAGTGAGGATATAGTATAGTATTCATGGGATTACCTCGTTTAATTAAAGACAGGGATATCATCATCCCACAAAGAGTCGTCAATCTCTATTTTCTTTGAATCAATTTTGATTTCTTTTGATGAAGCAAGTTCTGGGCGAGCCTTATGAATTTTGGCTTTTTCTAGCTCTCGCCTTACTTTTTTACTTTTACTAGAAGCAGCTAAGGCTTGCCTATGTAATTCCTCTCTGGCTTCAATAATCTCATGATCTGAGATAGATGCAGCATTCTTTTTACCAATCACTTTACGCACTTCTTTGTATTCAGAAGCACTCATTGGTGGTATCTCACCATTAGCGAGTTTAATTTTATAATATGTTTGTGTCATATCGTCATAAAACCACACTTGCCCCATATCTCTAATATCTCGCTTAAAAGTGAATTGCTTTTTCTTTTTTGTATCAGGATCTATGGCATTAATAAAGGGGCGCAAGGCATGATCGTAATAGTTTAAACCATCAATATTGACTCCATTTCGTTGAATCGTTCTGCTATAGCTAGGTAAAAAATCAATTAAAAAGCTTTGTGGATCGGAAGGCTTTGGAGGATAACCTGTTCCTTGTTTAGTTGCATTTCCAAAAATTCCTTCTTGCCATTTTAACTCTGGAGATATCCCTAAAGTAGAATGCCTTCGCCTATTGTAAACTTTTGTAATAAATGTAACAAGCCATTTTTCAAGCTCTAAAAATGTCATTGTTGCATTACCATCAGAATCATAAGACTGCCGTTCTTTAATATTCGAAAAAGTTGTGCCTGGAAGAGAGTGTACCTCTTTCATAACAGTTCCCATCAAACGCTCAATATGACCACCATACTCCTTTTTCGGAATTGGTCTAAAATTAGTGTGTATTCCATGAGCTAAACAGCCTTTTCTTAATGCATCTGATTTAAAATCAGGACCGTTATCTGCATGTAAAGTTTGCATTTTACCCCAGACAGGCCATTCTGCATTAATATCCAATCTAAGAAGTAAGTCATCTTTTGGCATAGCAACATTTGTCATACAAATAGCTAAAGATGTTGCACTTGGAGCATCCAAACTCAAATAATAACCCACGATCATACGACTGTAAATATCAATTGCTAATGTCACCCAAGGTCTACCAATAGACTTTCTAGTTTCTTCATCAACTACTGTAATATCCATTTTTGTATGATCCATTTGGACAATCTGTAGTGGATAATCTGCATTAAAATGATTGGGTTTTGGATCATATTTATCTTTTGCTAAAGAAGCTTCACCTTGTCGTTTCAAACGATAATACTCAGACACGCTAGCAATACGATTACGGATTGTATTTGCACTTGGAAACACTAAATTTTCTTGCTGACACTGGAAAAAGACTTTTTGGATGACAAAAGGAATAGAGAGCCTTTGCTTTGTAAGATAATATTTATCAATCATCTCTTGGATAATAGCTTCAACTCGACTTGGGATTTTAATTTCTCCAGCCTTGCGACCTTTTTTATGTGAAAGTATTCCTGTAATCGTACCTGTTGAAAGATAACATCGATGCCAGCGATAAAGCGTTGTATAGTGAATACCTAATTCTTCTGCATGTTTTTCAATTTCAGCACGTGAGGTACCTTGAAGTAATGGAATAATCGCTTGAAAGCGTTTTTGAGCTTCCAGCCAATCTTTATCTGTGATTTCTTCTAAATCTCGCTTGATATAGCTATTATCAGTAGTATTTTGCACTGATATAGGCTTTAAATTTTTAATAAGAAGTCTTCGAGCAATCTTTGTATGAACATTAACTCCAACTACCTCGTAAAAATCTAATGGCTGTGTTATTCGATACGCTTCATCTTCATACTCAACATAATCATTAATATTGTATTGAACGGATCGCCTATCAAGCTGATGAGCATTGTCATTTTTTTCACTCAAGGGAATCTCCTTCTTCATCAAATCTATCATCACCATTGATCCAAATAGTTGAATTCTGAGTTAAAGGGATATGCATATCACACGCAATTTTATGATTTGCAAGTATGTTCCAAATCTGACCAATCGCTATACCTCTTTGTGTTTGGGACACATATAAATATGCAAGCACATGATCAATTGTGGTTTGACCTAATTTTTCTAAATGGCTTAAAATTCGCTTTTCTTCATCGGGATCATACTGAAGTGTTTTATATCTTTCAATAAAAGAAATATTTTGAAAATATACACCACGAATTCTTCTCTCATCGTATATTTTAAAGATAAATCCATTTTCTATAGCATACTTCATTGCGATTTTAAATTTTGGTCGTAGTTCATTAAATTTTTTACGGAGGATATCATGTGGTTTTACCTCAATAAGTAGAGGTTTATCATAAGGCGAAAATATACTGCCTCCAATTTTTGTCTTAAAATAGACAAGGAAATCAGGAGTATATGAGGCTTCTCTACCATTATTATTGGTATATTCTAAAGTCACTGGCTGTTCAACGACATCAAGAACTTTTTGATTGTACTCTAATAACGTGAGTAAATCTTTTTCAAGTAGGGATTCAAACGCAATACTCTTCTCTTGTCTAAATGAAAAATTACCAGAAACACTGCCATAAGTGTAACCAATTTTCCTATTTTTCATTGATATCTTCATTCTATCACCTTGAATATTGTATAATAGTTTACTGTAAAATTGAAAGGTTGTAGCATGTTTTATTGCAATATGTATTATTTATTGTTAGAAAAATCATGCTTAAACCACCTAGGATTCTCTTGTCTGTAGCATCTTTAACTGGAATTGACAGGGGTAGTAACCAAAGTCGTGCAGGTGAAATTGCATTGGCACATAATGGTATCCTATTTTTTGATGAATTTCCCAACTTTTCTAAAGCTGTTTTAGAAAGTCTTAGAGAACCTTTGGAAGACCATCGTGTCCTCATTTCACGTGTCAATACAAAAGTCAGTTATGCGACCAAATTTCTTTTTGCTGCCGCACAAAATCCTTGTCCTTGTGGCAATCTTTTCAGTCAAACCCATGAGTGTCGCTGTTCCGAAGTAGAGATAAGCCGTTATAAAAACCGTATTTCTGAGCCTATCATGGACCGTATCGATCTTTACGTGCAAATGAGTGAAGAGAGCTCTAAAGAGCAAGGTTTAGACTCCAAAGCGATGTTTGATCACGTCTTACACGCATTTATTATGCAAAAGAAACGTGGGCAAAACGAACTCAATGGCAAACTGGATGAGCACAATACGATGCATTTTTGCACGCTTGATTCACAGGCGAAGGAGAGCTTAGAAATGGCACAAAGCCGCTTTGGACTCAGCCAACGAAGCATTCATAAAATACTCCGTATCGCGCGCACAATTGCCGATCTGGCACAAAGTGATATAATCACCCAAGAGTACCTTTTAGAAGCCCTTAGCTTCCGCAAGCGTTAGGAGAAACCGATGCATTATGTCTATGAAGAGACAAACAGTTTGGATGAGCGTTGTTATACTACTTTTGGACTTACCCCTGAAATTTTAATGGAACATGCGGGAATTGCACTCGCTCGTGCCGTTAAAAAAAAGCTTACACCTACAAAGAGTGCGCTCTTCGTCTGCGGTACAGGGAACAATGGTGCGGATGGTGTTGTAGCGGCAAGATTGCTTCATGGGACATTTAATGTGAGCATCTATTTCCCGTTTGAGCTCAAATCAAATCTTGCTAAACTTCAGCTTGAGCGTGCCAAAAAAATTGGTGTTCCTATCGTTGATGCGCTTATAAATGCTGACATTTACGTAGATGCTCTATTTGGGGCAGGACTGAACCGTCCTTTGGATGAGCAAAACTGTGCGCTAATTGAAGCACTTAACGCTAAAAAAGGCTTTAAAATCGCTTGCGATATTCCCAGTGGAATTCTCAATGATCTTCGTCTGAGTTCATCGATTTTTCAAGCAGATGAAACCATTGCAATGGGCGCTTTAAAACTGTGCCTTTTGAATGATAACGTTAAAGACGCTGTAGGAAAAATCAAAGTAGGAAACCTTGGTATTGCGCGCAAACACTATGAAACTATGACTTCCGTCTTTCTCCTGCGCAAGAGCGATCTCAAGCTTCCCCTAAGAGAAAAGAAAAATGCAAATAAAGGCTCTTTTGGGCATGTTGCCATTGTTCAAGGTTGCAAAGAAGGTGCCGCACAACTTGCTGGCATGGGAGCTTTTCATTTTGGAGCAGGACTCGTCACACTAGTGGGTGAAAAATCTAAAAAATTACCTGTTTATCTTATGAACAGCCTCACTCTTCCTAAAAATGCCAACGTTATTGTCGCAGGTATGGGCTTGGAAGTACCCTTTGATGAAGCGATGATTCGTACACTTCTGCTCTCTAATGCCCTACCATTGGTCATTGATGCATCCTTATCACATCATCCACTCATCATAGAACTTATTGCGTCTCAGAAACCTCTGGTTTTAACACCGCACCCCAAAGAGTTTAGCTCCATTTTAGAGCTTACATGCCACGAAAAAATCAGCATTGAAAAGATTCAAGAAAACCGCTTTCAGTACGCCAAACGCTTTAGTCTCGCATTCCCTCACGTTGTACTCGTTCTCAAAGGAGCCAACTCCATTATCGCATACAATGGAGAGCTTTTCATTAACACCTATGGAACGCAAGCTTTGGCAAAAGGTGGCAGTGGCGATGTATTGGCTGGCATGATAGGAGCACTGATTGCCCAAGGGTATACCCTCAAAGATGCTGCGATTAGCGCTTCATTAGCCCACACTTTAGTTGCAAAGAAATTTAAATATAATAATTTTGCATTCACCCCGATTGATATTTGTAAAGGTCTTAAATGGTTATAAAAAAAATTGCTATTTTATTCAGTGGTGAAGGAAGCAATCTTGAAAAACTTCTTGCAACACTTCACAACCAAGTCTTTGAACACTGTAAAATTGAAGTTGCAACCACTATTTGCAACCGTCCCAATGCGGCAGGAATCGAAAGATCCCGAAATTATGGCATAGAGCCTATCATTATCGATCATACGCTCTACACAAGCCGTGAAGCCTTTGATAAAGCCCTTGTAGAGGCAATTCAAAAGAGTGGTGCTGAGCTTACTGTACTCGCAGGATTTATGCGTTTTCTCACGCCTTATTTCACAAAGCAGGTTAAAGCGATCAATTTACATCCTTCACTCCTACCCCTTTTTAAGGGCGGCAATGCTATAAAGGAGAGTTTTGATTCACCCATGAAAGTTGCTGGCATCAGCGTGCATTACGTTAGTGAAGAGCTCGATGGCGGTGAAATCATCGCACAACGCTATTTTGAAAAAAATGAAGGGATGCGTTTAGAAGATTTTGAAGAAAAAATCCACGCACTAGAGCATGAACTCCTTCCCGAAACCGTTAAAAATTTACTCAATAGGAATTAAAATGAACGACATTCTCAAAGTCGGCAATATTGAATTTGCAAGCCGTTTAATCGTAGGAAGTGGCAAATACCCTGACTTTCAGACCACGAAAGATGCAACAATTGCTAGTGGTTCAAAACTAATTACGGTGGCTGTTCGTCGTGTCAACATCACCAATCCCAACGAAGAAAATCTCATGGACTACTTCAAAGGTACTGACATTAAACTACTTCCAAACTCTGCTGGATGTACCACGGCAGAAGATGCCATCACTCTTTTTAGAATGGTCAGAGAAGCAACAGGACTTGATCTCATCAAACTTGAAGTCATTGGAGATACAGCAAAAACACTCTACCCAGACGTAATGGAAACACTCAAAGCATGTGAAGTTCTAGCCCGTGATGGCTTTACGATCATGACCTATACCAATGACGATCCTATCATGGCAAAACGACTCGAAAATGCGGGGAGTGCTGCTGTTATGCCTTTAGCATCACCTATCGGCAGTGGGCTTGGCATCCAAAACCGTTACAATGTTCTCTTCATCAAAGAAGCCGTTAGCATCCCAGTGATTGTTGATGCAGGCATTGGCTGTGCAAGCGATGCAGCAATTGCTATGGAAATTGGTGCAGATGGTGTTTTAACAAACACTGCCATTGCACAAGCTAAAAACCCGATTTTAATGGCAGAAGCAATGAAACACGCTGTCCTAGCAGGACGTTCGAGCTTCCTAGCTGGACGCATTGCTAAAAAGCCTTTTGCAACAGCTAGTTCTCCAACAGAAGGGCTTATAGAGTTCAATCCAAAAGCCTAAAAAACTTTTCCTTGACAAAAGGCTGTATTTTAGATAGAATTTCAGCCTTAAAAAGACCAACTTAGGTTTTTTTAAATGTCGGGGCGTAGCGCAGTCTGGTCAGCGCACCTGGTTTGGGACCAGGGGGTCGAAGGTTCGAATCCTTTCGCCCCGACCATGTTATAATTTTTAAAATGATGGTGGGTGTAGCTCAGTCGGTTAGAGCATCAGGTTGTGGTTCTGAGGGTCGTGGGTTCGATCCCCATCACTCACCCCATTAGACCAAAGAGCAAGTTTTATGCGCTCGTAGCTCAATTGGATAGAGCAACGGACTTCGGATCCGTAGGTTGTAGGTTCGACTCCTTTCGAGCGCACCACCTTAAAACCGAGAAGATGCGCTCTTAGCTCAGCTGGATAGAGCAACGCCCTTCTAAGGCGTAGGTCACACGTTCGAATCGTGTAGGGCGTACCACCTTTTAAGACGGAGCCTCAGCTTCGCAAAATTTACTACTGTTGTGTGCGGATATGGTGAAATTGGTAGACACGCCAGACTTAGGATCTGGTGCCGAGAGGCATGGGAGTTCGAGTCTCTTTATCCGCACCACTTTTTTTAAAACTTCCTTCATCGTACTTTCTTTCCAAACGATTGTAAATATTACATTTCTACTATATTAAAAAATTTAAAATGTGGAAGATAAAAGAGATAGGCACTCTTAAATAAATTGTCTATTATCAAACTAGCCTATCACTATTTTAGAATTAATTTTTTTATTTTTCCTCAGTGTTCTTGTGAATAACCGGTTTGCCAAAAGCTTTAAATGTTATGAGTAACAATGGTGAAAGCAAAAGATCTGCGATAATAGCTACGAAGATCGTCACAACGGTCAAGAGTCCAAAGACAAGTGTTGGGATGAAATTTGAGGTGACCAAAACAATAAAGCCTATGACGGACACTCCTGAACAGTAGTACATCGGATTACCGACACTTCCATGCGTTCTATACATAGTGGCAACATAGTCGCCATCTTTCTTAATTTCATGCCTAAATCGCAAGTAATAATAGACCGTATTGTTTAGTGCCATATCAAAAGCAATGGCGGCAATGGTAATATTCATAATGTCTAGCGGTATTTTGAAAACACCCATAATACCAAAGACAATGCCTATAGGAATGATATTGACAACAATAGCGATAAGCCCTACTTTTAGGGATCTAAATAAAAATAAGAACATCAAACCAACGATGGCTACCGTTTCACCAACGGTTAAAATTTGCGTTTTATAGAGTGATTGGAGCATATTGTTGTATAAAACCATCATACCGACAATATCAAACTCGCCCTCTTTCAGCCCAACCTCTTTTTCCAATCCTGTTCTTATGGTGTTAATCAAACCTTCGCGTCTGAGATCTTTTGAAGAGTCTTTGATTCTTATAACAAATCGTGCTTCGTTATTTTCCATATTGATAAACGAGTTTAAAAGCATATTTTTGTATTTTTCAGGCAGTTGGTTATAAAGAACACCTAACTCAAAGTTGTCAAATCTCTGCCCTTTTTTAACGATCTCTCCAACCCTTAAAAGCGTTGCAAGCGATGAGACATTGCCAGCACCATGAATGCTTTCTAAGTATTTTTGAATTTCAAGGATTTTATCCATCTTTTGGTCTGTAAACCAGTATTGTGACTCATTTTTTGCTTCATTAAACTCTTTTTCAAAACTATCCAATGCGTTAGAGGTTGAGCTTTCTTCCGTACTCTCTTGCTTTGGAAATCTCACGACCACTTCAAGCGGAGTTGTTCCCCCAAGCTTCTCATCTATTTTTTTCATACCTTGGTAAATTTCTGTTTTCTCTTTGAAGTAATTAATGACACTGTTTTCAACCACCAACTGTGTTGTACCGATAATGCTGAATATAACAACGCCCAGTGAAACAAGATAGATTGTTTTTGGGTACTCTTTTGTGATGTTTGCAAATGTTAACGTTATTTTTGTAAATTTATCATAGGTCTGTACGGGATTTTTTTTCTTTAATGCCATCAAAATTGCAGGCGAGAATGTAATAGCGAAAAGAAACGATATACACGATGCTACCGCCATCATCCATCCAAAGTTTATGACAGGAAGTATGCCACTGCTAATCAATGACATATAAGCAGCCACCGAGCTTAACACAACAAAGGACATAGGCAAAACCATTTTTTTCATCGTCAGGCTTATGAGCTCATTTTGGGTTAAATCAGGATTATTGATGTAATTTTCTCTGTAGTTTGACACCAGATGTATTGATAGAGATATAGCCATAATGAGTTGCATGGAGACAAAGTTTGATGAAATGACCGTCACTTCAAAACCAAAAAGTGCGTATATGCCCGCTGTAATCATCACCGCAGAAAATGCAACAGTTATGGGAATCATGACATAACGTATCTGCCTAAAAATCAGCCAAAGAACAAAGGTCATAATGAGTATTACCGATGTACCATATGTCTTGATGTCACTTTTAACAAAGCTAATCATATCATCTGCAACCATCAACACACCGCCTAAAAACAGCTGACCTGCTTCTTGGTGTGCATCAATGGTTTTTCTGATCTCATTAATCAAAATATGTGACTCATCTTTTGAAGTAGCGCGATAAGCTTTAAACTCTTTTTTTATTTTTTCAAGTTGAAGCTCTTCCTCTTTTGTCAGTTGACCTGCTTGTTTTTTATCAAGAAGTGCATTACGTGCTTTGAGAAACTCCTTGTACTCCACATCCTCTTTAAGATTGATCAAAATTGACGTTGTTTTAAAGTCAGAGCTCACAAGATTGTCTTTGTAAAGTGGGCTTGTCGTTAACTCTTGTTGCACCATCTCTTTATCTATATCTTTACTTTCGAGTGTTCGTGTATCGCCTATAATCTCTTTGATAGATCGTGGTGGACTTTCAAGCAGTGGAACATCAAGAATACTGACAACACTCTCCACGCCCTCAATTTTTAAAAGAGCTTCTTTGAGGCTTTTGAGTGCATTAAGTGTCTTATCGGAGAGCATCGCGTCATTAGGAGAAAACGCTATGACGAGGTAGTCTGAGCTTGTGTATCGCTTATGAATCTCTCTGGTTAACTTTAAATCTTTGTCATTTTCAAGCAATAATGTTTCTGCGGAGGCATCGACATTGAGATGCACAGCAAAGTAGCCAAACACTACAGTCAATACAAATAAATACGATAAAACGGCTCTGTAGTTTTTGGTTATAAAATCTGAATACATTTGAACATATTTTTCCACTAAAGTTTTCCTATTTGCCTCTGAATTTGTTTGTATTTGAGCTGATTATAAACTCTAAAAGTACACGCAGAAGGGCATTTTTAAGGAACATAATAGCTTAATTTAGCTTACGAGCAATTGTACTGAGTGAAGTAGGAGAGTTATACGCTAAGCCATTCTACTATGATATAAATAATCGCCCAGTACTGACAATGCTTTTGAGCGCTAAAGTAGAAAGTAAAATTTTCAATATATAAATTAATTTTTGACCATCAATTTTATTTCTTAGTTTTTTACCAACATAAGAGCCAAAAATGGAGCCTAAAATCATAATGACGATCACATCAAAATAATCATAAAAAACAAATCCAAAATAGCTAAAAACAATGATTTTAAAAATATGAGTCATACTCATAAGAAGGGCAGATGTTGCGATAACTTTGTCTTTATCTTTAAATTCTTTAAGCAATTTAGTCATCGTCAAAGGACCAGTTGTCCCAACAATGGTGGAAACACCTGTCTGCAAAAAACCGATTAGATAGTAATTTTCATATTTTTTTATTTTGTCATTGAAAGTTTGTGACCATAAGGACAACAAAATATAGATACCCACACACAGAGGAATATATTGGATTGAGATAATTTTTAAGAGATACATAAAGAGCCCAGCACCAAGTAATGAACCAACGAAAAACTTTGGTATGACACTGTATTGTATGTCTTTGTACCCAAAATACGCTCGTGATAAATTACTGGTTACTTGATTGAGCCCATGTATCGGGATGAGTGCATTAATAGGCAAAAAAGATGGAAGAATGGCTATTAACAATAATCCTCCACCTACGCCAAAGATGCCCGCAATCGTTGATGTGCAAAAACTAATACAGCCTAAAATGAGTGCATCCATGTTTTTTTATCTATCTAAACTGATTAAGCTTGTTGTTAAGGTTTTCAGCCAAACGAGAGAGATGATCAGCCGCCGCAGCGATTTCTTCAACACTTCTAGCATTTTGAGAAGTTAGGGTATTGATATTACCTACCATATCAACAATTTTATCAGTATCGTTTGAAATTTTCTTTGAGTTTTCAACACTGGTTGTAACAGCTGAAACACTCTCTTGCATGACTTGTGTTGTTCCGAGGATGGTTGTTTCAACACCACTGGAAACGGTAGAGAGTCTTTGAATGTTTTTTGCATTTCTTCCCATCTGTTCAGAAGAATCAACGATTGCTTGAACAATGACATTAATCGTTGCATTAATCTCTGTAAGACTTTTTTGTGTTCGTTCAGCCAGTTGTCGTACTTCATCAGCAACAACAGCAAAACCACGACCATGTTCACCTGCACGTGCTGCTTCAATAGCGGCATTAAGAGCAAGAAGGTTGGTTTGATCTGCAATTTCAGAGATAACCGTGAGAACATGTTTCACTTGTTCTGCATCATGACTCATTTGTTCCAGTTTTTGAGCAAGGGCAGTTTCTGATTGGCTTGCTTCATCCATTTCACCACGAAGGGCTATAACTTCATTTTTAGCATTATCCAGTCTGCTACCTGCTGTTGCAATACTTTGTTTCATACTTTCTGAGAGTGTTGCTGTTTCTTGGACAAAGGTTTTAATGGTTTCTATCTCTTGAATGGTATTAGCAACGATGGTTGAGCTTTGTTCTGCATTACGTCCTATTTGCATACTGGTGGTACTGAGCTCATGGGAAACCGAAGCATTCTCATTGGATGAGTTTTTTGCATCACCGATGGTATGTTCTAGTGTCACAATAAGTTCATTAAAGCTATCTACCATCTCTTTGATTTCATTGGATTTTTCGTAGTTGATACGGAAATTTAGTTCTTTGTTTTTCACAAAATTCCCTATACTATCTCGTACGAGGTGTACGCCTTGCATAATGTTGTTTTTAATAAGATAGCTCAGTATAACAGTTAAGAAAATAACCAAAAGAATAATAATGGTCATCTCAATACTCGCTGTTTGCTTGGTATCTTGTGCTATAAGGGCATTATTTTCTGAGAGTTTTTTATTGTAGTTGAGATGTTCATCCACGGTATCGGTTAGATTTCGTGACATCTTGCGATTTTTGAGCATGAACTCTTTTGCTTCTGCTTTTTTGTCTTCGCGAGACATTTGCAGCACAGTATCTGCCATTGCAATATAAATGGCATACAAGTGTTGCTCTTTTTCATAAATTTCTTTTTCTTTAGCATCCGCAACAAAAACAGCATAATGTTTTAAATTAGCTTCAAATTGACCACGATACGTGCGGTACCTATCGTCCAAGATTTTGATTTCTTCTTGATTTCGAACCTCTGTTCCGATGTGTTCCCACAGCAAAAGTCTGATTCTGTAAAATCCTCGTTGCATATCGTCAAGTACTAAAAGACTTGGCAAAGTATTTTTTTGACACGTTGTCGTTGTAGCATAGATTTGATCCATCTTTATAAGACTAATCCCATAAATAACAGATGCCCCAATGACGGCTGAAAATAACATAATCAACAGTTGCTTAGAAAGTGTCATAAAAAATCCTTTATAAGGGTGTTTCTTGCCAGATATGCCCTTTTATTTTACTCTAAATTAGATCTTTTTGATGCGTATTGGTGACAGGTAAAGAGTATATTTGTTTCCTTACCTGTCACGATTTGAGTTTGTCTACTCATCTTATTTGGTACTATTCAGTGCGGTTGCCGCTGGAACAAGACCTTGTGCTATCAAACGAGCATAATTTTCTTTCGATGTCAGAAAGGTGACCAGCTCTTGTGCGGCGGCTGGCTCTTTGCTTCCTTTTGCGACACCGACAGAGAAAATAGTGACTTTTTGGTACGGAGCAGGGATGGGTCCTACCAAATCAACACTACCATTTTCACCTGTAAAAGGGACTATCTCACTCACTTGTTGAAAGCCAATTTCCAGATCACCACGTCCAACCCATGTGGCAACACGATCACCCACAATCAGTTTTGATTTAGCTTTAACGTCTTCGCCAAAATGCGGAAATACGTTTTCACTCAGGTGAGTTCCACTAGCACTAGCAGAATAACCAATTGATTTTGCGTCCAATAAAACTTTGTCAAATCCAGCTTGTGTACTAATATCTGGTTTGGGTTGCCCCTTTCTAACCATCATACCAATGGATGAATGAACAAGGTCTACCCTACTGCCCTGAATCGCAAAATCATCGGCAATCATTTTATCCAGTTGATTGCTTGCAAGGATGATAAGATCGAACGTTTCACCGTTTTTAAGACGATTTGGAATAGAAGTCGCAGAAGCCCCCATAGAGGAACCCGAAGAGAGATGAACTTTATGTCCTGTTTTTTCTTCAAATACAGGCTTTAAGTCATTCATAGTGGCATAAAAAGCACCCGAACTAATCACTTCAATGGTTGCGGCATTTACCCCTAATACCAATAAAAGGGATATAAATGTAACCGATGTAACTTTAGAAAAGAACTTTAACATGGTTTTACTCCCAAGGTTAGAAAGGCTTGAAAAAGAAAGAGCGTTAACGCATCTTTCTTTCATACGCAAGCCTTTGAGCGTTTTATAGATGATTTTCTATAACATCAATCCTTATAAATCCTAGACTAGAACTTGTAATTTGCTTTAAATCGTAACTCATCCAAATCTGCTGTAAATTTGGTATTGTTTGAGTAACGTGTTGTTTCTATCTCTTGTTTTTCGTATTGGAGTTCCAAACTTAAGCCTTTAAGCATTGGAACATCATAACTAATACCTGCAGCGTATGAAGTATAATCCTCACTTGTTGGATTTGCTCCCACTCTGTTTTGATTGGCTTCAGCATATTGTAAAATACTTTTAATCCCTGTAACACCCAATTTTGAAAAATCATAGGTAAAATCAACACGGTAAGAATCAGTATTGGCACGTAAAGATGGGCTACTTGCTTTTACGAGTGTTGCGGTGTAGCTTGATGTTCCATTACCGATACCTGAAATAACAGCATCATCTTTACTGGTTGTTGCTGCAGTAAAGGCTAAGCCAAATCCTGCCAACTCACTGATAGAGATACGTCCAGCAGTTTGTGTACCATCAAATGATGTGGTAACTTTGTCTTTAGTCATTTTCAAATCAGTGTTTGAACCACGATAATTCAAATCAAAGCCCAATTTAAAGCCATTCAGAGGAAGAATATAATTTGCCTCTGTGTAGTACATATCAACATCTTTGATATTTGTTCCAGAGTTGACATCATTTGCGGATGCATATTGACCTGTTAACATGAGGTTTGGAATCGATTTATTGATGATAGCCGCGGTATAAGCATTGTCAAATTCATAAGTAGTACTTGCACTCATACCTAAGAAAATAGCACGTTTTTCAAATGTTGGTGCATCTCCAGCGGTTGAACCCATTCCAAAGCTTGTTCTTCCTTGAAATTTATCAATAAACCCTGCCATAACGGTTGTATTTGGAATATCAGTATTGGTAACAGTTGCACCTTCAAAGGACTCTTTCACGATGCGTGAGCCACTACCATTCACAACCGGTGTAGAGATATATTGACGACCAATTTTTGCATTGGTTTTTCCAAGAGTGTAGCCCAAATACGCTTCTGAAAGTACGCTACCTGAACCATACATATCATCTTGATACGCTGTTTTACCTGTATCGCCAGAAAACGGTGCAGCACTCGCTACCATCGTTGTACCAAGGTTAAATCCATAGAATTTATCAGTGACATAATTTAAAATTGCTACCGTATTTAGGATATCACCCGACTTTGCAGTATCACTTACAACACCCGTTGGAAGCTTATAGCCACTCACTGTTTGAGTTGAAAATTTCTCTGTATCTTTATCAAAATACCACGCTCTAAGCTCACCGCTTACCTTGCCATTTTCAAATGCATCCGCAAGTGTCTCTGCCGCAAAAGCACTCGATGTAAAACCCGCCACTAAGATAGCTGCTAAGCTAAGATTAGCTAATTTCATTATTGTTTCCTTTAAGATGTTTACCAAGACATAATTTTTAAAAAGAAAGGCTCTCCTCCCTGAAAAGAGAGGAGTAGATAAAAAGAGGCTCTTACGCGAATTTACTCGCATCAATGACGTTGTAATCAAGACCAAGTTGTTTAGCAGGAACACCCAGTGCTAAACCTACCAATTGAGAGAGGTGAAGAACAGGAACGCGTGCTTTTGATTTGGTTGTATCTTGTGCGTCATCTTGGTAGATGTCTAATTGCATTTGGCAAAGAGGACAAGGCGTTACCACACAGTCCGCTTTTGACTCAGCCGCACTGTTGACAATGCCACTGGTCATTTTCATAACTGACTTCTCCGCTGGATAAACAGCGTGGAAACCACAACAATCAAGGCGCTTTGTAAAAGGTACAACCTCAGCACCTAAAGCTTTTACAACCGTTTCAAAGCTTGTTGGATTCACTGAGCTTTCAAAACCAAGATCTTTTTCAGGTCTTACACTGTGGCAACCGTAAAAAACAGCCACTTTAAGATTAGAGAGTGGTTTTTTCACTTTTGCTTTAATCTCTTCAGCATTTTGAGCAAGCAACCACAGAAGGCTTGTGACTTCGCTGGTGCCTTTGTAGTTCATATTACCTTTAGCAAGGAATGTATTGATCTGCTCTTTTTGACCATTTTCCAGTTGTTTTTTGGCACGGGTTAACATGAGTAAACAAGTACTGCATGTTGTCAGCATTGGCAATTTCATCTGCTCTGCAAGCGCTAGATTTCTAGCATTGGCGACTAAGGTTGCAAGAGGATCAACATCTTGTGCCTGAGAAGCACCACAGCAACTCCATCCCTTGATCTCTTTAAGTTTAATGCCCAAAATTGGGGCAATGGCTTCAATAGACATTTTAGCTTCGATAGCGGCTTGAGTAAGCACGCATCCGGGGAAAAAAGCGAATTCTTTTTGCATACGTTACTCCTTGTGTGCAGCTTTAGCTGCTTCAATCATTTTGACTAAATCTTTATGGCCTTCTATCTCATGACCACCAAAAATTTCAAGTGGATTCATTTTGCCTGCTCGCATTAAGGTAATGGCTGTACCCGCACGAAGTGCTGTACTCACACCTTCAGTTCGAAGTGCCAAACGAATTTCATTGAGGCGACCAGAGTCTTCGACCAAGTCTGTGTAGAATGATTTTGCGTGTGCTGGACCTACACCTGAGTTCAAGCCTTTTTTCATAGCAAGAGCACGAAGTCCCGCAATGTCATCCGCTGAGCTAATATGTTTTGGACAGCGATTACTACACTCATGGCAGTGAACACAGTTCCATAAGCCATTGGCAACGGCAGGTTTAACGTGAATCATTGGATCTTTTGAACGTGAGTCATTCGCGACTCTCCACGCTTGAGTATAAACAAACGGCTCCATGTAATCACTTCTATCCGCAGAAAGTTTATTACACTCAGACGCACAACAACCACACAGAACACAATCCCATTGCTTCACAATGCGATCGTACTCTTCTTGATTTTGAACACATCCCGCTTTTTCTGAGAATGTCTCTTTTGCGACCAAACCCGGTTTAATTTTACGGAGATTTTCAATAGCAGGCTCCCAATCCACCGCAAGATCAGAAATAACCGTATAGTTTGCCAATGGAGAGATACGAAATGTATCGGCATCTTTGTAGACTTCAAAAAGTTCTGTCATTTTAGTATCGCAACCAAGGTAGGAGTGCCCATTCACACGAACACCACAAGCACCACAAATCGCCATACGGCATGATGCTGTGAAGTTAAGCGACAAATCAAGATGTTGTTTAATAAAAAGCAACGTCCCTAACAAGGTCAATGCTTCTATATCCTTTTTTTCTACCGTATAGGTTTGTTGATAATTTTTTTTGCCATCAAAGCGATCAATGATAAATTTCATTAGTATTTCCTCTCTTCAATTTTAAACTGCCCAACAACAACATCTTTCCAGGCTAAATGCATTTTACCGCTCTCATCCATGGTGACCATAGAGTGTTTTAAGAAGTTCTCATCGTCACGTTTGAGGTAATCTTCTCTAAAGTGTGAACCACGTGACTCCTTACGCGCTGTTGCACCCATTAGTGCGGCACGTGATGCAAGAAGTAAGTTACCAAGTTCAACGTACTCTGTGTAAGCTGTGTTAAATACTGGATTTGTGTTTGGAATACGAATCGCGTCGTAACGTGCTTGGAATTCTGCATGTTTGTCAGCAAGAGCAAGTAATTTAGACTCTGTTCTAAAGATACCCATGTTATACCAGTTAGCAGCGCCAAGCTCTTCACGAAGGGCATACATCTCATTGACATTGCCTTTGCCTGAACCCGTAATTTCTTTAAAGTGGCTTGTCCATTTGAACGTTAAATCATTAAGACGTTTTCCTGCACCAAAGTCAGCTTTGGCTGCATACTCAGCGGCATTGATACCTGCGATTTTTCCTGTCACGGTTGCATCGCATAATGAGTTACCACCCAAACGGTTTGCACCATGGATGGAGACACATGCTGCCTCACCCGCGGCAAAAAGACCTGGAGCTGGAGTAGCCATCGTATCAAGGCTTGTAACATGAATACCGCCCATAGAGTAGTGTGCTGTTGGTCGAATTGCGATTGGTTTTTCAACGAGATCCATGTTCTCAAACAAAAGACCGATATGGCGAATTTGTGGCAAGTTTTTCATAATTTTTTCTTTGCCTAAATGCGTTACATCAAGTAAAACATACGCTTCCATATCATGCCCATAACCACGACCTTCACGAATTTCGGTTTCAATCGAACGTGCAACGATATCACGAGGTGCTAGTTCCATTTTGTTAGGAACATAACGTTTCATAAAACGCTCACCTTGGTTGTTCAGCAAAATTCCGCCTTCACCACGCGCCGCTTCGGTAATAAGCGTACCGCCGTGACAAACACCGGTTGGGTGGAACTGAAGCATCTCTGGGTCTTTGAACGTTAAACCTGCACGAAGGGCTGCTGCTGCACCATCACCTGTCGCAATGTAAGGGGTTGATGTTCTATTCCAAAACACACGTGTGTAACCTCCCGTTGCTAAAACGACAGATTTTGCACGAACGGGAGCAATGTCTCCGGTACGAATGTTACGAAGCACAACACCCTCGCAGTGACCATTTTCAATGCTAAGATCAAGCATATGGTGATCCATCAAAAACTTAACACCGTGTTTTAGGGCATCATCCAAACAGGTATGGGTAAGAATGTGTCCTGTTTTGTCTTCTGCAAAGTTACAGCGAATTTTTGTAGCACCACCCGCGTAACGCTTATCAACATTGCCTTTGCTATCGCGTGAAAAAGGCATACCGATATAATCAAGCTCATGAATAGCAGCACCTGCATAGGTCGCAAATTTCATAGCGGTATCTTGATCGACTAAGAAGTCACCACCTTTAACGGTATCTTTAGCGTGAAGCTCAAATGAATCGCCTTCGCTAAAATCAATAACACCGTTAATGCCACCCTCTGCCATCGTTGTAGCACTTCTCGTTGGCATCACTTTACTGACAACAACAACACTTAGATTTGGGTTCTTTTTACGTGCGGCAACCGCTGCACGAAGTCCTGCAGCACCTGAACCAATAATCAAAACATCACACGATGGCATGCCTGAAGTATTGGGCATGGAAGGAGACGTTGCAGCAAAAGCTGTTTCAACACCCGTTGTACTCACCGCCAACGCACCCATCGTAATACAGGCTGATTGCAGAAATTCTCTGCGAGTAAACTGTTCAGTCATAAAATTTCCTCTCGATAGTTTTATAAATTTAAAATTATATTTTCAAAATACATTTTAAATTTAATGACAGCAAAATACTAATACACTTTTACCGATAAGTCAAAGTCGATTTTACACATGAGTTCATAGGTTTTTTACTATGACTACAAATACTATAAAATACCATATAGAAGGGGTTTAAAATGAGTTTTAAGCAAATAGAATGTGTTGTGATGGTCGCAAAATTAAAAAGCTTTACGAAGGCTGCACAAAAGCTTAAAATTGCGCAACCATCTTTAAGTCAGAGTATTAATATTTTGGAAAAACACATTGGTGTGCCACTGTTTGATCGTAGTACAACGCCTATTAGTCTCACACATGCGGGAGAGATTTATCTCTCAAAAGCCAACGCTATCATCGAACTTTATAATGATCTTAATGTACAAATGCGTGATGTAACAGGCTTTGAAAATGGAAAATTACGACTGGGGTTTTCGCAAACGGGTTATCATTTTATTCCCGATGCCTTGTCGAAGTTTTATAAAAAATTTCCCAATGCAGATATTAAAGTCACGCAAGTCTTTTCTACCCTCAATCTGGAAAAAATGCTTTTGGATGGAGATGTCGATATAGCAACCCTTATATTACCGCTTCATTCGGATGAATTGAGTTATAAAGTTATCACCGAAGAGCAAGCTTTACTTGCTTTACCGATCACACATCCTCTTGCACAAAAGGTGAAAAAAAGAGCTAAAGGATACCCTACACTTTCACTCAGTGAGCTCAAAAATGAAAAATTCATCTTGCCAAAAGCTTCACAACGAAGCCGACCAATATTCAACCAAATCTTTAAAAAAGCAGGATTTGAGCCTAATATTTTTTGTGAAACCGAAACATTTGACATAGCAAATTCAATCGTTGCTTCGGGCATTGGGGCATGTTTTACGTTACCACAATTCATCAAAGAAGATAAAGCAGACAAACTCATGCTTTTTAGCATTGATGAACCACTGCTTTCTCGAACCGTAGTTTTAGCCTATAAAAAAGAGAAGCGTTTGTCAAAAATCGCACAAGAATTTTTATCTATCGCAAAAAATCTATAAAAATTTTTGACACCTGTTCTATGTTACAATGTGAAAACTGTATCGTTTATTTTCAAGGAAATCATTTATGCAAACAATCTATCTTGCTGGTCCTGAAGTCTTTTTACCTAATGCCCATGAAATAGGCAATGCACATAAGCATCTGTGTAAAACATATGGCTATGAAGGGCTTTTTCCACTGGACAATACTATTTCAGGTTCCAATCTCAAAGAGATTGCAGAAACAATTCGCTTTGCCAATCAAGCAATGATACGCACCTGCGACATCGTCATTGCCAATCTTTCTCCTTTTAGAGGACCCGAGCCTGATAGCGGTACGGTTTGGGAAGTGGGCTATGCACAAGGATTAGGTAAAAAAGTTGTAGCTTACTCAATCGATCTTCGAACCCTCAAAGAAAAAACACAAGACATTCTCAATTTGGGTGATTCAAATTATGACGCAGAGGGAATGGATATTGAAGATTTTGGACTGACACACAATCTGATGTTTGCCCATACAGTAGTTGCTTCGAGCTTTGAAGCCTGTCTAAAACACCTTCAAATCAATAGTTAATACGATATTTAAAAAATTATAAAAAAAATTGTTAGTACACATATTGTCTTTGTTGTTAAAGCTTTCTGCAATAGAGTTGTAAAGAGATAATTTTTATCTTAATAACTCTATTTAGAAAGGTGCAAAAATGGCATATTCAAGACCTACGTATAAACCTCGTTATGAAAACTTTATTGGCGGTGAATGGGTTCCACCTTTAAGTGGTGAATATTTTGACAATCTTTCCCCCGTGG
Organism: Sulfurospirillum sp.; assembly: GCF_036802865.1. Classification (NCBI taxonomy): domain Bacteria; kingdom Pseudomonadati; phylum Campylobacterota; class Epsilonproteobacteria; order Campylobacterales; family Sulfurospirillaceae; genus Sulfurospirillum; species Sulfurospirillum sp. The sequence goes on along the minus strand of NZ_DAIRVK010000004.1, from coordinate 132,362 downwards.
ACGGTGAACTTTTAACCAAAATTCCTCGTTCATCCACAGCTGATGTTGATGCAGCGGTTGCTGCTGCTGTAAAAGCATTTGAAACCTATAAACATTCTACCGTCATTGAAAGAAGCACACTCCTGAACAAAATTGCCGATAAAATCGAAGCCAATTTAGAAGCACTTGCGATTGCAGAAACTCTGGACAATGGTAAAGCCGTTCGCGAAACGTTAAATGCCGATGTTCCTTTGGTTATTGACCATTTTAGATATTTTGCTTCCGTCATTCGTGCAGAAGCAGGAACCGTAGCAGACCTTGATGAAAATACGATTTCACAAGAGATTCACGAGCCTTTGGGTGTGGTCGCACAAATCATTCCGTGGAACTTCCCACTTTTAATGGCGGCATGGAAAATCGCTCCAGCCATCGCTGCTGGTAACTGCGTTGTTTTAAAACCAGCCAGTGCAACACCTATGTCTATCTTACTTTTGATGGAGACCATCCAAGATGTGTTACCAAAAGGCGTTGTGAACATCATTAACGGTGCAGGTGGAAAAATCGGTAAACACCTCTCAACCCATCCTGACATCAAAAAAGTGGGCTTTACAGGTGAAACGACTACGGGTCAACTCATCATGCAGTACGCCACAGAAAACATCATCCCTTCTACACTCGAACTCGGTGGTAAATCGCCTAACGTTTTCTTTGAGTCTATCATGGACAAAGACGATGAATTTTTTGACAAAGCAATCGAAGGACTTGTGTTGTTTGCCTTTAACAGTGGTGAAGTCTGCACATGCCCTTCTCGTGCGCTCATCCAAGAGTCCATCTACGAGCCGTTTATGAAACGTGTTTTAGAGCGCGTTAAAGCGATCACGCAAGAAAACCCTCTGGATCCTACGACTAAAATGGGAGCGCAAGCTTCGGTAAATCAAAAAGAGAAAATCTTAGATTATATTAAAATTGGTAAAGCAGAAGGTGCAGAGTGCCTCATTGGTGGGGAAGAGTACAAAAACAAAACTTTCCCAAAAGGCAATTACATTCAACCAACGATCTTCAAAGGTCACAATAAAATGCGTATTTTCCAAGAAGAGATTTTTGGACCCGTCCTTTGTGTAACAACCTTTAAAGATGAAGCCGAAGCACTTGCCATCGCCAATGACACCATTTATGGTTTAGGATCTGGTGTGTGGTCAAGAGACGCACATCAACTCCATAGCATGTCACGGGGCATTGAAGCGGGACGTGTGTGGGTCAACTGCTACCATCTCTACCCATCGCATGCCTCTTTTGGCGGTTATAAAAAATCAGGTATCGGTCGTGAGACACACATGATGATGCTTAACGCTTATAGACACACCAAAAATATCTTGACGTCTTACAATAAAAATAAATTAGGATTCTTTTAATTGATTTCTTAGGTACGTTTTCAAAGCAAAGCTCTGAAAATGTACCTTAACCCTGGGTAATCCTAGACGGAAAGCCCACGCACCTTTGGTGCTTTTAACTACAACAGCGTGCATGGTCTTGCTACCATGCACGTTTGAAAGGAGTCATTATGGAAGTCAAACGACTGATAGCAACCTCTGAAGCCCTCGCTGTTATCGTAAAACTTAAAAAAGAAAATGGTGAACTTGTTTTTAACCAAAGCGGTGGTTGTTGCGATGGAACAGCTCCCATGTGTTACGCAAAAAGTGATTTTCATGTACCCTCACGCAACATAAAAATGGGTGATGTCGGTGGCTGTGAATTTTACATCGACAAAGACCAATTTGAATACTTTCGGTACTCTCAAATTATTTTAGATGTGAAGGAAGAGAAAGCCGCTTTTGGAAACTCATTTTCGTTGGAAATCGATTTGGGATATCAGTTTATAACAAAATCACGCATCTTTAGCGATGCAGAATACAATAGCTTACCAAAAGACCAGAAATAACCAACGCCTTCAAAGCGTTGGTTGTCTAAAAGCTAAAGTTTTTCTTGAAACGAGATGGCAGTGACACTTAGATTATCGAGCGTAATAACCGTCATACGATCCTCTTTTTTAGGAAAATATGCCACATCTTTCTCATTCTCCAAAAGCCCTATGCTGTAAGTGTATTTTTTGAACTTTGGCATCATGAACATACTCATTACCATACTCGGAACCGATGTAGCGTCCATAAAATAGAGCGCATTATTTTCGCTCAAATAATTTGGATTAGCCTCAATAAAAGCCTTCATAACATCACCTTGAGATTTTGTGAAAGCAATAATAATCTGCTTTGTTTGAGGTGTGATATTCACATTTTTTTCAAACTGATCTTTAATGATGGGCGCTTGAATAGATACGCCTTCTTTGAGGGTGTCGGCAAACAGTCCGAAGGGTAAAAGAAGTATAGCTGCTAGTAAAAGTTTTTTCATAGAATTCCTTTGTTGATAATTATTATTCTAGCTTTTCTAAGTAAACAGAGTTTTAATAAAAATAAGTCAATGTGATAAGCAAAGATTGAAGAAAGAATGCTATACTTTTTTACATCAAATTCGTTACAGCTCACAAGGAAAATCTATGAAAATCGCCGTCATTACACCACTTTTCTCACGCTCAACAGAGCTTATGCAAACGCTTACTTCAACATTTTCAGAGGTAAAACATAATGCCGATAATACCCTCAAAACCAAAGCAGATTTGATCGCTTTTTTGCAAGATGTTGATGGCGCGATTGTGGGGCGTGAAAAGATAGATGACGAAATTTTAAGGGCATGTCCAAAGCTTAAAATCCTCTCACGCTATGGCGTTGGACTGGATAATTTAGACCTTGAAGCAATGAAAAAACGAGGCGTAGAACTCGGTTGGACGGGGGGAACGAACAGCAACTCGGTTGCCGAAATCACCTTAAGTTTCATGCTCTCCCTTAGCCGAAATCTGCACGTTGCAACCACACTTTTAAAACAACATATATGGAAAGTCAACGGAGGAAGTGAACTTAAGGGTAAAACCATTGGTCTTTTTGGCTTTGGCAATATTGCTAAACGTGTGGTAGAACTTTTGGCACCTTTTCACTGCAACATTTTGGTCTACAATCGCACACAAGATGAACAAGAAGCCCTAAAATACAGCATTACATATACAAGCAAAGAACGTATTATCGAAGAAGCTGACATCATCTCTATTCACTTACCGCTTACGCCTGAGAGTGAAAATCTCTTTTCAACCCATGAATTTAAAGTGATGAAAAAAAGTGCGTTTATCATCAACACAGCACGCGGTGGAATCATCGATGAAGAAGCCCTCAAAGTGGCTCTTAAAACAGGCGAAATTGCAGGAGCGGGGCTTGAAGCCTTTTTGGTAGAGCCTCCACAAGACTGGGAACTCATTGATCTACCCAATTTAGTCTGCACACCGCATCTTGGGGGAAACTCTAAGGAGAGTATTTTGGCCATGGGGTATAGTTGTATTGATCATCTGAAAGCATTTTTTATACATTAGCTGTTATTAAATTCTTATTTTTTTTAGATAGAATGACATCGATTTTGCGTTGATAGGAACCCGATGGAAGAGTTATCATTTAGCCATACTGAAAAAATTATTGAAAATTTTTTAATCAATTTTAATCCAGATGAGTATTTGTATCTGGATGTTTTATACCGTTTTGAAGAAGAAGATATTGGAGAATTACTTACCACCTTACATGGTTGTAAATTACCAAAAAAATACCACTCTTACAAAGATTTATTGCACGAAAAACTTGCACAAAAACTCTCTCTTACAAGCCATGACCTCTTTTTATACACCAATGGTGTCATCTATGCGAAACTTTTTTTCCAAGTCAACGCACCTGAAAACAGTACCGATCGCAGGGCATGTGGTGTTCCTAAAGAGAAACTCGAAGCATACAAAAAACAATTTTTCCCAAACAACGAATACAAAGAGCGTATGTTAGAACTTCTTAGCTTTGCGGAAGAAAGTACACTAAGCATTAAAAAAATAAACCCCTCAGAGTTTCGCTCTCTTTTTATTCCCGTCTTAGTCAACATCGCAGATACCGTTGTTATTGAAAGCAGTGAATTAGAAGATTTGCAAGAGATACGAGGGCTAAGTCACTTTTTACTACGTGAAATGTTTGAAAAGATGATGCTCTACATTGCCGAAGTTATCCTCTTCCATTTCTCAAACCAAGAGAAAAAAGCCATCGACTTTCTCAGCCATTTTGGTATCCATGAGACCATCGACGCTAAAGGAAATCGTTACAAACCAAACCCTATTTTGGATGAAAGTAACCGTGCATGGAACATGACAACCATTCGCTCTACAATGATCCAACATAAAAAGTCCAAACAAACACTGTACGATAAACGCAACGATCTTATCTCCATTAAAAAGAAACTCGATACCTACAAAAATGAGTACAAAGAGGTGAGTAAACACCTTCAAAAAGAGAACACCGAGTTTGACGAAACGGACGAAAAGTTAGATCAGATCCATCAAACGATCGATAGACTTCAGTACACCGAAGCAAAAGAGGTGAAGTTTTTAGAAAATGGTGAAGAAAAACTGTTTGATCGTAAAAGTTTGATCGCACAACTTTTTAGAAAAGAAGACTCGCTTGTCAAGCAAAAAGCTAAACTGCATAAGTTGAGTAAAGAGTTAGAACTCGCACTTTCAAACAAACAAAAAGAGATCAATACGTGGGAAAAGAAATTTATTGAAGCCCAAAATTCACTCACAACGCTTGAATCACATGGGCATCCTATTGATGCACAGTATGAGAGGATTCAGCGAGCATTGGCTAAAACCCTCTCACAAAGATAAAAACTACGTTAAGCGTTCTAAGAGAGCTTTTGCTTGATCTTCTCAAAAGTCTCTTCGTCGATCTCACCGCGTGCAAAACGCTTGCGCGCGATTTCTAGTGCTTCATCTTCTTTCTCATGATGATGGCAAGACGATTTACCACCTTTCATTATCATAAAGAGCACTAAAATCATCATCGGAAATACAATCATCCACGGCATAAAAAACCCATGCCCCATCCATTCATGTACATACATTTTGACTCCTTTGAATCAGGTTTTACTATTGTAGTCCTTTTGTGTGAACAATGTGTTAATTGAAAGAAATTCGCTAAAATAGCGTTATTCGCACGATAGGAAATTTTTATGCTTCAACATTTTTCGCACAAACATCCAATGGTTATTACCCATGACTGACATCGCCTCAATCATTCAAAGCAGTTCGGGCAACGCGTGGCTTTTTCTTCCCAGTGCGATTCTTCTTGGCGCACTGCACGGACTAGAACCAGGGCACTCCAAAACAATGATGGCGGCGTTCATCATCGCGATTAAAGGAACAGTGAAACAGTCCATTATGCTTGGACTTGCAGCGACACTCTCCCATACAGCGGTGGTTTGGGCTATCGCACTTTTGGGTATGAGTTTTGGTTCTCGCTTTGCAACCGAAGCGGTGGAGCCTTATCTTGAAGTTGTTTCGGGGTGTATTATGGTCGGTATCGCGCTGTGGACACTTTGGCAAACACGGCAAAATGAACGCGCCTGCTTTAGCACTCATGACGATCATCATTCGCATGAACATAGTCATGATCACGATCACGATGACCACCATCATCACGAGCATCACCACAGCAAAGAAGAGATCATCTTTGAAGAGCTTGGAAGTTGCAATGATGCGCATGAACTCGCACATGCCAAAGACATTAAAAAGCGTTTTTCAAACAAAGAGGTCACCAACACACAGATCTTACTTTTTGGACTAACAGGTGGGCTTATCCCCTGCCCTGCGTCGATTACGGTACTGCTCATCTGTTTACAACTCAAACAATTTACACTTGGTGTTGTACTTGTGTTTGCTTTTAGCGTTGGGTTAGCACTGACCTTGGTGGCATCAGGTGTGATTGCAGCTTTGAGTATGCGCCATCTCTCAAAAAAATGGAATGGCTTTGGGGAAATTGCTAAGAAGGCGCCCTATTTTTCAGGTGGACTTATTTTGCTCGTTGGCTTGTATATCGGCTATCAGGGGCTACATCATCTTCTCTAAGTGATTTTTACATGTAAGGAAAATCCTTACATGTAAAGATTTACACCTCTTTGAGACTTAAACTTACTTTACCTTTTTCTTTGTCCACTTCAAGAACGCGAATACGTGTTAACTGTTGGTTAATGCTCAACACTTCCAACGGATGCGCGATGCGTTTGTCGCTCATCTGTGAGATGTGAATAAGTCCATCATTTTTAAGCCCAATATCCACAAATGCCCCAAAATCGGCAATGTTTCGCACCACACCTGAGACGATAGACCCCTCGCTTAATTCACTAATGTCCGTGAGATCAGAGCGAAATGCAATCGGTGGCAATGTCTCCCTTGGGTCAAACCCTGGCTTTAAAAGCTCGGCGATGATATCTTGAAGCGTTACTTCGCCAATGCCCAATTTTAGGGCTTCTTCTATGATTTGCTCTTTTGTGAATGTCGCCAAGTCAGAGCGGTTCAAAAGCACTTGCGCGATAGCATAACTCTCAGGGTGAACGCCTGTGTTATCGAGGAGACTCTTACCCTCACGAATACGGAAAAAACCTGCACACTGCTCGTAAGCTTTCGCACCCAACCCTTTGACCTTTAAAAGCTCACTCTTGCTTTTAAACGCTCCTTGGCTCTCACGGTGCTCAACGATGGCTTTAGCAAGCTTTGAGCCAACACCCGCCACATAGGAGAGCAGTGAAACCGAAGCACTGTTGGGGTCAACGCCGATGCGGTTAACCAAATCTTCAATGACTTCATGCAACTTTTTCTCTAATTGTTTTTGATCTACATCGTGCTGATACTGACCGATACCCAAGGATTTTGGGTCGATTTTTACGAGTGCTGCCATCGGGTCACGCAGACGTTGTGCGATGGAGATAGCACCTCTTATCGTGACGTCTAAGTTAGGGTACTCTTCAGTGGCGATTTTAGACGCTGAGTAGATTGATGCTCCCGCTTCGGAAACCACGGTGTAGGAAAGATTTAGCCCCTCATCACGGTTGAGACGCGCGAAAAACTCTTGGCTCTCACGCGAACCCGTACCATTGCCTATTGCTACGGCGGTGATATGGTACTTTTGTGCAAATACTTTAATAACTTTCGCTGAGCTTTCATAGTCACTTTGCGGTGGTGTGGGGTAGATGACCGCATGGGTCATATAGGTGCCATGCTCATCCACAACAGCCAGCTTGCACCCCGTGCGATACGCAGGGTCAACACCTAAAATAACACGCTTGGTAACGGGTGGTGTGTTGAGAAGTTGCGAAAGATTTTTTCCAAATGTCGCAATCGCTTGTGTGTCGGCTTTTTCTTTGATGATGGCGTGAATCTCTCGCTCCAATGAAGGAAAGAGGAGACGTTTAAATCCATCCAAATAGGCCTCTAAAAGGTAGCTTTTGGAGCTTTTGGCATTACGCGAAATGCGGTAACGCTCAATGGCAGTCTGCACACGTTCTATCTCATACGAAATCTTGACGCTCAACTCTTTTTCACTCACACCACGCATCATTGCCAAGTAGCGATGAGAGGGGATGTGCGCTATTTTTTCCGCTTTGCCTGCTAGTTTGGCGTAGAGTCCATCCGCTTTGAGTGTTTTAGAAGCTTTGATCTCAAATGAAGCGTAGTCATGTAACTGCGCTCTCCAATATTCACGCTCTTTTGCGTCATCACTGTAACGCTCTGCGATGATGTCTTGCGCCCCAGCAATCGCCTCTTTCACACTTCCAATCTTCTCATTCACAAAACTCTGTGCCTTTTTTTCAAATGCATCAAGCTCTAACTCCGCACGCTCTAAAACATCAGCCAACGGACTTAATCCCGCTGCAATAGCCAATGCCGCACGGGTATTTTTCTTCTCTTTGTAGGGTCTGTAAATGTCTTCCAACTCTTGCAGTGTTTGCGCCTTTTCAACCGCTTTTTTCACCTCATCATTCAATACAACTTTTTCAGCAATCAGCCGTAAAACTTCCTCTTTACGCTCATGCAATTTTTTGGCATAAGCATAAATAGTATCGAACTCACGAAGTTGTTCATCACTCGCCCCACCCGTCATCTCTTTACGATACCGCGCGATAAAAGGAATGGTCGAACCCTCTTCTAAAAGCTTTAAAATGTTAATGATATTTTCTTTGGCAATGCCTGTTTTTTGGACTAAAATGAGAATAAGTGGGTTCATATTTTCTGCTTTCCTAGGTTTTACATGTAAAGATTTGTGGAGAGGTATTTTAGCGGAAAATAAACTATTTCACAGCTCTATTTTCTAAACTATTTTTTATTTTTTGATGTAATTCATTGAGTTGGTTTTCATATTGTTGATATATAGATAATTCATTTTCATATTGTTGATAAACTATTTTTTTATATATTTCAAAAAGCATTTTAACTTTTTCTAAGTAAGATTTGAAAATTTCTATAATATCGATATCATCACTATATCTTTCTAAATAGATCTTACCTTTTTGATTACAATTACGGTTAGTCAATATTGAATCTTTTGATAAGATAATTGTTATCTTTTTTGTATGAGGTTCAAAAGTATAATGAATAGACCATGAAGGTTTGTAAAGCTTTCCGTGCAAAGAACTATTGCGAATTACTTGATGAATGATATTATGCTCACCCAAACCATCATCACCAAAAATTTTTTCTCTGAGATTATTATTTTGGATTTGATAATTCTGTTCTAGATATCTATAAATATCAACTATTGTTGAAACATAAGAACTATATAAATAACAATACTCCGTAAAATCATCCACAAGACATTCATCTTGAATTTCGAGGTATTGCGTTCCAATAGTTTCAAATTTAAAGATAGTTTTATCTAGTCTTTCAATTATAAATTCAATATCTTGTAATTTAAAATTTATTTTTGCACCATCAGTACTCTCTATAATTTTACGTAATCTTGCATTATCAAAAAAATACATTGCATTAAAATTTTCATAAATCGAGATATCGGTATCTAACTCTTTCTTGCGCTTTTCTTGTATAGCTTTTATAATTTCTAAAGTCTCTTTATCCATTTATACTCTCTCAACTTTTACATGTAAAGCTAATTATACTTCATCCCAAGCCTTGCAAACTAAAAAATCATTTCTGCATTGTATTTGTACCCTGCACTAAAGGAACTCTTCGTACCACAAAGCCTGTTTGGGTTTTGTAGATTTCAAAGCGTTGGTTGAGTGTGCTTTCTTGATAGGCGGAGCTTCCGTATTCTATGTTAATAAAGGGATCCCAGCCAAGAAGGGTGAAGCGGTCTAGCAAGGTATTTTCGCCAAGATAGTAGGAGAGTTTTTGCTGAGTGTTTTGGTCTTCACTCTTTTTCTAACATCCTTCAACACTTCTAAAATGTAGCATCAGTCCAGTTTTAGAAGCGTTGACTAGTATTTCATTTTCATAGATTTGGCATCGATACGTTAATGGAGTGCTTATTCGTCCTTAAACGCGAACCCTTGTGCCACTAACGTCTTGCCTGTTTTTCGGTAGTAAATATCGGCATAGTAATTGGATGTAATCTCGGCGTACGTCGGCATCGAACCACTTCCTGTTGTGTCACGAAACGTTTTAAGTGTCTCTTCATACGCCAATGCTCCCTTACGTACTTTGTCACTGTCGTATGTGTCTTGCATCACAAACGTATCCAGCGCGATGCGTGGTTTTAAAGGGGCAGTTTTGGCTTTTTCAGTGGGTACACCGATGGTGCATCCTACGGCTAAAAAGGTCTTAGGGGCAAGGTTGAAAAACTTCACCATCTCATCGGATTTTCCACGTACCGCACCGATGGCTGTTGTGCCATAACCGAGCGCTTCGGCAGCCGCTTGGAGTTGCATAAGCATAATGCCCGCATCCACAGCGCCCACCATGATACCCTCCGCACTCTGCTCGATGATGTGGTTTCGCCCCACGCTCTCCACAATCGCACTGGTGCGGTTGAAGTCGATGACGATCCCCACAAAAACCTCCGCCGTGGCAATGTGCGCTTGTTCATTGCACATATGGGCTATCTGTTTTAATTTTTCCTTATCGCGTGTGTAGATAAGGCTTATTTGTTGACCATTGATAGACGTTGGTGCACGTTGTGCTGTTTGAAAGATGAGCTCCAAGTCTGCTTCACTGATAGGCTCTCCCGTAAATTGACGGATGGATTTTCGGTTTTGCAGTTGCTTGATTGTTAGATTTTCCATAATTTCTCCTATAAAATCTTCTCTAATCTTTGAAGTGACATACTCTCAACTTTACCTTCAAGCGCTGTTTGAAATGCCTTAAAATGGGCTTTTTCCATATGTTCAGCCAAAAGTGCTTCGCTTTCCCATGTCTCGATGAAAGTATAAACATTTTCTTTTTCTCTGTCTGTGTGAAGATCGTACTGCAAACAGCCTTCGTCTTCTTGGTGGGTTGCTTTATGCAACGCTTTAAGTGCTTCTAGTACACCTTCATTTTTCCCATCTTTTAAAACAACATTGGCGATTAAAACAATTTTTTTCATCTGCTCTCTTTATTTTTAAATTATAAATGAAGTATAAAAGTAATGCACTTAAAATACCCTTACTGTAATTTTATAATGTAATAGTACCTTTGTACTTTTTTATGCTTCCTATCGATATGTTACTGCATGAAATAGTATCCCCTCACAATGACATTTTTTTGACATATTTCGTCGTTATTGTGCTACACTTGATTCGGTTTGGTCAATTAATAAATTAACTTAAGGAGGTTTTAAATGGAAGCCAGCAGTAATTACACCTATTATGTAAAGCTTTTAGCACCTGTTGTTATAGGGCTCTTGGTTTTTATGTGTCCTATTCCAGAGGGGCTCAGTGCTAATGCATGGCTTTATACCAGCATTTTTGCGGGGCTTGTCGTAGGTCTTATTTTAGAGCCTATTCCGCCTGCACTTATTGGTATAATCGCGGTTGTTTTAGCCGTTTTATTTAAAGTAGGACCTGTGGGTTCTGGTAAAGATGGAGCCGTTATTAAGTCAGCGGCTGCTGTTGATTGGGGATTAAGTGGTTTTTCCAATTCTGTTGTATGGCTTATCTTTGCGGCTTTCATGATAGGTATTGGCTACCACAACAGTGGGCTTGGTAAACGAATCGCTTTTTTATTGGTCAATAAACTTGGCACATCGACCCTAGGACTTGGTTACGCTATCGCCTTAGCCGATCTTGTTTTAGCGCCTTTTATACCGAGTAACGCCGCACGCAGTGGCGGAACTATTTACCCGATTGTGACAAGTATTCCCCCTATGTTTGAGAGCTACCCTGAAAAAGATGCTCGTAAAATTGGTGCGTACCTTGTTTGGGTTTCGCTTGCCACCACCTGCGTTTCGAGTTCCATCTTTTTAACGGGTCAAGCGCCAAACCCTCTGGCACTTGAACTAGCCTCAAAAGCAGGTGCGCATTCGGTGAGTTGGATGGGGTGGTTCCTTGCGTTTGCACCTGTGGGTCTTGTGCTGTTTGCCATCACTCCGATTTTGGCATTGTGGATTTATCCACCTGAGATTAAAGGCTCACCCATTATTTCAAAATGGGCAGGCGAGGAGTTAGCAAAACTAGGTAAAATCAGCAGAGGGGAGCTTTTTATGCTTTCTATTTCTGTACTTGCTTTGGTTTTGTGGATAGGCAGTGATTTTTTTGGTATCAATGCTACGACTACCGCGTTGATTGTCATTGTTTTGATGATCGCGGCAAAAATCATCGCATGGAATGACTTTTTAGGAAATAAACCTGCATGGAATGTTTTGACATGGTTTGCAACCCTCGTCACGATGGCAGCAGGTCTTAAAAACGTCGGCTTTTTGGAGTGGATTGCCAAAGCAACAGGAAGCTATTTGCATGGCTTAACCCCTTTTATGGCTGTACTTGGACTTATCGTTGCGTTTAGTGTGCTTCGTTATTTCTTTGCATCAGGAACCGCATACGTTACGGCAATGGTAGGTCTTTTTACGGTTTTAGCCATTTCTATTCCCAACACCGACCCTTCTCAAACGATGTTGATGTTACTGCTCCCTATGGGTATCATGGGTGTTTTAACCCCGTATGGAACAGGTCACAGCCCCGTTTGGTTTGCCAGCGGATACGTCACAGGACCAGAGTTTTGGAGACTCGGGGCCATTTTTGGTGCTATTTATTTGGGCGTCTTTTTGCTCATTGGTCTTCCGTGGATTAAATTTATTTACCCATACATCACAGGATAACCTTCAACGTAACGAGACTGGACTCAAAGCCAGTCTCTCCTTTCAACGCTTTACATGCAAACACCACCCACTTTGTTATAATGCCGTATTTAAGCCTTACCCCGTAAAGGAGTTCCTGTGAAAATTGTGATTCTCGATGACTATCAAGATGTAGTACGTAACCTTGCGTGCTTTTCGCTTTTGAACGAACATGATGTTCGTGTTTTAACCACCTCGTATGCCAACACGCAGGAACTGGCTTCCAAGATTGGCGAGGCGGAAGCATTGGTGCTGATTCGTGAACGAACGCCCATCACGAAGGAGCTTTTAGCACAACTCCCTCATTTAAAAATCATCGCGCAAACAGCGAAAGCTGGCAACCACATCGACCTTGATGCGTGCACCCAACATCGCATTTTGGTGTGTGATGGCGTAGGCTCTCCCATTGCGCCTTCCGAGCTTTGTTGGGCATTGATTTTGGCGGCGTCACGCAACATTGTGCCTTATGCGACGCATCTTAGTCATGACGCATGGCAAAATTCAGGCACACTAGGACTGGGTCGAGCACTGAATGGTCTCACACTGGGGATTTGGGGTTATGGCAACATCGGTCAGCGCATCGCGCAATTTGGCAAAGTGTTTGGTATGAACATTCTCGTTTGGGGCAGTGAGCCATCGAGGCTAAAAGCCAAAGAGGACGGTTTTGAAGTAGCCAATACTAAAGCAGAATTTTTTGCCACTTCAGACATTCTCTCCGTGCATTTAAAACTCACCGACGCAACCAAGCGCTGTGTCACCCAAGCAGACCTCGATGCCATGAAACCTCATTCACTGTTTGTCAACATCAGCCGCTCAGAACTCATTGAACAAGAAGCACTTTATAGAACGCTTGCACAAAACCCTAACAAACGTGCTGCCGTTGATGTCTTTGAGAAAGAGCCTGCCATGTTGGCAGATGAGCCTCTTTTATCGTTGCCCAACGCTTTATGTACACCTCATCTAGGCTATGTGGAACATACAAACTACGAAAACTATTTTAAAATGGCATTTGAAAACATCGTAGCATTTGCGCAAGGAAACCCTCAAAATGAGGTCAATAAATTTTCAGTGGGTATTTTAAAATAGAGGAAGGGTGAGTCAAGCTCACCCTCTTTAAGATAGATTGATAGACTAAGCTTTTTTCGCTTTTTTCTCTTCACGCTTCTCTTTTAAAGACTTCTCAGGTTTCTTTTTAACTTCTTTTTTAACATCTTTACCTTTTGCCATGCTCTCTCCTTTGTGAAGTTGGTTGATACACTTTAATTGTATAGGAGTTGAGCTTAAAGAGAGAAAAGATAAAGGTGGTGGTGTTCTTTGTCCTAAGGGAAAAGTTTCGATCAGACTATTTTATCTTTCGTCGCTTACGATATTAAGCTCGCATACTATAAAATAATTCTATGTATCACTTGCGCTAAGGCATTTGGAAAGGATTTAGTATGGAAAACAACAAACATCATCTCATCGCCGAGTTTGAAAAAGAGCTCAAGCAGTATGAAAGCTTTAGCGACAAAATGGACATCTTACTCAAAGAACTACTTGACCAAGAGAAAATCTCGTACCACTCCATTGAAAACCGAGTCAAAGAAAAAAACAGTTTATCGAAAAAAATAGACGGTAAAAACAAGTACCAAAACTTAGACGAGATCACCGATATTGTGGGTTGTCGCATTATCAGCTATTTTGAAATCGATGTTGAAAAAATTGTCAATCTTATCTTTAAAGAGTTCAAAATAGACGAAATAAACTCCATCGACAAAAAGAAAATTCTAGACCCTGACCGCTTTGGTTACCTCTCTTACCACATCATCTGCTCCATCAACGATGAAAGAGCGCAGCTCAGAGAGTATAAAAACTACAAAAATCTCAAATTTGAAATCCAAGTGCGAACCATTCTCCAACACGCATGGGCAGAGATAGAACACGACATAGGCTACAAGTCCAACATCGCCGTTCCTAGGGAGTTCCGTAGAAAATTCTCACGCATTGCCAGCATTCTTGAAATTGCCGACGATGAATTTAGCAGGCTCAAACTTGACATTCATAACTACGTTGAAAACATCTCCAAACAAGGGTTTGAAAACATCGACATCAACGCCGAAAGCCTCAAACTTTTCATCGAACAATCAAGCGATTTGGATGAGATAGAAGCCTACATTATCGAAAAATTAGAACTCACATCTATTGCCTTTTCAGAGCAGATGCAAGCGGCGAATATTAGCCTTTTATTGAACATTATCAACACATTTACCACGTTTAAAGAAATACTAGAGATTCAAAACTCTCTTCAAAAACATAAAGAACTTATCAAAAAATTTCTTATCAAATGGGTACATGCTAGGGGTAAATTGCTGAAACGGTTTCGTGAAAATTTCGAGCAAAAAGATGGTTTCATCATCGGTTACGCTTTGATGATCGAGTTTTTTGAGACCAACCATAAAGAAGGGTTAAGCGCTTTTTTCCCAAGTCTTCCTGCTCACGAAAAAGAAGAAGCGGTAGCATTGGCGGTGAAAATTTACAAAGAAATTACACGTCACTAAGTTTTAGCTACTTGAATTAATACAAGACTATTTGGCAAGAGAGAATAAAAAATACTTATCTTCTCTTACCAAAATAGTTTCTCTTACAATGGCTATTGCGTAATTTTATTTCCAATGCCTAGCGGATTACTTCGTAAAGCTTTTTCTTTTTCTGCAATGATACTGAAGAGCCCATCCAGTGTTTTCTGTGCTATGTATTCATCCAGATTTTCATTTTTACTCGGCGCTACATTATCTATTCCAAAAAATTTAGCAATTGCTGGAAATTGTTTCACCAGAGCATTGTCGGTCATAAAAGCTACTATTCTGTCAACAAATGATTTGAGACTTTGACATAAACGCATCACATAATTTTCCTTGATGCTTTCGTTAACGATAGGCGTAATTGCCCCAAGCAGTTTTGTGCCAGATTTGCTTTTCAAATAATCTGCCGTAGTCGTCTCTTTTCCACTAGCGATAGCCTGAGCCTCTTCAATGCTCATCGAAGCGATGGTGTCATTTAAGATGGAAGCTGTTTTTGGAATAGCTTTTGTCGCAGCGGCGTTCATTGTTTTAACAAAATCATCCACATACGATTTCCCACCAAGATTTTCAACCACGGTTGCAACTGTCTTTAACGATGAGGGAAGTTGAATTCGAGAAGCACGATTGTTCAAAAACCCTTCTTCTTTTCCCAGCACTAAAACAGCTTGATTCACGCCAAGACTGAGTGATTCTTTTGCTCTTGCCAAAATATTGATTGGGGGTATCCCATTTTCAGCATTCACTTGCTGTATTCCTGAAGTTACGCTCGTTGCAGTATTGATGGTGTCGTGCAAAACACTTGCACATAGCATGAGAGGTAGGAGGAAAATAAGACTCTTTTTAATCATTTACGCCACTTCCTTATAAATTTTTTGGGTCATAACACATTCTTACATGTAAAAGCAATTTTACACAAACTGCCCTTTTTGTTGACGCTGTATTACGCTTTCATTTTATAAGAGTTGGACTTAAATAGACCACAAGGCATGATATTTTAGTATAATCCCCCATTATTTTAAGGTGAACAATGCAGACGATTTACGGTGATAGAGCGAAATGTTATAAGTGTCATAGACCCAAAAGTTCGTGTATGTGTAGCCATATTCGTCCCATAGACACCCAGACCAAATTTATCGTCTTGATGCACCCCAAAGAGTTTAAAAAGACCAAAAATGGTACAGGACATCTTACCCATCTTTCACTTCCTAATTCTGAGCTTTTTATGGGTATTGACTTTAGTGAGTGTGCGCGCATCAACGAGATTATCGCGACACATGAGAGTTTTGTTCTCTACCCTTCAAAACATGCCATCAACCTCAGCCATCACCATCCACGGGGTGAAAATGTTTTAGAAGTTAAAAAACCGATGGCGATTTTTCTCATTGACTCGACATGGGCGTGTTCGTTGAAAATGATGCGTGAGAGTAAGAACTTGCACACTCTTTCTCATATCAGTTTTGACGCCACAAAGCGTTCGGAGTTCAAGATCAAAGAGCAACCACTAGAGTATTGTCTCTCGACCATCGAGTCCACGCTCACCGTTTTAGAGTTGCTTACAAAATGGCAGATAGAGACGATAGAACACGCCAAACTAGAAGCATTTCTTACACCGTTTCATGCGATGATAGCGTATCAACTCACCTGCATTGAGAACCCTCTGCATCAAGCGGTCAGATTTAAACCCAAAAAACACTAACTTCGCTATAATTTTCTAAAAACCACAAAGGGTATGCGTGCGTAACATGGTTCAATTTTTTATGCTTCTTTTACTCTGTATGCTTCCCCTTCAGGCAATGCCCGAAGATGCTGTTCTAAAAAAAATGATAGGACGAATGCTCGTTGTCGGCTTTGATGATGCGACGATTGATTCGCAAAGTACCATCGTTAAAGAGCTACAAACTTATGAACTCGGTGGTGTTATTTTATTTGATCGCTTCTACAAAGAGCGAAATCGCATCAAAAACATCAGCTCGCCTGCGGGGCTACAAGAACTCACAAAGCAACTTAAACGCTACTCCAAAAAACCTTTGCTTATCTCCATCGACCAAGAGGGTGGTAAAGTAGCACGGCTTAAACCAAGCTACGGTTTTGCAGAGACACCTTCTGCTACCGCACTTTCCAAAACATCACTTGAAAATGCTTACAACGTTTACAGCCAAATGGGACGAATGCTCAAAGAAAATGGCATCAACTGCGACTTTGGACCTGTGGTAGACTTGGCAGTAAACCCTGACAATAAAGTCATCGTTGGGCTGGAGCGCTCTTATGGAAACGAAAGCGAAACAGTCACCCAATACGCCCAAGTGTTTATAGAAGCACTCTCTCAAAACGGCGTTATCAGCGTACTAAAGCATTTTCCAGGGCACGGCTCATCTCTGAATGATTCGCATCTAGGATTTGTTGATGTAACCCATACGTGGAGTGAAAAAGAGTTAGCTCCTTATGAAAAGCTCATTGCCTCGAACACGATTAAGATGATAATGTCTGCCCATGTTTACAATGCAAAACTGGACAAAGCCTACCCCGCAACACTCTCGTATGCAATTAACACCCAACTCTTGCGTGAAAAAATGCACTACACGGGTGTGTTAATCAGCGATGATTTGCAGATGGAAGCAATTGCAAAGTACTATAGCCTCAAAGATGCGGTCACGCTTGCGATTAATTCGGGCATTGACATGCTACTCTTTGGCAATCAGCTCTCAACCACCAAAACCGATGAGATCGTAGAAACCATCCTTGAACAAGTAAAAAATGGTACCATTTCATTTGAGCGTATTACCCAAGCAAATGAACGAATCGAAAAATTAAACCGATAGCCTTCATCCAAATTTAGTTATAAAATCTTCACTTATAAGGAGCTACCATGCGCTATTTTGGGAATTTAGCCTTTATCATTCTTCTGAGCTTTTTTTCGGGCTGTACTACTCCAACAACACCTTCGGTCACCTCATCACACGATCAGGTTATCACCCCCAACGACATGAACGTGACATCTGTTTTTTATGAGCGTATGTTTAAAGATGGAAAGCCAAATGTGGCAATGCTCAACCTCTTTTTCACCCAAATGCCCAAAGGTGGCGATCTGCATCACCACTATACAGGCTCACTTTACGTTGAAACATACCTCGACTGGGTCAAAGCAAGAGGCTGGTTTATAGACACCAATACTTTTAAAATCGTCCAAACTAAAAATAGTGGAGACAACAATGTCATTACTGTCGATGCGCTGAGAGTGGATGATAAAAATTACCGCAAACTCCTCACACTATGGTCAGACAAAGACTATGACAATCACTTCCATGAGCAACTTCCTCCCGATAGCAACTTCTTCAATACCTTTGGTTACTTTGGACCCATTTCTGGAGACAAAGAAAAGATGCAAGAAGGTCTCAAGATTATCAAACAGCGTGCTATCGATGAAAACGTTATGTACGTTGAAACAATGCTTTCTCGTGTGGGCGTCGACTGTACAACGTATTTCAATGCCAATCAGATCAAATCGTACAATGACAGACTTCGCAACAATCCCAAATCAGAAGACCTCAACAAAGTATTAGATGAAATCATCTTTATTTATACCAAAAACAACGCCAAAGCCTTTAATACAAAAGTACAAATGTTTGTAAATTCATTAAATAGCTTACACCAAGGTATCGATGATGCAAACTTTACGATGCGTTACCAAACCTATGCATCAAGAGGCAACGAACCATTACAAGTGTTTACTGACCTTCTTTCAGGCTATGCAGCAGCAAAAAACTCCCCTTTAATCGTAGGTGTCAACATTGTAGCACCTGAAAATAGCGTTGTAGCGATTGATGACTATACACTTCATATGCGTATGTTCGCCTTCCTCAACGGTAAATATCCCAATGTGCATCGTTCACTGCATGCAGGTGAGCTTACCCTAGGTATGGTTGAGCCAAAAGAGCTTCTCTTTCACATCAATGAAGCACGCAACATTGCTGGGGCTGAACGCATCGGTCATGGGGTTGATCTGCCGTATGAAAAAAACTCCATTGCCCTCCTTCAAAACCTCAAAAAAAACGAAGTTGCTATTGAGATCAACCTCACAAGCAATGACTTTATCTTAGGAGTTGCAGGCAGTGAACACCCCTACTCTATCTATGCCAAGTATGGCGTACCTATCGTCATCTCTACGGACGATTCAGGCGTTTCCAGAAATAACCTAAGCCATGAATACGTCCTGCTTGCCAGTCGTTACCATCCAAGCTATGAGACCATTAAAGAATATGTCTACAACAGCATCAACTATTCGTTTTTAACAAAAAAAGAGAAAGATGCGTTAAAAAAACAACTGGCTCAAAAATTTCTAGCGTTTGAGAAAGAAATGAGTGCGTTGGCGAATAGTTTCCAATAGCGTGATTTTTTTCAAAGAGACAAAGCTAGAAACGTAGCTTTGTCTCTTTACATGTAAAGATTATCCAAGGGCTAACCAAACCCCAACGCCTAACATCAATGTCCCTGCAATGCGGTTCATCAGCCTAACATTGTCACCTTTTTGCAAAAATTTACGCAAGGTATTGCCACCACTGGCGTAGATAATCATACAGATAAATTCAAGGGTTAAAATAATCGCTAAAAGCACCGAAATTTGAGGAATAAGTGCCTTCGTTTGGTTAATGAAGGGTGGAAGGAGTGCGATAAAAAATGCCCAACCTTTAGGGTTAGCAATCGCCGTAACAAAGCCTTGAACCGCTAATGACGTCGCCGAGATAGAGACAGAAGTCTCCGTTTTAGAGAGTGCCATCTTGCCACGATTGAGCCAAAGTTGCACACCCAAATAACCCAAATAGAGCCCACCCGCGTACTTAAAAATCGTAAAAATATCGGGATGTTTTATCATAATAGTCGCCACTCCCACAACTGAAGAGAGTGCGACAATCCCCACACCGACAAGTTCCCCTGCCATCATGTAAAACGTACGCTTTAGCCCAATGCTCATGCCAAGGCTCATCGCAAGTGTCATGCACATTCCAGGTGTTACGGAGACAAAAAAGAAGGTGGGAAGAAAAATCGCCATGATGGAAAAATCAACTGCAGAAGCCACGTTACATCCTTTAAACAAAGAAGAATTATATCTTATTTATAACCACACACTATTGAAAGCACCAAGGGTGCGTGGGCATTCCGCCGAGGAAAACCCAGTGTTAACGTAGTTTTTAGAGCTTTGCTTTAAAAACGTGTTCAGAATAAAAAATGGAGGTTAGTTTTAAACTATTTCATTTAATTTCAAAAAAGTTTCGTACAATGAAGCACCAACAATACACCTAAAGGCAATGCCATGAATGTATCTGAAGCACTCAAAATGAGAAAATCCACACGCGCTTTTTTACCCAAAGCAGTGCCACAAGAGGTTATAAAAGAGATCCTTGAAGATGCCAAATATGCGCCCTCTGGTGTCAACATGCAACCGTGGCACGTTTGTGTTGTGAGTGGTGAAAAAAAACGCACGCTGGAGCAAAAAGTCATCGAAGCGTTTGAAAACGGGCATAAAGAAGTCATGGACTATGCGTACTACCCTTCCATGTGGGAAGAGCCTTATAAAAGCAGGCGCAAAGAGACAGGACTGTTGATGTACAGCACACTTAGCATTTCCAAAGAAGACAAGGTAAGACAGATGGAGCAGTGGAAGCTTAACTACCGCGCCTTTGATGCTCCTGTCGTACTCTACTTTTTTATCGACGCAAGTTTAGAAAAAGGCTCATACCTCGACTATGGTATGTTTTTGCAATCCATTATGCTAAGTTGCGTAGAAAAAGGCTTAGCAACTTGCCCACAAGCCGCTTTAGCTGAGTTTCCAAGTATCGTCAAACAAGAACTAGACATCGAAGCCCATAAGCTTCTGCTCTGCGGCATCGCATTAGGATACGAAGATAAAGAAGCGCTTATCAACAGCTACCGAACACCGCGCATTGCAGTGAGTGAATTTGCAACGTTTTATTCTTGACCCTGACATATGTTAGTCATATAATAATTCCAACGCTATCTCAATAAGGATTGATTATGTATTTAATATTAGTTGCAAGTCTCAATGAAAATATGCAATTGGCACGAAGGATAGAAAAAAATCTAGAAACACAAGGCGTTCAAAGTCAAATCATCAATCTGGTCGATTTAAACATCACCCTATATGACTCTTCCAAAGAGACCAATGATGGCATCCCAAGCAAAATCACGGAGCTTTCAAACACCATAAAAAACGCCAAAGGGTACATCGTGGTATCGCCCGAATACAACTACTCCATTCCACCGTCCCTTACCAATGTCATCGCATGGTTATCCAGAAGCAGTGAGAGTTTTAGAGAACTCTTTGCGCTCAAATACGTCCAACTCGCCACCCACTCAGGAAGTGGCGGCAATGACGTCTGTAACGCCATGCGAACCCAGTTTTCAAGACTAGGAGCCATTGTCGCACCCAGAGAGATTGTCACAACACCTCAAAAAGAGGTTGAAGAGGGAAGTTTGCAGAGAATATTGAGCCAATTTGTAGGGATTTCGCAGAAATAATGGTGATTTTTTGGAATAATAAAAGAAAGGTTTAAACCTTAGATTTGCAAAAGTTTAGAGTTTAGCCTTTTTTACTAATACTCAAAATCTTCAAGTGTCAAGCCTTGTATAAAACCGTGATATTCAGCATAAGCAGATGAAACTTCATTGACCAAACTAATATACTTATTATTGATTTTATCAAATTCTTGTTGTCCATTTATTTGAGCTGGCTTTATGGATGCAACATACAAAGTAAGTGCCATTGTTTTATCTTTAACAAGAATTGAAACTTCAGAAAGTCTATCATTTGTTTTTTTCTTACCATAATCTTTTGTTAATTGGTAAATTTTTTCAAATTTTACAGGTTCATGCATTTCTTTATGGTAGGCATTTAGCTTATCAACAGCATCTAATATACCATCTTGTGTTCCTAAGTAAACATTTCCTGGATTATACTTTTCCCTTACATATTTAATTTGCTGTAGATTACTTTGGAATTCAATTAAAGCAGAATTTATTTCATTTTTTATCTTGGTAGAATTGATTTCTTGTTTTACCTTGCTTGAACCAAGAAAATGTATACATACAGGAATTATTATAGCAACAATAACCCCTAAGATTGCTATCCAATCGCTAAATGTAGGTTTGTCTAGAATAGACCTTACATACTTTTCCCACTGTTCTATTTTCAGTATATCTAACATTGAATTCCTTTCAATACTCAAATAGAGCTAAACTTTTACTTTTTCTTCTATTTACTAAACTCACCACTGAATTTTAGGCTCAACATGCCTTTGCGCGCAGTCCATCAAAAATGAGTTAATCAGCGTTTGATAAGGCATTCCTACTTTGGCAGAAAGGGCTTTAAAGTAGTCAATGGTCTCAATATCCACATTAAGTGAAATCTGTTTTTTAACCTTTTTTGCGTAAGGATTTTTAACAGATTGGCTAAAATCGTACTCTTTTTTCATGATAAAAACTCCTTATATTGATTTGCTTCATTTTTGGTTGATTTTCGTGCGGAGATGATTCGGATGACACCTTCATTATCTCTGTAACAATGAACAACCGTCAAAATTTTGAGTGTGTAACTCATCCCCAGCAAGATAAATCGCTCTTCTTTCTCAGAATGGTCAGGGTCAAGCATAAACCTTGCGTTGTCATCATCAAAAATTGTTTTGGCTTCTTCAAATGAGATGCCATGTTTTTTGATGTTTGATTCTGCTTTGACTTGATCCCATTCAAATGTGAGCGTTTTCATGTAGATATTATAATGATAATATCATGATATGTCAAGGTGAAAAATGCTTTTACATGTAAGGATTTTTCCTTACATGTAAACCTTCTCACTCCTCAATTTTCCGCATCCGATAATACAATACAGGAATCACTAAAAGCGTCAATATAGCCGAACTTACCACACCACCGATCATCGGGGCGGCGATGCGTTGCATGACTTCACTTCCGACACCATCCAACCACATAATCGGTAAAAGTCCTCCAAGGATGGCAAACACGGTCATCAGTTTCGGGCGGACTCTCAGCACCGCGCCTTCAAAGATGGCTTCTTGAATATTTTTTGCCGTTCTTTCTTTTACATGTAAAATGGCTTCTTCAAGATAAATAATCATCACAATCGCCGTTTCCACCGCGATGCCGATAAGTGCCAAAAAGCCTACAATGACGGCAATGGAGAGGTTGAAGTTGAGATAATCCACATACAAAAACCCACCCACAGCGGCAAGCG
Organism: Sulfurospirillum sp.; assembly: GCF_036802865.1. Taxonomy (NCBI): domain Bacteria; kingdom Pseudomonadati; phylum Campylobacterota; class Epsilonproteobacteria; order Campylobacterales; family Sulfurospirillaceae; genus Sulfurospirillum; species Sulfurospirillum sp. The sequence continues at coordinate 109,329 of NZ_DAIRVK010000004.1, read as the reverse complement.
GCAAGGTCAAAAAGACCAAAAGTGCATTTTTAAACGATCCAAGACCGAGGTAGATCAGCACAAACGTGACCAAAAGCGTGAGCGGAAGAATAAACTGCAAGCGCTCCATGGCACTCTCTAGGTACTCGCTCTCCCCTGCCCAACCGATGTAAAAACCTGTTGGAAGCTCTACACTCTCTTTTAGAATTTTATTGGCTTCCTCTTTATAGGTTTTAGACGAAAAGCCCTCTTTGAGCGTGATGTAGATGTAGTTCACTTTTTTGCCCATTTCAGACTTGAGCTCACTCGCACCTACGTCGTAGCTAAGTTCCACAAAGTGCCCGAGGCGTTGGAAACCATACGGCGTTTTGATGGTCAGCTCACTGATGGCATTGATATCTTTGCGGCTCTCTTCTTCAAGTCTTAGCGTGATCGCATAACGCTCAATGCCTTGGTAAAAGGTCGTGACTTTCGAGCCACCGATGGCGTTGTCAACGAAGTTTAAAATTTCCTCTTTGGTAAGACCATAAGATGCGATATTTTCAGGCTTTAGCGTCATATTGAGGTAGTAACCACTGTTCGCTTTGTCCGCAAAAATGCTTTTGGTTCCCTCGTAGTTTGCAAGCACACTGGCGATTTTGTTTGCACTCTCTTCCAACGCTTGGTCATTGTCGCCGTAGAGTTTGATGCCAAGAGGGGTTCGTATGCCTGTTATGAGCATGTCGATGCGCCCTCGAATCGGGTATGTCCATGAGTTTGTCAGCCCCAACATTTGAAGCTGTTCGTTCATCTCATCACGAAGCTTCTCATACGTCATGCCCTCTCTCCACTGCTCTTTGGGTTTAAGCTGTATGATGGTCTCGATCATCGAAAGGGGAGCTGGGTCTGTTGCACTCTCCGCTCGCCCTGCTTTGGCAAAGGTACTGAGCACTTCGGGAAAACTTTTGATGACTTCATTGCTCTTTTGCGCGTACTCTTTTGCCATCTCTATGCTGATACCAAATGGAGTGACGGGCATGTACATAAACGTCTGCTCATTGAGTGGTGGCATAAACTCCCAACGCTGTTTGGTATAAGTGTGATACCCCAGCACCAAAAAGCCCATAAATAGGGCTATAGCGACATACCAAAAACGCATATGCAGTTTTAAAAGCGGTGCATACAGCCAAATAAAAAGGTTATTGAGCGGATTTTTATGCTCTTCAAGGATTTTGCCTTTGATAAAAAAGAGCATCAAAAGCGGAACAAGGGTGATGGAAAGTACCGCACCGATGAGCATCGCAAAGGTTTTGGTATATGCCAACGGCTTAAAGAGCGCCCCTTCTTGCCCAGAGAGAGCAAAAATCGGTAAGAAACTCACCACAATAAGCAAAAGCGCAAAAAAGATCGGGCGACCGACTTGTTTGGACGAAGCGATGATGATAGCTTTGCGCTCTTCTTCACTTTTAGGCTCGCCGTGCGAAAGCTTTTTATGCACATTTTCAATCATCACGATACACGCATCGACCATCGCACCAATAGCAATGGCTATGCCACCTAAACTCATTATGTTCGACTCCAACCCAAAAAGCTTCATCGCCAAAAAAGTCAGAGCAATGGTGAGTGGCAGAACAATGATGACAACCAATGCGCTTCTAAAGTGAAGTAAGAAAAGCATAACCACCGCCAAAACAACGATGCTCTCTTCCAAAAGGGCGCGTTTGAGGTTGTTGATCGCTTTGGTGATGAGATCGCTTCTATCGTACGTTGTGACCACTTCCACATCGTTTACATGTAAAGATTCTAGCTTCTCTTTGACCGCCTGAATCACCTTGTAAGCATTCTCTTTGTGGCGCACAACCACAACGCCTCCGACCACTTCGCCCTCACCGTTAAGTTCTGCTAAACCACTTCGGTAGGTGGGGACAACACGCACATCCGCGATGTCAGAGAGCTTGAGTGGAATGCCACCCACCGTTTTGATGGTGATGTTTGAAAGGTCTTCCAACGAGGAGGCAAAACCTCTGGCTTGGATGATCTGCTCAAAGCCATTTTCAAGCACTACTCGCCCGCCTAGGTCACTGTTGTTTTTGGAGAGTGCCCCCATAAGATCGTCGATGCTTAGGTCATATTTGTAGAGTGCGTCTTGGCGTAATGTGACTTCATAGTCTTTCACAAAACCACCCACACTCGCCACTTCACTCACCCCTTCAACGCCTAAAAGCGCATAACGGTAGAGATAATCTTGAATGCTTCGAAGCTCATCTAAACTTCTGTTTTGTGATGTTAGTGCATACTCAAACGCCCAACCAATACCCGTGGCATCAGGACCTAGCTTGATGGTTGCGTTTTTGGGAGCATTTTTAGAGACATTTTGGATGACTTCATTGACCCTGTCTCGCGCCCAGTAAAGGTCGGTGCCATCCTCGAAAATGATGTAAACAATGGCATTTTCATACGAGGTAAACGCACGCACAGTTTTGGTTTTTGCGACCGAGAGCAACGCATTGGTCAGTTCGTAAACGAGTTGATCTTGGATGATTTTTGGCGATTGCCCCAAGTACTTCACATTGACAATGACTTGCGGTGGCGTGAGGTCTGGCAATGCGTCCAGTGGTGTCTGCCGAATCGCCCAGAATGACAGAAATGCTGCAATGAGTAAAGTTAAGAGAAGAAGCGCCTTGTTTTTGACGCTTTTTTCAATGATACTCTCGATCATTTCATCGCCCCTGCGTTATTTTGGGCATCGGCATCAAACATAAAGAGCGCGTTTGAGACAACCATATCGCCCTCTTTTAACCCTTTGATAATTTCAAAAGTGTCGTTGTTAAGGCGTTTCGCTTCGATCTCGCGTGGCTCGTATTCGCCCTCAAATTCGCCTTTGACAAACACGCTCGTCTTCGCACCTTTGGTCATCACCGCACTTTTTGGAAGGGCTAAATACTCTCGCTTGGCTGTTCCAAAACGCGCTTTGGCGAATGCGTTTTCGTAAATCTCAAGGTCTTTGTTTTCAATGACTAAGCGCACGTCCACGCTTTTCGTTTGCGGGTCGACTTTTGGGTAGATAAAATCAATTTTGGCTTTGTAAGGCTTTGCACGCATATCAAAAAAGATGTCAGCACTTTGAGCCGTTTTGACAAACTCAAGGTCTTTTTCATACACTTTGACGATGAGCCATAAGTTTGTGTAGTCGCTGATCTCGTAGAGTTTGGTTCCTTTGGGAACGAACGCACCTTGATTGACCGCTTTTGCCGTTACGATGCCACTGTAGGGCGAAACAATGGTGATGTTTTCAGGCACGTTTTTATCGGCGATGATCTTCTGGATGGTCTTTTCATCGACCCCTAAAAGTTTGAGCTTTTGGGTAATGCTCTGAACCATGCTGTCACTTTTGATGCGTAGCGCGTTGATAAGTTCAAGCTCCGCGGTATAAATCTCTTGCGAATAGAGCTTTGCGAGTGGTTCGCCTTTTTTAACGCTGGTAAAGCTCTTGTTCACATACAGTGTTTCGATAAACGCGTCATAACGCAAGCTTACCTCTTTGACACTCTCTTCGTTCGCTTTGGTGTAACCGTAAAACTCTTTGGCAGAGCCTTCCAACACTTTTTTGACTTCGATGGTTTTGACATTGAAAATCTGCTTGGCATCAAGCGTGGCACCGAAAAGTAAAAGTGCCCCTAAAATGAGATGGGTGTATTTCATAGCTCGACTCCTAAAAGGGTGTAGATTTTGATGATAGACTCGTTATACGCGAACGTGTTAGCGTTGATCTGTTTTTGTGCTTCAATGATTTGACTGAGTACATTGAGAAGGCTTAACAGTGCTTCATTTTGGCTAAGAGCCGTGCTTTGAAGCACTTGGTACATCTTCTCATTCTCATGCAAAACTTCTTTGGCAAGCGAGATTTTGTCGTACTGAAGCTCTTTGTTAAGAAGTTCATCTCTTAGCTCAAACAGCAAACTTTTATGCACCGACTGCACACTCTGTTCGGACGCGGCATGGGTGAGTGTGGCTTTTTGGATGGAGGCATTCTCTTTGCCGTAAATCGGAAGCGGTACGGAAACACCTATAAAGGCGTAGTCATCTCTGCCTTGCCTTCGGTTGTAACCCAAACTTACCGTTACATCGGGTGTTTTGTTCGCTTTTTCATAACGCAAGTTCAACAGCTCTTTGGCACTTTGCATATTTTGAACTTGAAGCTTGGGTGATTTTTCCAAAAGCTTCTCTTCGTCGCTCAGTTTATAAGGTAACAAGCCCTCATGTGCTCTCATCTCAGGCATTTGCGTAACGATGATGCTCTCTAGCTTTCGCTCTATGGAAGCTTTATCGCGAAGCAGTGTCTTTTTCTCAATGGCAAGATTTTTTTGTAAAATTGTATTGTTCAATGTATCGACATAGTGCGCGCTCGTGGTGTTATACGAGAGGTGAGCATTTTTCAGGTCTTCCAACACTTTTTCATACTTTGTGACTAAAGAAAGGTCTTGGTTGATGCGGATGTAACTTTGCTCCAACACGCCAATTTCACGTTGCATTTCGAGTTTTTTGGCTCTCAGCTCCAGCTTTTTAATCGCCAAATCTTGCAAGGCAATCGACTCTTTGATGTCGAGCTTTCCACCCGTTGGAATCTTCTGAGAAAGCGAAATCGCCTCATTTTGGGCTTCTTTATTTCGTGTGAGAGGCTCATTTAAAAAGATGTCGTTGACCCCAAGAGAGAGCATAGGGTTTTCCCAAATCTTGCTTATATCAACCTCTTTTTCAAGTGCGCTCACCTCTGCCTCTAACGCTTTTAACTCATAATTATGACTGTAGGCTAAAGAGGTCAACTCGCTTTGCGCCAAAGCGTAGCCCGTGAGGGCTACGAGCATTAAAATGACGCGTTTCATTAGAGGTTTACGCTTGATTTTAAGCGTTGTTTTTTACCATCAACTGTTTCGATGACGATGTTAAGCTGCCATGTACCGTTCATTGAAAGCACAACATGCGCCATATACGCACCATTGACGAACATTGCATCGGAAATTTGCTCCATTGCTGGCATGCCTGGCATTGCTGGCATCGCAGCCGTTACGCTTACTTTCGCATCTTTGATCTCTTTGCCATTCTCTTTGACTTTGATGTTGATCATGTTCATGCCCTGAGAGAGTGGCTTTTCACTGCTATACTCCACTTCTAATGGACCAGCCATTCCTTTTTTAGACAAAGCATCTGCCGCGAAAACAGCACTAAGGCTCAACGCCACCGCTAAAAACACACCTAAAATCTTCTTCATCACGCACTCCTTGTAAAGTTATAGGGAAAGTATAGAGGGCGTGTGTGGAATATTTGTGGAGTGAAAAAGAGCTGTGATAATTTTTGTTATAATAAATCAAGTTTTATATATATAGACAAGGAATGAATATGGAAATTGAAATAAGACTTCCTAGTAACTTAGATTTACTACATGCAATAGAATTTTGCAATGGTTTATGGAGTCAACCAATTGTAGAAAAATTTATATTTAATTTTGTTAATTTAAAAAATATTGAACCTTTTTCTATGGCTTATGTTGCAACAGAAATTAAACGTTTTCGAGATTCAAGACATGAGACTAGTTTTGAAGCTATGAATCATGAAAATCATGATTATGCCGCGCATATGGGATTTTTCAGAGCTTTTGGATTGAAACATGGAAATGCTCCTGGTGAAGCTAATGGAAGTACTACATATCTTCCTCTCACCATTTTAAATGTTGAAGACCTTAGGCAAGAAGCAATTGATACTTACGAACATGTAGGGCAAACTATAGAAAACCGTTCTAACTCTTTTGCAAAAATGCTAACTAGGCAAGAAGAATCTAACTTGGTTGATACCCTTACATTTTCATTTCGTGAAATTATGAGAAATGTAGTTGAGCACTCTGACTCAAAAATACTAGAATATTGTGCTCAGTATTGGCCTACAAAACATAAAGTTGAAATTGTAGTGTTAGACTCTGGCATAGGAGTTAAAAATTCTTTATCAAAAAACCCCTATTTAAATATTAATAATGATAGAGAGGCTTTACAATTAGCTCTTATGCCTAGCATATCAGGGAAAATGTATAAAGGCGTTACAAAGAATAAAAAAAATATTTGGCAAAACTCTGGTTTTGGATTATATATGACTAACAGAATATGTAGAAATGGAGGTAGCTTTTTTATTTGTAGTGGAGAAAGTGGTTTATTATTACAAAAAGGGTCAAAAAAAGATATTCCTACTAATTTTAAAGGTACTGCTATTCGAATGGTTATTAATACACAAAGCGTTACACAGCTAAGTAAAAGTTTAGAAAAGTATCGTGATGTTGGATATAGAATGGCTAGAACAATATCAGACAATGGTAGTTTAGTAGAGGCCTCAGTTGCATCAATGATGCTTTCAAAAGATTTTGATGATTAAGAAATCAAGGCATATAAAAACAAAAAGTGGCTATCTCTAGCCACTTTCCTCTCACAAATTCAGCTTATGCAACGGCTGAGGCTCGCTCCAGAGATAGCCTTGAAAGTAGTCGATTTTCTGCTCTTGGCACGCTTCGTAAATGTCGTAGTCTGAGACAAACTCCGCGACCGTTTGCATCCCCACTTTTTTCGCAAAGGTGACGATAGCTTCGACCACAGCTCGGTGTGTGGCGTTTTTGTTGATGTTGCGAATGAGCGAACCGTCGATCTTGATGTAATCGGCTTGAAGCTTGACCACATACTCAAAGTTCGAATAGCCTGTACCAAAGTCATCGATGGCGATTTTCACACCGTGTTTTTTGAGTATCGAGAGAAATGCAAAAACCTCAGGGTGATTTTCGATGTTTTCACTCTCCACAAGCTCTATCGTCAAACGATTGGCGACTCGGTGAGCGTTCATTTTTTCGATGATAAAATTGGTCGTCTCTTGATCGAGTATGTCGCTCAGTGTCAGGTTGATGGAAAACTCTGCCTCTTTGTCGGCAAAAAACTCAAATGATTTTTGAACGACCACTTTGGTGATGCTCGTGTACAGATGCGCCTTTTTGGCATGTGCCAAAAACTGATACGGAGAGATGACCCCACCGTTAGTGCTTTTCATACGCACCAAGCACTCAAACTTTTTGACTTTACCACCTTGAATGCTTTGCGCGTACACCTCAAAGCGATCTTTGAGCAATGCTTGGCGAATCGCTTTTTGCCACTCCAAGTCTGCTCTAGCACTCGTATGGGTTGGTCGGCACAGTGTGACACTGGATGAATCATAGACCACGATGTCCTTGCCGATGCGCTTGGCTTGTTTGATGGCAAATTCGGCATTGAGAAAAAGATCAACATAGTCGATGGCAACGCCCACGCGAATCGCAACGTAAATTTTCTCTTCTTCAATCTCAATAGGAGAATACCCAAAATACCACATACACGCATTTATGGCTTGTAAAAAGGCTTCTTTGCCCACTTCTTTACCTGCAAGTACCGCAAAGTTATCGCCACCTAAGTGAAAAACAACGGAGTTTGGGAAGCGTTTTTGTAAGCGTCCAGAGATGATTTTTAAGATCTCATCACCAACACTGTAGCCAAATACATGGTTGAAATTCCAAAAGCCATTAATATTTAAAAGGGCTAGTTTGTTGGCATTGGAATGCTCCAATGTATTGAGAAAACGTTGTCTATCGGGAAGTTCGGTTATAGGGCTAATGCGCCCGTATTTTAATTCGTATTTTATTTCTTTTTTCATTATTCGTATCTCTTATTCTGTGTGATTTGATCGTAAATTTTAGATCAAAATGAAATTTTTTTGAAGGTTTTGGAAATATTTTAGTATATTAGCAGCAACGCATGAGGCATAAAACAAGCTTTATTCTACCATGAAAAAAAGCATAGTTAAATGTCATGGTAAAACTCCTTGTTGTAAAATTGTCACAATAATACCACAAACACCTATTAATGTCAATTATATCTACCTTTTTAATAATGTATAATTTTTGAGATGCAAAATTTGAATATTTATTACTTTAAAAATAAATTGTTATACTTTTAGGAACAAGGAGTTAAGTCTATGAACTGTAAAAATTTACTTTTAACTTTTATACTAACTGCAAGTTCTTTGCTTGCAACGGAAAATGTTCTCCAAAAAGAAGAGTACGATTTTCAGGGCTTAACGCTTGGTGTTTCATTATCTATGTTTAATTCAACCACCAACGAATATCTTTATGATATGGATGTAAATAGAAAAGTTAGTGAACTTGTATGGAAAGCAAAAAATGTCAAGCTATTAGGTGTAGAAACACGCTATAAGATAAATAATACTTTAGAAACTTACATTGAGTATAAAAAAAATATTTCAAACAATAATAGTTTAATGGATGATTACGATTGGTTAGAGGATGACCCTACGATACTATCAATGTGGTCACACCACGAAGAGACTAAAAACACCAATGTTTCGCTTTTGGATATTGGATTGAAGTATTCTTTGAATCTTTTTGAAGATCTCCCCCTATGGGTTAGCCTTGGGTATAAAGATGAAAAGGCCAAATTTCAAAGCTATAATGGTTTCGGAATTTATGATGGGTACTATTTCGAGTTTGATAAGATAGGATACGGAGGATTACTGATCACATTTGAGCAAGAGTACAAAGGACCTTATATTGGTATGGGAACATCGTATCAATACGACGATTTTATCTTCGATTCTAGCCTACAATACAGCCCATTTATGAACGTTTCATATACAGATATACATCATAAACGCCCTTTTGTCGAAAACAGTCATTTTAATGATACATCCATGGTTTCCCTCCATTTTGGAACGACCTATCAGCTCAGTACACATCAAAACATTATTGTCTCCTATGCTTTAACCCGCTATGATTTTGAAAAAGGTGATAGAGATAGAGTCTTCACAGATGTGGGAAAGGCCTATTATTGGGAAAATTCGGCTGCACTTAAGAGCAAAAATAGCCAAATCTCTTTAGCCTATCGTTACACTTTTTAGCATACACTATGATACAAATGTGAAGAAATAGGGCTAATTTTTCAACCAAATTTTTACATGTATAAATAAAACAATACTATAAGCCTCTGCTCAATTTCATGTATAATGCTTTCATGAAACTATTACTCCTAGAAGATGACCCCATTCTTAGCGAAATTATTGAAGAGTTTTTAGTCGAGCATGGCTTGCATGTTAAACTCTTTTATGATGGTAAAGAAGCGCTTGATGCCATTTTTGAGGACAAGTTTGACATCTTGGTTTTGGACATCAACGTCCCAAGCCTGAGCGGTTTTGAGCTTTTAAAAACACTCAAAGAGGCGAACATCGCCACGCCTGTCATTTTCATCACGTCACTGGATCAAATCAGCGATGTGAAAAAAGGGTTTGCTTTGGGAGCGGAGGATTACCTCAAAAAACCGTTTGAACTTGAAGAGCTTTTGGTGCGCATCGAGCGCACGAAAAAGTTGCACCACATCGAAGAAAATGCGCTCTTAAAACTCTCTTCAACTATTCATTACGATCCGCAAAACTATCAGATATTCACGCCTGAAACGTCGTATAAACTTCGTAAAAAAGAGGCTCAGCTTTTGGAGTATTTTTTAGCACACCAAAATCGTCTTCTGAGTTTTGAAGAGATCATCGAAGAGGTGTGGCGCTTTGGTGAAGTGCCAACACACTCGACGCTTCGAACCTACATTAAAAACCTGCGTAGCTATGGGCTTGAGAGCCTTATAGAGAACATCAAAGGAGTTGGTTATCGTTTTAAGTGCTTATGAAAAACGCTCGCTTTTGAGGTTTTTACTCATCTATCTTGGCTCTATTTATACATTCATCTGCCTACTCGCATGGATGTTTTATACCATTGAGATCAAAAATTTGCATGAAAACTATGCCCTTAAAATGCGCTCTACCGCTTCAAGCATCGCGCACAAAATCGTCACCGCACATATGATGGAAGATGACACACTTCACAAATGCCTTGCTGAAAAGCCTACCGAGACGTGCTTTGGCTTGGAAAAAGAGTACCAACTAGGACTGTTTGATGAACATAATAAACCTTTACACGTCAGTTTTCCTGAGTCTGTGGATTTTTCTAAAACATTTTACCTTGAAGGCAACAGCTTTTACGCGCTCGATGAAAGCAGCCAAAAACATCTTGGCATTCAGACCATTGTTCTCAAACATACTCACAGCGCGAGTATGATCCAAACGCTGCGCTTGCAAATACTGCTTTATTTAGTGCTAAGTCTTGCGTTTGCTACGATTTTGGGTTATGTGCTTGCCAAACTCTTTTTAAAACCCATTAAAGCAGAGATCGAAACACTCGACACTTTCATCAAAGACTCCACACATGAGCTCAACACGCCTATTACAGCGATTTTGATGAGCATTAGTACGCTTAAAGATGTGGACGAGAAAAAACGAAAACGCATCGAACTGAGTGCCAAACGCATCGCAACGTTGTATAGTAACCTGAGTTACATGCTTCTACACGATAAACAAAACGAAGGAAAAAGCGATGTCGATGTGAAAAAACTCATCGTTGAACGCCTCGAATACTGTGCAGATTTGATGGCAAGTAAGCACATTGACTTAATCCTACACCTAGAAGAAAAATTTTTACATATCAACGAAGAGAGTCTTACAAAACTCATAGACAATTTACTCTCTAACGCGATTAAGTACAATCATTTTGAAGGAAGCATTGAAGTTAGACTGGATTTTGAGAAATTGTGTGTTAAAGACACAGGTATAGGAATACAAAGCTCAAAACTAGGCGACATTACGAAACGCTATAAACGAGCCAACGCTGACAAAGGTGGCTTTGGCATTGGTTTAGACATCGTAAACACTATCTGTAAAACCAATGGATTTAAACTTGAAATTACCTCCATCGAAAAAGAAGGCTCTACATTTAGTGTCTTGTTTTAGGAGTGTCGTTTTGCTTTTTCTGCTTTTAAATACTCCTCAAATGGAACTTCTCGTTGGCAAAGATGCTCTAAATAGCGCAACTCATCGTCATTGTGATTGTTGATATTTGAGTTTTGAACTTCGATCTTTCCCAGATGTGTTTTCACAATTTCTACGGGTCTATCGTGATAAATTGAGCTCAGTGAAAAAAGAGTATCGCCGTTGAGTGGATTTTTATAATCCGCCACACCATAACACAAGCAACTATACACCGCATCAGAAGCATACTCTTGTAGGTAAATTCCTGTACCTCTTATACCCGCAGTAAATGTCTTTGTCTCTATTATTTTTTCACCACCACCGAAAACACCCATAACACTTCCGCCAACAAGTTTAAGCGTTTTGGTAAAAATCCCATCGTGGGTAAGTTCTATTTTGCTCTTTGGTCTGAGCATAAAGGCATCTTTGCCTACTTTAAACTTTAAAGCTTCATTGTCAGACTCAATAACCAATGCTTTTTCATCACTGGCATAAAGAGCCCATGGCACACTCGCACCAAGAAAAGCTAATGTAAGAATCGATTGGCGTCTATCCATAAAAATCCTTTTATGAAATACAGATAAAATTATTCTAGCGCAAACGTTATAAGTTTACTCTCATCGATCTCAAAGCCTATCGTGTCACCAACATTGAGTGTGTCATCAAAACTATATGCCATCAATGTTGTATCTTCAAACGCCAACGCAATTTCATAAAAACTCCCGTAAAAAACAATCTCTTTAATCACGGCTTTATGCTTCAAATCAGGGGTTAATCGCACGGCATCCAAACGACAATAGACCTCTTTTTCATCGATACTCAGGCATTTTGGGAGCGCATTTATTTTGCCCAAGAAATTAGCACAGTAGAGAGAATTAGGATGGTTGTAAATCTCTTTAGGTGTGCCGATTTGCAAAATGTCACCCCCATCCATAATGGCAATGCGGTCGGAAAGAAAAAACGCGTCTTCTTTGTCATGGGTAATAAAAAGAGCTGTGATACCAAAGAGTTTGATCATCTCCTTAAGCTCAGCCCTTAAAATGGCTCTTAGTTCGGTGTCAATGTTGCTCAGTGGTTCATCGAGCAGTAAAATCTTAGGCTTATCCAAGATGGCACGTGCCAATGCAACACGTTGTTGCTGACCACCGCTTATCTCATGCGGGTACTTGGAAGAGAGCATTTCTATCTTGGTTTTTTGCATTACCTGTAAAACCTCTTCTTGACTTGCTTTGCTTCCAAAAGCGATGTTTTGGGCGATACTAAGGTGCGGTAGCAGTGCATAATTTTGAAAAACGATGGCAATTTGGCGTTGATTGGGAGGAAGGTTTGTATTGGCATCAAAAACAACGTTATCGCCAATGCGAATGGTTCCACTGTCGGGATTTTCAAGCCCTGAGAGCATCCGTAAAAGAGTCGTTTTACCACTGCCACTTCTGCCTAAAATGGTAAAAATTTCACCTTCATTGATGGAGAAACCAATCTCATTAGCGACACAGACAGTGCCTTTGCAAAAACGTTTGTGTAAATTTTCGATGCTTACGATAGGTTTCATCTTCTACCTCGTACAAATTTTGAATTGAGTAATAAAACCGCAATGGCGGTTGTACCGACCAATAAGAGCGACGGGAAGGCGCTTTTATAAAGGATCTCATTGCTCGCGAGCTCATAAATGCGAATGGCGATGGTGTCGTAGTTAAACGGTCTTAGAAGCAAGGTTGCGGGAAGTTCTTTTGCAAGGTCAATGTAGAGAATCAAAAATCCGCTCAACAAATAGGGTCGCATGAGTGGCAAATAAACTTTAAACATACGCCCTAGCTCGCTCGTTCCAAAAATGATGGTTGCATCGTCAATGGTTTTATCGATTTTGCTAAAACCATTTTCAACCGAGCCAATACTGGCCGCAAAATAGCGCGTCAAATAGGCAAAAATCAGCGCAAAAAAAGTGCCACCCAGTACGACTTTGCCTAAACTTTGGTCGATAAAATTGGTAAAAAGTAAAATGCCTATACCGACAATAGCACCTGGAATGGAGTAGCCAAGCATCGAGAGTTTATGGCTAATGCTGCCTAATTTACTTGGGTAAAAACGTGAAGCATAAACCATCACAAAGGCTAAAGCGATGATGAGCAAGGCAGAGAGACCATTAAGACTCAGTGTGCGGTAAAGATAGCCCAAAGCACCCCAATCAAGGGTATTCATGTCAAGATAAAACCAGTACAGCAGTACACCCGCTGGAATGAAAAGCGTAAAGGTACTAATAACCAATGAAAGCCCGAAAGCTAGAGCATTATGCCAACCTCGAAGTACCATTTTAGGCGCTTTGTTACTGCTGTGCGTAGAGCTGATAAACCGAAACCGTGCTCTTAGGCGTGATTCACCAAACATAATGGCAAAAACCATAACAAGCATGATAATCGCAAGGTTAATCGCTTCACTTAAATTGCCATACCCAAACCAACTTTTGAAAATGCCCACACTAAAGGTATCGACACCAAAGTAGGCTACCGTGCCGTAGTCACTGAGTACTTCCATCATAGCAAGGACAAGTCCTGCAAAAATGGCGGGGTATGCCAAAGGCAGATAGACCGTGAAAAAGGCTTTATATGAGGGAAGCTGTTTAAGTGAAACGAGTTCTACCACCGTTGAAGAGATGGAAGAAAACGAGATGCGCGCCAAAATAAACACATACGGAAACATTGCAAAGGAGAGAATAGCGATAACACCGTAGATATTTAAAACGTCAAATTTGAACTTTGGAAGTGAAAAAAGTGTGGCAAAGATGCCATGAAATTCAAAGAAACCCACATAACTGTACCCTAAAATATAGGCTGGAAAGGCTAAAGGAAGGACAAAGGCAAGGCTAAAAAATCGACTTCCAACGTAAACAAATCGTGCACTCATAAACGCACTGCTGATGCCTAAGATGAGCACCAAACAGGCTGTGCCCAAAAGGACACACGCTGTGTTTTTACTGTAAAGTAAAAGCTCAGCAGTGTTAATCGAAGTCATCGAAAAATCGCTCTGTGCGATAAAGTAGACGACAAGTGAAAAAATAGGAAGTGCGATTACCAACCCCAAAAGAGGGGCTAGTAAATATTTAAACGTTTGCATTATCTCCAGTTTGCCTTTGTTGCGATTTCAACTGCTTTTTTGTTGTATTTGCCTACTTCCAAAAGTGGTAATGTGTCCTCTTTAAACGCCCCAAACGTTGCGACCGTTCCAGAAGCTTTGACTGCTGGGTTTGCAGGGTACTCATGGTTTGCTTCTGCAAAAATGGTTTGCGCCTCAGGACTGCTTAAAAACTCAATCAATTTAATCGCATTTTCTCTGTTTTTAGCATACTTGGTTACACCTGCACCGCTGATGTTGATGTGCGTACCTTCAGCATTTTGTGCAGGGAAAAAGAGCTTAACACTTTTTGCAATTTCAACATCTTTAGGATCTTTACTGTTCAGCATTATGCCTAAATAATAGGTATTAACAATCGCCAAATCCCCTTCACCACTTGCTACGGCTTTGATTTGGTCTCTGTCATTTCCTTTTGGATCTCTCGCAAAGTTTGCGACTAACCCTTTGGCAAATTCTAACGCTTTGGCTTCACCATGATTTGCGATGATAGACGCTAAAAGCGATTTATTGTACGCAGCGGATGAACTACGCGTAAGAATTTTGCCTTTAAATTTAGGATCAGCTAAATCCATATAACTTCCAAGCTCTTTTTCAGAGATTTTATCTGGGTTATACACAAATATACGTGCACGCTTTGTTAGACCAAACCATTCATTGTCACTGTCTCTTAAATGCGCTGGAATGTTGGATGTGAGCACTTTTGAGTCAATTTTTTGCAACAGCCCCTCTTCTTTAGCTTCATATAAATTACCAATATCTGAAGTAATGAGCATATCAGCAGGACTGTTAGAGCCTTCAATTTTCAGCTTTGAAACAAGCTCTTCTGCTTTTGCAGTAATCACATTGACTTTAATGCCACTTTTTTCTTCAAATGCCTTAAATAGGGCTTTATCACTATCGTAGTGGCGATGTGAATACACATTAATTTCGCTTGCGAGTGCAAGAGTTGATGCTAGGCTAAGCCCTAAAAATGTTTTTAATAGAGTGGATGAAACGCTCATTATATCTATCCTTTATCTGATTTTGTGATGGAATCATACATAGAAACATCTTTAACAAGTCATAATAACCATTATCAATTAAAAACTTCAAGTTTCTTTTATTTTTTCAAACCCAAGAACAATCTTAGCCATACCAACTACTCCTAAAGTGTTAAATAAACCTCAAATATCTTGGAGTAGAATTAATTCAATTTCAACTTATTAGGAGGGATTCATGATCAAAAAGCTCTCTTTAGCCTTTATAGCGTAACACGCTCCCTCACCCTTTTTGCTATGCTAAAACCAAAGCAGTACTCTTCAATCTTTGGCAACAGCAATGCATAACAATGACGGTTAGCGTGTCGTATCTAATAATTTCACTCTCGAAGGGAGGAGGAAGCTCCTCTCTTTTCTCACTTTTATGCCTCTTTTCACCTCATAGTACTATCGTAAAATTCTTCAGTTTTTTTCGTCCTTAACGCTCTCTTAAAGAAAGCTTTTCTTATGTAATCAGTTTCAAATTTTATACATTACTATTTTGATAAACTTACTTGACAATACCCGAGTAAAATGCTATTATTCTAAAAATCAAAAAGGAGGCAACATGGTAGAGAACAAAAAACGAAGTATCGTTAAAGCAATCTCTTGGAGAACACTCGGAACTGTTGACACCATGTTGATCAGTTTTATCGTCACGGGAAGCCCACTTGCTGCCGTATCTATCGGGGCATTTGAGCTTATCACCAAAACATTGCTATACTATTTCCATGAAAGAGCGTGGAATAGGATCGCTTTTGGTAGAGAAAAAACACAATTAGAGTATCAAATATGAGCCAAAGCTACGAAATAAAAGTCGCAGAAGCGATTCATTCACTTAAAGAACTTGTTGGTGCTAAAGCACTTAAAGTGACATTGGCATTTAGCCATCAAAGTGAAGATGCTATCAACATCTCTCTTGCCCAAAAAGCGGAAATAGATTTTGACGTTTTTACATTGGAGACACATAAACTTTTTGATGAATCTTTAGCCTATCAAAAAGAGATCGAAGCCTTTTTTGGCGTAAAGATTAAAAGCTTTAGCGCTAGTGATGAGCAGATCAAAGATTTAGAAGAAAAAGTCGGAGAATACGGCATCTTTGATGACATCAACCTTCGTAAAGAGTGTTGTAGAGTGAGAAAACTTGTCCCTTTGGCTGAGGCATTAAAAGGGTATCATGGTTGGATTAGCGGTATTCGCATCGCACAGTCAATCACCAGAAGCGACACAAAGTTAATGGAGTTTGATGAGAATTTCAAGCTTCTAAAATTCAATCCCCTCACCCATTTTAGCGATGAGGACGTGGAACGTTATATGCGTGAAAACGCTATACCTCAAAATGCCTTGTACGCTAAAGGCTTTAAAAGCATCGGCTGTAAGCCCTGTACACGCGCCATTAAAGAGGGCGAAGATATACGAGCGGGCAGATGGTGGTGGGAAAACCCTGAACATAAAGAGTGCGGATTGCATCTGCATAAGGAAAAATAAAAGCGAAGCGTGGGCTTACCGCCGAGGTAAACTCAGCGTTAGCGCAGTATCGCGAGCTTTGCTTGTGATACGTGTTAAAAATGAAATAAAGGATAGTAATGGATCATTTAGACAGACTCGAAGCTCAGAGTATCTATATTTTGCGAGAAGCGTATCGAAGCTTCCCAAACCTTGCCATGCTTTGGAGCATCGGTAAAGATAGCACCGTACTGTTGTGGCTCACACGAAAAGCATTTTTTGGACATGTACCGTATCCACTCGTGCATATTGATACAGCGTTTAAAATTCCTGAGATGATCAAATACCGCGATGAAATCGCCGTACAGTGGGATCTTAACCTTGTTGTAGGACAAAACAAAGAAGCCCTTGCAAAAGGTGAAACGTTTGTCAATGGACTCGATCGCCTCAGTTGTTGTAAAAAGCTCAAAAGCGACGCGCTCAAAAATACCCTTGATGGTACATGGGCAAGACGTAAATGGAATCCTTACAAAAAGACATGGGAAGATGAATTAAACGGCTCGCCATATACAGGTGTTATCGTTGGTGTTCGTGCCGATGAAGAGGGAAGTCGTTCTAAAGAGCGCGTCTTCTCAGCACGTGATGAAAAAAGCGAATGGGATGCAAGTACGCAACCGCCAGAGCTTTGGAATCAGTACAAAACCGATTTCGCTCCGGGAACGCATGTGCGCATTCACCCACTGTTAGAGTGGACGGAGCTCAATATTTGGGAGTACATCGAGAGGGAAAATATTCCTATTATCAACCTCTATTTTGATCAAGGGAATGGCAAACGCTACCGATCACTTGGATGTTATCCGTGTACTTCGCCTGTCGACTCACACGCGACCAACCCAAAAGAGATCATCGAAGAGCTCACCAGTGGTAAGTTTAAAGATATCGCAGAGCGTTCTGGTCGTGCCCAAGATAAAGACGGCGGTGGAACGCTTGAAGCACTTAGAAAAGAAGGATATATGTAATGCAACGATTAAATATTGTCATCACAGGACACGTTGATCACGGTAAGAGTACGCTCATTGGACGTCTTCTTGCCGATACCGACTCATTACCACAAGGAAAACTTGAGAGTGTCAAAAAGATGTGCGAAAACAACGCACGTCCGTTTGAGTATGCCTTCTTGCTCGATGCTCTAGCAGATGAGCAAAAACAGGGCATTACCATTGACAGTGCACGCGTCTTTTTCCAAAGTAAAAAACGAGAGTACATCATCATCGATGCACCTGGTCACATCGAATTTTTGAAAAACATGATCAGTGGGGCGTCCCGTGCTGAGGCGGCTTTGCTTCTCATCGACGCTAAAGAGGGTGTGGCTGAAAACTCCAAACGTCATGGAATGCTTCTTTCCCTTTTGGGCATCAAACAAGTGGCGATTGTCGTTAACAAAATGGACTTGGTAAACTTTAGTGAAATCGCCTTTACAAAACTAAAAGTGGAGTACAGCGAATACCTTGCAACACTGGGCATTAAAAGCGACATCTTTATACCAATCAGTGCGAGAGAAGGTGTCAACCTCATCGAACACTCTGCTTCAACACCTTGGTATAAAGGACCAACCGTTTTAGAAATTTTAGATAGTTTCAAAAGCGTGGAAGAAAAAGCGAATGATGACTTTAGAATGCCATTGCAAGATGTTTATAAATTTACACGCGATAACGATGACCGACGTATCTATGCGGGAACCGTTACCAGTGGTGAACTAAATGTCGGCGATGAAGTGGTTTTTTACCCTTCACTCAAACGTTCTAAAGTTGCAAGCATCGAGAGTTTCAATACCGAAGTAAAAACAAGTGTTAAAGAGAGTGAAGCGATTGGCTTTACACTTCAAACACAAATTTATGTGAAAAATGGTGATGTCGTAGCGCGTGCAGACCAAAGTGCCCCAAAAGTCAGTAATCGCTTTGAAGCGAACCTCTTTTGGTTGGGTGCAAAACCACTTGAGCTTGATAAACCGTACAAAATCAAGATAGGCTCAGCGCAAAGTACCATCTATCTTGAAGAGATTAAACGCGTGATTGATGGCGATACGCTGGATCGCGCCGATGAGCCAAGTGTAGGACGTCATGAAGCAGCATGCGTTATCTTTAGAGTACACGATCTTTTAGCGATGGAACTTTTTGCTGAGAACCAAAAGCTCGGTCGTTTTGTCATCGTCGATGAATTTGACATCGCTGGTGGTGGTATCATTACTGAGGTATTAGAGCAGTACACAACACGTCGCACTAAAAGCTCAAGTATAAGCAATGTACTTGTTGACAAAGCAGGTGAAAATGCGGATTTTGAAGAGGAACTTTTTGCCCTCCTTCGTAAATATTTCCCGCACCAATTTACATAAAATTCTGCCTCTTTGAGGTAAGCGTAGCCAAAGAAGCTTTGCTTTTTTGGCGTTATAAAAATAAAAAAAAGGAAGAAAATGAAACTTACAATTAACGGCGACGTAAAAGAGATTAAGGACGGAATCGTTCTTTCAGAATTATTGGTCATCGAAGATGTTGAACAACCAGATATGGTCTCCGTCCAACTCAATGACGAGTTTTTAACCAAAGATGAGTATCCAACAATTACGCTTAAAGATGGCGATCAAATTAACTTTTTATACTTCATGGGAGGTGGCGCGTGAAAGAGTTTAGCGATGAAGAATTAGAGCGTTATTCACGTCACATCATCCTCCAAGATGTCGGCATTGAAGGTCAAGAGAAAATTGCTAATTCTAAAATTTTAGTGATCGGTGCAGGTGGGCTTGGTTCCCCTGTAGCACTTTACTTAGCAGCAGCAGGTGTTGGTGAAATTGGTATCGTTGATGGCGATGTAGTCGATCTTTCAAACCTTCAACGTCAAGTCATCCATGCAACAGCAGACATTGGCGTAGCGAAAGTTCTCTCTGCCAAAGCAAAAATGGAAGCGATCAACCCTAATGTGAAAGTAACCGTGTACAAACACTTTTTAGATGCTTCTAATATTTTGGATATCGTTAAAGGGTATGACTTCGTGATCGATGGAACCGACAATTTTTCGGCGAAATTTTTGATTAACGATGCGTGTGTGTTGGCAAACGTCCCTTATTCACACGGCGGAATTTTGCGTTTTGGCGGACAAACGATGACCATTAAACCTCACGAGAGTGCATGTTACGCGTGTGTGTTTGACAGCCCTCCTCCAGCCAATGCTATTCCTACATGTTCAAGTGCAGGTATTTTAGGCGCCGTTGCAGGAATGCTTGGAACCATCCAAGCCGCAGAAGCACTCAAATACATCGTCGGTGTGGGTGAACCACTTTATAACAGACTCTTAACCTTTGATGCCAAAACAATGAACTTTAGAAATGTTAACTTCAAGAAAAACCCGAAATGTCGTGTATGTGGAGGGGAAGGTATAAAAGAGATTAAAGACTACGAAGCGGTTGTCTGTGAGGCAAAACTATGATCAAAATGTCCCAAAGCGTGTACGATGAAATCGTCGCACACGCACTCAAAGATACACCCATCGAAGCGTGTGGTTATCTTGCAGGCATCAATGGCGAAGTGAAATACGCCATCCCTATGAAAAATACGGATGCAAGCAATGAACACTTCAGCTTTGATCCACAAGAGCAGTTTGACGCGTTTAAAAAAACGCAAAAAGAGGGGCTTAGACTGATTTCAGTTTATCACTCTCACCCAGAAACACCTGCGCGTCCGAGCGAAGAGGACATTCGTTTAGCGTTCGATCCTAATGTCAGTTATATTATCGTCTCACTTGCAGGCGAGGTTCCTGATATGAAGTCATTTATTATTAAAAATAAAACGGTTGAAAAAGAAGAAATTGAAATTATTTAAAGTCCGTAAAGCGCGTTGAAAAATGTAAAACAGCTTACGAAACAACCTTCTATCGACACGGTTGAGACACGATGGGAGCCCCGAAACGCTCCGCTTTTTCGTCCCATCGGCTCAAAGTGTCTCTTTCAGGTCATTTCTCCGCGTTTTACTCTGAACTGCTTTACTTTTTTACATGTAACATCAAAGGAGTTACGATTATGAGCAGATATACTATCCCTGAAATGGTCTATGAAGACCTTGAAGTTTTTAAAAAAAACCATGCCGAGTTTTTGGCTGGAACACTAGATGAGCTTACCTTTAAAACGATGCGTGTCCCTTTTGGTGTGTATGAACAACGTGCTGCCAACACCTTTATGGTGCGCATTAAACTCGCTGGCGGTATTTTAACCCCCAAACAACTTTTAACGCTTGCAGACTTAGCCCAAAAGTACGCGCACGAAGCGATTCACATCACCACACGTGGTGGCGCACAGCTTCATTATGTCAAGATTGAAGACATCATCGACATTATCACAACCTTGCACAGCATCGACCTCAGTGGTCGTGGTGGTGGTGGAAATACTGTTCGTAATGTCATGGCAGACCCACTTGCAGGCACAGCCAAAGATGAGATTTTTGATGTCTCTCCTTACGCCCTTGCGATGACGTCTAAAATGCTAGAGCAAAAAGACTCGTTCGCACTTCCACGAAAGTTCAAAATCACCTTTAGTGGCTCAGAAGCAGACCGCGGTTATGCTACGATTCACGATGTTGGCTTTATCGCTAAGATTCAAGATGGCGTGAAAGGCTTTAAACTCTTTACCGCTGGTGGTATGGGTGCAAAATCTCGTTTGGGAACCCTGTTGCGTGACTTTGTGCCAGATACCGAAGTCTTTTTGTACTCTCAAGCGATCAAACAAGTGTTCGACAAATACGGCAACCGCAAAAACAAACATGCTGCACGCCTTCGCTTTTTATTTGAAGATCTAGGTCTCGAAGAGTTTAACAGACTCCTTGATGTAGAGCTTAAAGCGGTCAAAGACAAAGGTGACTGGGAGATGCCTATCACTGAAATTGAGCGCACCGTTGGCGACACGACGCATGAACCTTTCGTTGTTCCTGAAAACATTAAAAAATGGTGGAATCGCTACGTTTACGCCCAAAAACAAGAGGGGCTTTACGGTTGTAAAGTGCCTGTGCATTTAGGTGATATTCACTTTGAAAATGCACGCAACCTTGCCAATGCACTTCTAGCTTTTGGTGAAGACGTGCTTCGTTTTACAGGCGATCAAAACCTTTACATAAGGAACCTAACAGCGCCTCAAATGGCAAGTTTGCACGACATCTTGCAAAAATTTTCTGTTGAAGTTTCTAAACCAACGCTCTTTGGCGATATGGTCGCGTGTACCGGTGCAGCAACGTGTCAACTTGGCATCGCTCGCCCTCGTGGTGCAGTCGATGCGATTCAAAAACGTCTCAATAAACTCATCGATGAGCGTGACTATGACGCCCTTCAAGGCTTTAAAATCCATTTTTCAGGTTGTCCAAACAGTTGTGGTAAACACCTTATCGGCGATCTTGGCTTTTTCGGAAAAGTGCAACGCAATGAAGGCTACTCATACCCTGCTTACAACGTCGTAGCAGGTTCACGCACATCAGGCGAAGGCAGTGTGTACGCCCAAAAAGCGGGTGATGTTGCAGCTTTTCATGTCCCTGCTTTTGTGGAAGAAGTTTTGGATACGTGGCTTTTACATGTAAAGGCTTATGAGAGTTTTGCAGACTGGATTGATGATGGTGGACTTTCCATCATCACCGAAATCAGCAAAAAATACGTCGATATTCCTTCATTCAAAGAGGATAAAAACCCTTACTTTGACTATGACGCGATGGAACTCTTCTCGTTAAAAGGAAGAGGCACAGGCGAGTGTAGTGCAGGTATGTACGACCTCATCGAAGCCGATAAAAAGGCACTTAAAGAAGCACTTGAGAAAGAGGAAAAAGACTATGAGTTGATTCGTCTTTTGGCCGCTCGTATGCTACTCGTCACACGTGGTGAAGACGCTAGGGATAAAGCAGGTGTTCTCAAAGC
This sequence comes from Sulfurospirillum sp., assembly GCF_036802865.1. Classification (NCBI taxonomy): domain Bacteria; kingdom Pseudomonadati; phylum Campylobacterota; class Epsilonproteobacteria; order Campylobacterales; family Sulfurospirillaceae; genus Sulfurospirillum; species Sulfurospirillum sp. The sequence goes on along the minus strand of NZ_DAIRVK010000004.1, from coordinate 86,917 downwards.
CTTTAAAACACTTTTTGTCGATACGACACTGCTCAACGCTTACTTTGGCACGATGCTAGAGGGCGATGCGGATGAAAAATCGATCGAGCTAGCTGAAGAAGTGATCAAACTTTACGAAACAATGGACAATACACTGAAATTTGCCAAAGAAAAAGAGTTAGCAGCAGCCGCGGCTACGCAGACTGAAGCAAAATCCGCCCATTTTAAAGACCTTAGCGGCGTGGCGTGCCCGATGAACTTTGTCAAAACAAAGATGGAACTCTCCAAAATTGGAAGCGGTGAAGTCTTGGAGATTTTGCTCGACGATGGCGCACCGATTGACAACGTGCCAAAATCAGTCGCAAGCGAAGGACACACCGTCGAAGCGACGACTAAAGAAGGTAATGGCTGGCGTGTCAGGATCGTAAAAAAATGAGTACCTTAGGCATCGCACTCACACCAAAACGCACGCTTTTAATTGGGGCGGGCAAAGTCGCCGCACAGAAAGCGCGCGTACTGGACAGTCTTGATTTTGCGTATGAAATCGTCGCAGAATCAAGGCTCGATGCCTATTTTGATTCCAAAATCTTTACATGTAAAACGTTCGAGGATGGTGATGCAGAAGGGTTTGAGGTCATTATCGATGCAACAGGCAACGAACATGTGACCAACCGTCTTGTAGCACTTAAACCACTGCATCATTTCTGGCTCAATGTCGTTGATGTACCTGAATTGTGCGATTTTTACTTTAGCGCGCTCACCCGTCGTGGCGACATTCAAGTCGCTGTCAGCAGTGGAGGGAGTTCTCCAACATTGGCACAAGTGATCCGCGATAAGATTGAACGGATTTTACCACGTGATTTAACATCACTGATTGAACGCCTTAAAAACGAGCGAAAGAAACCTGACCGTGACCTCGAAAAACTTCGAGATATTGCGAAAATTGGTGCGGGAAAAGTCTTTCTCATCGGCTGTGGAACAGGCTATGTGGGCAATCTCACCTTGGATGCACTGAATGCTTTCGAGCTTTTAGATGTTGCCTTGGTGGATGCTTTAGTCTCTAAAGAGATTCAAGCCCTCATCCCCGCTTCATGTAAAGTAGTGGATGTGAGCAAAAAAAAGGGTTTTCACTCTAAAACGCAAGATGAAATCAACGCACTCTTACTCGAATATGCCAAACAAGGCTTGGTTGTCGGACGCCTTAAAGGTGGTGACCCGCTTCTCTTTGGTCGTTTAGGTGAAGAAAAGCAGGTATTGGTGCAACATGGCATCGCTTTTGAAGTGATCAATGGCATTACCTCAGCGCTAAGGTCGTGTACCGTCTCAGGCATTGTTCCTACGATTCGCGACATTTCTAAAGGCGTGACGATTGTCTCTGCACATTTAAGAGAGACCTTGTTTAATGATGATTGGGTGAGCATTTTAAAACAGCCGTTGCATACGGTGGTTGTTTTGATGGCACACAGTTTTGCGAAAAAAATCGAAGATGCCATAGCTAAACAGGGCATTGACCCCAATCTTCCTGCTGCATTTGTCTCCAAAATTGACCTGCCTGATCAAGTCACCATAGTGGGAACTGTGGGAAAATTGGATAAAATGGCAACATTGTGTGCCACACCAGCGGTCTTAATCATCGGAGAGTGTGTCGCAAAAGAGAACATTTTACCCGCAGATAATAGCGGTAAAATCATTTACATATAAAGAGGATTTTATGGGATTTACAACCAAAGCATTGCATACACAACCTTTAGCAAAAGATGCCCATGGCGCGATGCGCTTCCCCATCTACCAAAGTTCTGCTTTTGAATTTGAAAAAGCAGAAGATTTAGAAGCGGTGTTTAAAGGCTTCAAATACGGTCATGTCTATACTCGCTCAACCAACCCAACGATTGAAGAGTTTGAACACAAAATCAGAACCGTCAGTGGAGCACTGGGTGTTCTAGCCACCGCAACAGGTATGGCTGCCATTTCCAATATGCTGTTTGCTCTGCTGAAAAGTGGCGATAATATCATTACAACAAAGTACCTCTTTGGCAATACCCTCTCACTTTTCCAAACGCTTCTGAGTGATTTTGATGTCGAGGTGCGTTATGTTGATTTGAACAATTTGGAGGAAATAAAAGCCAATATTGACGCTAAAACACGCCTTCTTTTTTGTGAAAGTATCAGCAATCCTCATCTTATCGTGCCTGATTTTGAGTCTATAAAAAGCCTTCTTCAAGAGAACAATGTTCCTCTCATCGTCGATACCACGGCAACCCCTTGGAATCTGTTTGATGCGAAAAAACACGGCGTGGATGTAGAGATCGTCTCCGCTACAAAATATATCTCAGGCGGTGGACACGTTCTCGGTGGACTGATCGTCGATAATGGTACCTATAACTGGGGCAACCATGCAACGCTTGCCCCTTATTACAAAAAATTTGGTCCCAATGCGCTCATCTTACGCCTTCGCAAAGAGACCTACCGAAACCTTGGTGCAACACTCTCGCCTCAAAGCGCATACTTGCTATCCTTAGGTCTTGAGACGATGGATTTGCGTGTCAAACGAAGCTGTGACAATGCCCTAGCCGTGGCAAAGCATCTTCAAACCAAACCTGAAATTACCAACGTTTCATATCCCTTTTTAGAAGACTCTACTTCGTATGAAAATGCAAAAAAACACTTTAGTGCAGGTGGTGGCATTGTAAGCTTTAGCTTTAGCGATAAAGCCAGTGCTTACGCCTTTTTAAATCGCCTAAACATCATCAAACGAGGCACCAACGTCCAAGACAATAAATCGCTTATCATCGCAACCTATCATACGATTTATGCAGAGTACTCTAACGAGCAAAAAGCCAGTTTTGGACTGAGCGAGGGCATGATACGCCTTTCTGTAGGCATCGAGGATTTAGAAGACTTGATCGCCGACATTGACCAAGCGCTTGTTAAAGAAGAGCAAACTGTCGTAAGTAATGAAGCAGCTTCAGATAAACCACATCTGCTCGATTTTTAACATATAGGTGCCCTATTTTAGGGCTAACACGAAACGTAAAGACTTTTACTCTTTAGACGTCGAAATTGTAAATAAAAGAGAATACATCTATGAAAATTGCACTATTAATGAGCGGAGGGATTGATTCTAGTTACTCCGCTTATCTGCTTAAACAAGAAGGTCATGAGGTTGTAGGCATTTATCTTAAACTCCATGACGATGAGAAAAAACATACGATCAACATCGCCAATATTGAAAAAGTTAGCAAATATTTGGAGATTGAAACACATATTATTGATGCCAAAACACTTTTTAAAGAGCATGTGTATGACTACTTTGTTCGCTCCTACGAGCAAGGACTCACACCTAATCCGTGTGCATATTGTAATCCACGTATGAAATTTGGCTTTGCCTTTGAAAAAGCCATGGAAATGGGTTGTGAAAAAATTGCCACAGGTCACTATGCACGTGTGAAAAATGGTCACATTCAAGAAGCTTATGATATGAGTAAAGATCAAAGCTACTTCCTTTTTGGGCTCAAAAAAGAGGTGATTGAGAAGATTCTTTTCCCACTCGGTGGCATGAAAAAAGAAGATATTAAACCCATTGCTTTGGAAAAATTACCTTGGCTTGGCACACTGGAAACCTACAAAGAGTCACAAGAGATCTGCTTTGTCACCGATACGTACATTGAGATCTTGAAAAAACATCACAATGTCGATCAAAAAGGTGTCGTCAAAGATGTAAATGGTAATGTCATCGGTGAACACAAAGGCTATATGCATTACACCATCGGAAAGCGAAAAGGTTTAACCATCAATGGCGCACATGACCCGCATTTTGTTGTAGGCATTGACGCAAAAACCAACACCGTTGTCGCAGGCACTAAAGAAGAGCTTTTGCAAAAACGCGTTGTAGCACAAAATTTTTCATTGCCAGAAGATTTTAAAGAGGGAACCTATGGTGTAAAAGTACGCTATCGAAGTCCACAAAGCAAAGCGCATGTCAAAATAGAGGGCGATAAAATTATCGCCGAACTTGAAGACGGTGTTTACGGTCTTGCAAGCGGTCAAGCACTTGTGGTCTATCAAGATGATTTAGTCTTAGGTGGCGGTTGGATCGAAGCGTAAAAGAGCGGCAATGCCGCTCTTTTTATTTATCATTCTTAGACTGATTATTGTCACATTTTATTTGGCACAAAACAGCTGAAGGCGCATTTGGCTTTGATACTTTAGGTGGACAATCTGCCCAAGTTGCATTATAATCTTGCACCGTTGCTTTTTGTCGGCTCATAATATATAAGGATGAGATTTGATATGGCTCACTTTTTGTGTCATTGGTGTCATTTCTCTCTTTTATATCTTTTAATTCTAACGTAGTACCTCTATCTCGCACCCAAAATATTCTCGTCAAACAGCCTTTTACATTCTCTATAAAAGGGTTATTATTTTTAATAAACTCCTTTTTAAATGTCACTTTTTCGTAGCTATCACATCCAATATCTGTTGCCCAAGTTCCATTAACATCAAATGATAGTTTGCTTTCAGCAAGCACAAACTCTTTTTTGATACGATATACAGTAGGTTGAAATTGTTTTTTTGTAGTGTTGTTTTCCTGACGCTCTTTTGTATACCTGGCATGTTCTTCTAAATCTTCTAAAATATATTCATCCCCTATACTACTGCGAATAAAAAAATGACCTTCCTTACAGTTATATAGGTTGCTTTTACCAAAAGGATTGTCTTTTTGAATAAAATCTTCCTTGAATTGTAATGTCGCGTTATAATGCCCGAGATTGAGAAGCTCAAAAGGTTTGGTTACAAAAAAGACATCTATACGTTGGTAGACCCAAACCATAGATATAATGAAGAATAAAAGAATAATACTAACAATAGGAAATAACCGATAAAATTGTTCATCTCGCTGTGTATTATCATTCAAATCTTTTACTGTTTCTGACGTTGATAATAATATATTCCTTTTTTTCTTTATTTTTTCTAGTATAGTTTTTAATATCATATGATTTAACAAGGCCGTAAAAACAATAAAAAATATGCTATAAGTCATTCGTTCATTGTATTCTTTGAAATTAATGAAAGACTCCAATGAGTAGAAAAAAATAGATAATAAATAAATAAAAGTAATTATAAAAAACGATACTGGATCTTGTTTATCTTGTTTATCTTGTTTATCTTGTTTATCTTTGAATAATTTAATGTATAGTAATACGAAGAATAACAACGATAAACCAAAAAATAGAAACGAGATGTAATCATCAATCTGATATAATTTTAGTAAAAAAATCAACCCAATATTTACAATAGCAACAAGCCAAAAGAATAGGCTTGTAACTTTTATATTTATACGTAAATTTACTTCTTTTTCTAAGTATCTTACATAGCTTTTATCTTCCAACCATAGAGCAGGCATAAATGCAACCACAAATACAACTGCTATCATAATGCCAATACCTGCTATCATAATAAGAAAAATTGTAATATCTCCAATATTTCCTATAGATGGCATAGCCCCAACATAAAAAGAATAAAAGAAAAAAGCTATTGTTGAGCCAACTGCTAAGCCCACTTTAAAAATAAATTCTAACCAAGCTACAAAGCTCTTTTTCCAGTCTTTAAAGCCATTACTTTCCGTGATTTTTTCAGTGTTTGGTTCAGTAGCTTCGCTCAATTTTCATCCTTATTTCTTCAACAAACGAGATATTATAAATATGACACTTTAGCATATATTTGATTGGCTGACAAAGAAAGTTGGTTCTTGGTAGAGCGTGTAAAAAAGGATAAAGAGCTTTTTGTAGCTTTGTTTGTAAAGCTACAAAATCCCTAAAATCAATAAAAACGCCACACTTCCTAGCATCCACGCGACCACAAAACGAATAAACTCAATACTTACTTTTTTGAGGTAGTGTTTTCCAAGAAATGTTCCTATAAACGCACTTCCTATCGCCACTGCGATCATCTGCCACTGAGCAAGCGCGCTTTGCCAATGGGTAGCATACAGACTTAACCTTGAGAGATCAACAACAACGGCAATGCTCACGCCTGTGGCTAAAAACACCTCTTTTGAGAGAGCATTTTGAGTTAAAAAAAGACTGCGAAATGCTCCTTGATGACCACTCAGTCCTCCAAAAAAGCCACTCAGCATTCCCCCTAACCACAGCTTTTTAAAGGCATTTGGAATATGCAGTGTTGGACTCGATTCTAAAACTAAAAACAGGGCTATCACCAAGCCAATGATGAGTTTAAGCGGTGTCACATGGAGTGTAAAACCAAACAATGTGTACACAAACTCCCATTTCCACTCACTTAAAAACTCTAAACACCCTGCTCCTAAAAGCGCAAAGATGACCGCAGGAAAGCCAAAACGAAGCAAAATGGAGAGATTACTGTAACGGGCAAGAAGCGCAAATTTGAGAAGATTATTGGAAAAATGAACAATCGCCGTTATCGCAATAGCGATAGGAAGAGGGAAGAAAAGCGCAATGATGGGCATCAGCAGTGTACCCAAACCAAAACCCGAAAAAAACGTAAGCAACGAAGCACCCAGTGCCACACCTGCAATCAAAACAAGTTCCATCACAACCCTTTATAATTAAGAGCCTAAAAGTGCCTCTACCTCTTTAACCGCAAATACCACGTAACCGTCACACTTACAAGCTTTACACTTACCCTCTTTAAATTTGACACCTGCATCAGGGGAACTCAGTGAAAAGCCTAAAAGTGAAGCACATTCACAGGTACCAAATTCTTTTTCAAAATGCTCTTTGAAGATGTTTACATTTTTATAAAGCCCATCTAAAGGCGTTTCTGCTTTGATGCGTCCTTGAAGAAGTGAAAGTGCCATAACACCACCGCTGTATGCCCCACACAATCCACCTTCACTGCGAGCCAAGCCACTTCCAAAAGCTGAGGCAATCGCAGGAATAAAAGGCGAATCTATGCCGTGTTGCTCTGCAATCGTTTTTAAAACCGCTTCACTGCAGACATAGCCATTTGAAAAATACTCCAACGCTTTTTGCTCTACGGATTCACTCATTTTAATTCCTTACCCCAATAGTACAACAATTTCATCAACACTCAAAAGCTTTCCACTGCTTAGAACTTTTCCATCAACGATCAACGCAGGCGTAGAAGTAACTCCATATTCCATAATTTTCATAATATCTTCGACCTTTTCTATCTGTGCAAAAATACCTTTTTGGGCAACAGCCTCTTTTACATGCAACACAAGTGATTGGCACTTCGCACATCCTGTTCCTAAAATCTCTATTTTCATTTTTTATACTCCTCCAAAAACTCTTTTGCATTTTCACCACGTAAAAAATCAGCCGTTTTCAACAATCCATCGTTCAGATACTTTGCGTTATAACCATTTTGCACTAAAAAAAGACGTGCAATATTTGACCTGTCATTATGCGGACATGCCGTAATAATGAGCTTATCTTTTGGGAGTTCATTGAGACGTTTGGGTAGCTCATTTAGTGGGATATTTTTTGCAAAATTCATATGCCATACCTCAAACTCTTCTTTGAAACGAACATCTACCAAAATAGCTTTGCCCTCTTCTACCAGAGCAAGCATATCGGGTGTTTTGATCTTCATAGTTTCACGCTCTTTATAATCAAAATGCAAAAGGTACTCTTCAAAGCTCACTTTTTTAAGTTCTCCTGCCTGCATTAATCCAAAAAGGACGAACAGACTCACAATTATTTTTTTCATTTTTGATCCTTAAGCAACAACCACTTGATCTTTTCCTGCTTCTTTTGCCGCATAAAGAGCCGTGTCAACCTTATGAACCAGCCCATCTTGACTTTCCAAGCTGGTCAGTTCTCCAACACCAATGCTGACCGTAAGGGAGCGTTGTAAAAGTTCTTTTAATACAACATCTTCCTTCATGCTATCACAAATTTTTTGGGCAATTTCCCTAGCTTTTTCAGGATTGACGTCAACGAGTAAAACGGCAAATTCTTCACCACCCCATCGAGCCACCAAATCAGAACTGCGAAGATCTGCTTTTAAAATTTCAGCAGCCCGTATAAGTGCTTGATCCCCCACAAGATGACCAAAATCATCATTAACGCTTTTAAAATCATCAATATCAATTAACAGAAGTGTCAGTTTATGAACTCTTTTTAGGTAAAGTTTATAGAGTTTTTCAAAGTGTTCATTAAATTTTCTTCGGTTTGCAAGCCCTGTCAATGAATCCTCACTGGCAAGTTGTACAAGCTGTTTTTGGTAAATATTGATCGTGTAAATAATGATGAGTGTGACCAAAAGCGTGACTAAAAGTGAGATGGCGAGGTTCATGTAAAACGTCTTTTGAAGCTCATTCAAATACTCTTTTTTATTGATCTCCACAAAAAGATGGAGTTTTAATTTTTCAATGTATTTTGTATTAAGAAGGTATTCACCGTCTTTGTCTTTATACTCAAATTGGGTCTGTTTATCGCTAAAAATAGCCTCTTGAATCTTGTTTAGCCCTTCGATATGAGCGATATTCCCCCGTTTATTGAGGCCTTTGGAAAAGAGGGTCAACTCCCCTTTTTGATCAATAAAATAAACATCGTATTTGTAACGCGTTTTAAAAGAGGTGAGCATCTCTTCGATATTTAAAAGTCTTACGCCCACACCCGTGACACCTATCGTTTCATTGCGATAATCCATCACTTTATAGTTAATAAACATCACCAAAAAATCGCCTAAATTGGCATTATGATCTAAATTAATTTCATAGGGTTCGTTCTGCTCTTTAAAACGAAAGTACCATGCATCAGCACTATTTTCTTTGTTAATAGTATCAATAAGACCTCTTGGATGATAGTAGCTTTTCGTTTTATCTGAAACTAAAAATGTCGTAAAAATATCGTATTTTTGCTGTATTTCAGTGAGATACCGCACAATACCATTCATATCTGTTTCACCCTCTAAAATCCAATCACGTAAAAACGTATCATTTGACATCAAGGATGAAACCAAAAGCGGTTCAATCATACGCTGTTGAATTTCGGTATAGATATTATCTACTGAAAGGGGTAACGAAGTGTTTTGCAGTTGCGCTTGTGTATCATGCACATTTTTCATGTAGTTAATGATAGAACCTGTAATAGAGACAAACAAGAGTAGTCCCGCTATGATGAGTACAACTTTGGTTTTTAATCGCATAGGTATCTCCTTAGATAGGCGATTATAACACAAAACATACTAACAAAGTGTTACAAATATCGTCACAACAGTGCATTAAAAAGATACCCAACGCCCATGATACCAAGTGCTACAATGCCAAAAAAAATCGTAATAAGCTTGACATGTAAAATACGTTTTAAAATAAGCGCCTCAGGCAACGACAGTGCTGTAATTGCCATCATAAGGCTCAGCGCCGTACCAAGAAGCATACCTTTGGAAGTGAGTACTTCAATGAGAGGCATAACACTCGCAGCACTAGCATACATCGGTACGCCCATTAATACAGCTAATGGCACACTGTACCATCGGTTTTCCCCTGTATATGCCACGATCAATTCAGTAGGAATGTAGCCGTGTATCCATGCGCCCACGCCAACACCAAGCAAAACGTATAGATAAATTTTTTCAAAAATATCAGCCGTATTTTGCCACGCTTCACGAAGACGATTTTGCCATGAAAGCTCAATTTGTACACTCTCCAACGCTCCGTCCATCGGAATAACAGGAATCAAAACATAGTGTTCTAATTTCAATTTTCCAATCACATAACCACCCACGATAGCAACCAAAAGTCCAAATCCAATGTATAAAGCAGTGATCTTCCATCCAAAAAGCCCAAATAAAAGCGCAATCGCTACTTCATTATTCATAGGAGATGAGATAAGAAAACTAAAGGTAATACCCATCGGTATGCGCGCTTGCATAAAGCCCAAAAATAGGGGAATGGCAGAACAGCTACAAAAAGGTGTAATAATGCCAAAAAGTGCCGCTAGAATGTTTCCTGTGAAAGTATTTTGACGCTGTAAATACGCTCTAATTTTTTGGGTATTGAAGTAGGTGCGTAAAAATGAAATAAGAAAAATAATTCCAACTAAAAGAATGTAAATTTTTACCGTATCAAAGATAAAAAAGTGCAACGCTTGTGTACTTTGAGCTGTTGGATCAAGCCCCAAAAGTCCATAAACAAGGTTATTAACTATTTTTTCCCAAAAATCAAACATCTTTAAATTCCTTCCAATGTCTTTATATAATTTTTTGCTCTTGCAGCTTTGCGATTAATTGCTCATACGTGACCAAACCCATATGTCTATCAACCTCTTCGCCTTTACTATTCAGATAAATTTGCGTAGGGATTATCTGAATTTTATAGATGTTAGCAGTGGGCATATCATTGTAAACTTCTACAAAATAGATCGCACTTTGAGGGTATTCTTGCTTCACACGATAGAGTAATTTCCCCATCTCAACACACGAAGCACAACTGGTTGAACCAAACTCAACAAGCATAGGTTTTTTGCCAATTTCTGAGCTAATCTGTGCATAAGGAGTTGCGTCCAAACTATTGGCAATCTTTTTGCTCTGACTTAATGGGGAAGGAATTGGTTTTTTATCATCTACTTTTGCTTCACCACAACCGACTAAAAGAAGCGTTAAGAGAGCTAAAACAATCTTTTTTTTCATGATTTTTCCTAAAATGTAAGATACGTTTGATAGAGAAAATAAAAGCCAATTCCCACCAAAACCGAAACAAAAAAGCCATTAACAAAACGGCTAAATACACTTATTTTTTTACTTGAAACCACACTTTGCGTAAACCCAATCGAAGTCCCAGCAACCAAAAGAAGCATGCCATGCCCTAATGCAAATGCCAAAACAAGGGCATACGAATAAACCCAACCACTTGTACTTGCGATGGTGATAATAGCAACCAAAGGAGCTGAAGCACATGGTGTGCTCACCAGTCCAAAAATAAGCCCGATGATTAAAGCTCCAAAAAGTTTGAGTCTTAAAAATTTTAGTGCCACTTTGTCTTTATTGAACCCTTGAATCAAACCAAGCGCATAAGCCACCACAGAAAAGGTTGCGAGCGATGCTAGCAAATACGCCCAAAAGGGAGCAACTGAGAGCATCATTCCCATTTTGGAAACCAAAAGCATCAGAAGTGAAAAGCTGATGACCAAACCCAAAACAAATAAAAGTGAATACTGATAGATAAAGACTTTTTTCTGTTTTGGACTTAAATCACCTGACAAACCAAGCGCACTGCCAGCAAGCAAGGGAAGTGTGATGATGGAACAAGGAGCGAGAGAAGTCAAAAGACCAATGCCAAAGGAAGCCACAATCGCCCACGCCCCAAACTGCGAGATCATCGCTATAAGCACCTGTTCCAAATTCATGAAAGTTTTTCTTCGATAATCGGTAAAAGTTCCGCTTCAATCGCTTGGTAGGTTAGAATAAACGCCCCATAATCTTTGCCATCAGGATCGGAAAATCCGACATGGATTTTAGGAATGGGCTTAGGAAACATCGGGCACGTTTCGTTGGCATGATCGCACACGGTTACCACTAAGTCAAAGTCATCATTGATCACTTCATCCAGTGTTTTAGAACGATATGAATCCTTCCAAATACCCTCTTCTTCTAAGACTCTTTTAGCATATGCATTTACTTTACCACTTGCACGCACACCTGCACTCTGCGCCTCTATACCTTCTAATTTGGCATTCACAAGTGCTTCCGCGATGATGCTTCGACAACTGTTTCCTGTGCATAAAATCAGTACTTTTTTCATAAATAACCTTTTCCATGGAAGTAATGATGAAATGGTAGCATAAAACTATCATTATATCAAGATATATTGATATGTATTCTCTGGACATAATTTATAAAGTGTCGAGGCTTGCTTTTTAAGCCCCGAAAAGTGGCCTGTATCGCGCTTCTTCCAAAGCGTAACCTGCGCCCAAGATGATATTCTGCAATGGATTTTCAACAAGATTCACTTCAATCTCTAACTTTTGAGAAAGATAACGATCAAGCCCTTGTAACATTGATGAGCCACCGGTGAGCAAAATGCCTTGGTCGTAAATATCTTGTGCAAAGGATGGTGGGAGTTCAGAGAGCATACTGTGTGTGAGGGAAACCATTTTGTCCGCTAATGGCAAAATAGCGCGGTGCACATCGCAAGAACTTGCTAAAAAACTTTCTGGAAGACGGGAAATAAGATTTTTGACATTAATCTTCATCATTTTTTCTTCTATCTCAAAAAGATTCCCAAGCTCTTTTTTCAAAATTTCAGCATCATTTTGAGAAATCAGGATACGTTTATGCGCTTTAAAATACTCAATTATGGCTTCATCAATATCATTACCTGCAATACGTAGCGTTTTAGACATCACAATCCCATTGCATGAAAGCAGTGAAATATCGCTCACACCAGCACCAATATCTAAGACCAAAACACCTTTGGGTCGCTCGATTGATTGAGCAGAGCCTAGTGCTGCGGAAAAAGGGTCTTTGATAAGCATGACTTCACGCGCACCCCCATCTTTGCAGGCTTCCATGACCGCATTACGCTCCATCATATTCAGATCACTCGGGACGCTTACCACAATAGTCGGTTTAAAAAATCGGCTCTGTGTAATACGTGCTATCACCTCTTTGATATAAGCTTTTGCCACTGTCAAATTAGCAATCGCTCCTTTAGAGAGTGGATGCATCACTTCGATATGTTTTGGATTTTTACCCCACATACGCTTCGATGAGGCTCCACAATCAAAAAAAGAACTTCGCTTGCTATCAAACGCAATGGAAGTTGGTTCGTCTAAAATGATGCCACGACTTGGCTGATACACCAATGTATTATTTGTTCCAAGGTCAATCGCAAAAGCTTGAGAAGATCGAAAAGCAGAAAACATTACGCCTCTTTTTTAAGAACAGATTTTTTAGCTTTTTTCTTGCGACTGTAAATATTAATAGATTCTACAGCAAGAGAAAATGCCATTGCAAAATAGACATACGCCTTAGAGATATGAAAATCTAACCCCTCAGCAATCAACGTAACTCCAACTAAAATCAAAAAGGAAAGTGCCAAAATTTTTATAGTCGGATTTGCATCAATAAAATTGGAAATACTTTTTGAAGCAAACATCATGACACCTACAGCAATCACAACGGCTAAAATCATAACGATAATGTCATTTGCCATACCCACAGCGGTAATAACAGAATCAAGCGAAAAAACAATATCTAAAATTGCGATTTGAATAAGTGTGTTGAAAAAACCGCGTGATCCCTTTTTAAGTTCATGCTCTTCTTCTCCAGCCTCTTCAATATCTTGATGAATTTCAGTCGTTGACTTAGCAAGTAAAAAAAGACCTCCTACAATCAAAATAAGATCACGTCCTGAAATTTCTTGGGCAAAAATCGTGAAAAGAGGTGTTGTAAGCTTCATAATCCAAAAGAGTGACAATAAAAGTAAAATGCGTGTAATCATCGCGAGAGCAAGACCGAAAATTCTACCTTTATCTCTTTGATGTGCAGGTAAACGACCTACTAAAATAGCAATAAAAATAATATTATCAATGCCGAGTACGATTTCTAAAGCGGTCAATGTCAATAATGCCATAAGCGCTTCAAGGGTAAATAATGATTCTAACATACGCTTTACATCCTCAATTCTTTTGATTTTATTGTACCAATTTTTGGGTATAACTCTTCTTAGTAACTCTTCTTAGTAAATCATCTTGTTAAGCTATCTAAGTTATAATACTTTTTCCCAAAACAAGGAGTCTGTATGGTTTTTGGTAAGATAGATTATATCAATCTTCTTCCCTTTCATGTTTTCTTGAAACGCTCTTCCCTTCCCAACGCTTTCAAACGTTCATGTGAGCATCAGAAGTCCGTTCCGTCCAATATAAATCGCAAATTTAGAAAACGTGTTGTGGATGCCGCATTTATTTCCAGTATCGAAAGTAAACGCAAATCAATCACGCCATTGCCTATTGGTATTGTGGCGCAAAAAAATGTTAAAAGTGTCATCATTAAAGAAGGTGACGCCAAAAGAGACCCTGCGTCTGCAACGTCCAATATGCTAGCACGTGTCCTTGGGCTTGAAGGCGAAGTTTTTATTGGAGATCGGGCGTTAAAGCTCTATTTAGAAGCCCCTGAGAACTACGTTGATTTGGCAAAAACATGGCATGAAAAATACCATCTTCCTTTCGTATTCGCACGTTTTTGTGTAAACGAACGCCAAGGCTTTTACAAAAAACTCTCTCAAAAATTTGTTCAACAACCTATCAAAATTCCCAATTATATTTTGAAAAAATACTCCCAAGAGCGAGGAATTTTAGCTGATGATATTAAAGAATATCTCAAACTTATCAGCTATACTATTGGCAAGAAAGAGCAAAAAGCACTTTTCATCTTTTTAAAAAAAGCAAAACGCCTCCAGAAGCCTTCATCGTAAAATCCTTACAGGAGTTGCCTTATGTCAGTTAAGAGCGATATCGATAGAATTCTGAAATCCACGATTCAAAGCACCCCCGGTCAAACCGAATTTTACCAAGCAGTAGAAGAGGTCTTGACCACCCTTGAACCCCTTCTTCAATCCGAGCCTAAGTACGATCAATACAATATATTAGAACGTATTGTTATCCCTGAGCGTCAAATTCTCTTTCGTGTTGTTTGGATGGATGACCAAGGTAAAATTCAAACCAACATTGGCTACCGTGTACAGTTTAACTCAGCTATTGGTCCCTATAAAGGTGGCCTTCGCTTTCATCCGAGTGTCAATCTAGGCATCATCAAGTTCTTAGGCTTTGAGCAGATTTTCAAAAACTCACTCACAGGTTTGGCCATTGGTGGAGCAAAAGGCGGGAGCAACTTTGATCCAAAAGGTAAAAGTGAGGGTGAAATCATGCGCTTTTGCCAATCTTTCATGGTCGAACTCTCCAAACATATCGGAGAAACCAAAGATATTCCTGCCGGTGACATTGGTGTCGGTGGGCGTGAAATTGGCTATATGTTTGGCGAATACAAACGCCTTACAGGTCACTTTGAGGGAGTGCTTACGGGTAAAGGACTCAACTGGGGCGGATCACTCGCACGCACTGAAGCTACAGGGTACGGTTCTGTCTATTTTGCAGAAAACATTCTTAACAAAGCGGGAGACTCACTCAAAGGTAAAACCTGCACCGTTTCAGGTGCTGGAAATGTAGCCCTTTACACTATTCAAAAGCTCTATGAGCTAGGGGCAACTCCTGTTACATGCAGTGACTCAAAAGGGATGATTTACGATAAAAATGGCATCCATTTTCACTCTTTAAAAACCATTAAAGAGATTGAGCGCAAAGACTTAAGCGAATACACCAAAGTCCATCCAACGGCTACATATATTCCCGTAAGTGACTATCCTATGGGGACAAATGGTGTTTGGGGAATTCCTTGTTTTGCAGCCTTTCCAAGCGCTACTCAAAATGAGCTTAACCTCACTGACATTCAAATACTTTACAAAAATGGCTGTCGATTGGTCAATGAGGGGGCTAATATGCCAAGCACCCCAGGAGCCATTGACTTTATGCTTGCTCACAAAATGTTTTACGGCCCAGCCAAGGCTGCAAATGCGGGTGGTGTTGCAACAAGCCAATTAGAGATGAGCCAAAATGCCAGTATGCAAAAATGGAGCTTTGCTGAAGTTGATAGCAAGTTATTTGCCATTATGAAGTCTATTTTTGAGCTCGCCTACAACACATCCAAAGAGTTTAACAACGAAGGAAACTTGATGTTAGGGGCAAATATTGCAGGATTTAGAAAAGTAGCCGACTCGATGATCGACCAAGGAGCAGTATAAGAAGAGGAAACCCTCTTCTTATACGCCTAAGGTATTAAAAACTCTATCGCCAGCATCTCCAAGACCTGGAACGATGTAACCATTTTCATTCAGTCCATCGTCAATACATGCCGTATAAACAGAAACATCAGGATGTACATCATGAAACTTTTTAAGCCCTTCAGGAGCGGCAACAAGACATAGAAATCGAATATCTTGAACACCTTTTTTCTTTAAGAAATTCACCGCATCAATCGCTGTTCCACCTGTTGCAAACATCGGGTCAATAATAATCGCTGTACGCTCTGTGTGATCTACAGGAAGTTTTGCATAATAAAACTCTGCTTCAAGTGTTTTTTCATTGCGTTGAAACCCTAAAAAACCCACACTTGCATCAGGAATAAGTTTAAAAACACTGTCCAGCATGCCAAGAGCTGCCCGAAGAATCGGGCAAATCATAATCTTGACATCAAGCTTTTTCGCATTTGCAACAGCCACAGGTGTTTGCACACTTACATCACGTAATGGTAAATCTCTTGTAGCCTCAAACAGCATCAAATAAGAGATTTCATCGACTAAAAGTCGAAACTGAAAGGGCTCTGTTTTTTCATCTCTTAAAATCGAAAGCTTATGCTCGATCAAAGGGTGTTTGATGAGATGAACATTTTTCACTTATTTTTGCTCCGCATCAATAATAGCTTGAAGTTTTGCTTTATAAGCGTTCATATCAAAATCTTTGACACGTGCAACACCATCTTTGATTGCAGCTTCAGCAACCGCAGCAGAAATCCATACAAAAACTCTTCTATCAAATGGTTTTGGAATGATGTAATTGATACCAAATTTAAGCTCTTCGCCATTGTAAGCCGCTTTAACATAATCAGGCACGTCTTCTTTAGCTAATTTTGCCATAGCAACAGCAGCTGCCATTTTCATACCTTCAGTAACTTTTGTTGCTTTCACATCAAGAGCACCTCTAAAAATGAAAGGAAAACCTAGTACATTGTTAACTTGGTTTGGATAGTCACTTCTACCAGTTCCCATCATAACATCATCTCTAATTGCATGTACTTCTTCAGGTAAAATTTCTGGCGTTGGGTTTGCAAGAGCAAAAATGATTGGGTAAGGATTCATTGATTTAACCATCTCTTGGCTTACAACACCAGGAGCGGAGAGACCAAGGAACATATCGGAACCTCTCATTGCATCTTCAAGTGTTCGATCGCTTGTCTCAAGAGCAAACTCTGCTTTGTATTTATTAAGGTCAGTTCTACCAGAGTGAATAACACCTTTAGTATCGATCATTACAATTTTCTTTGCACCTAAGAGTTTGTACATTTTAGCGCAAGCAATACCAGCAGCTCCAGCACCGGATACAACGATTTTCATGTCTTCAATTTTTTTGCCACTGATTTCAAGGGCATTTATAAGTCCAGCCGATGTAATCATTGCAGTGCCGTGTTGGTCATCGTGCATAACAGGGATATTTACTGCCGCTTGAAGCTTTGTCTCGATTTCAAAACATTTTGGTGCTTTAATATCTTCAAGGTTAATTCCACCAAATGTTGGAGCAAGTGCTTTACAAATCTCTACGATTTTATCAGCATCGTGTTCATCAAGCTCAATGTCAAACGCATCAACATCAGCAAATTTTTTGAAAAGAACAGATTTTCCTTCCATAACGGGCTTGCCTGCAATTGCGCCAATATCACCCAGACCAAGAACGGCAGTACCATCGGTAATAACAGCAACAAGATTGCCTTTGTTGGTATATTTGTACGCTAATTCATTATCTTTTTCAATCTCTAAGCATGGATGTGCAACACCCGGAGTGTAGGCCATTGAAAGATCTCTAGCAGTATCACAACGTGTTTTAACACTGATCGCAATTTTTCCGCCAATATGATAGTCTAAAGACTCTTCTTTAGTTACTTTTCCCTTATTACTCACTTTCAACTCCTTTTATAAGATATTAATTTTTCAATTCTTTCGACAACTTCATCATAACCGATAATTTCTAACACTTCAAAGATTGAAGGACTTACAGAACTTCCAACCATCGCTATACGAATGGCTTGTGCAAGATCTTTGAGTTTAAGACCACGTTCCTCTAAAAATGCTTTAGTAAATGTTTCAAATTCACTCGCCATTAAAAGTGTTTTTTCACTTTTTAGTGCAACCAAGTACTGCGCCAAAACACTTATGCCATCAACTGTTAAAAACTTCTCAACTGCTTTTTCATCGTAACACATTGGTGCTTCTAAAATTTGTTTAGCCAAACTCGCAAACTCTACCAATGTTTTTGCTCGATCTCTGAGTGCGTCAATAAGTAACTCTTTTTTTGAATGTAACGAAAGGTCAAGATCAAAAAAGCGTAATTCTTCAATCAAACGAGTATATGTTGCTTGTTTAATATAATGCGCATTGAGCCAAACAAGTTTTTCTTGATTGTAAGCAGAAGCGGATTTGTTAATGTTTGAAGGATCAAACAGTGCTTTCATCTCATCAAAAGAGAAAATTTCTTGGTCGCCATGACTCCATCCTAAACGAATCAAGAAGTTAAGCAATGCTTCTGGAAGATACCCTTCTCGTTTATACTCCATAACATCGACTGCACCATCACGTTTAGAGAGTTTTTTACCCTCTGGATTGAGGATCATCGGAACATGGTAAAACTTTGGAATATCAAAGCCAAGAGCCTCATATAAAATGATCTGTTTTGGTGTGTTGGAGAGGTGATCATCCCCACGAATAACCTCATTAACGCCCATCAATGCATCATCAATGACAACGACAAAGTTGTACGTTGGCGTACCATCACTACGTGCGATAATAAAATCATCAAGCATATCGCTTGCATTGAAATTTACCTCACCTTTTATACCATCCACAAAAGAAATTACCCCACTCATTGGCGCTTTAATACGAATAACAGGCTCTACCCCAAGAGGAGGTGTACCTGTAAAATCACGGTATCTACCATCATAATGTGGGCGTTCTTTTCGTGCTGATTGCGCCTCACGAAGTGCGTCCAACTCTTCTCTGCTCATATAACACTTATACGCTTTTCCTTCTTCTAAAAGCTTTTTGACATAGCTTTTATAGAGATCAAAACGCTCAGATTGATAGACGATCTCACCTTCATGTGCCAAACCTACCCACTTAAAGGCTTCAACAATGGCATCAGCGGCCTCTTTGGAATTTCGAGCAAGATCAGTGTCTTCAATACGGAACAAAAATTTTCCACTGTTTCTTTTTGCCCAAAGATAACTGTAAAGAGCAGTTCTAAGCCCTCCAATATGTAAATATCCCGTAGGACTAGGGGCAAAACGTGTCACAACCATGTCTATACCTTACGATTGATTTTTAATAAGTTATGTATAAATTATGTATCATTTTGTTACGCGAGAAACGAAAAATCCACAGAAGCGAGAATAAAAACATTTTTTTAATTTTTTTTGTCAAAAAAAATGTTATCATTCGTAGCCTATTATTTATAATACAGCACGATTATATAGGTATTTTTCTTAAAACAAAGGACTATTGATGAAGATTAAACTAAAGGTGTTAACTTTTGTAACTTTAGGTGCAAGCCTTCTTTTTTCACCTGCAAATGCGGGCACCGTTGATGGCGTTTCTGTGATTATTAATAAAGAACCCATCACACTTTATGATGTTTTCAAATACTCTCAACGCTTTAATATCTCTAAAAAAGAGTCTTTAGATATTTTGGTTAGACAAAAATTAGAAGAGTCTGAAATTAAAAAACAAAGCATTACCGTTGACAATTTTGAAATTGATCAATACATCGAAAACTTAGCAATCAGTAACAATATGAACCAATATGATTTTCTAAATATGATTCGCTCAAAAAATATCGACATTGCTGAATACAAAGAAGATTTAAAAAAGAAACTTCAACGCGACAAACTCTATAAAAAAATTGTTAATGCCAAAATGCAACAAATTGGAGATGGCGAACTTAAAGCTTATTACAATGACAATCTCCACGAATTTTCGCAAGCTAGCTCTTTTGATGTAACCATTTATACCAGTGCAAATCAACAAAGCCTAACAGCTATTCAAAACAACCCAATGAGTGCAGCCAATGACGTTCAACTCCAAGAAGGCAAAATTGACGCAGGTAAAACGGATCCAAAACTTTTAACACTTTTGAATAAAACACCAAAAGGTAAATTTACGTCTATTAGTAAAAACGATTCAAACTATGTCATGTTCTTTGTCAAAGATAAGTTCAACGTTCAAAGTGTCTCATTTGATGAGGCAAAAAATTATATTTATAATAAACTAGGCGAAGGTAGAGAGCAAAAAGGAATTGAAGAGTATTTTGAGAAATTAAAATCTTCTGCAAATATTCAAGTTATAAGAGCACCATAGGTTAAAGAAGTAAAAAGTTAAGGTCGCCACTTGGCGACCTTAGTTAATTTAGTAGCGAGAAAGATAGTTTGTGTCAAATCTGTTTTCAACAAAATCTGCATTATCCATCATATTTAAATGAAAATCTCTTACCGTTTTAATACCCTCAATTTGTAACTCACTGAGTGCTTGTTTCATCTTCGCAATAGCTCGGGTACGATTTTCACCCCAAACAACAAGCTTACCAATCATCGAATCATAATGTGGTGGAACAGAGTATCCTTGATACGCATGAGAGTCCATACGCACATTACGTCCACCAGGAATGATGTACTTCGTAATCTTACCTGGACTTGGAATAAACTTGACAGGATCTTCAGCAGTAATACGACACTCAATAGAGTGTCCACGGAATGTTAAGGCACTTTGATCAAAAAGCTTTTCACCTTCAGCAACGCGGATCATCCACTCAATAATGTCAATACCACTCACCATTTCACTGACACAGTGTTCAACTTGAAGACGTGTGTTCATTTCCATAAAGTAAAAGTTTTTATCGGCATCTAAAAGAAACTCAAATGTACCCGCATTTTCATAGCCAATATATTTGGTTGCTTTAACTGCAACTTCATGTAAGCGTGCTCTTGTTTTGTCATCTAGTGCAATAGCAGGAGACTCTTCAATGAGTTTTTGGTGACGTCTTTGCATCGAACAGTCACGTTCTCCAATGTGTACCACATTGCCAAATGAATCGCCAATGACTTGTACTTCAATGTGACGTGGATTTTTAATGTATTTTTCCATGTAAAGTGTGCCATCACCAAACGCACTGAGCGCTTCGCTTTCAGCTGCAAGAAATGATTTTTCCAAATCTTCCATCTTCTCAACCACACGCATACCACGTCCACCACCGCCAGCGCTTGCTTTAACGATAACAGGAAGTCCGATTTGCTCGGCGAGTTTTTTCGCTTCTTCAACACTTGCAAGGGCACCTTCACTACCAAGAATAACCGGCACACCCGCTTTTTTCATCACTTCTTTGGCTTTTGATTTATCACTCATTAAAACCATAGAATCAACAGAAGGTCCAATAAATTTAATGTTGTGGTGTTTACACACTTCTACAAACGTTTGGTTCTCACTGAGGAAACCATACCCTGGGAAGATCGCGTCACAACCACTGATCTCTGCCGCACTAATGATCGCAGGAATGCTCAAATAGCTCTCAGATGATTTTGCACCACCAATACAGATACTTGCATCGGCATGTTGAAGATAGAGTGCATCTTTATCCGCAGTGGAATAAACCGCAATCGCTTGTTTCCCCATCTCTTTGATGGTTCTTATTGCACGAAGGGCGATTTCACCACGATTGGCAACAAGAATTTTCTCAATCTTCATTACACTTTCTCCACCGCGAAGATTGGCATGTCGTACTCTACGGGTTGACCATCTTCAACAAGGATCTCTAGAACTTTACAGTCAAACTCTGCTTCGATTTCATTCATGATTTTCATCGCTTCGATAATACCAATAGGTTGACCTTTACGGATGATATCGCCCACTTTTGCAAACGGAGCCGCACCAGGTGCTGGAGATTTGTAGAATGTTCCTACCATCGGTGATTTCATACTTAAGCCTGCAGGTGCAGCATTAATGCTTGCTTCTCCTCCAACCACTTGTGCAACTGGAGCTGCTGCTGGAGCTACACTTACTGCTTGCATAACAGGTGCTGGAGCAGCGGTATACGTTACACCACCCTCAAAACCTTTTTGTAACTCAATGCTAAAATCACCTTCTTTGATTTTCAGTTTTGTAATATCACTTTTATCGAAAATACGTATTAACTCTCTGATCTCATTTTTGTCCATTCGGTTTCTCCTAAATATTTGCCATTTTTTGGCATGACATAAAATGTGTTATAATACCATACAAAATATATACGATCACTTAAGGGAAGTTATGGGTTTAAAAGCAGACAGTTGGATACGAGAAAAATCGCTCAAAGAGCGTATGATAGAGCCTTTTTGCGACGGTCAGGTCGGCAAAGATGTTGTAAGTTATGGTGTCAGTAGTTATGGTTATGACATCCGTGTAGGACGTGAATTTAAGATATTTACCAATGTTAATTCGACGGTCGTTGACCCTAAAGAATTTGACGATAAAAATGTTATCGATTTTGAAGGTGACATCTGTATCGTTCCACCTAACTCTTTTGCATTGGCACGTACGGTTGAGTACTTTAGAATTCCTAAAAATGTCCTTGCCATTTGTTTGGGCAAAAGTACGTATGCTCGTTGTGGCATCATCGTTAACGTCACACCATTTGAGCCAGAATTTGAGGGTCACATCACCATCGAAATTTCAAATACTACGCCATTGCCTGCTAAAATTTATGCCAATGAAGGCATCGCGCAAGTGCTCTTTTTAGAGGGTGACACGCCATGTGAAACCACCTATAAAGACAAACACGGTAAGTACCAAGGTCAAACAGGCATTACCTTACCACGTATTTTAAAATAACCTCTTATGGCTTTAAAAGTAAGCGCTTTAGAGAGAAATAATACACACGAGTTTGATGGCTTTTATGCCATCTACTCTACTGCTTTTCCACTCAGTGAACAAAAATCTCGCAACGCACTTTTGCAAATGATTCACGCCTCTTTTTATACCATCTACTTGGCATACAATGACGAAAAAATTGTTGGATTTTGCATTATGTATCATCCGCACAATGAAGATTTTTTCTTGCTAGAATACATGGCGATTGATGAGACACAAAGAGGCATAGGTCTTGGCTCAACACTTTTAAAAAATAGCATTGAACAGCTTTTTAAAATGCATGGCATACGAGCGCTTCTCATTGAGATCGAATCGCCTGAGGAGTATTCACCCGATAAAGAAATCCGTGAGAAACGAGAACAATTTTACCGCCATTTGGGCGCATTGAAAATTGATTCGTTTGATTATATTTTAGCACTGCAAAGCGTTGAAGCGCCTCCAGAGATGAAGCTTTTGGTCTATCATCCAAACGTGCGTAAAATTCCTAAAACAACCTTGCAAAGATGGCTTGAAAAGATTTATGTTGCTGTTTATGGATACAGTCAAGATGACCCACGCATTGTGCAAATGTTCACTGCGACGCCAGAAATTTTTAATCTCATTTGAGAAGTAGCCAGAAAGCTACTTCTCAACCCTCAACAACAACCCATTCAAATAAAACGATGCACTTGCATTAATCAAACACGGATGGTCACTGTCTTGTTGCATTTGCTCTAGGAGGATGTATTGCACTTTAAGATCGTGTGACACTTCCATAGCGATTTCCAAAAGCTCTTTTTTGCCGACATGAAATGAACATGAGAACAGCGCGATTAAGCCACTATCTTTTACCGCTTTGGTGGATTCCATCAAAAGGTGTTTAAATCCTCGTTTAGCTCCGCTTGCTTGCTCTTTTGTTTTTGCGAAGGATGGCGGGTCAAGAACGATTAGGTCAAAATTGTTTTTGTATTTTTTCTCTTTCATAAACGTAAACGCATCGGCAGCATAGGTTTCATACGTTTCCATCGCGTTGGCTTGTAAATTTACTTTGGTTTGCTCTATAGCTGATTCGGAGATATCCACAAAGACGGCATTTTTAGCGCCCTTGGCAAGGGCAGAGATGCCAAAGCCACCCGCATTACAACAGATATCAAGTACCGTATCATTCTCTTTAATGTAGCTCGCACAAATCGCTCTGTTTTTACGCTGATCTAAGTAAAAGCCCGTCTTTTGGGCATCTTCGATGTCCACTAAAAAAATTAACCCATTCTCTTTAAGTTCAAACTCTTTAGAAGGTGTACCAAAAAGTGTGCCATTTTTACTCTCTAATCCTTCGATTTCGCGTGAGTGCTCATCCGATTTTTCGACAATCCACGAAGGATTCACGAGTTGTTTGAGTGTGCTGAGTATTAGCTCACGAAAAGTTTCCATACCAGCGGTGTTGATCTGAATGGAGAGCGTGTCTCCATACTTGTCAACGATAAGCCCTGGCAAGAAGTCAGCTTCGGAGTGGATGAGACGTACGGCATTTGTCCCCGAAAGTAACGCTTCACGCTTTGCGATGGCTCTTTTGATGCGATTATGGAAAAACTTTTTACTAATCTCCTCTTTGCCAAAGCTAAGAATGCGCGCGAAAATCGCACATTTTGGATTGACATAGGCTGTTCCTAAAAAACCATCTTTTTTGGAAAAGAGTGCGACGACTTCACCGCTTTGAAACTCCTCTAAGCTAGAGTCAATTTCGTTAGCATAAACCCACGGGGTAAAGCGTCTTAATTTTGGGACAACGGAGTGTTTGATATAAACTTTATTCACTAATTTTTCCTAATATGATTTGAAGTTCACTAGTAAAGGCTGGGTGTTCGAGCACTTTTCCATGTGTAGTATGGGCAAGAATGACATGCAAAGGACGTCTGGGCATCGCTTCTAAAAGCTTTTCAAGATGATACCGTGGAATAGTAGCATCATTTTCTACTTCTATCACTGCAATTTTTGCTTTTACAAAAGGGAGGTAGTCAACACTTTCAAATTTATTTTGTAGCAATAGGTCAATCGGGAAGAATGGGTATTTGAGTTTTGCAATGGAAAGAATCGAATCATACGGTGTCAGCAAAACCAAACCATCGACCACCCGCTTGCTTGCAAGATAGGTCGCAACCCCCGTACCAAGGCTTCGTCCAATGACAACAACTTTACGACCTTTGGCATAGGTATCGTAAATTTTTAGGGCGTCGTTAAAGAGAGCTTCTTCACTGGGTGTTCCACTACTGCCAACATACCCTCGGTAGTTAAAAGCAACAATATCATAGCCTTGAAGTTCTTTGACATCTAAAACAAAACGTGTTGCATCATCGGCATTGCCACCAAAATAGAGAATCAGTCCTGCATCGCTCGCTTCATCCTTGCGCACGACTCCATCCAACACGACAGCATCGCTTACACGTAGAGAGAGTCCTTCAATGTTTTCACCACTCACTTTGGCTTGCTTTTCGATCAATTTGGCTGGGAAGAGCTGATCATTTTGAGTAAAGTACAAATACCCCATCGCTACCAAATAGAGTCCAATGACTCCTAGTAAAAGTTTTTTCATACACCTTCCTTCTTCAAAAATACCGTAAAATCACCGTCCATATACCCATCATAAATCTCAACATCATAAACAAAATCACTCACATGCTCTTCAATCTCTTCGGGTAAAAAATAATTAAAATGCCCTTCTTTTTCTTCACCTCTGAGCATGTTGAAAACAAAGCCTTTTTTCGAAACTTCAAAACAACGGCGAATAAATAAAAAAGTCTCCGCACGGTTCAAAATATTCATCGAACCACTCGCCACATAAAAGTCAGCAAAATCAAGGTCATCGTTTAAAATGTCTTTATGCACACACTGTTGTTTGGTACGCTTATGCGCAACAAAGATAGCTTCTTGGAGCATATCGTAGCCTACATATTTACGTGGCAAAGAACCTTTTTGTTGCAAGAAAAGATAAAGATCGCCAAAGCCACATCCTGCATCGATAATGGAGCTTGATGGTAAGTGATCTGCTAAAAGTTCATGAATCACTTCAAAACGTGTATGTTGTGACTGTTTGGAGTTCCAATTTAAGCCTTTAGCCGTACAGCCATAACGTTTTATAGCGTTTTCATAAAAAATTTTATTATTGATTCGTGGCATGGGAAGAGGCTAAATAAAGGAAGGCACTTTTAAACTAAAAGTGCCGAAATATTTTGTTGCATCATACTGTTTTGATGAATTTGGGTTAAGACAGAACTGCTAAGTTTGATCTGATCGCTGTTGATTTCTGCAATCTTTTGATCGAGTGGTTTTTCTGAGATTTGCGCATTGGCACTGCTTAAGTTCGTCATAGCGGTCAATGAAGTTGTAATGCTACTGCTTGCACTGTTGAGCTGAGAACTAATGGTTGAAGAAAGAGAACTGAGGTTTTCTCTAAAATTAGCGATACCTTCTTGATCTTTTATCGTTAAGTCACTGACGCCAGAAACACTCAGTCCAGAATTACCGCTGAGGAGGTTTTGACCATTGTATGTCGTTTGTGCAACAATGTCTTGCATCGAACTACTGATCTCGTTGAACTGTTTTTCTAAAATGGCTTTTTGATCAGATCCTAGCGTCGCACTGTTGTAACGCACAGAGAGATCATTCAGCTTGTCCGTTCCTGATTGGATAGCTTGAACA
Organism: Sulfurospirillum sp.; assembly: GCF_036802865.1. Lineage (NCBI taxonomy): Bacteria > Pseudomonadati > Campylobacterota > Epsilonproteobacteria > Campylobacterales > Sulfurospirillaceae > Sulfurospirillum > Sulfurospirillum sp. The sequence goes on along the minus strand of NZ_DAIRVK010000004.1, from coordinate 60,543 downwards.
GAAGCGTCTGCTATTTGGTACATCCCAATGGTTTCATTGGCATTTTGCACACCTTGGCTTAAAGAAGCAATTTGAGAAGCTAACGTATCGGAAACCACCAAGTTAGCGCCATCTTTACCACTAAGCTCTTTTGTCGCATTGATTTTTTCTAACATAATGTCTGTTTGAGACTTGTTTTGGGTAATTAAATTGAGTACTTGCGTATTGGAACTACTGGAAACTTTCATCAGATGCTCCTCGTTTAAAGATACATTCATTATACTACTCCTATCATACGAATGTCAAATAGAGGAAGCGGAATTAAAATTGCTTTAAAATCAAAAATATTGACACAAAGGGTTATCGTGTTTAATGGAAAAAATATTTTTATCACCGGTGGCACAGGTAGTTTTGGCAAAAAATATACTGAAATTCTTTTAAAAAAATACAAACCCAATAAAATCATTATCTACTCCAGAGATGAACTTAAACAGTACGAAATGGCACAACAATTCACTGACCCAGTGATGCGTTTTTTTATTGGCGATGTGCGAGATGTTGATCGCCTCAAAAATGCGATGTATGGTGTTGATTATGTCATTCATGCCGCAGCACTCAAACACGTCCCCATAGCAGAATACAATCCAATGGAATGCATCAAGACCAACATCTATGGTGCACAAAATGTCATCGATGCAGCCCTTGAATGCGGTGTGAGTAAAGTCATAGCACTTTCTACCGATAAAGCGGCCAATCCTATCAATCTTTACGGTGCAACCAAACTTGCTAGCGATAAACTTTTTGTCGCCGCCAATAATATCAGAGGGGCAAGACGAACCGAATTTTCTGTTGTCCGCTATGGCAATGTTGTAGGAAGTCGTGGCTCTGTCGTTCCTTTGTTTAAAAAACTCATTGCGGAGGGTGTTAAAGAACTTCCTATTACTGAAGCGGAGATGACACGTTTTTGGATTACGCTTGAGCAAGGGGTCAATTTTGTACTTAAAAACTTTGAACGCATGAAGGGTGGCGAGATATTTATCCCGAAAATTGCCTCTATGAAAATGGTTGATTTAGCCAAAAGTATGGCACCGCATTTGGGTGTAAAAATCATCGGTATTCGTCCTGGTGAGAAGATGCACGAAGTCATGGTTCCTAAAGATGACAGCCACTTAACACTTGAATTTCATGACCATTATGTCATTCAACCGAGCATTCTTTTTACACAACAAAACGACTTTACATGTAATGCCATTGGAGAAACAGGAACGCCTGTGAAATACGGCTTTGAATACAGTTCTGAGACCAATACACAGTGGCTTGATGCCAAAGGCTTGATGGAGATGATAAACGCATGATTCCTTACAGCAAACAAAGCATAGACCAAAGCGATATAGATGCAGTTGTTGAGACGCTGAAAGGCGATTTTCTCACAGGTGGTAAAAAAGTGAGTGACTTTGAAGAAGCGCTAGCACACTACTTGGGCGTAAAGCACGTTTGCGTGATGAACTCCGCCACTTCAGCTTTACATGTCGCCTATCAGATCATCGGACTTCAAGAGGGTGATGAGATCATCACAACACCTCTCACGTTTGCCGCTACTTCGAACACTGCCATCCAATGTGGGGCAACTCCTGTATTTTGCGATATTCGTTATGATGGCAATATGGATGAGCGCAAAATAGAGGCGTTAATCACTCCTCGAACCAAAGCAATAGCGCCTGTGGATTTTGGCGGAAATCCACTGCCTATTCATACCATTAAAGCACTTTGTGACAAACACAAACTGTTGCTCATCGAAGATGCAAGCCATGCGCTTGGCAGTGAAATAAATGGGCAAAAAGTAGGCACTGTTGCCGATATGACCATCTTTAGTTTTCACGCCATCAAGCCGATCACGACGTTTGAAGGTGGTGCAATTGCCACAAATAATACCGCCTTTTATGAGCAAGCAAAACTGTTACGAAGTCATGGTATTGTCAAAAAAGAGCTCTGGAATTCCGACATGATTACGCTGGGTGAAAACTACCGTCTTAGCGATGTAGCGTGTGCATTGGGGCTTTCACAACTTAAACGTTTAGACGCCTTTATCGACAAACGCAAAGAGATAGCACACTACTACGATGATCGATTTGCGAAAAACCCTTACTTTACAACAATTGCTCTCGACACATCTAAAAGAAGCACCTACCATCTCTACCCTATTCTGCTTGATCGTTCTTTGTGGTGTTCCAAAGAAGAGATCTTCAAAGCTTTACACGCTAAAGGACTTGGAGTACAAGTCCACTACAAACCTGTGTATCAATTTAGTTACTACAAAAAGCTTTTTGGTGAACAACGGTTAGAAACAACGGAAGATTTTTACAAAGCTGAACTCTCTATCCCCTGCCATCAAGGTATGAGTATGGAAGAAGCACGTATGGTAGCAGACACACTGCTTGAAACACTCGCTTCCATCAAAGGATGCCATCTATGAGACTTGCCATTATCCCAGCGCGTGGAGGAAGTAAACGTATTCCTCGTAAAAATATTAAAGCATTTTGCGGTAAACCCATGATCGCTTATAGCATCGAAGCAGCCCAAAAAAGTGGCTGTTTTGACAAAATTGTCGTGAGTACGGACGACGAAGAAATCGCCACTTTGGCACGAATATTGGGCGCTGAAGTTCCTTTTATGCGCCCCAAAGAATTGAGCGATGACCACACAGCAACCATTCCCGTCATCGCCCATGCGATTACCGCTTCGGTACACGACATCAGCGATGTTGAAGCGGTCTGTTGTATCTACGCCACTGCACCATTTGTGCAAGCAAAGTACATCCAAGAAGCATATGAAAAACTAGCCTCTACCAAAGCTTCTTATGCGTTTAGTGCGACCAGTTTTCCTTTTCCCATTCAGCGTGCGATTCGACTCACCAAAGATGACCGTGTTGAGATGTTCTCGCCTGAACACTTTAACACGAGGAGTCAAGATTTAGAGGAAGCGTACCACGATGCGGGACAATTTTACTGGGGAACGCCCGAAGCGTGGTTGGAAGGTCAAGTGATCTTTGCACCTCACTCCACGGCGGTGCTTTTACCTCGCCACTTGGTACAAGACATTGACACGCCTGAAGACTGGATACGCGCTGAATTTATGTATAAAGCTCTTTTGCTTTCATGAAAACTTTGATTCGGAGTGATAGTTCAAGCACCATTGGGCTTGGACATGTCATGCGCAATCTTGTCTTTGCCAAAAACTTAGAAGGTGAAGTCATTTTTGCCTGCCAAAACTTAGAAGGCAATATTATTGATTCCATTCCCTATGAAGTCAGAATCTTAAAATCAAACGATGCAGATGAGCTGATAGAGCTGATTAAAACGTTACATGTAAAGCTTTTAGTGATCGATCACTACGGCATTGATGCACAATTTGAGCAAAAAATAAAAGAGGCCACAAAAGTAAAAATCCTAAGCTTCGATGACACGTATGAGCTTCATCACTGCGACATTCTTTTAAACCACAATCTTTCGGCAGACGCCAAACGTTATAAAAACCTTGTGCCTAAAAAATGTGAACTTCGTTGTGGCAGTCTTTATACACTCATTCGCAACGAATTTAGAGAAGAAAAAAAACAAGCGCGTGAAAAAATTTACGACGTATTTATAGCGATGGGTGGGACAGATGCGACCAACATCACGCTTTCCATTCTTAAAACACTCCCACAAAAATTGCGTATATGCGTTCTTTCAACCATGGCAAATGCGCATCTTGGTGAGCTTCAAAACTACGCGCAGGGTAAGCCCAATATTGCTTTACATGTAAACTCCAACGAAGTTGCCAAACTACTTCACCAAAGCCGCTTTGCCATCGTAACGCCGAGTGTTATGGTGCATGAGGTACTTTTCATGGAAGTACCTTTCATTGCGATTAAAGTAGCACACAACCAAGACGATATGTTTGCATATCTTCAAAAGCAGGAGTATCCTGTTTTAAAGGAGTGGGATGCGTCTTTATTTATGCAACTTTACAACGCTGGATGAGTCCCAAAAAAAGATGATTTTAGCGTGGCGAAATCACGAAAATGTCAAAGCATACATGTATAACACGAATGACATCAGCGAGGCAGAGCATTTTGGGTTTATTGAAGCGCTGCAAACAAGCGAAGATCGCCGCTATTTTTTAGTCCAAAACGCGGGCATTGACATTGGTGTTATCGACTTTAATGAGATATCCAAAGAGAGTGTCGTGATGGGACTTTATGCCAACCCAACGCTCAATCAAAAAGGGATTGGTTCGCTTTTGATGCAAAGTATTGTAGAGTATGCGTTTAAGAGATTAAAGGTGAACATACTCAAAGCGGAAGTTTTTACTGAAAACACAAAAGCAAAAGCATTGTATGAAAAATTTGGATTTTGCGAAAAAGAGCGCATAAGCATTAACGACAAAGAGGTTATTTGCATGGAGCTAACCAATGAACATCGGTAATTTTAACTTAGATGACACACGTACACTTATCATAGCAGAGCTTTCTGCAAACCATGGCAACAGTATAGAAACTGCAAAGCAGACCATAAGAGCGGCTAAAAAAGCGGGGGCTGATGCCATCAAGCTTCAAACTTATACGGCTGACACATTAACGCTTAACTGTGACAAAGAGGACTTCGTCGTCAAAGGTGGCACGCTCTGGGATAATAAAACACTCTACGAACTCTATAAAGAGGCGTACACACCGTGGGAGTGGCACAAAGAGCTTTTTGAAGTCGCCAAAGAAGAGGGACTCCTCTGTTTTTCAACCCCATTTGATAAAAGTGCTGTGGATTTTTTAGAACAATTTGATCCTCCCGCTTATAAAGTAGCCAGTTTTGAAATCACGGACTACGAGTTGGTTCGCTATATGGCTTCCAAGCAGAGGCCTATGATTATCTCTACCGGTATTGCCACACTGAATGAAATTGAAGATGTTATACGCATTTGCCAAAGGGAAGATAACTCTGAGATTATTTTATTGCAATGTACCTCATCTTACCCTGCCTCACTAGAGGGCGCAAACCTTCTTACCATACCCGATCTTGCCAAACGTTTTGGCGTTATTGCAGGCTTTTCAGACCATACGCTTGGCATCACTGCACCGATTACTGCCGTAGCGCTCGGTGCTAAAGTCATCGAAAAACATTTCATTTTAGACAAAGCTATTGGTGGTGCAGATGCGAGTTTTTCACTGGACGTTGAAGCATTTACCGCAATGGTTCAAGCGGTACGTGACACTGAAAAATTATTAGGACACCCTACCTACCATACCGATGAAAAAACCATAAAAGGTAGACAATTCTCACGTAGTCTTTATATCGCCAAAGATATTGCCAAAGGTGAAGTATTGAGCGAAGAAAACATCCGCTCCGTTCGCCCAGGGTATGGACTCCATCCTCGCTATATCAAAGATATTTTAGGCAAATGTGCCAAAGAAAATTTGAGCTTTGGCGACAGGCTTGAAAAAGAAGATGTCGAGTGAGAAAAATCGCTCTCTTTGCCCACGATACAGGAGGGGCTGAAATACTTTTAGAGCTTTTAAAAGCCTCTATGTCCTTGGGGGAATTTCGCATTTTCTGCTTAGCAGATTCACCCTGTAATAAACTCATGAAAGCGAAAAAACTCCAGCATCTCTGGTCTGAAATAGCGCCAGAAAAAAGCGACATTGAAACCAAATTGGCTTCATTTAACCCCTCTATTGTGCTCTATAGTACAGGCTGGCAAAACCATCTAGAATACCACTTTTTAAACTATGCAAAAGCGCACACTCTCCTTAATATCGCTTTTTTAGACCACTGGACAAACTACCGTGAACGCTTTGGATATCCCGAAAAAAATTGGGAGAATAACCTCCCCTCTTTCATCGCAGCGCACGATCAAGCAAGCTTCAATAAAGCCAAAAGTTTAGGGCTTCCCAATATCATTGCCATCAAAAATTATGCCTTATTGGCTCAACTCAAAGACGCACAAACTGTTTTAGCAAATACCAAGAAGACTGATACCCTACTCTTTTTGAGTGAACCGACTGCCAAGGTGGCTGAGCGCTCTTTTGGGGATGCCTATGGTTGGGGCTTTAGCGAAAAAGAGGTTTTTGAAGACATTCTTGCAAATCAAGAAAAATTTGGTTGTAAAAATATCCTTATACGCCTACACCCTTCCGATACACCTGAAACCTACCAAGCGATTGATCCCAATGCAACATTTAGCCATGCCACTCTTTTAGAGGATATCGCAAGCGCAAACGTTATCATTGGAATTGACACGGTTGCGCTTTATACGGCCTATCTATTGGGTAAAAATGTTATCTCATATATACCTTCATCCAAGCGAGAATGCTTAGTCCCTCTACCAAAAGCAAACCAACTGACCAGTTTTGAGCATTTTGAACTTTCGGTGCTGGAGCAAAAGCATCAAAACCCCGAAGATTTCGGCATAGATTTTGCTTCATTCTTAGAAAAATAGCTATGAAAAGGCACTTTTAATGCAAAAAATTTTCTCATGTGCCATTGTTGGAGCAGGTAGTATTGGTGGGCTTATCGACTCGCCAAACAGTGAGAACATTGCCTCGCATGCTCATGCTATCAGCAAACACCCCAACTGTAAATTAACCGCTATTTGTGAGCCTGATAGTACGAACCAAGGTGCATTTATCGGGCGCTGGGGAGAGATGGGCGTTTACCATTCACTCGACTCTCTTTTACAGTATGAAACTATCGACCTACTCGCTATTGCCTCACCCACACAGTTTCATGCAGCAGCTCTAGAAGAGGCTTTAGCGGTAGAAAATTTGAGTGCCATTATCTGCGAAAAACCTTTGGTAGCCACGGCTGAAGAATTGGCCCACTTAACACCTCTACTGCTTGCAAGTGAGAAAAAAATTCTTATTCACCTTATGCGTCGCTATGACCCTTCTTTGATTCAACTTGCCAACGCAATTGCTGAAGAAAAATGGGGTAAAGCTGTGCGTTTTCAAGGTGTATTTACCAAAGGCTTACTTCACAATGGTGTTCATATGCTAGCGCTACTTAGCCACTTTTTTGGTGAAATACAGAGTATAAATGCGTTAAATGTAACACCATTGCACGAAGATATTAGCGGTGATTTTGACGTAAAACTCGCCAATGCACAAGGCGTACTCAGTTGCATGGAAGAGCTTCCTTACTCTGCGTTTGATCTTACCATCTGGTTTGAAAATGGCAAAGTAGAGATCAAAGATGGAGGCTTGTGCATCGATACATTTATCAAAATACCCTCGCCTCTATACGAAGGCTATTTTAGTTTGGAACATGAAAAAACACTTCCCAATACATTGAAAAACTATGCCCTACATTCCCTTGAATTTTTACTCCAAAACGACGATATAACCTGCAAGCAGATATTGCAAGAACAGCTGCATGTTCACATGAAAATTTTTGAAACCATTGCAAAAGAGAAACGAAGATGAAAAAACTAGCCATCAACGGCGGAGAGAAAGTAAGAACCAACCCTTTTCCAGCTTATAACACTATAGGGGCAGAGGAAGAAGAAGCCGTACTACGTGTACTTCGTAGTGGCAAACTCTCTACTTACCTGGGTGCTTGGCATGATGATTTTTACGGTGGAAATGAAGTACGTGCTTTTGAGAAAGAGTGGGCAGCATTTTTTGGTGTCAAGCATGCCATTAGTGTCAACTCTGCAACCTCTGGGCTTATTTGCGCTGTGGGAGCCGCTGGAATCGAAGCGGGCGATGAAGTCATCGTTAGCCCCTACACCATGTCAGCCTCAGCCGTTGCACCGCTTTTTTACGGTGGTATTCCTGTGTTTGCTGATGTGGAGGAAGATACCTACTGTTTAGACCCTAAAAGCGTTGAGCAAAAGATTACCCCCAAAACAAAAGCCATCATTGTTGTGGACATTTTTGGGCAACCTTATGATGTTGAAGCCATCAATGCCATTGCTAAAAAACATAACCTTATCGTTATCGAAGATGCTGCGCAAGCTCCAGGTGCTATGCATAAAAACGAATTTGCAGGAACTTTGGGCGATATGGGTGTCTTCTCACTCAATTACCACAAGCATATACACTCAGGCGAAGGTGGTGTCATCGTTACCAATGATGACGCACTGGCTAATAAACTCCAACTCATCCGCAACCACGCAGAATCCGTCATCGCCAATAAAGGCTTTAGCGCACCAAATGAGCTTATCAACATGGTCGGTTTTAACTTTCGTATGACAGAGATGGAGTGTGCAGTAGCACGTGAACAACTCAAAAAACTGCCCTCTTTGCTAAAAATACGCCAAGAAAATGTCGCCTACATCAGCGAGGCGCTTAAAAGCATTCCATGCCTTAAAACAACAACCCTTCGAGAGCATATCAAACATGCCTTTTACGTGCATCCTTTAGAGTTTGACGCAAACCTTGCGGGCGTTCATCGTGACCTCTTCATCAAAGCGGTTAAAGCCGAACTACCTCGTACCATCATGCGCGATGACTCTGATGTGCTAATCGGATGTGGTTATGTGAAGCCCATTTACCTGCAACCCATGTTTGTACACAAAATTGCGTTTGGAAGCAAAGGCTATCCGTTTAACCTCTCCAATGTAACGTACCAAAAAGGCGACTGCCCTGTGTGCGAGAGTCTGCATTTTGAACGTCTGTTTACCCATGAGCTTATGCGTCCGGGTATGAGCAGAGAAGATATGGATGATGTGGTGAAAGCGTTTGCCAAAGTATGGGAAAACAAAGAGGAACTGAAAATAGATTGACAAGCGTATACACTATGTTTTATAATGTAATTTATTGCTCAAAACTGAATAGAAAAATCATATATGCTAACAAAAAGGCTCATTCATGCTAAATATTGTTTTAATCATGCCAAAGATGGAACCCTACAAAGATTTTCATTATTTTCCACTGGGCATACTTGCAATTTCTGCTGCTATTAGCACACTTGATTCAATCAATTATGAGATTTTTGATGAAAGAGTCGATGATGATTTACGATTAAACGCGTTACTCCAAAACGCTGATGTTGTTGGCGTCTCTATGTTTACGGGCTATCAAACAAAATCTGGATTTGATTTATTAACGAAAATCAAAAACTTCAATAGCAAAATTATTACGATCGTAGGTGGCCCTCATGTAACCGCCCTTCCACATGAAACCATCAAATCAGAACTGGTTGATTATGCCATTGCAGGCTATGGTGAAAATTCGTTTAGAGAGCTTATTGCGGATCTTTTAAACCATGGGAAAGTCACTCGATTGATACCAGGTGTCTATTCAAAAGAGCGTGTTATGGGAGCCTCAGACAATCTTCAGATCACCTACACCGAAACACCAAAAAATTATAGAGATATCACATGGAATGCCATTCCCTATCACAAGATTGACGTTAGCAAATATATTAACCCTGCTACCCAAAGAGTTATCTACGTCACCCAATACGGATGTCCCGCAAAATGTACCTTCTGTGCGACACCAGAGACTCGTAAATGGGCAGAAAAACCTATTGAACTGATCAAACAAGATTTACGTTACTTATATGAAGCAACACAGTTTAAACAACTCGTATTTTTCGATGCGACTCTGTTTACACGCAAGGCACGTGTTAAAGAGATTATGGAATTTGTCTCCGAAGAATTTCCACATATTGAGTGGATTGCTGATGCGAGAGCGATGGAACTTAAAAACTACACCGTTGAAGACCTAAGAGAGATCAATAAAAGCAATTTAAAACTCCACCACTTAACCGTTGGACTTGAGAGCGGAAGTAAAAGAATTGTAGAAGAGGTCTACAAAAAAGGGACAGGTCACTTGGAGAGTTATTTGGACGCTGCTGAAAAACTGTATCAAGCGGATGTTGAATTAACATCGGGATGCATCTTTGGAGCACCAACGGAGACCGCTGAAAACTTGTATGAAACGTTAGAATATGTGAAAAAAATCAGACAAAAACATCCAAGGTTTAAACTCAGTACAACGTTCTTTAGGCCTTTGCCAGGTACTGACTTATTTGAGTACGTCAAGCAATTTGGCATTACCTTCCCCAATACCTTGGAAGGCTGGGCTAAACTTGAGGGCGTGACACACTATGAGTACAACAAATGGGTCAGTGTGCCGTGGATGGATAAAAATGAAGAAAAAAAATACCTTGTAGCATACAATGAGTTCATTAATGTCCATGGGGACATCCTTGTATGATCTCCACCATGATACAGTGTAAAGCTGCCGCGTGAATTTAGTCTTTAAAGAGCAGAATAAAGACTATTTTGAGGAGCTATGGAATAAATTTTTAGTTCATCATCACATAGATTTTCAATATTCGCTCCCTATCATTGAGTACTATCTTACAACGAGTTCTGACCTTGTGACAGATAAAAGCTTTGTTTTAGAGCTAAACAATGAATGCGTTGGGATTTGCCTTTTACCGATAGAAAATATTAATGGCTCTTTATCGGTTTCAATTTCAGGAGGCTACATCATGGCTCCTTTGGCAAGTTCAACGAAAAATGAGCAACTGATATTCAGTCACATTGATACATTAAGTTTGGATTTGAAACTCTCTCTCATAAAATTCAAACTCTCTTTATTTGAAAACAGCTCTTTTAACAGACTTCGACTCTATGGTTTTTTTGATACGACCAATACAACGTGTGCAATAAACCTAGAAAAGTCACAAGAACAGCTATGGACAAATCTTAGAAAAAGCTACAAAGCCCTGATCAATTCATTGACGAAAAGTAGTGAATATTCGCTTCTTTACTCGGATAGTTCAAACTTCAAAGAGTTACATCAACACTATGTCAATTTCCATAAAATTCATATGATCAATGCTGGTAAAGAACCAAAATCTGATGCAATATACGACAAACAATTAAATCTTATTGAAAAAAATTTAGCAACGGTTATTGCGGTTCAATACAACAATAGAACCGTGATGACAGATTATTTTTTCCACGATACTGAAAATGCGGTTTATGCAAGTAGTGCTTATGATACAAATGAATTTTTTCAAAACTTGCCGTTAAACCATTATCTACTCTGGCATGCGATGGTCTATTTTAAAAATCTAGGCTTTAAAACATTAGGATTTGGGCAACCTTGTAACCTCAATAAAATTGACGGTTTTAATGACTATGCAGGCGATAAAGAACTTAATATTTCACATTTTAAAAGGGGAATGGGAACCAATATGGCTTCGCATACACAAGGCATCAAATTCTTTGATAAACAATCATTTCTTCAATTAGTTGAGGAATTCAAAACCGAGATAGACGCTAGATTTTAGTGGAATTATTTTTGCTTTTAAGTTAAAATTAAATAATCATGAATGGATGGAACAATGAAAGAATATAAAACCGAGCAGGAAAAATTTTGGGCAGGCGAATTTGGGAACAATTACATCCAAAGAAACAACGACAAAGAGATTATTGCAGCCAATATTGCGCTCTTTGCCAAAATATTTTCAAGAACACCTCACATATCTTCCATTATTGAATTTGGCTCAAATATAGGGCTTAATATACACGCCATTAAACAACTGTTGCCACAAGCAGAGCTTAGCGCAATCGAGATTAATCAATCTGCCGTCGAGCAACTTAACGCCATTAATGGTCTTTCTATTTACCATCAATCCATTTTAGATTTTACATGTGAAAAACAAAGAGATCTTGTTTTTATCAAAGGTGTTTTGATTCATCTTGATCCCAATGTGCTCTCTACGGTTTATCAAAAGCTCTATGAATCTTCTAGCCGTTACGTTTGCCTTGCAGAATATTACAATCCAACTCCTGTTGAAATTCCTTATCATGGGCATCAAGACAAATTATTTAAAAGAGATTTTGCAGGTGAAATGATGGATTTATACCCCGATCTTAAACTTATTGATTACGGCTTTTGCTATCACCGTGACCCTGCCTTTACGCAAGGCGATATCACATGGTTTTTAATGGAAAAGAACAATTAATATGGAAAATATAGAGCAAAGAGCACTTAAAACATTTCAAAAAAACTTAGCCTATTTTGAGACGCACCACAAAGCAGTATATGATCAAATCACCCTCTTAAACACGCTTATTGAAGAAGGACATTATACAGAGCAGTATTCATTAGAGTATAAAGAAGGTTATTTCGATGTCTATGAACTCTCTTCTAATGAATATCTGTACAATGAGAATAGCTTCGAAAGTGCACAAAGAGTTATCAATGCCTACAATCTTAAAAAAACAGGTGGCGTTTTTAAAGCTCAAAAATTTTGTGAAGCGAGTGATGAACAAGCAGAAATGATTGATAAAAGTGAACTCTCTTTTCATAATGCACTTTGGTCAACGATTAAAATTATTAACTACACAAAAAAATATGCTTCTGATGAAATGCATATGGTTAGATCAAACAAAATTATTTTTCTGGGTATCGGATTAGGGCTTTATATTCAAGGTATGCTTCAAAAGCTCAACCCAAGAGTTGTTTTTATCAAAGAACCCAATCTTGAGATTTTTAGGCTCTCTTTATTTGTAACAGACTACGAAGAAGCTTTAAAAGAATGTATTGTCTATTTTTCTCTAACCGATGATGAATTGCAAGAAAGAGAAGTTTTTCTCGAGTTCTTAAATATAGGGAATAACCATAACCTCAATATCAAACATGTTCCTTTTAGACTTAACTACCAAAGTGAACTCCAAAGGCTTCAATCCCATGTACTTTCACAAGATTTTATAAACTATGGTTATAGTGCTCTTCTATTACGTTACATTGACTCACCGCTATATCTTGCTCAAAACTATGCATTTATGAATATCATGACACACTACCATGGGAGAGAAGGCAATATCTTTAGTCAAAAACCTGTTCTTATGTTTTTCTCAGGTCCATCCGCTTCAAAAAATATCGAATGGCTTAAACTGTATCGAGATAAATTTATTGTTGTATCAGCGCTTTCAACATGCAAATTGTTACATTCGCATGGGGTAAAACCAAATATCATTGTGCATATCGATCCAGGCGAGAACAGTGCATTGTTATTTAAAGGGCTCGATGCAGAAAACTATTTTGACGATGTTCTAGCCATACTTGCATCCAATGTAGACAAACACACAGTCAACAAATTTCCTAAAGAAAATATCTATTTTATTGAACAAGGCACAGAATATAAAAAAGGATTTGGTTATTTTTCAGCACCAAGCGTTGGAGAATATACTTTAGGTCTGATGTTAGTGTTAGGAATTTCAAATATGTATATGCTCGGTGTAGATTTGGCACTTGACCCAGAAACCTTACAAACACATGGCGATCATCATCCGTACCAAGCAACAGGAATAATTGACAATCAAAATGCTTCTATGGATCCTAATAGCTCTGTCATTTATGTCAAAGGCAATTTTCTTAAACAAATTCCAACCCAATATGGTTATAAACTATCGATAGAACAAGCTGATTTTTTTATTGAACGATTAAAAAAAGAACATCATCACATTTACAATCTTAGTAACGGAGCATATATACAAGGCTGTGAACCTTTGCAAATAGATACCTATCCATGGGAAAAACTAGAGACTTTGACATATTCCACGATTCAATCACAAGTTTCTGAATTTTTTCATTCTATTTCAGAAGCCAATTTCAACGCACAAGATCGCGCACAAATTAATTATCAAATTAATGAAGCAAAAAAGCTTGAAAAACTCATTAAGAATTTTCAAAAAAAAGAGTTTATTAACGCTACAGAATATCTTGAGAAACTAGCAAGGCTTTCGTGGATTTTGGGTGACCAAGAAAATAGAACAGGCTCTAACCTAGCAGAAGTTTATTACCAATATTTTCAAATCATTTTGAGTTATATCTATGATCTTTTCAATACTCAAGAGCTTAAGCATCCAGAAAAGCACATTGTGCCACTCAATACATTACTTGTTCAACAACTACTTAAAATTTCAGGGCTTTATATCTCAAAATTAGAAAGTTTTTTGAAGTAATAAAAAAAGCCCAAGTCATAAACAATATAACTTGGGCTTGAGGTATATAAGGCTGCTTAGCAGCCTTATAGCTTACGCTACTCTACTATTGAAGTAGTTTAAGTACGTTTTGTTGTACAGAGTTAGCTTGGCTCATCGCATAACTTCCTGACTGAGCAAGAATGTTAAATTTAGAGAAGTTAGCAGACTCTGAAGCAAAGTCAACATCACGAATACCAGACTCAGCACTCTTAACGTTTACTTGAGTTACTGAGATGTTATTGATCGTTGAAGTGATTTGATTTTGAACAGAACCTAAATCTGAACGAATCGTATCAAGGTTTGTCATCGCAGCACTTACAGTATCAATCGCTTTCATAGCGCCTTCAAGCGTTGTAACATCAATTTTGGATAAATCAGAGAACTCTGTTGAGCCTAATTTAACGCTATCTTGTCCACCATTCACATTTTCTGCAATCGTTGAATTTCCTTTGATTACAGCATTTGTACCTGATGTACCTTTGATCATAGTAAAGTCATCAGTTACATTTACAGTACCCGTTAATGTAACATCCGTACCTAATACTGTACCCGCTTTGATTCCAGGGCCATTTCCACTGCCTACTTGTTGCGCAGTAAGGTCTTGATTGATAACAGTGCCTGCTTTGAGAACAGTACCTGTAGATAAGATTGAATTCGCTTTAATGACCATATCTCGATTAAGCGTAACGTCACCAGCTGTTTGAACGGAAGCACCTAATGTAGACTCTTCTTTAATCACAGTACCAGTTCCTAAAATAGACGTACCTGCCACTTTAGAATCTCTGGTTGTAGTCATCGCTGCTTCAATAGCAACTTTATCACCGATAATACTACCAGCTTTCATGGTACTACCACTATTAAGGATAGACTCATTTTTAACAACCATATCTTGTGATGTTGTTACCGTACCACTGATTTGGAAGTTTGCACCTAACGTTGTACCCGCTAATAGTTTACTACCAGAGAAAATAGTAGCATTTGGACTTAACGTATCCACTGTCATTAACATATCTTTTGAAAGTGTAACTGTTTGAGACAGCGTAAGGTCAGTATGAAGTACTGTACCTGCTTTGTAAAGTGTTGTACCGTTTGTAATATCTTGTTGAAGTGTTGTACCTGCATCTAAGACAGAACCTGTTGCTAAAGTAGATCCTGCTTTAATAAGCATATCACTACTTAAAGTCGTTCCGCGAACATTAACAGTTGCGCCTAGTGTTGTTCCTTTACTGATGGTAGAACTATCGGTAATAGTTGAACCAGCAACAACTGTAGTATCTGCTGTTGCACTAAAGTTGACACCTGTATTTGTATAATCAGCACCTAGTTCAGTACCAGCTGCTAATGTACTACTAATTACAATAGTAGAACCTGATTTCAAGATAGAGTCATCCACCGTTGTAACAGTTGCATTGGTTGTAAGATCTTCACCTACCGCAGCACCCATTTTTGAACCAGTAATTTGGAATGTAGAAGAACCTGCTTGAACTACTTCAAGGTGACCTACTGTACTAAGACTTTTACCTGTGCTTGTAGTAACACCTGAAAGATCACCCTCAACGTTGATAGCGCGTCCATCAGATGATGAAAGTGTAAGTTTACCATCAGCTGTTTTCGTTGCAGTAACGCCAGTTGAAGTTGATTTGCTGTTAATAGCATTTAACAATGTTCCTTGGCTATCATTTGCTGAAACATTGATAGAACCAATATTAACACCATTGATAGCAAAGTCTGACCCTGTAGTACCTGCTTTTATAGCCTCTGTAGTAGAACTTACAACAGCTTTAGCTGTAATACCTGTTTCAGCACTGTTTTTGTTAATAAGATCTGCCAATTTCCCCATACCATTTTCTGGGTCGTTGTTCATTTTCAAATTAACCGCTTCTAGCTTAATTTCAGTACCACTTTGAGCACTTTTAAGTGTTAATTGGTTTTCACCAAGCTGAGCAACAGTGAGTGTAGCACGGCTTGTTTGTCCAATTTGGCTTGTCTCAGCAGAAGTAATAGAAGCCTTGATTGTCTCATTTGCATTCGCACCCACTTGGAATTCTTTGTTGGTAAAGGTACCAGAAAGAAGTTTTTGACCATTGAACGATGTTGTTTTAGCAATGTTGTTCAAGTTCTCAAGTAGACGGCTAATGTCTTTTTGAATTGCCAAACGGCTATTTGCAGTTTGACCATCAGATGCAGCTTGTACAGATTTAGTCTTGATAGTATCAAGAATATTTGAGTACTCACTAAGTGCACCATCCGCAGTTTGGATCAAACCAATTGCATCGTTACCATTAGAGACAGCTTGACCAAGTGAACTTGCTTGCGCACGAAGTGAGTTCGCAATTGCAAGACCAGATGCATCATCTGCAGCTTTGTTGATACGAAGACCTGAAGACAATTTAGCAAGTGCATTGTCCATGTTTCTGTTGTTGACTGCGGCACTTGTTTGTGCAGTAAGTGACGCAACGTTTGTGTTAATACGGAAACCCATGATAAATCCTTTTATCTTTTGTATTTCGCAGGCATCCTTGCCTTTGATAAAAACAAGATCGGAGCCTTGCAAAAAAACTTTAATCCAAACAACAATTTTTAAAAAGATTTTTTTTTAGATAGAATACTCAAAAATGTTTACATATAAAGATGGAAAAGAATTGAAAAATCTCATTATTGTCGAATCCCCGACTAAAGCAAAAACGATTAAGAATTTTTTAGGTAAAGACTATACTGTTGTCGCATCTAAGGGACATATCCGAGATCTTCCCAAAAGTAGTTTTGGTATTAAGATCGATAACCAAACTTTTATTCCTGAGTATCGCATACCCAAAGATCATGCAGCGGTAGTTAAAGAGATCAAAGATCTTGCAAAAGTTGCTGATCAAGTCTATATCGCGACCGATGAGGACCGTGAGGGAGAAGCGATTGGTTTTCATATCGCAACAGCTATCGGTAAAGACCCCCAATCGCTTCCACGTATTGTCTTTCACGAAATTACGAAAAATGCGATCACCCATGCGCTTGAAAATCCTAGAGTTTTAGATGCAAGTAGTATTAATGCGCAACAAGCACGACGTCTGCTAGATCGAATCGTTGGGTATAAACTCTCACCACTTCTTTCGTCAAAAATTCAAAAAGGACTCAGCGCAGGACGTGTTCAGTCTTCAACACTTAAAATTGTTGTGGATCGTGAAAAAGAGATCCGCGCGTTTAAAGAAGAAGAGTTTTGGAGTATAGATGCCCTTTTCAATAAAACCATTGAAGCGTCTTTGGTTGAATTTTCAAATGAAAAAATTGAAAAAATGACCATCACAAATGGTGAACGAGCCCATTTGATCAAAGATAAACTTTTACAAGAGAGCTTTAAAGTAGCACTTTTGGAGAAAAAAGAACGCGAGAGTTCACCGAGCCCTTCTTTTATGACATCAACGCTACAACAAAGTGCTTCGAGTGCACTTGGCTATTCACCTAAAAAAACGATGATGCTCGCACAAACCCTTTATGAAGGTGTAAAAACGCATCAAGGTGTTATGGGTGTTATTACGTATATGAGAACAGACTCTTTAAATATTTCTAAAGAAGCCATTGAGGCTGCTCGTGATCAAATCAAAAAAAATTATGGCGCTGCTTATCTTCCTGAAAAGCCACGCTTTTATGCCAATAAATCCAAAAGTGCACAAGAAGCGCACGAAGCCATTCGCCCTACTATCTTAGAGTTTACCCCTCAAATCGCTCAAGAGTATCTTAAACCTGATGAGCTTAAACTCTATACACTTATATACAACCGCTTCTTAGCGTCACAAATGAACAATGCACGTTTTGAGTCACAAACGCTTATGTTTGAAAGTAACAGTGGTAAATTTAAGGCAAGTGGACGAAAACTTCTTTTTGATGGTTTTTATAAAGTTTATGGCGACAATGATAAAGACAAACTTTTACCAGACCTCGCCCTTGGTCAAGAAGTTCAGCTTACAAAAATTGATGCAAACCAACACTTTACAGAGCCACCATCACGTTATTCTGAAGCAAGTTTGATTAAAAAATTAGAAAGTTTAGGTATCGGACGTCCATCCACCTATGCTCCAACGATCTCGGTTCTGACAGCACGTGATTACATCACGATTGAAAAAAAGCAACTTATTCCAAGTGAAATAGCTTTTAGTGTTACCGAGCTTTTGGAAAAACACTTCCCTCAAATTGTTGATTCATCTTTCACTTCCACAATGGAAGAGACACTAGATTTAATCGCTGAAGATAAAGAAAACTGGCAAACAACCTTATGGAATTTTTACGAACCATTTGAAAAGCAAGTAAGCGCGGGAAAAACAAACATTGAAAGTCAAAAAGTCATTGTCTTTACGGGTGAAATGTGTCCAGACTGTGGCAAAGAGCTTGTTAAACGAAAAGGTCGCTTTGGGGAGTTTATCGCATGCAGTACTTACCCTACCTGCAAATACACCCAAAACCTTAAAAAAGTAAGTGAAACAGCGCCTAAAGAAAAAATTACACTCGCCGTTCCATGTCCTGAATGTGGTGGACCTATCTTAGAGCGTAGTTCACGCAGAGGAAAATTCTTTGGCTGTGGGAACTATCCAAAATGTAAATTTATCTCCAACCACGAACCAACCGATAAAAAATGTCCAGAATGTGACTACATTATGGCAAAACGAGAACTTCGCAAAAAAGAGATCTACGAATGCATTAAATGCAAACACAAAGAGGAAGCTTAACGCTCTCCTCTTACTTCTCTCTTCTAAAATTATACCAATAACAAGGATTATTGAACAATGAAAAAATCAATTTTTTTATGTGCCATTTCAAATATCTCTAGCGGAAGCTGTCCTGAAGATTGTGGATTTTGTACCCAAAGTGCCCGTCATCATGCCGATATAGAACGTTACAAATATAAACCTGTTGAACAAATTGTTTTCGAAGCTAAAAATGCTACGAACAATGGTGCTATTGGTTTTTGTCTCGTGACATCAGGATTAGGACTGGATGATAAAAAGCTGGCTTTTGTCTGCGAAGTGGCACGCGCCGTTAAAGCGGAGCTTCCTGATCTCAATTTAATTGCATGCAATGGCATCGCTAGTGTCGAACAACTTCGTACACTTAAAGAGGCTGGGGTCAACTCTTATAACCATAATTTAGAGTGTTCTCAAAACTTTTATGACAAAATCTGCACCACCCATTCATGGGAGAGTCGTTACCAAACCTGTCTCAATGCTAAAGAAGCTGGGCTATCTTTATGCAGTGGAGGGATTTTTGGACTTGGTGAAAGTAAAGAAGAGAGATCTGCATTTATACAAAGTGTAAAATCCCTCAGCCCAGACACCATGCCCCTAAATTTTTACATTCACAATCCTGCCTTACCTCTCAAAGCTGCGCCTTTAAGTGAAGAAGAAGCGCTTGCAATTATTACTGAAGTAAGAGCTGCCCTTCCAAATACACGACTGATGATCGCAGGTGGACGTGAAACGACTTTTACAAGCAAAGAGTGTGATATTTTTGCAACAGGTGCCGATGCTATCGTTATTGGTGACTATCTGACAACCAAAGGGGAGCTTCCAACAAAGGATCGTGAGATGATTCAACGTTTAGGCTACGAGATCGCAACAACCTGTCATGCGTAGCAGTTTTACTGCTACGCTCTACCTAAAACTTTCAAACTAACTTTTTTAATATTCTTCTCTCTAATATAATAATGCTTACAATTTATTAAGCGTGCAAAACAAAATTTGATATAATATTTTATTATTTAATAAAGGATGCGTATGAGTAAAGAGTCAGTTACCCTTATCGACAATCGTACGGGCAAAGAGTATGAGTTTCCGATCCTCAAGTCAACGATGGGACCTGATGTTATAGATATTGCAACACTCTATGGCACTACAGGAATGTTTACACTTGATCGTGGATTTACATCTACAGCAAGCTGTCGTTCACGTATCACCTATATCGATGGTGACATTGGTAAATTAATGTATCGTGGTTACGATATTGCTTATTTAGCAACGAAGAAGTCATTTTTAGATACGGCTTTTTTACTTTTACATAAAGAACTCCCCAATAAAGATGAATATAAAAACTTCTTGGCAGAACTGAAAAAACGCTCTTTTATTCATGAAAGTATGCGTAAACTCTTCGATGCATTCCCTGATAATGCCCATCCAATGGCAATTTTATCGGCTGCTGTTTCAGCGCTTTCCGCGTTTTATTTTGATCACCTTGATATGGATTCACCTGAACAAGCTAAAGAGATGGCACATCGCATTATTGCTAAAATCCCAACGATTGCAGCTTTTTCGTACCGCTACTCTCAAGGTTTACCGATTATCTATCCTGATTTAGATAAAGGTTTCACTGAAAACTTTTTATACATGATCAGAGGTTATCCTCATCATCATATTGATCTAAAGCCAATTGAAGTAAAAGCACTCGATACTATCTTTACACTGCATGCAGACCATGAACAAAATGCGTCAACAACTGCTGTTCGTGTTGTTGCTTCAACCCATGCACATCCTTATGCAGCCATAAGTGCAGGCATTGGTGCGCTCTGGGGTCGTGCACATGGTGGCGCTAATGAGTCTGTTATTCGCCAACTTGAACTTATTGGAAGTGTTGACAATGTTGATAAATTTATTGCAAAAGCTAAAGATCCAGAAGATCCATTCAGATTGATGGGATTTGGACACAGAGTTTATAAAAACTTTGACCCACGTGCAACGATTTTAAAAAATCTTCAAAAACAATTGGTCAATGAGCTTTCAATTGATAGCGAATTAATGGCTGTAGCACACCGTATTGAAGAGATTGCACTGAATGATGAGTACTTTATCAAACGTAAACTCTATCCAAATATCGACTTCTATTCAGGATTAATTCTCCAAGCATTAAAGATTCCAAAAGAGATGTTTGCGGTAATTTTTGTTATTGGTAGAACACCTGGATGGATTGCTCAATGGATTGAGCTTAAAGAACAACCTGATATGAAGATTGCACGTCCTCGTCAACACTATCTTGGACCACTAGAGCGTACGCCAAAGTTTGACTAATGGCTTCTTTACATGTAAGGATTTTCCTTACATGTATCTCTCTTTACTTCAATTTAATAATATAACCACCATTAAATGGCTGCAAATCATAACGATAATGCCCATCGAGTAAAATCGCAATACGGTAAAATCCATCATGTGTTCCCAATGTTGCAGAAACAAAAGAGGCTTTTTTAAACTCTATCATTTTGGTTACATAAGCACTCTTCTCTTTTTTAAAATCAATAACTACTTTATATGGATCTGCGATGAGAAAGTCTCGCATTTTGCTATCTTTCGTAAAAACAGTAATTTCATTTTGATTTATATAGAAAGAGATCTCTTCGTTAAGTTTAAAGGTATTATCGACACTTACATTTGGAGCAATAGCCGTTGTTACAATTTTTTCCTCTTTAACAATAGAGGCTGGGGAGACTTTTTTCTCAGCAGTTTTTTTTGTTTCAGGAACAGCAATAGAGGTTGATATTGGAGTAGTCGCATTCGTATCTGTTGTCTGGCTTAAAATCAGTGGTGCATGCCAATCAACATTTTGCTCGATGGCAACAATCTCTTCGCTAATAGAACCATCTAAATTTTGAAAAGTCACAGAAGCACTTTTTAAAATACGTGCACTACTAGGAAGATTTAATGATGTCGTGCTAAAATCTGTTCTTTCATCTTTAATTTGTGTAGCTTTACCAGCAGTTTGAGGAGATATACCTGTCTCGAAAGGATTTTCTCTCGCCTCTATAATCACGGCAAGAGATAGAAAAAGCCAAAGAATCTTCTGCATCTGTTCTCCTTATTATCTATCGGGGTCCAATTGTCGTAATTCAAAATACTCTTTTTGTAACACAGCATTCTCATCTTTGAGACTTTTGATTTTTGAAGTCAAGGTATCTTTATCGGATTGGAGGTTTAAAAGAACATCCAGTGAACTTTTACCAAATAAAACATCGCCTATATATAAGCCAAATCCAACGACTACAGCAACTAACGATAAAATTTTAAGATAAAAGAGAGCAGATCGCCCACTCTCTTCGGCTTCATCGTCAAATTCATCTAAAACGTCACTCATTTAGTAAAGAGTTGTTTTCCTATGTACTCGCCAAGCTCAAGCTCTTTATCAATCTCTAATAAACGATTGTATTTAGCTGTTCTCTCTCCACGTGCAGTTGCACCCGTTTTGATTTCACCTGTGTTAAGTGCCACTGCAAAATCAGCGATAAATGCATCTTCACTCTCACCACTTCTATGACTCATAACGCATTTATAATTATTGCGTTGTGCAAGACGCACTGTTCTCATCGTTTCAGTAACAGTTCCAATTTGATTTGGCTTGATTAAGATCGCATTACCGACACCTTTAGCGATACCTTCCGCTAAGATTTTCTCATTGGTAACAAAAAGATCATCACCTACAAGTTGAACTTTTGTGCCAAGTTTTTCAGTCAAGAGTTTCCAGCCAGCCCAGTCATCTTCACTTAAACCATCTTCAATAGAGACAATAGGATATTTTGCACAAAGATTTTCGTAGTACGCAACAAGTTCAGCACTGCTCAATGTTCTCTTTTCTGATTCAAGTTTATAGCCACCTTCACACACAAGTTCGCTACTTGCGACATCCAGTGCAATAGCAATATCAACGCCAGGTTTATATCCAGCTTTTTCAATTGCTTGCATAATCACTTTAATCGGTTCTTCATTGTCTTTGAGGTTTGGAGCAAAGCCACCTTCATCACCAAGAGCTGTACTCTCGCCCATACCTGCAATGATTTTTTTAAGTTGGTGATAAACCTCAACACACGATCTTAGTGCATCTCCAAAATTTTCAAAGTTAAGAGGCATAATCATATATTCTTGAAAATCAACGCTGTTATTGGCATGGCTTCCACCATTGATGATGTTAAACATAGGCGTTGGAAGTGTCATGGCATTACTGCCTCCAAGGTAACGATAAAGTGGAACACCAAGGCTAAGTGCAGCAGCGCGCGCTACAGCCATAGAAACACCCAATACTGCGTTTGCACCTAAACGACCATAATTGTCTGTGCCATCCAATTTTTTCATTGCTTCATCAATTGCAGCTTGATTAAATGGGTTAAGTCCAATCAATTCATCAGAAATTTCAGTGTTAACATTTTCACATGCTTTAAGAACACCTTTGCCCATGTAACGACTGTCTGCATCTCTTAGCTCTAAGGCTTCTCTTTTACCTGTACTTGCACCACTTGGTACGATAGCGCTGGCACACGTGCCATCACTAAGCGTTACTTTTGCACGTACCGTTGGATTGCCACGACTGTCGAGTACTTCGTCTGCTGCAATATCTTCAATATAGATCATTCATCTTCCTTTATCTCATCGGCACCACATGTCATGACCATTGCATTGCCACCGATTGCTTGTTTGATTTTATCTTCAATTTCTAACGCTAACTCTTTGTTTTCTTTCAAAAATGCTTTCACATTTTCTCTTCCTTGTCCCAGTTTTGTTTCATTGTAACTAAACCAAGCACCACTCTTATCGATGATGTCAAGTTTGACACCATAATCGACCATTTCGCCCTCTTTTGAAATTCCTTCGCCGAACATAATATCAAACTCTGCTTGACGAAACGGAGGAGCCACTTTATTTTTAATGACTTTTGCTTTAACTCTGTTACCAATCTGCTCTTCACCTTGTTTCAGTGTCGCAATTTTACGTACATCGATACGTACTGAAGCATAAAACTTCAAGGCATTACCGCCTGTTGTGGTTTCAGGTGAGCCATAACCCATCGTACCGATTTTCATACGAATTTGGTTAATAAAAATAACCGTCGTATTCATCTTGTGCACAACCGCTGTGAGTTTACGGAGTGCTTGACTCATAAGTCTTGCTTGAACACCCATGTGCGAATCGCCCATATCGCCTTCAATCTCACTCTTTGGTGTCAGTGCCGCTACCGAGTCAATAACAATAACATCCACCGCACCACTACGTGCTAGTGTCTCAACAATGTCAAGAGCTTGTTCACCAAAATCGGGTTGTGAAACCAAAAGATTTTCAATGTCAACACCTAGATTACCCGCATATTTTACATCAAGAGCATGCTCAGCATCAACAAAGGCGCAGATGCTACCTTTTGCTTGGGATTCTGCAATAATTTGAAGTGACAGTGTCGTTTTTCCTGAACTTTCAGGTCCATAAATTTCAATAATACGACCTTGTGGAATACCACCGATTCCAAGCGCAAGATCCAATCCAATAGAACCTGTACTGATTGAAGCAATTGGTTCCACAACTTTATCGCCAAGTCTTACAAGAGCACCTTTTCCAAACGCTTTGTCAATCTGCTTGATCGCTAAGTCAAGCGCTTTTCTTTTATTTTCATCGATTTGCATTGTAGTACCTCATTTATAGTGTTAATATTTTATCATTTTGAGCTTGAAAAAGCCCTTTGAAGCAATTCTATACAATTTATTTAGAAGCAGTTCAAAATATTTCAATATGTAATATGTTAAAATAATCCTAACACTTTTACAAGGATACTTTTTGAAAACGATTAGCGTAGCACATTCACCTGATGCAGACGATATTTTTATGTATTATGCCATCAAATTTGGTTGGGTGAGCACACAGAATCTTAGTTTTGAAAATATAGCCTTGGACATTGAAACGCTCAACCTTGAAGCCCTTAAAAACAGTTATGACATTACTGCGATTAGCTTTGCGCTTTATCCAAAAATTCGCAGTGAATATGCTCTTTTACGTACGGCGGTAAGCTTTGGCGAAGGTTATGGTCCTAAACTTGTAAAGAAAAAAGAGACGAAGCTTAAAAAGAATTTTAAAGTTGCCCTTAGCGGTACCCATACCACAAATGCTCTTCTTTTCAAAATCGCATATCCTGAAGCGCGTATTGTTTACAAAAACTTTTTAGAGATCGAACAAGCCGTTCTTGATAACGAAGTAGATGCTGGTGTTTTAATTCATGAGAGCATCCTTAATTTTAGTGATGAACTTGTAGTGGAGCGAGAACTCTGGGATATATGGAAAGAGCTTTGCCAAGCAGAACTTCCTTTACCTCTTGGAGGCATGGCGCTACGTCGTTCAATGCCAATTTTACGAGCAATTGACTGTGAAAATGCTCTGATTCAAGCGGTTGACATTGCCCATACCCATCAAGGACTTCTTTCAAAAATGCTTTTAGAACGTAATCTTGTTCGAGTGGACCAAGCAACACTCAAAAAATACCTTGGTCTCTATGCCAATGAAAACTCTATCGAGATGAGCGACATTCAGTATCAAGCGATTGATACACTTTTTGAAATCGGCTATAAACATGGTTTTTACGATCAACAAATTAAAGCATCTGACTATCTTATTCCTAAAGAATACGAAGCGTTGCGAAACAGCTAGAAAGGCATTTTATGGAAGCTAAACTCATTGGTCTGGGCGTCGAAACGTTTAAAATAGCGCTCTTACTTTCCATGCCTATGCTCATGGCTGGTCTTATTGCAGGTCTTGCCATTAGTATTTTTCAAGCGGTTACTCAAATCAATGAATCAACACTTAGTTTTGTACCCAAAGTTCTTATTACCATCGTTGTCGCCATCTTTACAATGCCGTGGATGATGAACATGATGATCGAGTTTACAACCCGCATGATCGAGCTTATTCCCTCATTTGTCTTTTAAATGACCAAATCCATTAATTTTTCGACCTATTCCAGCATTAAAATTGGTCCCGTACTGAATGTTTTACTGCTTGATACTATCATACCGCTGCCCCAAGATTATAAACTCATTGGTGGAGCAAACAACCTTTTAGTTAGCCCTACTCCACCTCCTTTGGCGATGTTAGATAAATCTTTTGACTTCATTTATCTTGAAGGTACTGTTTTACACATAGGTGGTGCAACACCCAGTGGGAAAATCCTCTCTTTTGCCAAAAAACACGATCTTGCAGGTTTTGAGCTGATGCAAAAACTCCCCGGAACATTGGGTGGCATGGTGGCTATGAATGCAGGACTTAAAACGTGGGAAATTTTCAATGACCTCATCGCCATTCGCACCGAAAAAGGGTGGATAAAAAAAGAATCCATCGAACATGGCTACCGCTTCGCTAGAATCGAAGGCATTGTCTATGAAGCGACCTTTGCTTGCAAAAGTGGTTTTGATACAAATCTACTCGCCATGTTTAAAAAAATGCGTGACAATCAACCCAAAGAGCCTAGTGCAGGGAGTTGTTTTAAAAATCCTGTGGGACACTTTGCAGGTCAGCTCATTGAAGAGGCTGGCTTTAAAGGCAAGCAAGTGGGGAATATGATGTTCAGCAATGTTCATGCCAACTTCTTAGTCAATCTTGGAGGCGGTACTTACGAGGAAGCCATTGAACTTATCTCCGCTGTCAAAGAAGAGGTTTTAAACCAATTTGGTGTGAGACTTGAAGAAGAGATTATTATTTTAAAACAATAAAAGGGAACATTCATGCGCAAAACTGTTTTAATTACGGGTGGCAATAAAGGCATAGGTCTTGAAGTAACAAAGGCATTTTTAGCATTGGACTGTGACGTCATTATCCTTGCCCGTGATTTTAAAAATTTTGAATTATCAACACATCCGCATATTAAAACTATCCTATTTGATTTAGTGCACGTTAATGCTATTTCCGCACTTATCGACTCGCTTCCACCCATCGATATTCTTATCAATAATGCTGGAGTGATGTATTCAATCCCTTACCAAAATTATGGAAATGCCCAAATTAATACCATGCTTAAAGTCAACCTTGAAGCACCTGTGAAATTAATGGAAGAAGTGGCAAAAAATATGCTGAAAAAAAGTGGGCGTATTGTCAACAACACCTCTATTGCAGGGCAGATTGGACATCCTGATGTTTGGTATGGCATAACCAAAGCAGGGCTTATCAATGCCACAAAAAGCTTCTCAAAAATCTTTGAAGGCAAAATTATTGTCAATGCAGTTGCACCAAGTCCTGTCGCAACGGACATGCTCAACACCATTCCACCCGCACGTCAAGAAGCTTTTTTAAAATCCGTCATTTCAAAGCGATTTGCAGAGCCTGAAGAAATTGCCAAAACGATTGTTTGGCTTGCGACAGAATCACCTGAGTACATTAATGGTACGGTGATTGATATTAACAACGGATCTTTCCCACGCTAAAAAATTAAAAGAAAATATCCTTTGAAGAGCTACGCACTTTCAAATCAGCGAGGCTAACGAATGCTTTTTGAGCATAAGCCTCTACTGCACATCTTCCTATCATAGCTGCATTGTCAGAGCAAAATTCCATTTTTGCAGTGTGCAACTTCGCTTTTTTTGAGCTACAAAAAGCTTCAAGTTCGCGGCGTAAGTAGAGATTTGCACTCGCACCACCCACTACTCCAAAATGCTCAACTGCACGCTCTTTGTATGCTTTTTTAATCTTTTGCATCAGATGGGCAACCGCAACACGTTGAAATGAAGCGCAGATGTCACAAAGGGTTTGTTCATCCATATTTTCTTGCGCTTCAATGCAGAGCCTCACTTGATTTTTAAGTCCTGAATAGCTAAAAGCAAGTAAAGATGAGGACGTTCCTTGAAGAGGAATGGTAAAATCGAACCGCTTGGCATCGCCTCTTTTAGCATAACTTTCGATAATAGCACCCGCAGGATAGGGAAGCCCAAGCATTTTACCCACTTTATCGAAACTCTCGCCAAAGCTGTCATCCATCGTCGTTGCAAGAAGTTTTATCTCTTCCAAACTCTTTACATGTAAAAGCTGTGTATGCCCACCAGAAACGAGCAAAACATCCATCGGAAAGCGTGTTTCATCTTCGATAAACAAAGAGCAGATGTGACCTTTAAGGTGATTGATTCCAAGAAGAGGGAGATTCAGCGCAACACTCAGCGCTTTTGCCATGCTAACACCCTCAACGAGTGTGACCGAAAGTCCAGGTTCATTCGTCACAGCGATGGCTTTAAGCTCCATAAAATAAGACTTTGTCTCTTCAAGTATTTTAGGAAGCGTCACCGCATGCAAACGTGCCGCAAGTTCGGGTACAACGCCACCATACTGCGCATGTTCGGCATCTTGGGATATTTTTTTATGAAACAGGAGTTTTGCGTCACTTATGCGTGTGATAGCGATAGAGCTATCATCGCAACTACTTTCAATGCTTAATATCATCTATACAATTTTCACATGCCAAGGCTCAAACCTGACACCATCACCGTTTCCAATCGTATAACGCATAGAGACATAAGAGAGTCTTTGTAAATTCCAAAACTCTTCTGTACGTGCAAAATTAGCTGTAAAATTTTGGTGTCCCCACCCTTTTTTACCCACATCAAAATCACCGATTGAGTGATAAGAATACGCAGGGGGAACCAAAGAACGTGCTGCGACGGTAATATTTCCATGTTCGCTTTTAATTTTATCGAGATGAAGAGATAGTTGTTTCATGGTCGCACGTACACCTGAAGTTAAGATGATCGTTTTCCCTACATCGTGCATAATCCCAAGTAAAAGCTCATGAGAACGTCCACGATAGACATAATGCCCCGTACCTTCAATTTTAATAACATCTTTTTCACTAACAACGTCGCTCAAATTTTCAACTGTGCGTTTGCCATAAAAGCCATAAATAGCAGGATCCGTGTAAAATACTTCTTCAATATAAGCCGTCTCAGTAGGAGTGAATGCCCCAATTTTAGGAAAATTTTTAGCAATTTTTAGAGTTTCATCAAATGAAATTAGATTAAATTTGGCATATCCAACAGTATTTTCAACCATTTCAAGCTTTTTAATAACAGATTCAAAAACAGCTTTTTGTTCTTCTTTAAGCCAAATATCGGGGTGTTTTAGCTCATCTGCTTGCGCAAGACTCCCTGTAAGTGTAGCCCCCATTAATCCTAAAAAATCTCTTCGTCTCATTGCTTTGCCCTATTTAAACATTTTCAGTGTGATTATAACATGTGTGCTTGATTTTTTAATAAGAGTTCCGCATCTTCAGCACGCACCGGTTTGCTAAAGAGATAACCTTGCATCAATTCACATCCATTACCGTAAATAAACTCTTTTTGTCCTGCTGTTTCAACACCTTCAGCCAGTACTTTAAGCCCAAGCCCTCGCCCAAGTTCAATGATAGTGCGCGCAATCGCACGATCTTCTTGACTGTCTTCTAAATTTTGTACAAAACTTTGGTCTATTTTGAGTTTTGTAATAGGCAGTTGTTTGAGGTATGCTAAGGAAGAGTGCCCCGTTCCAAAGTCATCAATGGAAATATCCACACCCAGTTCACGAAAGCGCTTTAGAAGGGCTATGGATTTGGAGGTGTCTTTCATAATAAACCGTTCTACAATCTCCATCTCGATCCACTCTGGTTTACACCCACTCTCACGTAAACTTTGGATCATAAAAGCTACCAAGTTAGCTGACTCAAGCTGTTTTCCTGCGATATTGATCGCCGTTTTGCCAGGATCCAAACCCATGTCATACCACGCTTTAATCTGGCGCATTACTTCGAGGATAACCCAACTACCAATATCAACAATCAGCTCACTCTCTTCTGCGATATGTATAAAATAGCCTGGAGCAGTAAGCCCACGGGTAGGGTGATTCCACCGAATTAACGCTTCAAAACCTACAATTTTATCCGTCTGAAGATTGATCTGAGGTTGATAAAAAACAACAAATTCATTGTTTTCCAACGCTTTGTGTAAACTTTTTTCCACTTCAAGATGTTCGTTGGTCTCTTGATTCATCTCTTGGTCAAAAAAGACATAGCGATTGCGGCCTTTAGACTTAGCTTTATACATCGCGATATCAGCATTTTTAAGCAATTTACTCGCTGTTTCACCATCATTGGGATAAACACTCACACCAATACTCATCGTGATCTTGAAGCTTTCATTGCCGAGTAAAAAAGGCTCTTGAAACGAAGAAACCAGCTTTTTAATGGCAATAAAAATATCGCTGACATCTTTACAGCCATCAAGCAGTACAATGAACTCATCACCACTCAGACGCGCTACGGTATCGGTTTCGCGAACACTGCCCCGCATACGCTGTGCAATCGTTTTTAAAAGCATATCCCCAGCATCATGCCCGAGAGAGTCATTAACACTTTTAAATTTATCAACATCTACAAACATGATACCAAGTACCTTGCCATCACGACTCGCTTTTTTGATTGATTGAGTAAGCCTGTCTTGCAAAAGATTACGATTGGGAAGTCCCGTAAGCGTATCATGTTCTATTTGATGCATGAGGAGTTTTTTCTGCTTTTTATTTTCCTCTTCTAACTCTTTTCGAATCGTAATATCTCTGACCGAACAGTGTTGGATGATACCTTTATCCATGCGAATGGTTGTCATCATAATACTGATCCAAAAAAGTGCTCCATCACAAGCGCGTGCTTGCCACTCAAATTTATGAATGCCCTGTTGCGAAGCAAGAGCATTCATCCAAAGTGCTTTTTCATACGAGCTTTGATCATCTGGTTGTAACTCAGGAGAGAGATCAGATAACGTTACATTAATCAACGCTTGTTTGTCTTTTGCCTTAAACATCTTGACAATGGCTTCATTACAATCGACAAAAATACCCTCTTTAAGAAGCCAAATACCATCGGCTGACTTTTGGTATAGCGTTTCAAAAACGAGTTTTTGCTCACGAATTTGTTTGTTACTAAGGAGCAAATGGTTCTCATAACGTGATAAAACAGAGCGCAATTTTGTTGAGATAAAAAACATAATGCCCATAACAAGGAGCATAATAATCAACGATACAGCAAGCATATTGATAATAGTTGATTGCATTTTGTTTTTCAATACTTGCTCTTGTTCTAAGAGTGCATTATTTTCTTCAGAAAGATAAGCCCCTGTGCCAATCACCCACTCGAACTGAGGAATCGGTCGAATAAAGGAGATTTTACTGCGATCTTGTGCTGTTGGATGATACGATGCCATATAACTCATAAAGAAACCCTCTAGGTTTCTCTTTCCACCTTCCACAATGTCTTTAATGATAAATTGACCATTTGTAGTTACATCAAGCCTATTTTTCCCAACCAAAGAGTTATCACCATGTGCGATCGTGTTACCTGCATAATCATAAGCAAAGATATAACCATATTCACCATATTTGGTATTGAGCAACAATTTCTGGGTCTCTTTTTTGACGCGGTCTCTTATTTCATCTTCATAACGGCCACTGCCAATAAAAATACCTAAAGGTTCAAAACGCTTTTGATAACCTATTTTTTTACGAGAGATATCATCTTTAGGATTTTGCCAACGCCATGTCGAAGCGAATGCCTCTTCTGTCTGAAAACGGGTAATGGCATTTTGAATAAAATACCGTCCAGAAGCATCTTGTGCATTGAAAAAGTTTTGTCCTTCCAGCTCTTTGTTCACACCATGCATGACGCAGATACCATGAAAGTCAAAAATATAATAATAGCCACTTAAATCATTGAAAAAACGTGTATCTCTCAGTTTACTTTTGATTTTTTCCAAAATCTTTTCGCGAGGAAGATTTGGGTTTTCGATGTAAATATCATTGATGATTTGATAGGCAAGATTGACAATATTTTTAATCTCATCTTTGGCTTCATTCATCACAAATTTTTCATTGTCATTGACGTAATCAATGAGTTTATCAATACGCTCTTGGGCTTGAGCTTTAGAGCGTTTTACATAAGCAATACGTGTATTTTCAAGTGACTTTTGATACTCAGCACGTTCTGCGGTAATAACAATAGCGAGCGTAATGGAGAAGGTAAGCAAAATGGCAAATGCTGGCAAAAAAACAATCCATCTGGTAATATTTTGTTTTTTTAAGCTCAGCAATGAACACTCCGGCTAAATTGGGTTTATTTTATAACTATTACTTTATCAAAATTTTCTAAAATTTGGGCTACCCTCTTCTGCCACATCTGTGAAAATGACGCTTTTTCTTCCTCATTGAGTATTCCAGTAAGTAGCTTTTTCATTAAAGGTTGCATCGCAGGTTCGATGATAATCGTTTGAGGATCATATGCCACATCTACAAAAGCGTTGGTATCAAGGCGCTTTATTCTTACCTGCAATGGTATATCTGCTTTAAAATGCATCAAATTTTTGCGGACATAGTTACCGCCTAAACCCTTAAAACCCCATGTATCTGTAGCGCCGGTAATCAGAGAAAAAGCATTGGCTATAACGCCTGTTGTGCCATCGTTTTGATTCTCTTTAAAAGAAATATCGATAGAGCCTCGCATTGGTAATTCATTTGGAAATAAGGCCTTGAGTCCTTCGCGAATCATCAGATAAGCTCCCGCCATTGTAGGACAACTATGTCCAGCACTTTTAACCACATCAAGGTAACCAAAAGTGATTGCGCCGTCTTCAAATGCACCCAAAACTTCTGAAAGTGGATCGTAGAGGGTAATGGTTTGGGTTGTATCAAAAAAAGCTGGATATTTCATAGTTACTCCTTGATTGAATGCGAAGATTGTAACGCAATTCAAAAAGGATGTCATTGATTTAAATTGTGTTACAATAAAAGTGAAAAAAGATGAAGGTGGCAGATGCAAGCATTTTGGAATAAAAAATTTCAAACAAAAAATTTCATCTATGGCGAAGCCCCAAACAATTTTATCAAAGAAAATACCGAACTCCTGCTAAGCGCTAAAAAAGTGATGTGTTTAGCTGAAGGAGAGGGTCGTAATGCCATTTATTTAGCTGACAAAGGGCTTGAAGTCGAAGCACTAGATATTTCAGATGTAGCACTGATGAAACTGCGTAGGCGTGCGAAAGAGTGTTACGTTTTTATTAAAACACGTCATACACGCATAGAGTATTGGGAGCCTGAAGAACTCTACGATGCCGTAATTTGTACTTACCTTCAGCTCCTGAAACAAAATCAAAAAATGCTTTTTGAAAAAGCGCTTCTAGCGCTTAAGCCTAATGGTTATTTTATTGCAGAACTTTTTAGTGAAAGTCAAATCCACTTTGAAAGTGGAGGACCTAAGAATAGTGCTTCACTCTATGACTTGAACGATATTCTTGACATCCTAAAACTTCTTCCATGTAAAGTGCACAAGCTAGCACAAGAAGTTGTGCTTCTCAATGAAGGGGATAAGCATATAGGGCGGGCAAGTGTCATTCGTATTATTTTACAAAAAATTGCACCAAATTAACGCCCAACTGTCCCATAATAACGACTTCGTTCAATATTTTCAACCCATTTATACGTAGGGTCATCTCCTAGTTTCGCCCAGTAAAGTGTTCCTGAATTTCGCCATGGATCGATCAAGACTCCGGTACGAAATGGCGCACCTTTGGCAACAACAACCACGGAATTATGCTCATCGAATTCACCCTTATTGGCAACACCCCAGCGCAAATCAAAACTTTGATACTTCAAACCTTTAAGATGGGTGATCATATCTTCACTCCATTGGTAGCAAAGACCTCGATCTTTAATTCCGGTGTTGATCAAAAAGTTATGAAATGTTGGAGGATAAACTAAGCCGTATCGCTCAGCTAAAATCTGTGGGTACAACAGCGCTTCATACGCAAACATACGTGCTTCTTGATAATCTATATCGTGCCCTAAACTGGTCAGTTCTGTGGTAAGTTGCTGTACTTTGTCAGGCGTTACTTGTAATGTTTCTTGCTTGACACTACATCCCCCAAGAAAAAGTGCAACAATGATAAGTGCTAAAAATGATTTCATACTTTGACTTTAAGAGTAAGTTTAACAATTTCACTTGGCGCCATAATGCGCACCGCAGGGCCCCAGTAACCAGCACCATTACTCACAAAAACTTGCGTGCGTTTTGAATGTTGGTAAAGACCGCTTAAATAAGGTTGATCCAAAAGCACCAAAAGACCAAATGGAAAAATCTGTCCACCATGCGTATGTCCTGAAAGGATAAGATCGATTTTTTCATCTTTCATCTCTTTAACAATTTTGGGCTGATGTGAAAGTAAAATGGTAGGTAACGCTGGTACGACATCTCGCAGAGCTTGCTTAAGATCAGGTGGTTCAAAATCAAAACGTCTTCCCATCATATCCATGACGCCTGCAAGGTTAATCGTTTCATTAATCACCATTGAGCGATTGGAAAGTACATGAATACCTAAAGATTTTACATGCTCCATAATTTTATGTACCCCGTAAAAATACTCATGATTTCCAGGTACATAGTACACACCCAAACGACTTTTAATTTCTTTCAAAGTATCCAATTTATTGCCAATTTGCTCCACTGGCATATCTACCAAGTCACCTGTAATAACAACAATATCTGCATTTAGGGTATTGATCTGTTTTACCATATCATCTATAAAGGCTTTGCCCAATGTCTTTCCGATATGCACGTCTGTAACCTGTACAATACACAGCTCTTTTTTAAGCCCTGAAATGTATACATCGACTTCTTTAATTATTGGTGCCTTCATACCATTGATAAACCCTTTGGTCATGTAAGAAAGCGCTAAAATGAGCATCGTCACATCAAAAACCATTTTGACAAACATACGCCTTGAATAATCATACGGTATTTTGGCGTAAGGAATATGAAATAAATCATAGATGATAGAGACACAAAAAAGCATAAAAGAGACGCCCAGCATTGCCGAGAAAAGTGAATAGAGCAAAGGATCAAGGTTGTCTAGGCGAAGGACTAAAAAGTAAAAGATTTCGCACAGTGTGATAAGAATCATCACACCTTTAATCACGCTCTGATATCTGAAAAAAAGATCCAAGCGCTTTAGAAAGCGCTTGTAACTGTAAAAATTGATAAGCATTAAAACAGCAATCGCTGCAAACGCAAAAGAGAGGCGAAACATGCTTCTGCTTTTTCCTTATTTAAGACTCTCAAAATAGCGCTTACTTTCTGACGAAATGACTTTCGAAAGCAAAAGAAGTGCTATAAGATTTGGAATTGCCATCAAACCATTGGTAAGATCAGAGAAGTTCCAAACAAACTCAAGTTTGAGCATTGAGCCCACCATCACACCTGCAATAAAAAGAACTCTGTACAGGCGAATGAAACGTTCACCAAAGATGTACTCAAATGCTTTTTCACCGTAATAACTCCATCCTAAAATGGTTGAATACGCGAACAATACAGTTGAAATAATAACAACAATTCCGCCAAAAGAGCCAAGATAGAGCTGAAAACTCTGCATGGTAATAGCACTTGGACTTACACCTTGCTGCCAAAATGGAGAAATCAAAATAATAAGCGCTGTCATCGTACACACAACCAATGTATCAATAAATGTTTGTGTCATACTGACTAAAGCTTGGCGTACGGGGTCATTTGTTTTAGCTGCTGCTGCTGCTATTGGTGCTGAACCAAGACCAGATTCATTAGAGAAAACACCCCTCGCGACACCGTAACGAATAGCGGCTGCCATTGTTGCACCAACAAATCCACCACCTGCCGCAATAGGATTAAATGCATGGTAAAAGATGAGGCTAAAGGCGTCACCTAATTTATCAATATTCATTGCTAAAATAACAAGCGAAACTGAAACATAGACAAGAATCATAAATGGAACAAGAAATGAGGTAAAGTTACCGATCGATTTAATACCACCTAAAATAACCACAGCAGTTAATGTTAAAAGAACCACGCCTGTAATCCATGTTGGGATTGCCATTTCTGTATATAAAATTTGAGCAACAGCATTCGCTTGGGTCATGTTACCAATGCCAAACGCAGCAATAGCCGTAAAAATAGCAAATGCCATACCCAACTTTGGCATTTTAAGACCATAAGTGAGGTAGTACATTGGTCCAC
Organism: Sulfurospirillum sp.; assembly: GCF_036802865.1. NCBI lineage: Bacteria > Pseudomonadati > Campylobacterota > Epsilonproteobacteria > Campylobacterales > Sulfurospirillaceae > Sulfurospirillum > Sulfurospirillum sp. Next base: position 24,774 of record NZ_DAIRVK010000004.1, on the reverse strand, counting down.
CTTTAAAACCGTGATGATGCCCACGTTGACGATACTTGACAGCTAAAACAGCTTCCGAATACTTCGTCGCCATTCCCACAAGTCCTGTCATCCACATCCAAAAAACAGCCCCAGGTCCGCCCAAAGCAATTGCTGTTGCAACACCGACAATATTACCAATCCCCACTGTTGCGGCAAGTGCCGTCATAAGCGCTGCAAAGTGACTGATTTCACCCTCTCCATCATGCTCTTTATGAAAAATTAGCTTCATCGCATGCGGTAGTGCCCAAAACTGCATACCCCGTAAAATAATTGTTAAATAAAGTCCCGTTCCTACCAATAACACTAACATTGGAGCACCCCAAACAATGCCTGAAAGGGTTGCTACCAATTTTTCAATCAATTCCATCTATCTTCCTTACTACTCACTAACATGATGCCCTTTTGGCAAGACCAAATTGAGCACAATACCCACAATCGCACCTAAACCAATACCACTAAATGCCACGCCACCCATATCAACAACCATACCACCAATCGCTAAGACTAAAACCATTGAAACAATAATCATATTGCGAGGGTCATTCATATCCACTTGCTCTCTTACCATCGTTCCTAAACCAATGGAAGCGATAATGCCGAATAAAAGGAGCAAAATACCGCCCATAACGGGAACGGGGATCGTCGCTAAAAGACCGCCTAATTTACCAACAAATGCCAATACAATCGCAAAAATTGCCGCCCATGTCATAATGGCAGGATTGTATGCCTTAGTAATCGTTACCGCGCCCGTTACTTCTGAATACGTTGTATTTGGAGGACCTCCAAGCATAGATGCCGCTGTTGTCGCAATAGCATCGCCTAAAAGTGTCGTTTTCAAACCTGGTTTTTTCAAATAATCCGTCTTTGTGACATTACTAATCGTTAAAATACCACCTACATGCTCTACTGCTGGAGCAATGGCTATCGGTAAAATATAGATAATCGCTTCAAGATTCCATTCGGGGAAAACAAAATTTGGCATTGCAAACCAAGCCGCTTTAGCAACAGAGTCAAAACTGACAATGCCCAAAAGAAGGGAGACACTATAGCCTGCAATAATACCGCATAAAATCGGTAGTAACCGAAGCACCCCTTTACCTAAAAGCGCTACTAAAAGCGTGACAATAAGTGCGGACATAGAGACCATCATCGCTTGATGAAGAGGAACTAAGACAATCGCACCATCACCCGTTTTACCCATTGCCATGTTGACCGCAACAGGAGAGAGGATCAAACCAATGGTCATAATAACAGGGCCTACAACGACAGCAGGAAAAAGTTTGTGTAAAAAATCTGAACCTTTAAGACGCACTACAATACTCAAGAAAAAGTAGAATATTCCAGCAGCAGCCAATCCACACAGTGTTCCAGCCAATCCCCATGTTTTAAGCCCATAAATAATTGGCGCTATAAAAGAAAACGATGACGCTAAAAAAATGGGAGGAATCTGCTCACGTGTTGTCAGTTGAAACAGAAGTGTTCCAAATCCTGCAGTGAAAAGAGCAACATTGGGATCAAGCCCTGTTAAAATGGGTACAAGTACCAGCGCCCCAAAGGCAACAAATAAAAACTGCAACCCAATAATGCTGTCCCTCAGCCTAAAGTTGTAGTCTGTTTTATGTAACATTGACACCTCTTTGTGGTAAATTTTTGTGACATTTTATCGTAAAGTGTAGATATCTAAGCAGATAGAAATAAATCTAGGAAAGACAATAATGCCTTACTTCTCGGTCGATCTCAAAAACCTCATCTAACGATTTTGGAATCGCATCTTCAAAATGTCGATACGCTTTTTTAGTCAGTTCTGCCAGTTGTAAAATATTGATCTCTTGATTGAAAAATTTAGCAATTCCCACTTCATTGGCAGCATTAATGACCACGCCACGGGTTGGATTGGCAAGGACGTCGTCTTTAATTTCCCAAATAGGATAACGCTCTTTAACAATAGGTTGAAACGAAAAAGATCCTATACTAGCAAGATCAATGGAAGGTAAAATAGGCTCTTGAACTTCGCCTAAAAGAGCAAATGCGATAGGAAGTTTCATATCAGCAACGGCTAAATGTGCCGTGGTACTGCCATCTTGAAAAGCAACAAATGCATGAATAAGAGACTTTGGCTCAATGATCGCATCTAATTTTTCACATCCAAAAAGCCATTTAGCTTCCAAGAGTTCAAAAAGCTTGTTGGTCATCGTGGCACTATCAATGGTAATTTTTGATCCCATGCTCCAATTAGGATGTTTAAGCGCGTCTTGAAAAGACATACTGGAGAGTTTTTCCAGTGGTGTGTCGCGGAAAGCACCCCCACTAGCGGTAATTGTCATGCTGTCGACAGGGCGTTTATCCATAAGATACCAAAGACCAAAATGCTCGCTATCAATCGGTGTAATTTTTGCGGTGTCTAAAAGATGTCCGGCAACGACAAGAGATTCTTTATTGGCAAGGGCTAATTTCTTACCAAGGCGAAGTGCTTCAATACTTGGTGCTAATCCAACAAAACCAACCAACGCATTTACCACTAAAAAACTCTGTGTTTTTTGCAAAAGCTCTAAAATGCCCTCTTTGCCAACAAAAACATTTTTATGGTTGACCAATGTTCGGTCTTTTGCATCACTAATCGCAACGTATTTAGGTTGATGTTCTTTAATTTGCTGATTTAAAAGGTCAATATTTTTACCAGCGACCAGTGCTTCAACCATAATACCAAATCGTTTAGCGATGATAAGCGCGTTAACTCCAATAGAGCCGGTTGAGCCAAGTAATACCACTTATGCAAGCCCTCGAAGTAAAATGACCATCACGACACCACCAAAAAGGTAGCCATCCAATCTATCCAGCATTCCACCATGCCCTGGGAAAAGATTTCCACTGTCCTTCACGCCTGCTTCACGCTTGAGATAACTCTCAAATAAATCACCAAAAACGGAGCTTACTGACGTCAAAAGCGCTATGAGCGCAGAAAGCCATAATGAGATAAAAAATGTTCCGTACAATGCCCCTGCAACGGTAGCGATCAATACACCGCCAACAACACCTTCGAGTGTTTTATTGGGAGAGGTAGGTGAAAAAGGTGTTTTACCAATGCTTTTGCCCACAAAATACGCACCTGTGTCAGTAAGCGCAACAATGACAACGAGCCAAATGAGAACGGACATACCAAAATCATGGTAAAGCGTATAAATGAAAAACATCGAAATGGAAGGGTAGAAAAAAGGAGCAAGCAGTTTATAATCGACCTTTTTTGTATAAGCCATCACAGACAAAGAGCCAATCAACGCCAAATAAATCAGATCATCGGGATTAGGATAAATAAAAGCGGCAAGCCACAACACTACGGCATAAACATAAAATTTATTATCTTTAATTTCAAAAAGATTCATTGCCTCATAAAAGGCAAACAGATACATAGCGCCCAAGATAAGCCATGTAACAAAGTTATTGTTCAAAAATGCGATAAATGCAGCAAATGCCATCATCACAAGACCTGTAAAAACGCGCTGTTTATTTGATTCGTAGAGTGCTTTAAAGTTCATGAGAAACTCTTTTATGATGTTGTTGTATTAGGAGTAATGATAGCAAAGTCAAGGTGAGGCTAAGCTTTAATGTCTAAATGACCCTCTTGGACAACAGGTTTTTCATCCTCTTCTGCAGTAGCATGATGCTCTGCAAGCTCCTCTTTTTGCTTCATTTGCTCTTCGGATGCACCATTTTCTTCATCCCGTCGTTGGTGTTCATGTTCGTGTTCAGGGTCTATTTTATAGCTCTCTTCTGTGGGGCGTACATCTTCAACAATTTCTTCTTTTTCATTTTGCATCGCTTCAGCTATGGCACTTTGCATTTGAACACTATTGAGATAGTCCATCTGTTTCGCCGCTTGCACAGGTATCATCTGGTTAGCATAAATCACATTTCCAATGGAACCAATACTTGCCATGAAAGCCTCCTACTTTTTACACGCTTCTTAGGCAAAGCCTAAAAAACTACGCTGCGCTATGCGCTGAAGCTTGCCTCTTTGGGAGGCAGAAAGGACAAATAACGCACTCATATTTAGCCAGCAACGTACCTACTCACCTTTACACATTTCTTAAGTAAAGGTGAGTAGGTACGTTGCACTCTACACTGAAGCTTGGCACATGCGTGTCAGAAAACTTCTTAACATACACGTGAAGAGCTCACTCCTTGTATATTTTAAGCGTCTGATACTCTTCATAAGCAACATTCGCTCCATCAAAAGGTTTAACGTTTTTGCGTTTAGTATAATCGACCAAATAGCCACCTTTTTGAGCCATGCTAAACTCTACACACAGTTTTGCGGCGAAAATGAGAACGGATTCGGGAACATTTTGTTTTTCAGTACAAATAATGACATGAGAAGAAGGCATATCTTTCACATGAAGCCATATATCACTCTTTTTTGCTTCTTGTAAAAGCGCGATATTTCCTTTCTCATTTTTACCCAGCAAAATACGATACCCCTCTAACAAAAAGGTTTCATAGTAACTGCTCTCATCTCCTTTTTGTTTTGACTTACGTTGTTTGGGAACTAAAATCTGTATCTCTTCAGGATCATGTGCTGCATTGATGACATCTACCATACGCTCTAAAAAAAGTCGTTTCTCTTCCAAGTTTTCTTTTTGACGATGCACAGAGAGTGCTTTTTGACGTAACTTTTTCGATTTTTTAAAAAGTAGATTAGCCGCCATTTGCGGTGTTTGGGCTTGTGGCAAGCAAATCGTCACCTCATTTCCCTCAAAATCGTGTAACATTACCGTTTCTTGGTATCCTTTGATCGTATGCAAGTGCGCTAAAACAAGAGTACCATGATGGTTTGCCATATCGCTTTGGGCATACAATTCCTCTTCGTTTTCCAGTGCCTCAATCGCCTGTGTGAGTTTGGTAATCTTTTTAACCACTTGCGCAATTTTTTGTTTTTTGATCTCTTCGAGTTTAACATGCAAACGTTTTTCGTATGAGGCTTTTAAATATGCTTCTATGCCCTCATCTAGGATAAAAGGCTTCTCTTTGAGCTCTTTTGGAGGCAATATTTCCAGTACTTCACCTACTTTCACACTACGAAAAGAGACGCTGGTGTCGATATGACGCAACGCTTCTAAAACAATCTCATTTTCATCAAGAATAATGGCATTGGTATTTCGCCCTGTAAATTCCAACTGTAAGGTTGTACGCATCGCTTTATAACTTGAACTTGCAAGCACACCAATGCGCCAAATACGGTTTCCCTCTTCAACCGCCATTGACTCGATTTTTGCATTAGCGAAGCGTTTAGAAAGCAATACATCAAAAGGGGCACTATAGCGCTTAGCCTGCTTGAAGTCCTCTTTAAAAAACATATAAGAATCCCCTCGTCCAAGGTCGATAAAGAGTGGCTCACCCGCTTCAAAAATAATGCGTAAAACACTGTCATCCACACGATAAATCGAGGAAATTTTACGGTATTGCTTTAAATAGTCATTAATACAAATAAGTTCACTGTGTTTCATATATCTCTTTTTCATTTTTATACGCTTCTTAGGCAGAGCCTAAAAAGCTACGTTGCACTAGGCACTAAAGCTTGGCTCTTTCGAGCCAGAATATTTTAATGGATTAGGCTGTGTTAAAGGTTTTCATCAACCTAAAAATCTCTTTTACACTCTGTTTGACAAGTTTTTCAGCTCTTGGTTTTTCCATCGCTTCTTCCAGACTCATCGGATAGCGCATAATGGAAAAAAGTGCGTCCACACCTTCATGATCTTCAAGTTCATCGGCGATGCCACCACCTAATGCAATGAGGGGAACGCCCGCTTTTTGACACCGATTGGAAACCCCGCTAAGCACTTTACCCATCAAAGATTGCCTATCAATACGTCCTTCGCCGGTGATGACAAGTGTTGTGTCCGTAAGGTGTGCATCAAACCCAATCTGGTCTAAAATAATCTCAATCCCCAAGCGAAGGGTCGCATCTAAAAAGGCTTGCATACCACCACCCATTCCACCCGCGGCACCTGAGCCAGCGTTTAGAGCAACATCTTTGCCAAATACTTCTTTAAGACGTTGAGTGAAATGTATCATACCGGCATCCAAGCGCTCTATCATTGCGCTGTCCGCCCCTTTTTGTCCGGCATAAATTTGCGCTGAACCATGCGAACCGTACATCACGTTATCGACATCGCAGGCAACAACAAATTCACATGCTTTAAGCATAGGCAAAACATGACTTTCATCGATGGTATTGATCTTTTCTAAAATTTCCCCACCGTAACCTAGCTCAGTACCTTCTTCATCCAAAAATTTATATCCCAAGGCTTGCATCATTCCAAGACCTGCATCATTGGTCGCACTGCCACCAATGCCCACGATAAACTTCCGATACCCTTTTTCGATGGCATCTTTGACAAGTTCTCCCACACCAAATGTTGTCGTAAAAAGTGGATTGCGTTTTTCATAAGGTACCAAAGGAAGCCCCGCAGCTTGCGCCATTTCAATCACTGCCGTTACGCCATCTTCCAATATACCATACTGCGCACTAATGCGCTTCATCAGCGGATCATGCACGTTACATGTAACGATTTGCCCTTTAACATTTTGCATGATGGCTTCAAGCATTCCCTCGCCGCCATCCGCAATATAACATGCAGACACAGTAGCTTCTTGGTAAACGGCACAAATACCTTCTTCTATCCATGCGGAAAGTTCCTGTGAACTCGCACATCCCTTAAAAGAATCAATCGCCAAAACCACTTTCATCGATACTTCGCCTCCAATGCTAATAAATACTCTTTACGCCATAATCCTCCACTATAGCCTCCTATACCGCCATCTTTGGCGATGACTCGATGGCAGGGGATAACAATAGCAATTTTGTTTTTACCATTTGCATTGGCAACGGCACGTGTGGCTTTTGGGTGATTAAGCCATTCTGCTTCTTTACTGTAGGAAATGGTTTGTCCATAGGCAATCCTTTGAAGTACACCCCAAACACTTTCTTGAAAATATGTACCTTTGGGATGCAATGGCACACTAAAGGTCTTAAGTTGACCCGCAAAATAATCTTCTAGCTCTTTTTTAAGTAACTCAATATGTGCATTCGTACCGTTTAATACCTCACCATTATCGTCAAAATCAAGGGCGCAAATGCCCAGCTCATCGGCACTGATAAGCAGTGTTCCTACGGGAGAAGGAAAAGTGCATTGTACCATACTAACTCCTTAGTGCTTTTTGCATACACACGCTATTTTCCATCCCCACATAAGGTGCATAATTAGGGATGATTGCGTAACCCATTTTCAGGTATAGTGCAATCGCTTCAGGTTGACCTTTACCTGTTTCCAACTGAGCATTTGAAAAACCAAGCGCACTCGCCCAAAGTTCAAGTTCACGCAGTAAATGCGATGAAAAACCATGTCTACGGTATTCGGCCCTGACAAACATACGTTTAATTTCAATCGTATCTGCATCTATTTTTTTAAAACATCCACAGGCAACAGGCATATCTTCTTCATAACCTACCAAAGCCGTTTCGAGAGTATCGAGGAGATTGTGTTTATCATAGAGCGCTTGCTCTTTGCCATATCGCGCATTGAGCTCCGCATCTAAGGCATGGATCAATGCACAAAAGTCCTGATGCGTGTTGGTTGTTTTACATATAAACATTTGGGGAATCTTTTACAATGATTTTTATGAATTATACCCTCTTTGCACAGTTTTTGATCACCAAAATGGTTACAAAGAGTGGTATTATTTTCATCAAGGAGCAGGCACATGACACACCTTTTTACGTATGGATCATTGATGTTTGAAGACGTCTGGAACAGGCTGGTTAAGGGCAATTATCTTTCACAAAAGGCCATATTACACGGTTATGCCAGACGCTGCGTTAAAGATGATGTTTACCCTGTCATCTTCCAAGCCGATGAGCTTGTCGAAGGGGTCGTTTATTACGATATAAGCGAGGAAGATAGGGTCATTCTTGATAGTTTTGAAGGCGAGTATTACGAACGAAAAGAGGTGGAGCTTCTGGTTAAAAACGAACCTGTCCAAGCATCTGTGTATGTTCTAAAAGAGGAGCACTTTGATATTATCGATCCCAAACCGTGGAGTGAAGCGCTTTTTGCAACCGAGGGCATCAAGCGCTTCTTGTCCAACTATAAGGGGTTTGCTTAGACTTTAAAGTGACCCATGAGCTTTTGAAGATCGTTCGAGATGTTCATAAGCTCTTTGACCGCGCCGACATTCTCTTCCATTGCACCATTGGTACTTTGTGACATCTGCGCAATGGAGCTTACATTGGTCGCCAATCCAGAAACATTATGCGCTTGGGTTTGCGAGGAGAGGCTCATCTCGTGTGTTTTGGAGAGTGAATCTGTCGCTTGCGCGTAAATCTCTTCCAAAAGTGTTGCTGCAACATTTGCCATCTCATAACTACTTTCAACTTGCACCACCACATTTTCCATACTGGAAACCGCATTTTTGGTCTCACCTTGAATGATTCCAATCATCTGTGAAATCTCTTTTGTCGCCACATCGGTACGATCTGCAAGCTTGCGAATCTCATCTGCCACCACGGCAAATCCTCGACCCGCTTCTCCTGCCCGTGCTGCTTCAATGGCGGCATTAAGAGCTAAAAGATTGGTCTGATCGGTAATCTCTTTAATCAAAGCCGCACTGCCACCAATGCTTTGCGAATGCTGATTGAGCGTCTCAATATGCGAAGCTGAAGCCCTGACATTGCGTGTTACTGTTTCCATTTGTGTTGCAGTTTGATTGACAACATCACGCCCTTTTTCAGAGAGTTCCGCACTTTTACTCGAATTTGACTCTGCTTGTTCTGAAATAAGTGCTATTTCATCGATTTTCGCACTGATCGTAGCAATGTCTCGTGCCAAAGAGAGTGACGTTTGTTCTTGTGCAGAGGCAAGCCCTTTCGAATTTTCAGAAGCATTGAGCACATGTTCTGCTTTTTGAGCTAAGACATTGGAAGAATCAATGATGTGTAAAACGATGGCTTTAAGATTGGCTTGCATTTTAAGCACTGCGCCTAAGATGCTCTCTTCATTTTGAGCGCGTAAATCAAGCATCAAATCGCCATTGGCAATATGATTGGCAATTTCTGAAACTTCTTTAGGTTCTGCACCTAATGCAGTGGAAAGATTTTTTGAAATGCTCCACCCAATAATACCTGCTAGCGCAAAAGCAATAAGAAGCAAGACGATCATCAACTGTGCAAAACTTCCCGCAACATCTCTGGCTTTGGGCGTTGCTACTTGATTTTTTGCCTCTTCATAGTCAATAAATTCATTAATAGCGCCCAACCACGCTTTAAACGCAGGACTGGCTTGCTCTAAAAGAAGCTTATTGGCTGCTTCTTGTTTGCCTTGTTGTTTCAGTGCGATCACCTCAGCAATCAGCGGCATCGTTTTACGCTCAATCGTTTTGATTTTTTCTAAAATAACACGCTCTTTCTCTTCAATGCCTTCCCCTTTTGCAAAGATAGCATCCAGAGGTTTAGCAGACTCTTCGTAAAAACGCTCTAAGCGTTTTATGTCGCTTAAAACACTCTCTTGTGCACTCTTATCATCCAAAAGCACCACATCACGCAGTGCAATCGCACGATCATGCACACTGCCTCTAAAATTGATGGCATAGCGCTGTTTAAGGGAATTAACATCGGTAATTTCATACAGCGTATCATCGATAAAATTAACTTTTTGAATCCCAATAGCCGTTACAATAAACATGAGACCCACAACCAAACCGAAACCACCTATGAGCTTTTGGCGTATGCTCCAGTGTGTAAAAAATTGCATGGTTATAATCCTTAAGTAGCGGAAAGTAGTTTTTTTTGAGGCTTTCCGGTCAGAAGAATTTTAACATAAAAAACCATTTTGGCGATGCGGTTCAATGAAAATCCTAGTAGTGTTTGATGACGTGCATCTAAACTCACACGTTGCAAATACTCCACAACGCTGACACGCCCAAAGAGCGCTGCAAACATGATGGGAGTTCGTCCCCCACCATTGTCTGCATCCACCTTTGCACCTGCTTCCACTAAAGCTTTGCAAATCTCAAGATACCCTTTAAAAGCAGCTCCGCCTAGAGGTGTTTGGTATCTATCGTTTCGTTGATCTACTAAAGCACCTTGTGAGAGCAACATCCTGACCGTATCAAGTTCACCATTGTACGCGGCTAACATGAGAAGTGTGTTGCCTTTTGCATCCGATAGGTTTACATGTAAACCACTTTGGAGCATGGTTGCCAAGATTGCACTCTGACCATGGCGTGCAAAATCAAGCGCCATTTCCTGAAGCTCGCCGTAGCGAGCCTCTTCTTCTTTACTGAGTGTTTCCATCTTAAATTCCTAATGCGTTGCGCACACCAGCACCATACACTGGATCGACGTGATCAAACAAGGCAATTTGGCGATCAATGATCTCTCGTGGCACGCCCTCCATTGCTGAGGCGATATTGCTAAAGAGTTGTGCTTTTTGATCGACACTCATCAGCCTAAACAGTGCTCTTGGTTGGGTAAAGTCATCATTCCCCATACGGTGATCGTACCTATCGCCATCCCCATTCACAGGAAATGCAGGCTCCAGATACGTTTTGTCTTCTTTTGGTCCTCCAAAACTGTTTGGCTCGTAGTAAGCATCGCCAAAATCAGGCACATCTAAACGCATAGAACCATCGGCATGGTACGTATTCACCTCTACTTTTGGGCGGTTAATGGGCAACATCTCATAGTGCGTTCCCACACGGTAACGGTGCGCGTCAGCATAGGAAAAGACTCTGGCTTGAAGCATTTTATCGGGTGAAAAACTAATGCCAGAAACCACATTGGAAGGGCTAAATGAAGCTTGTTCCACCTCCGCAAAATAGTTTTGTGGATTACGATTTAGCTCCATCACACCGACATCGATCAATGGATAATCCCCATGTGGCCACACTTTGGTTAAATCAAACGGGTTAAAGGCAGCTGTTTCAGCTTGTGCTTGCGTCATAATCTGAATCTTCAATTTCCACCGTGGAAACTCTTTGCGCTCAATGGCACTAAAAAGATCTTCTTGAGAACTTTCACGTGATTTTGCGACAACGGCCTGCGCTTCTTCGTTGGTATAGTTTTCAATTCCTTGTTCTGATTTAAAGTGAAATTTCACCCAGAAACGCTCATTTGCTGCATTGATAAGACTGTACGTGTGTGATCCAAACCCGTGAATATGTCGGTAATCTTTTGGAAGACCACGATCTGACATTAAAATGGTCACTTGGTGCAAACTCTCAGGAGAAAGCGACCAAAAATCCCATGCCGCTGTATTGCTTCTTAGGTTAGTTTTGGGATGACGCTTTTGGGTGTGAATAAAATCGGGAAACTTTTGAGGATCGCGAATAAAAAAGACAGGGGTATTATTACCCACCAAGTCCCAGTTGCCCTCATCGGTGTAAAATTTAATTGCAAAGCCTCTTACATCACGCTCAGCATCTGCCGCTCCTCTCTCTCCCGCTACGGTTGAAAAGCGTAAGAAGAGATCTGTCACGACTCCTTTTTGAAGCACTTTGGCTTTGGTGTACCGTGAAATATCCTCTGTAATGGTAAGCGTTCCAAAGGCAGCAGAACCTTTTGCATGAACCACACGCTCAGGGATGCGCTCACGATTTTGATGCGCTAGTTTTTCAAGGAGTTGATAATCTTGAACTAAAAGTGGTCCACGTGAACCGGCACTTAAAGAATTTTGGTTATCCGCGATTGGATTTCCCGCTGTGGTTGTCATTGTTTTTGAGTGTGTTGCCATTTTGTTTTCCTTTTGTTGTTTTCAGAGAGTTTTCTTTGGCAGAAAGCTCGCGCACCTTGGGTGCTTTTTCTTCTTGCAAAAATATACTGTTGAAAGAAGTCCAATAAATCTGGTCTAAACTTAAAATGTAACAAAATCATAACATTATGATAATTATTTGTCAATAGTAATTTTTATTATTTAGAAAAATTGACCTCTCTTATTTTCATCTTTTTTAAGTACAATTTCCACTATTACATGTAAAGGTTTAAGGATGTTAGATTTACACGATTTTGAATTCGCAAAAGTGCTCAACCGCGAGGAGTTTGACTATCTTTTACACCATGCCAAACGCGTTTCCATTCCTAAAAATACAATCCTTTTTTACCAAGAAGACATTTGCAAAGATATTTTATTACTCGGGAAAGGCGAGATAGAACTTTACATGTACGGCGAAAGCGATAAAAAAATTCCACTGTATGCGCTCAAAGAAGGCGAGCAATGCGTTATCAACACTTCAAGTACTCTCTCTCAAACGCCTGCCATTGGCACAGCACAAAGTTTAAGCGATGTGGAAGGCTGGCTTATCAATGAAGAGGTCGTCAAATATCTCATGCACCGTTCCCCCACATACCTCAATTATGTGTTTACACTTTTTACAATTAAACTCGATGCCCTTGCTACGCTGATTCAGGACATTAAATTTAAAAAACTCGATAGTCGCATTTTAGAGTGGCTTCGCGCACACCCTTCAAAGATCGTTCAAGCAACCCATGAAGAGATCGCAGAAGCTCTTGGAACATCACGTGTGGTGATCAGTCGAGTGCTCAAAGACCTTGAAAAACAGAACTTCGTGAAGCTACATCGCAAAGAGATTGAAATTTTGTAACACCTATGTAACGTATGTTACTGACATGTAAAGCTTTTTTGTTTTATAATAACCAAAATCAAAATAAGGAGTTTTCAATGAAATGCAATGTAGGAAAAACAGACAAATCACTTCGCGCTATTGCGGGTATTGCCATTATTATTGTGGGGGTTATTTTTAACAGTTGGTTCGGACTTATTGGTATTGTGCTTTTAGCAACAGCACTTTTTCGTTTCTGTCCAGCATACCTTCCTTTTAGCATTGACACTTCCAAAAATGATGAATCAGGCTCATGCGGTGGCGGCGGTTGTGGCTGCGGGAAATAACCGTTATTCTAACACCAAAACTACATCCAAAGAGTTGCCCTTTGCGGTAGCTCTTTTCCCTCTTTTTTTTTCTTAAACCTTTTTTTGCTAAAATACGCATATTCTACATGTAAACAAAAGGCATACCATGGGACAAACCATCACTGAAAAGATTTTTAGCGACCATGTCGGTCACGCCGTTCATGCTGGCGAGATTATTAAAAGTAAAATCGATATGGTTATCGGTAACGATATTACCACACCAATTTCGATTCGCGCATTTGAGCAAAGTGGTGCAACAAAACTTGCCAATCCAGATGGTTTCAGCGTTGTTATGGATCACTACATCCCTGCCAAAGATATTGCCAGTGCTAACCAAGCAAAAATTAGCCGTGAATTTGCTTACAAACATAATCTCAAAAACTATTTCGACGAAAAAGACATGGGTATTGAGCACGCACTGTTACCTGAAAAAGGGCTTGTTGTGCCGGGCGATGTTATCATCGGAGCAGATTCACACACCTGTACGCATGGAGCGCTTGGTGCGTTTGCAACGGGTATGGGCTCTACTGACCTTGCCTTTGCAATGATTACAGGCGATAACTGGTTTAAAGTCCCCGAAGCCATCAAGGTGGTCTTTAGCGGAAAACCGAAACAACATGTCTATGGTAAAGACCTCATCCTTGAAGTTATTCGCATTTTAGGTGTGGACGGTGCGTTATACCGCACGCTTGAATTCACAGGCGACACCATTGCTTACCTTAGCATGGATGATCGTTTTTCACTCTGCAATATGGCAATTGAAGCGGGTGCAAAAAATGGTATCGTCGCGGTAGATGATATAACCAAAGCATTTTTAAAAGATAAAAACCTTGCACGCGAACCAAAATTCTTTTACTCAGATGAAGATGCCACGTATATACAAGTTCTTCACATCGATGTGGCGGATCTTGATCCGGTAATTGCCTATCCATTTTTACCATCTAACGGCAAATCAATCAAGCAAGCTGTCAAAGATGATTTGAGCATCGATCAAGTCTTTATCGGCAGTTGTACCAACGGTCGTTTAGAAGATCTTCGCATTGCAGCAAGCATCCTCAAAGGTCGTAAAGTCGCACGCAAAACACGTCTTATCATTACCCCTGCAACGCAAAAAATTTCATTGCAAGCACAAAAAGAAGGTTTGGTGGACATTTTTGTTGAAGCAGGTGCCGTCTTTAGTAACCCAACATGTGGCGCTTGTTTAGGCGGATACATGGGTATTTTAGGCGACGGAGAGCGTTGTGTTTCCACGACCAATCGTAACTTTGTAGGACGAATGGGAGCTCGCACCAGCGAGATTTATCTTGCCAACTCAGCCGTAGCAGCAGCCAGTGCTGTCATGGGTAAAATTACTGACCCAAGAACACTTTAATGCCTTTTATTCCGCTGCCTCTCGTCATTGTTGCTGGCGGAAAGAGTTCGCGTATGGGAAGTGACAAAGCGTTGCTTCCTTTTGGCGATTTTAAAACACTGAGCGAATATCAACTGCACAGACTCAAACCTTACTTTTCCAATATATATGTTAGTTCAAAAAGTAAGGAGAAGTTTGATTTCGAAGCCTTTTTTATTGAAGACTCTTCCGCATACAGTGAACACTCGCCGCTGGTAGCACTGCTCTCGATCTTAGAGCATTTGAAAACACCCGTCTGCATACTCAGTGTCGATACGCCTTTTGTCACCTCTGAAGTCTTTGACATACTTTATCAAAACTTTAAAGAAGGAGACGATGCTATCATTGCAACGTCACCGTGCTCTTCGCATCAACTTTGTGCCATTTATGCACCTACTATGGTAGAAAAAATTCGCACACAACTCGCTTTCAATGAACATAAAATTCGATTACTCCTCGACCAAAGCCGCACTAAATATGTTTCATTTGACGATGATGCCCTATTTTTAAACCTCAACCATCCGGATGAATACGAAAAAGCTCAAAAGCTTTTATAACAAGGTTCAATAGCCTTGAATATGATTTTATCCAAGGCTATTTTCATCATTTATTTATCTTGTGCATAAACAAGAGCTTCATCAATTTGAGAAAACTCTACGATTTGTAGACCTTTATGATCTTTCATAAACGTCTGTGCACTTTTAAACGTTTTAAACGGAACAAACTCTTTTCCCATTGGCCCCATCACATCACTTCCTACCACATAAAATGCTTTTTTACCATCCATTGCATCGCCTGTATAGTAGTCACTCACTAAAATGGTCAGCTCAGCATCTTTATGTTTTGTATAATTACCCCACTTAGAAGGGTTTAGATAAAATTTCATCATATCTTTAACACCATCAAATGCATGGCTCACAGGCTTACCATTTTCAGCATAATTCATACGTGTTGCCCATTTAGGATATTTATAAGCAAACATACCACATACAGGGCATTTCTCATCTTTTTCCACATGAATGGTTGTTTTATGATCATGATCGTGCGCTTCTAGGCGTACAATCTCCCACAAATAAAGTCCAACCGCTTGAAGCTCTTGCTCATTCACTTCGCCACATACTTGCGTTTTTTTCACGCTTACTTTGAGTTCGGCAATGGTGTTAAAATCATGCAAATGAATCTTCTCTTTTTGGCATTTTGCATTGTAAATCTTTTCACCCATAGGGTACATACCCTTTTGCTTTTTCTTAGTAAACTCATCCACATCATCCGCCAAAGAAGCTTTTGCTTTTGCAAATGCGGCATCAAAGCCCATAACATCACCACCATTTTCCGCAGCAAAGGCTTTGGCGTCAGCTTCATTAGCAAATGCCAGCTTACTGACCATACTCATCGTTCCAGGAACTTTTGATCCAACAACATAAAACGCACTTTTAACATCAATGAGTTTTTCACTCTTTACATCTGTAACCATTATTTTTGAGATGCTTGATTCAATGGAAAGATAATCTGATGCAAGGCATCTGATAGAACAATACTGTTTCATCGTGCCATCTTTTAAAATAACACCGTGTGATGTTTTATAAAACTGCTTTAAACTCATGCCGCAAATAGGACAATACGCCTTTTCATCGCCTTTTTGAATCAACTCTGGCTCGCCCGTTGCCATCTTATTAAACTCTTCTGCATGCAATCCAAACGCCAAGATGATTGCGCAAAATAGTGCCAATAGACCTTTTTGCATACCTTACTCCTCTTTAGAAAATATTTTTGAGTTTATTCCCAAAGTGTTAAATTAGTGTTAAATGTCACTCTCTATCCCATCATCTTTTTGCCATAAAGATGCGCTATAATAGAGCAAAAATTAAGGAGAAACGATGGTTAAGCATATTGTATTTTTCAAACTACCGGACAATTCTGAGGCAAATAAACAAGCAGTAAAAGATCGTATTATGAGTATGCAAGGTAAATTGGATTTTGTAAAACACCTTGAAGTAGGTATCAACTTTTGTGCCGAAGAGCGCGCGTTTGATGTAGCGCTTGTGAGCGACTTTGAAACAAAAGAGGACTTACAAACCTATGCAACACATCCTATTCACGTTGAAGTTGTTAATTTTATTAAGTCCCTAAATGCTGTCTCTAAAGTGGTCGATTACGAATACTAAGCTTCGTCACTAACCCTTTAAAAAAAGGTAAAGATGAAATGATTGACCCTAAAACGATCAACGCACAAGCAATCCAAATTGTGCTATTGGGCGCTGATCGTCCAAAGAGAACGAGCATAAAAGTTGAAAGAAGAGGTGTAATGTAAGAGAATGAACCAATAAACTTGATGTCACCTTGCTTCATGCCATAATCCCACACAAAAAACGCAACCCCCACAGGACCAAGCCCCAATCCAAGAGCCGCTAGAAGCTCCATGGCATTTGGTATATACGTCTGCTCAAATACCATGTGAGCACCAAGGGAAAGCAGTGCACTAGCACCACAAAAGCCCCCTACACTCAATGTCGGAATTGCGCCAAAATAGCGTGAAAGTACCGAGTAACTGCTCCAAATAAAAGCGCATACTAATGCGTAAAAATACCCAAATGCATACTGAGAAGAAAATGCAATCCCTTTACCAAAACCCAACAAAACCAAAGCTCCAGAAAAGCCTAGCAATACGCCTAAGATGTGAAACCATCGTAATTTTTCACTCGGCAAAAAGGCACTAAAAAGGACTATGAGCAAAGGCCAAAGATAGTTAATCAAATTCGCTTCCAAAGGAGGTGCACTTTTCAGCGCCAAAAAATAGAAAAAATGGTACCCAAAAAGACCGTAAATGCCTATCATCCAAGCGCGCCATGGTAATCGTAGATGAACCATGATCCCCGATCCCTCTTTTATCCACAGTGTAAGCCCGATCATAAAAGCCACACTAAAGGCCATAAATATCAACTGGAAAGGTGGTATTTTGGAAGTAACCACTGTAAAAAGAGCTAAAGTTGACCAAAGTAAAATGGCAAGAACACCAGCAATGTTACCTTTTTGTACATGATTCATTTTTTTATCCATCAAGATTTCGTTATAATTGCATCTTTTGAAAGGCAAAGAGTGAAAAAATTACTTATAAGTGCTATTTTAGCACAAATCCCTTGGCTACTTTTGGCAAGTGACGTGACTATTCTTGAGGAACAAGCAAAGCATGGAGATGCTAAAGCAGCATACGAACTGGCAAAACAATATGAATCCCAAAATGACAATGAGCGCTCGTTACTCTGGTACAAGCAAGCTGCAATTTTAAATTTTGAGCCTAAAACTATCCAGCAAAATAAAGCCCTAGAAAACAGCATTGCACAACAACTGCAAAAAACAGAACGAACAGAAGCTGTGTATAGCGCTTTCTTAGAACCGTACAATGATGACGAAGAGACCAAAAATTCAGTTCAACAAATGGTGACAAAAACGTTTGATATCGCTCCGTACAAGATGAACTATCTTTTACCCTACACTTATGACAATGTCAATCATGCAAATCGAGAACATCAAGAGACAAAGTTTCAAGTCAGTTTCCAAAAAAGTATTGTTGATAACTTCTTTGGACTACATGAGAGCATTGTAGCAGCGTATACCCAAACATCATGGTGGCAAACTGCGGCAGATTCAGCGCCATTTCGTGAAAGCAACTATCAACCAGAGCTTTTTGTCATTATGCCTCACTTTGAGAAAGACAGTTTTATCAAAGCTTATCAATTCGGTATTTTACATGAGTCCAATGGACAAGGTGGTGATAAATCACGCTCATGGAATAGAATCTATGCTAAAACGTATCTCCAAGCGGGTGGGTTCGTTATTGCTCCACGTGTTTGGTACCGTATTCCTGAAAATGCTGCAACAGATGATAATCCAAACATCGATGATTACCTTGGATCAGCAGATTTGGAGCTTATTTATCCGTGGAAAAAACAGACCTTTAAATTTTTAATCAAAAATAATCTTCAAAGAGAAGACAATCGTGGTGCTGTACAGTTTGATTGGACATTCCCACTTTGGGAGCAAAATTTATTTGGATATATTCAACTTTACAGTGGATATGCAGAGAGTCTTATCGATTACGATAAACGAACGGATCGTATTGGTATAGGATTTGCGCTTTCACGCTAAAAAGAGGAAAGGAACTTCACACTTGCTGTGTGGAGTTCCTTTGCATGTAACGTCTTAGTTGAAATCTCTTGGAGATCTTCTTGGGCGTTCTTCACGAGGTCTAGCTTCATTAACTTTTAAAGTTCTTCCACCGATCTCTTTTTCATTTGTTGCGTCAATTGCAGCTTTTGCTTCTGAATCATTTGGCATTTCAACAAAACCGAAACCTTTTGATCTTCCAGTCTCTCTATCACTGATGATTCTTGCACTTGATACTTCACCATACGCTGAGAACATCTCTTGAAGCTGATCTCCCGTCATCTCATACTTTACATTGCCCACGTAAATATTCATTTACCGTACTCCTCATTTTTGGATCATCCACGTTACCCTTTTGCCCGTAACCTACGTTAACCTAAGATAACACTGAATGACTTTACAAAATCATTGTAGCATAAAATCAAGATTTCTAGTCAGAGAGGCACCTGTTTTTCAGAACAATGAGAAAAAATGACACACTCTTATCACGCACTCTCTTAAGAGAAATGGTGTTATAATAATTACAAAAATAAAGAGGGGCGGATGAAACTAACCCATTTAGATGAAAAAGATCGACCAAAAATGGTTGATGTCAGTGACAAAGCAGAGAGTTTTAGAGTTGCCGTAGCAAGCGGTATTATCACGATGAGTTCGGTAGCATTTGACATGATTATTTCACAGCAAACCAAAAAAGGTCCTGTACTTCAAACCGCGGTTATTGCAGCTATTTTAGGAACCAAGCGCACGAGTGATCTTATTCCTATGTGTCACCCTTTGATGCTGACTTCTGTCAACTGTGACGTTGAAGAGCTTCCAGAGCTTCCAGGATTTAAACTAACTGTTACCGCTAAACTCAAAGGTCAAACAGGTGTAGAAATGGAAGCCCTTACGGGTGTTAGTATTGGGCTTTTAACCATTTACGATATGTCAAAAGCCATCGATAAATCAATGGTCATCAGTGATATTCGTCTAGAGTCAAAAAGTGGAGGGAAAAGTGGAAACTACACCAGAACTACTGCTTGATTATCCTTGCCATTGGGAATACAAACTCGTTTTAAGTAGCGAGCATAATGTTACAACACTTGTTGAAGAGATATTAGAAGAGCGCATTCACGAGATACGCAAATCACAAAATAGTGCTAAAGGTAACTATATAAGCTACACGCTACGCGTCCTTGTTCATAATGCCGACGATCGCAAAATGCTTTTTCATATGCTTAAAGCACACCAACATATAAAATTCGTACTGTAAAAGAGGTCAACATGGAATCAACATACACTATTTTTTTAGCCACACTTAAAGAGAACAAGGGAAATCCTGAGCTTATCAAATTGATCAGTGAACTCACATTTGAGCTCTCTCGTAAAAAAGTTCAACGTCTCAAAGACGATACCAACATTCATAACCGCATTGGTGAGCTTTTTGAACTTTACTGCAAAGCACTTCATGATGAAGGACTAAAATCTCCTCGTGCCATTAGTGCTGTAATCGATGGTCTTTTAAAAGCAACTAGCCATGATAAAGAGGCATTTTTATATAAAACTGTCTACGAAAAAGAGCAACTCGAAAAAAGTATTTTTACACAAAAACAACAGATTCGAGCTACGATTTCAGAAGCATTTAGTGTTTTAGAAGCACATATTTCACATCTGCAACCAGAAACGAAAGATAGTGCCTTAACAGCATTACACGATGCGAAACTACGTGGTATTGAGATGCTAGGGATTCTAAAAGAAACAACACAAGAGGCCCTTCTTACAACCCTTGAGAATGGAACTGACATTGCTGATACAGTTCATGAGATTTCAAAAAATCTTAGTTTTCAAACAATATCCGAAGGCGATCTAACCAAACAACGCATTATTGACATCTCTGGGACTATCATCGGAGCGAGTATCGATATTGCCGATGAAGACTTAGGACATGCTAAAGAAATCCTTGATGGCTCAATTAACGGCGTGCGTGAGGGTATTACCAAAGCAATTGATAAATTCAAAAATGATCTCAAATATGCTCCAACCGAAGCAATGGAAGGTCTTTTGGAAACTGATCTTTCTGAGCTTCGCAAAGAACTTTTACGTATGGATGAGCAGTTTATTCTTCTGCTGGAAGCACTTGCATCACAAAGCGAAGGTATCTCTTCTAGCCTTATAAAAGAAATGACTAAAGAGATGAATAGCTCAACTGCTAAAATTAAACGTGCAGCAAATGATGCTAAAGAAGTTATCAGTGAGCGTATTGAACAGCTCAAAGCAGATGCTTCTGTTTTTGAAAAAACATTTAAAGACAAAGCAGAGAAAAAGTTTGAGTCTCTTAAAAAAGATGTCAATGAACTTGAGAAAAAAGCTTCTGCGAAAGTAGAATCTTTTAAACAATTTGAATTTGAAAGTGAAACAGCCAAACAGGTTGCACAAGAGGCGAAAAAATTAGGGTTTCGTGCATGGGAAGTCGCAAAACATATGATGGATGGCGCTGTCAAAGGAGCTAAAGAGGCAATGAAAAAAGAGGATAAATAAACTTTTTTTGTTTACATGTAAGGATAAAACCTTACATGTAGAAGCTTAAACTACTGAACTTTTGATGCAGTAAAAACAAGATTTAAAATATCATCATTGGTTTTACCATTAGCTTTTGCAATCTCTATTACAGATTGTTTACTTGATGCTAGTATCTGATGATCTGCTAATGCTTTCACCATCAACTCTTCATCTAAATCCACAAACGCTGCAACTTTAGAAAGTGGCGCGCTCATCATTGTTCCAATAATTTTACCTTTTGGATTAACGCCTTTTTCTTGAGGACTCACCAATGGAGGAAGCACAAACGCTAAAATAACCAAGAATCCCAAAAAGATTGCACATAGGGTTGAGCGTTTTTTAAAATACGATATAAAACCACTCCAATTTTTAAACAAGTGTAAACAAGAAATCGCTACAAAAGCAAAACCTAACCAAATGTGAAGTGCCTCGCTGGAAAGTATACGAATTTTAAAAAACATCATTACTCCCGTAAT
Source organism: Sulfurospirillum sp. (assembly GCF_036802865.1). Lineage (NCBI taxonomy): Bacteria > Pseudomonadati > Campylobacterota > Epsilonproteobacteria > Campylobacterales > Sulfurospirillaceae > Sulfurospirillum > Sulfurospirillum sp. The sequence continues at coordinate 3,208 of NZ_DAIRVK010000004.1, read as the reverse complement.
GGAAACAACTGCAAACATAACGGTCAACAAAGCACTTAATATATTTCTAGGGATAACATTCATCGATAACTCCTTCATTTTCGAATGGAATTATAGATGCATTATGTTAATCCTTTGTTAATTACTCAACACCTTGCGAATGCATAAACATAACTTTATCAGCAACCAATTTGACTTTGATGTAATGCTTTTCATCACCCCATGTACAATCACTCATCCCTGCCAAAGAGTCACATTTAGTTGCTTTTCCCAAAATATCGCTCACTTGAGTGTAGCTCATGCCCACTTGAATTTTGTCATAATTTTCTTTGCTTACTTTAGAACATCCTGCAAAAATAAGCACCGCTAAGGCTATCATGATATATCGCATGCCCACTCCTTGATTCGATCTTACAATAAGACTAACATATTTTTACTGTTTAGTGGCTTTGAATGAAAGGGTAATAAATTAGTATTGAAATGAGAGGTCATATGACCTCTCAAAGAAGATTATATAGAGATTAGTATCTGTATCTTAAAGAAGCGCGAATATTTGAAGCTGATTCAATAAATGTTGCTCCATTTTTAGCAGCTTGTGCTTTGTCCATCGGTGTTCCTGTGGAACCAAAGAACATATCACTACCAGTATAGTCATAATCTATATAGATATAACTAAGTTGAGCTGTAAGATTTTTTCCTACAAGTGGAAGTGTATAATAGACTTCATATGCATCGCCACGTGCTGCAAGTTTTGAGCCAATGAGCGTATCTTCACCATAAGTAAAGCTTCTCCAGTATTTACTACCATGATTGTATTCAAGACCTAATCTTTGATCTTTCATAATACCAGGAACTTGAATACCCGTATAGATAGAATAACCTGTCTCTTTATCAGCAGACCCTAGCATCTCTGTTGTTGCAGTTGTTCCTGTTGAAGAGTATGGATTAAGTATATTATGAACACCTTTTGGGTCTGTTTTACTAAATGCATAAGAAGCAAAGAAAATAGTATCATCTAAGAAGTCACTAATACCATTTCCAATACCATTCACTTGGAAAGATAATGCACCCCCTGTCAAGTCACCTACATCTGTTAAGCCTACATTATAAGTATCATCCATTGGATTTGCAGGAGTTCCATTATTACTTAATCTTGTAAAATTCGCCCCCATCATATTCCACCCTTTAAAGTAATTTGACATTACTTTATACTGACCATCATCATAAATTTGGAAAATAAGCCCTGCTAAGTCCATATTTGGAGCATCAACTCCATTAGTCGAATATGGTGTATGAGCAGCTGTTGCATTAGCCATGCCAAAATTTGTACCGTTATAACCAGTAAATTCAGGGAATCTTGCATCTGCACTAGAGTTACCTCTACCTAAACAGAGTTTCAAATACATACCTGAAATACCAGTAATTTTATCAATATCAAATTTAAAGCTAGCGCCATCAAATTCCATATTGATGTTATGACCAATTGGTGAAGCTGGATCAGCGTTGCCAGCTCTTAAATTGGTTAAGAAGCCATCAACAGATGGTCGACGACCAAATGATGCGCTGTAATGGACATCGCCCATATCACCAGTGTAGAGAAAATACGCTTCTCTTAGCTTAATAGTTGAATCACCAGGAGATTGAGTACCATACCAATCCATCCCTTGAAATCCATTTTGCTCACTTGAACTATTGTTGCCAAACGTAGTATATGCCCCAAGTGCACCTTTAAAGACTAAATTATCTGCAGGTTGTGCGCCCATTCCCAAGATAAGCTTATTCGTCCAAATACCATTATCTGTACTTGTTTTTGCACCTGTTGGCGTTTGCATTTTATAATCAACGACATCATACGATGTTCTAAAATCAACATTAAATTTAACATTATCCCCAGCATCATGTGCCTTGATCTCAGAAACTTGAGCTCTTAGTGCATCCACATTGAGTTTTGATTGAGCACTTTTTAGCTCTGCCATTTGAGCTTTAAGCGCCTCTATTTCTTGCTTAAGTGAATCATCCGCAGCAAATGCTGAGGATAGTGCTGCTCCAAGGAGCAGTGGAGCGATGATTTTCTTCATCTTTTTTTTACCTTTATATAGTAAGAATTATTTGACACTACTAGCAAGACGGAACGTTGCCGCTATCGCTTGCAAACTCAATACAGAAATCTTTAATATCTGGCATAAACTTCTCAAATTTATCGCCTTTTAAAAATCCATCTAAGCCTGGATACTTCTTAGTGTACTCAGCGACAAATTTCTCTGCTTTACCATCAAAAAGAGCTTTCCACTCTGCTTGAGTGTGTTGTGCCGCGAATTTCGCACCATTCATACCTGAACCATCTTTCATATATTTAAGATAGTACTTTTGTCCTTTTGCCGCATCTGCAAAAGCAGATGTGCTCATCATGCCCACTAACAAGAAAGCTGAAACAAGTAAACCTAAGACTTTTTTCATCATTTCTCCTTTTCAAATTTTAGATATGGAGTCATCATAACAAAAGTAAAATAAATTTTAATTTAAAAAAGAGTTTTTTAGAATAAATAAGTAAAATTTATTTTTACTTTTATTTGATAATCTAAATTCTAAAGGCTTTAAACTGAAGATAAGGGCTATAGTGAGTAATTTTAATTTAACTTTTATAAAAACTTTTCAGATAAAACTAACTTTATCTGAAAAGTCTAAATCTATTTTAGAGGGGATTTAGCAGGATGGAACGTTGCCACTGTCACTTGCAAACTCAATGCAGAAATCTTTAATATCTGGCATAAACTTCTCAAATTTATCGCCTTTTAGGAAACCATCTAACGCTGGGTACTTTCCTGCGTATTCTGCAATAAATTTCTCAGCTTTGCCATCAAAGAGAGCTTTCCACTCTGCTTGCGTGTGCTGTGCCGCGAATTTCGCACCATTCATACCAGAATCATTCTTCATATACTTAAGATAGTATTTTTGCCCCTTTGCAGCATCGGCAAGAGCATTTGTACCCATAAGTCCAAGTACAAAGAATGCAGTAGCAATTAAACCTATAACTTTTCTCATTCTTGATCCTTTTAGTTAAGTTTGTATAAATATACTAACGCAAAGAGACTAAAAAATAATTGAATAAATCCGACTTAAAAATTTAAATAATATTTATAATAAAAATAAGTGATATATTCTCTAACAATATGCAATAAGAGAGAATAAAAGAAACCGATTTGGTTGAAGTAAATAAGGCGATAAGATA